>CP051231.1:3516149-3993184 GCA_017792405.1 Oceanicola sp.
TGAAGCAGATGGTGAAGAACCACGCCGAGATTTCGCGCTCCACCGGCAAGGGAGGCGTGACATGAACCTTTCTGCCCGTCGCCCGCTGACTCTTGGCTTCATTGCCCTGCTGCTGTTGATCGGCGGCTTTGGCACATGGGCCACCTTCTCCAACATCTCCGGCGCCATCATTGCCAGCGGCCAGATCGAGGTGGAGCAGAACCGGCAGATCGTGCAGCACCCCGATGGCGGGGTGGTCGACAAGGTGCTGGTGGTCGAGGGCGATATCGTTGCCGCCGGCGAAGTGGTGATCCAACTCGATGCCTCGGAACTCACCTCCGAATTGGCCATCGTGGAGGGCCAGCTCTTCGAGATCATGGCGCGCGCCGCCCGGCTGCGCGCCGAACGGGATGAGGCCGAGGCGCTGGAGTTCGCCAAGGAGCTGTCGGATCGGGCCAAAGGCTGGCCGGAGATTGCCGAGATGGTCGAGGGCCAGTCGCGGCTCTTTGAGGCCCGTAAGGAATCGCTCGCCAAAGAAGCCGAGCAACTGGCCCGCCGGAAGGGGCAGATCGACAATCAGGTGGAGGGAATCGATGCCCAGAGCGCCTCGCTCACCCGCCAGCTCGAACTGATCGAGAAAGAGCTCGAAACCCAGCGCGGCCTCTTCGACCGGGGCTTGGTGAGCTATGACAAGGTGCTTACGCTTGAGCGAGAACAGGCGCGGCTTTCAGGCGAGATCGGGCGGCTGAGCGCCTCTCGTGCTGAGGCCGAGGGCCGGATCACCGAGCTGGATATCGAGATTCTCAAGCTCGCCGCCGACAGACGCGAGGAGGCGATCACCCAACTGCGGGATATTTCTGCGCAGGAAGCCGAGCTGATTGAACGGCGGCAGGCGCTGAACGTGCGCCTCTCAAGGCTCGATATCCGGGCACCCGTGGCCGGCGTCGTATATGGGCTGACGGTCAACACCCCCCGCTCGGTCATTCGCCCCGCCGACCCAGTGCTCTACCTCATCCCGCAAGACAGGCCACTGGTCATCGCCGCGCGGGTCCAGCCGATCCACATCGATCAGGTCTATGTGGGGCAGGATGCGGTTCTGCGCTTTCCCGCCTTCGACAGCCGCACAACGCCCGAACTCTCTGGCAAGGTGATGCAGGTCTCCGCCGATGCCTTCACTGACGAGCGCAGCCAGTCCACCTTCTACCGCGCCGAGATTCGGCTGAACGAGGGCGAGATGGGCAAGCTGGCGGGCAAGGCGATCTTGCCCGGCATGCCGGTGGAGAGCTTCATCCGGACGGAAGATCGCAGCCCGCTGGCCTATCTGGTCAAGCCGCTGACAGATTACTTCAACAAGGCGTTCCGCGAGAGTTGAGGCGCCGGATGGCGCCTTACGGCTGAACCACCGAGCGACGCACATTGCCATGCCAGTCCGGCGTCGGCTGGGCAGCCGCAGCGGCTTGTGATGCCTGAAACCGCGCCGCGTAGTCGGGTGCATTGGCAATGAAGAGACCGAGCATCACGCCAATGGCGAGGGCGACGATCAGGCTGGGCAGATGCTCGGTAGCCACAAACCGTGGGCGCGGCAGCCTATGGGCGGGAGAAGCAATATCGGTGAGGGTCATGGGGCGTTCCTTTCAGGGATAGCGCCAATGTAAGCCCTGCACCGATCCAACAGAAATGAATTGTTTTTACGATACCCATCAATGAGTTTGATATCAGTGCTCCGCACTTCCGCGCCGCCGCATGGCGGATTTCAACTCGCTCAACCGCAGCGCACCTGTGACGTGGGCTGCGGCGAAGTAGCTGACGATTCCGCTCATCACCAGAGCCAGCAACGCCCAGTATCGGACGCCTGCCGTGTAGAGCGCCTCGCCCAGCGCCCATTCAGTCGCCAATAGGACCGCCCCCATCAGCACCGCCGAGAGCGCGATTCGCGGCAGCCGGGCCAGCAAGCGCGCGTCCACCTGGGCCGCCGCGCCCATCTTGCGCGACCCGCGCCAGAGCAGCAGGACCATCGCCCACCCCGCGACCGTGGTGCCCAGCGCCGCGCCGACGAACCCGAAGGTGAGGGCAAGGCCGATGGCAGCCACTGCATTAACCACCATCGCCACGAGCGCGTAGTTCATCGGGCGGCGAGTGTCATGGCGGGCGTAGTAGAGCGGTTGCAGCACCTTCTGCAGTACGAAGGCAGGCAACCCGAGCCCATAGGCAGCAGTGGCCAGAGCCGTCGCCTCGGCGGCCTCGGCATCGAACGCGCCGCGCTGATAGAGCACCGAGCAGATCGGCCCGGCGACCAGCACCAGCGCCACGGCAGCGGGCACCGTCAGCACTAGCGCGAACTCCGTGGCGCGGTTGAACCCGTCGCGCCCGGCCTGTTCATTCCCCGCGGCAAGGCGGCGGGACAGCTCGGGCAAAAGCACCACACCGATGGCGATGGCGACTACTCCCAAGGGCAACTGATAGAGCCGGTCCGCAAGGTTCAGATACTGGATCGCCCCGTCATAGAAGCTGGCGACCTGACGGCTGACCAGCAGGTTCACCTGCAACACCCCACCTGCCAGCGCGGCGGGAGCGGCGATGATCGCGAGGCGCTTCAGCTCGGGCGTCATACGTGGCATTCGCGGCACCAGCCGGAACCCCGCGCGGGCGGCCGCGACCCACACCAACGCCATCTGCGCTACGCCGGCAATCGGCACCGCCCAGGAGAGGGTGAGGCCAAAGTCCCAGCCACGTGCCGAAGCGGTGAGCATGGCCGCAACGAGGATCACGTTCAGCAGCACAGGTGCGGCGGCGGCCGCCGCAAACTTGCCGGTGGCGTTCAGCACGCCTGAGAGCAAGGCCGCCAGCGAGATGAACAGAATGTACGGAAAGCAGATGCGCCCGAAGGTGGTGGCGAGGTCGAACCGCTCATCCTCGGCAAAACCGGAGGCCATCGCCAACACCAGCCAAGGCATGATGAGCTGCGCCAGCAGGGTGAACACGATGAGCACGCCCGCCAGCCCGGCAAAGGCATCTCGGGCGAACCCCTGCGGGTCATCGCCGCTCTCGAGCTTCTTGGAGAAGATCGGAATGAAGGCGAGGTTGAAGGCCCCCTCGGCAAAGAACCGGCGGAACATGTTGGGCAGGGTGAAGGCGACGACGAAAGCCTCTGCCACCGGCCCGTCGCCCAGCCGCGCGGCAATGAGGATATCGCGGGCAAACCCCATGACGCGGCTGAGCAGCGTCCACAGTCCGACGGTCAGAAAGCCCTTGATCAGGCGAATGGGTTGCATGGCGCTGCTCGGTTCGTTTTGGCGCGATCATACAGGCGCGGGAGTGCCGGGGGAATGGAGATTGCCCGCCCTACCCGTTTGCCCTGTCAGTCCCCGCCTGCACGGCCTCCTTGAGCTTTGCCTCAAGCGCCTTCTGCTTGCTCTCCGAGTGGATCTTCAGCCCGAACATGTCTTTCACGTAAAAGCTGTCGACGGCCTGTGCGCCATAGGTGGCGATCACCGCGGAGGCGATTTGCAAATTCCGCTCCGAGAGTGTGCGGGCAAGGTCGTAGAGCAGGCCAGGGCGGTCGCGGGTGTCGACCTCGATGATGGTGTAAATCTCCGAGCCTTCGTTGTCGAAGCTGACCGTGGTGGGGAAGCGGAAGCTCTTCTCGCGCTTTTTGAACTTGTCCTTCTTGGTCAGCTCGGCGCGGGCCAGAACCTCGCCCTTCAATGTGCGCGAAATCATTGCGCGGAGCCGGTCGAGTTTGCCCGCAGAGTAAGGGTTGCCCTCGGCGTCCTGAATCCAGAACACCGGCGTCGCGTAACCGTCCTTGGTGGTATAGGTCCGGGCGTCCACCACGTTGGCCCCCACCAGAGCCAAGGCCCCGGCGATGCGGGCGAAAATACCGGGGTGGTCGGCCAAGGCAAAGGTGGCCCGAGTGGCATCGCGGTCGTCATCCGGCGTCAGATCGATGCGAATCTCGTCATCGCCCAGCCCCTGCAACAATCCCGCGATGATCACCTGGGTCTGCGTCGAGAGGCCTTGCAGGTAGGGGTCGTAATGCCGCGCCAGCTCGGCCCGTACATCGGCCTTGTCCCAACCCTCAAGCGCTTCACGAAGCTCGCGCCGCGCCTCGGCGCTCTGCTTGTCGCGGTTCAGGTCCTCCAGCCCATTCTCGAGCCCGTCGGCGGTCTGCCGGTAGAGGTTGCGCAGCAGCTGGGCCTTCCAGTTGTTCCATGTCTCCGGGCCAACGCCTCGAATGTCGCAGACCGTGAGCACAGTCAGCAGATCGAGCCGTTTCTTGGTTTTCACGGCACGGGCAAAGCTGCGGATGGTGCGGGGATCGGAGAGGTCACGCTTTTGCGCCATGTCCGACATCAGCAGGTGGTAGCGCACCAGCCATTCCACATCCTCCGCCTCGCGCGGCTTGAGGTGAAAGCGCGGGAGCACCGCGCGGGCGATCTTGGCGCCCAGCACCGAATGGTCTTCCTCCCGGCCCTTGCCGATATCGTGGAACAGCAGCGCCAGATAGAGCACCTTGCGGTTCACGCCCTTCCTGAGGATGCGAGAGGCCACCGGCAGGTCTTCCACCAGTTCCTCGCGCTCGATCTGGGCGAGCTGGCTGATGCACTGGATGGTGTGCTCATCAACCGTATAGCTGTGGTAGATGTTGAACTGCATCATCGCCACAATCGGGGCGAACTCGGGGATGAAGGCCGAGAGCGCGCCAAGCTCGTTCATCCGGCGCAGCGCCCGCTCCGGGTTGCCATGCTTCACCAGCAGATCGAGGAAGATTCGGGCGGCCTCCTTGTCGCCGCGCATGTCGTCATCGATCAGGTCGAGATTGGCAGTGATGAGCCGCATCGCATCAGGGTGGATCAACAGACCGGTGCGCAGGGCCTCTTCGAAGATCCGAAGCAGGTTCAGCTTGTCTGCCAGAAACTTCTTTTCATCCTTCACATCGAGCCGGTTCTGCCGCACGGCATAGCCCGGCTTCACTTTGCGGCGCCGCAGCAGCCCCATCAGGCCCGGCAGCTGCTTGGCGTGATCGGCCTCGAGCGCGGTGAGGAAGATGCGGGTCAGTTCGCCAACCATCGTCGCATGGCGGAAGTAGTCCTGCATGAAGTGCTCAACACCCCGGCGGCCCGGGCTGTCGGCATAGCCCATCCGCTCGGCAACCTCGATCTGCATGTCGAAGGTCAGCTGATCGGCCGGGCGACCGGCGATGAGGTGCAGATGCGCGCGCACCGCCCAAAGGAAGTTTTCGGCCT
Source organism: Oceanicola sp. (assembly GCA_017792405.1). Taxonomy (GTDB): domain Bacteria; phylum Pseudomonadota; class Alphaproteobacteria; order Rhodobacterales; family Rhodobacteraceae; genus Vannielia. Next base: position 3,521,375 of record CP051231.1, read on the forward strand.
GCTCGAAGGCCCAGTATTCCTCCGGCGTGAAGACACCGAGCGGCACGAGATCTTCGATCTTGTCCACGTGGTGGATGTACTTGGCGATCCAGAACAGGCTCTGAAGGTCGCGCAGGCCGCCTTTGCCCTCCTTCACGTTGGGCTCCAGCATGTAGCGCTGGCCACCTTGCTTCTTGTGGCGCTCGGAGCGCTCATCAAGCTTGGCCTCAATGAACTCCTTGCCGGTGCCCGCAAAGAGGCCTTGATGGAGCTTGGTGTGAAGCTCCGCCTCCAGCGCCTTGTCACCGGCCAGAAAGCGCAGCTCGATGAGCGAGGTTCGGATCGTGTAGTCCTGCTTGCCGAGGCGCAGACAGTCTTTCACCGTCCGGCTGGCGTGACCGACCTTCATGTGTAGATCCCACAGGATGTAGAGCGTGCTCTCGATCACGCTCTCAGCCCAGGGTGTGATCTTGTAGGGGGTGAGGAACAGCAGGTCGACATCCGACTGCGGGCTCATCTCGGCCCGGCCGTAGCCGCCTACCGCGCAGAGCGCGAGCCGCTCCGAAGCGGTGGGGTTGGGCAGCGGATGCAAAAAGCGCCGGGCGGCCCAGAAGGCTGTCACCACAAGCCCGTCGGTCAGGTAGGCATAGGCATGCACCATTTCGCGGGCGCGTAGAGCATGTGCCTCAAAGGCCGCGCCAATGCTCGCCCGCCCGGCTTTAGCCGCGGCGTTCAAGTGCCGGGTGATAAGACCGCGCAGTGCCATGGCATCACCGCCCGCATCCAGGCACTCGGCCTCTATGGCCTCTGCTAGGACTGCAGGGTCGATGATCTCTTCCGGCGGGCACAGGAGCGCGCCGGAAGGGGTGATCGGGTCAGGCAGGTGCGGGCTGGCAGGCTGCCGGTCAGAAACCGGCTCCGCCAAAGCTTCTTGGGGCTGGGTCAATGACAACGACCTGATTGTTGCGGATTTGGGCGATGGCGAGGCCACGCTGGTTGGTGCCGTCGCCGCGGAGGCGGAAGATGCCGCCGGTGCCGACAAAGCCCGAGCCCTGGGTCAGGGCGCCACGGGTCAGCGCATCGGCGCCGCGGCGCTCAACGAGGGCACCGATGGCGGCGATCCCGTCAAATGCGAGGCCGGCGATCGGGTGCGGGCTGCCCCCGAAGCGGGCGGCGTAACGGTTCTGGAAGCTGTTGTAGAGGTTGTTGTCCGGCAGGGCGAACCACGCGCCCTGAAGGCCCGGCTGTGTCAGTGCCTCGGCAGGGATATCGAGGCGCCCAAGCCCGATGAACTGGGTCGCCGACGGCGAGAGGCCAGCCTCGGGCAACAGCTGCGCAAGGAAGGGCATCGCACCGTCATTGGTAGAGGTGAAGAACACCGAGGTCGCGCCCGAGGCCTTGGCCTGCGCAACGATGTTCGGCACCGCCGCCACAAGCCCCTGCTGGCTCAGTTCGAATGAGACGGAGCCTGCATTGCTGGCACCGCTGTTCCGAATCGCCTTTGCAATGGCGTCACGTCCGATTTCCTCGGCAACCGAGCGGGCATGCACGGTGAAGATGTTGCCCTTGCCCTGACGCCGGGCGTAGGAGACCAGCCGGTTGGCGGTGTTCTCGAAAGTCGGGCCGAGGACAAACACGTTGCCGCCCGCGATCTCCGGGTTGTTGGAAAAGGCCAGCACGTTCACGCCCTCGTCGGCCACGGCCACACCAGCGGCATTGGCCGCTTCGGAGTAGACCGGCCCGAGGATGATCTTGGCACCGGCATCCACGGCAGCCTGCGCCTGCCGCGCCGCGGTCGCCGCATTGCCGGCGGTGTTGTAGACCTGAAGGTCGATCTGCACGCCGTCGAGATCGGCGATGGCGAGGCGCGCCGCGTTCTCGAGCGCCTTGGCCAGCACGTCATCGCCCGAGCGCCCGGAGCCGCCCGGCACCAGAAGCGCCACCGGAACGGCGCGGCTTGCGTCGATCTTCGGACCGGAGTTTCCGCCAACACCGCCAAGCGCCGCCGGGTCACAGGCAGCCAGAAGCGCAATGGCGCCAACGGCAAGGATCTTGGCCGCCAGGCGGCGGGGTGTCGTCAAGACGGCGAACATGGGATACTCCTTCAGAGCCTCGGGGCTTCGGTGTCAACAGCCGGGTTCGAACAATTCTAACATCTGCGGGAGCCAAGTAAATGTCTGAGCCTTCGGGAGGACCAGCCTGGCGCAAGACCCCGCTCGCGGCAGGCCTCTATTTCGTGGCCACCCCAATCGGCTCGGCACGCGACATAACGCTGCGGGCGCTGGATGTACTGGCATCGGCAGAGGTCATCGCGGCCGAAGATACCCGCACGGCCCGCAAGCTGCTGGAGCTGCATGGCGTCCCGCTCGCCGGACGCAGGTTGATTGCGTATCACGACCATTCGACGCCGGCCGCGCGGGACGGGCTCTTGAAGCTCGCCGCCGAAGGAGCCTCCGTCGCCTATGTGAGCGAAGCGGGCTCCCCGCTGGTGGCCGATCCGGGCTTTGCGCTGAGCCGCGAGGCCGCCGCACGCGGCATTCATATGACCACAGCCCCCGGCCCCTCGGCGGCCATTGCGGCGCTCACGCTCTCAGGCCTGCCGTCCGACCGCTTCACCTTCGTCGGCTTCCCGCCCTCGTCTGGCGGTCCGCGCAAGAAATTCATCGAAGAGGTCGCTGCGATGGAGGCCACGGTGATCCTCTACGAATCCCCCAAGCGCGTTAGGGGATTGTTAGACCTTCTCTGCGACCATGCTGGGGACGACCGCCCGGCAGCGCTTGCCCGTGAGTTGACCAAGAAGTTCGAAGAAGTGCGGCGTGGCTCGCTTGCGGAGTTACTTGCCTCGGTCGATGACGACCCGCCCCGCGGGGAGATCGCACTAATCCTTGGCCGGGCGGAGGCTGTAGAGGCCGATCCTGAGGCCGTCGATGCAGCGCTACGCTCAGCTATGGCGCGGCTCAGCGTTAAGGATGCCGCCGCCGAGGTGGCCGCCGCATACGGGCGGCCAAAACGCGAGATGTATCAGCGGGCACTCGAGTTGGCCCGCTCTGACGGAGACAATTGATGCCCTTTGACCTCGCTCCGAGCTCTGCACGCCGCCAGCGCGGACGGCGCAACTACGATGCAGGGCGCATGGCCGAGGACTCCGTTGCACTTCACTACGAAGCACAGGGCGTGAGGATCGCCGAGCGCAGATGGCGGGGCGATGGCGGCGAGATCGATATCGTGGCCGAAGCGCCGGGCACGGTGGTTTTTGTCGAAGTCAAACAAAGCCGCACCTTCGACAGCGCTGCCGAAGCCATCACACCGCAGCAGGTTTCCCGCATCATGGCCGCAGCATCCGAATACGTGGGCCGTTATCCCACAGCCCTTTCCACCCCCATGCGCTTTGACCTCGCACTGGTGAATGCACGCGGCGAGTTGCGCATTCTCGAAGGGGCGCTCTGCACCTGAGCCGTTGCAACTCCCTGCCTGCTCCGCCATGAGAAAGGAGCAAAAGCTTGAGGGGGTGTGCGATGAAGGTCGCCTTTCAGATGGATCCGATCGGCAGCGTGAACATCAATGCCGACAGCAGCTTTCGGCTCGCCGAAGAGGCACAGGCGCGGGGATTGGAACTTTTCTACTACACCCCGGACAAACTGTCTTGGAAGCAGGGCAAGGTCGTCGCCCAAGGCTGGCCGCTGGAGGTTCGCCGCGTCGAAGGCGATCACTTCAGCCTTGGCGAAATGGCTGAGATCGACCTTGCCGAGATGGATGTGGTCTGGCTTCGGCAGGACCCGCCGTTCGACATGGGCTACATCACCACGACCCATCTGCTTGAGCAGATCGGCGGCAAGACACTGGTGGTGAACGATCCGTTCTGGGTGCGCAACAGTCCCGAAAAGCTGCTGGTCCTGAACTTCTCGGACCTGACGCCACCCACGCTGATCGCCCGCGACCTCGATGCCTTGAAGGCCTTCAAGGCAGAGCACGGCGACATCATCGTGAAACCGCTCTACGGCAACGGTGGGGCCGGCGTGTTCCGCCTCGGCCCGGACGACCGCAACCTTGCCTCGCTTCATGAGCTCTTCAGCGGCATCAACCGGGAGCCGCTCATCGCCCAAAAATTCCTGCCCGCCGTCTCGAAAGGCGACAAACGGGTGATTCTTGTGGATGGCGAGCCGGTTGGTGCGATCAACCGGGTGCCGCTGGAGGGCGAGACCCGCTCCAACATGCACGTCGGCGGCAAACCGGTGAAGGTCGATCTGACCGAGCGCGACCGCGAAATCTGCGCCCGCATCGGCCCGCTCCTGCGGGAGCGTGGGCAGGTGTTCGTTGGGATCGACGTGATCGGCGAATGGCTCACCGAGATAAACGTGACCTCTCCCACCGGGATTCAGGAGTTGGAGCGGTTCGACGGCATCAATGTCGCCGCCCAGATCTGGGACGCCATCGATCGCCGGATTGCCACCAAGGGCTGAAGGCGGAACACGCCCGCAAGGCTCTCAGTGCGCTGGTGCGCCCACCGGATCCACCAGCGAGCGGCCGCCGTCCATCGTCACCACCTGACCGGTGATGAAGCCCGCGCTCTCGGAGGCCAGAAACTGCACGACCTCGGCCACCTCGGAGGGCTGCGCAATGCGCCCCATCGGGGTGTGGCTAACGATATCCTCGCGATACCCCTCGTTCTCGTTCATCGCCTGGTTCAGCGAGGTGGTAAGCACCGAGCCGAAGCTCACAGCGTTCACCCGGATACGGTCGGGTGCGAGGGCCACGGCCATCGAGCGAGTCATCTGATCCAACGCAGCGGTGGACACGGAATAGGCCAGCAGCCGTGGGTGGGTGCGCCGGGCGGCGATGGAACTCATGTTGATCACGCAGCCCACGCCCCCCTCGTCTTCGCTGCCTTCTGCCTGTTTCACGAAACGCTTGGAGACGAGCTGGGTCATCCGCAGCGCCGTCAGCAGGTTTTGCTGCAGCAGTTCCTCCACCGCGTCTTCGTCCGGGTTTCCCGGCTTGGAGGGCAGCACCATGCGGTAGGCATTCACCAACACGTCGACCCGGTCGAAAGCGTCGATGGTGGCGGAGACGAGGTTGGCTTGCGCCAGCCGCTGGCGAAGGTCGCCGGCAAAGTAGCGGAGCCGGCTATCTTCGGCCTCGGCATCGGCCGCCAGAGCCTCGGCGAGCCGCTTATCGTCGCTGTCTGCCGCCATCACATAGGCACCGCGCTCCGCGAAGTGCCGCGCGATGGCAAGACCCAGCCCGTGGCTGGCGCCGGTCACGATGCAGCTCTTGCCCTTGATCGAGAAGCTCATGTGCGATCCTTCAACACGGCCAATGGGGCCGAAGCTTAGTGTCTATCGGCGCCCTTGGCGAGCGGGCCGTGCGGCAGAGAAGAGCTTGAAGCGCGTGTCGCCGCCGATCTCCTTCACCTCACCGAAGTGAGCCGCGAGGGCGGCCTCATAGGGCAAATGGCGATTGGCGACCATCCAGAGTTTGCCCGAGGGCTTCAATGACGCAGCGGCAGAGGCAATGAAAGAAGCCCCGAGCGCCGGGTCTGCGGTGCGGGCCGGGTGGAAGGGCGGGTTCATCACCACATGGTCGACCGGCTCGGCCAGCGGCTGGGTCGCATCGCCCCAGATAAAGGTAGCACGCGGGTCTGGCACATTGCTGCGTGCGGCCTCCAGCGCGGCCCATTCGGCTTCCACCAGCTCCACACCCGTCACGCCCTCGCGCTTCAGCACGGCGGCGGAAAGGTAGCCCCATCCCGCCCCAAGGTCGGCCACGCGGCCCTTCATCTGCGCCGGCAGAGCCTCGGCCAGCAACACGGAGCCTGCATCCGGCCCATCGGCAGAGAAAACGCCCGGCGCGGTCATCCATCCGCCCTCGGCCTCGCTGTCCTCTGCCATTCGCCATGCGGAAAAGTCGCCGCCCGTGACCGTGAAGACCTTGCCATGCGCCTTCGAGAAGGCGTCAGAAGCCTCGCCCTGCTTGCGGGCCGCTTTCCACAGGCTCTCGACCCCATCTGTCTTGGCACCATCCACCACAACCGGCCCGCCCAATGCCGCCGCTTGCGCCAGCAGATCACGCGCCAGAGCCTTTGCGCGCGGCACGAACAGCACCGCACCTGCGTAGGTGCCCTCGGGGCTGCGGGCCACGTCAAAGCCCCGCGCTGTCCAGGCGGCATGATCGGGGTAGAAACCGGTGATCACCTCGGCGCCCTCGGGCAGCCAGCTTTCGCTCGCGCCGGGGCGAAACACCGCAATCCGGCCCTCTGGCAGGGTCGCCGCGCCCGCATCGAGCGCCATTTTCAATCGGGAAGTCATTGCCGGGAGGGCCGCAGCCCTACTCCTTTTCCATCGTGCATTGCAGCGGGTGCTGGTGCCGCCGGGCGAAATCCATCACCTGGGCCACCTTGGTTTCGGCCACCTCGTGGCTGAACACGCCGACCACGGCAAGACCCTTCTTGTGCACAGCCAGCATGATCTCGAACGCCTCCGCGTGGGTCATGTTGAAGAACCGCTCCAACACATGAACGACAAACTCCATCGGCGTGTAATCGTCGTTCAGAAGCAGCACCTTGTACATCGGCGGCTTCTTGGTCTTGGGCCGTGTCTTGAGGGCAATCGACGGATCGCCGCCAATGGCGTCGTCTTCGTCGTCTTGCGACATCGTGATGGGCTCAAGGCGCATGGCGCTCCGGTCTGGCGGTCTGGTGCAAGGGATATCGGGGCCGTTATATATGGCCCATACCCGCCCTGAAAAGGGTGCGAACGGTGAGAAAAGCGCAGAATGCCCGGCACAACGTCGCAGAACCTCCGTATGATCGGCTTCGATGCCGATGATACGCTCTGGCACAACGAGCGGTTTTTTCAGCTTACCCAAGAGAGATTCGCCGAGCTCTTGGCTGATTTTGCTGAGCCAGGCCATCTCGATGCGCGCCTGCTGGAGGCCGAAAAACGCAATATCGGGCACTACGGATTCGGGATCAAAGGCTTCATGCTTTCGATGATCGAGACCGCGCTGGAGGTCACCGAAGGCCGGGTGCCCGGCGAGGTGATCAGCCAGATCCTCGCCGCCGGGCAGGAGATGCTCTCGCACCCTATAGAGTTGCTCCCGCACGCGCGCGGGGCGGTCGAGGCCCTCGCAGGCAGCCACAGAATCGCGCTCATCACCAAGGGCGACCTGCTGGATCAGGAGCGCAAACTGGCGCAATCGGGGCTCGGTGATCTCTTCGACTCAGTCGAGATCGTCAGCCACAAGACCCCTGAAACCTACGCCCGAATCTTCGCAGGTCATGGCGAAGGTCAGGCGATGATGGTCGGAAACTCCATGAAATCCGATGTTCTGCCTGCAATCGACGTCGGTGCGTGGGGCGTTTTCGTGCCCCAAGACCTCGGATGGGCATTGGAGCACGCCGACCCTCCCCGCGCGCAAACCCGGTTCCGCGAAATTGCCGATTTGGGCAAACTTCCGGCACTGGTTGCCGAGATCGGATAACGCATCTAGCGGAACGGCCCCGAGCCCCACGCTAGATGTTGCGCATGTGGCATCGCTGCAACCTTAAAAAACCACGAAAATGCCCTGTTTTCGCACGAAAATTCCTGTGCTAGCGTGGTATCAAATCAATACAAAAATTGCTGACCGGAAAAATCCGGCAGCCTGAGGCAGTAAAAGGCAAGCGACGTGAGCACGCTCTCCCACAGGGGCCGTTTTGGCCTCTTCATCGGACTATTTCTCATCACGCTTCTGGGCATTTCGCTGCGCGCAAACGCGGCACCCTACGCGGCAATGGTGATCGACGCACGCAGCGGCGAGGTGCTGCATTCGCGCAATGCCGACACCCGGCTGCACCCCGCATCCCTGACCAAGATGATGACCCTCTACATCGCCTTCCAGGCGGTGGAGCACGGCGAGCTTTCGCTCGACAGCAAGATCCTGATCTCGCAGAAGGCCGCCTCTGAGCCGCCCTCCAAGATCGGCCTGCGCGCTGGCCAGAAGGTCGAGCTGCGCTACCTGATCCGCGCCGCCGCGGTGAAATCGGCCAATGACGCCGCCACCGCCATCGGTGAAGGCATCTCCGGCTCCGAGGCAGCCTTTGCCCGCCGGATGAACCGCACCGCCGCCGCGCTCGGCATGTCGCGCACCACCTTCAAAAACGCCCACGGCCTCACCGAATCGGGCCATCTGTCGACCGCCTCCGACATGACCAAGCTGGGCCGTCACCTTTTTTACGACTACCCGGACTACTACAACCTGTTCTCGCGCATGAGCACCTCGACCATGGGCAAGACGGTGAACAACACCAACCGCCGCCTGCTCTCCGCCTACAAAGGCGCCGATGGCATCAAGACGGGCTACACCCGTGCCGCCGGCTTCAACCTCGTGGCGTCAGCCGAGCGCGGCAGCGAGCGTATCATCGCCACCGTCTTCGGCGGCCGCAGCTCTGCCACGCGCAACGCCAAGGTGGCCGAACTGCTCGATCTCGGCTTTCGCAGGGCCCCCTCTCAGGTGGCCGTTCGCAAGCCCGCAAGGCCGGCCTACACCCGTGATGACACTGGCCCTGCCCCGGTCATGACCGCCATGCTGGAGGAGCCGACCCCCGCACCCAAGACCGGCGATGGCATCTACAAGGGCAAAACGATCCGCGTGAGCGGCACGGTTCAACTCTCCATCCGCCCCCGCCGCCGTCCTGGCTCGGAGCCGGCAACGCCTGAGGCCGAGAGCACCGATGAGATGCTGCTGGCCGCGCTCTCCGAAGAGATTGACGCCGCCGTGGCTGCCGTGGCCGCCGAGGCAAAGGTGGAGGTAGCGCCTGCAGAGCCAGCCAAGCTCGCCAGTGCGGCCCCCGAGGGCAACCTCGAGAACGAAGAGCAGGTGGCCGAAGCGCTCGCCGAGCTGAAGGGTGAGCCGGAAAAGGACGATGTGGCTCCCGAGCAGGTGATGCTGGCCGCCGTCAGCCCCACCGCCCGCCCCGAAGCCGAGCCGGGTGAAGTGCCGGGCAGCGCGGGCGACCTCGAGATGGCCGTGGCAGAAGAGCCGGGCACCTTCGTGGCCGCAGGCGGCCCCGCCCTCTCGCGCGCCCTCCTGCCCAAACCGCGCCCCGAGCGCAGCGCCCCCGAGGCTGAAACCGTGCAGCTTGCATCCGCAGACCCGGCCCCGGCCGCTCTGCCGGTCGCCGCCCCGGTGCGGACCCAGCCGGAAGAGCCGGTTGTGATCACCCGCGCCTCCACCTCCGGCGGCAAACTCTGGGCGATCTCGCTCGGCAAGTACCCCTCCCGCTTCTCCGCGGAGAAGGTGCTGCTGAAGACCGCGCTGAAAGAGATGGAAACGCTCGATGGCAGCCTGCGCAAGGTGAACAACCGAAAGGGTGGGTTCGAAGCGATCTTCGTCGGCCTCTCCGCCGACAAGGCCAAGCTCGCCTGCGCCCGCCTCGAGGCACGCGGCACGACCTGCACCGCACTCGAGCCCGGCCAAGGCTGAGCCAAAAGAATAAACGAGGGACGCGCCCGGTAGAGTAATCTGCCGGGCGCACCCGTTTTCAGGGGCAATTTGTTCAGAGCGATCCTAGGCTTCTACGGCCTCGGGTGATCGTCCCACTCGTCGGATAGAATGCGCTGGCTGTCGCCTTCCGGGTCGTCAAACTGGCGGCTCCGCACCGCCCACCAGAATGCACCAAGCCCGATCCCACCGAGGATCAGCGAGATCGGGATGAGGTAAACGAGAATTTCCATGCGCCGACCCTACCGCAACCGAAGGGCGTTGAGCGAGACAGTGATCGAACTGGCCGACATCGCAAGCGCCGCCACCAGCGGCGTTGCCATGCCCGCCACGGCGAGCGGCACCGCGATGACGTTGTAGGCCGTTGCGATCTGAAAGTTCTCGCGAATCCGTTTCACCGCTTTGCGTGCCGTTGTCACCGCTTCAGCCACCGGCGCCACGCTCTCGCCCAGCAGCACGATGTCGGAGGCCACCCGGGCCGCGTCCAACGCCGTTGCCGGGCTGACGCTGGCATGTGCGGCAGCGAGCGCCGCCGTATCGTTCAGCCCGTCGCCCACCATCAGCACCTTTGCGCCCCCGGCTTGAAGCGCTTCCACCCGAGCGGCCTTTTCCGCCGGGAGCACACCCGCTTGGTAGGAGTCGATCCCGAGTGCAGCCGCAAAACGTGTCACCGCGCCCGGCGCATCGCCCGAGAGCAGCTCGACCTCGCATCCGGCAGCCTTCAACGCTGCCACGGCTTCAGCCGCACCTGGGCGCAGCGCATCTGCGAAGGTGAAGGCAACGGGCGCCTCCCCTGCCACCGATAGCCAAGTCGCCGTTTCATCGCCCGCCTCGGCATCAACCCATTCGGCCCGGCCAAGCCGCACCACCCTGCCCTTGCAACGTGCCTCGGTGCCGTAACCGGGCACCTCCCGCAGCCCCTCTACCGGCAACGGCAGAACACCGTCGCCCCTTAGCGCTCCTGTCAGGGCCATCGCCAGCGGGTGGGCCGACCCCATCGCCAGCGAAAGCGCCAGCCGCTTGTCCCGCTCCTGAATGTCGCACAGGTTCATCGGCTCGGGCGTGCCCATAGTGAGCGTGCCCGTTTTGTCGAAGATTACGTGAGTCACCTCCGCCAGCCGTTCCAGCGCGGTACCGTCCTTGATCAGCAGCCCCTTCCGAAAGAGCTTGCCCGACGCGGCGGTAACAACGGCAGGCACGGCGAGGCCAAGCGCGCAGGGGCAGGTAATGATCAACACCGCAGCCGCGATGTTCAGCGCCACCCGGGCATCCATCGTGCCCAGATACCAGCCAATCCCGGCCAGGGCAGAAAGGATATGGACCCCCGGCGCGTAGAGCCCGGCGGCCCTGTCGGCCAGCGAGGTGTATTTGTTCTTGGCGCTCTCGGCGACGGCCACCAGATCTGCCATGCGGTGGAGCGAGCTGTCTTTGCCCGCCGCAGTCACCTGCACGGTCAGCGGGCCCGTCAGGTTGACCTCGCCCGCGCTGACCTGCTGGCCAACAATGGCGACAACTGGCCGGGTCTCCCCCGTCAGCAACGCGCGGTCCAGCTCCGACGCGCCTTCCACGATCACCCCGTCCACCGGCATCCGGCCACCGGGGCGGACCAGCACCACGTCGCCCACCGCTAGCTCTCCGACAGCCACGGTCTCTTCCGCGCCATCCAAGAGCCGCACGGCGCGAGGCACCTCCAGCGCCGCGAGCTCCTCCGCCGCCGAACGGGCGACCGCGCGAGTGCGGAAGTCGAGGTAGCGACCGGCCAGCAGGAAGAATGTGAGGGAGAGGGCGGCATCGAAATAGGCATGCGCCCCGGAATGGATCGTCTCATAGAGCGAGGTGCCAAGCGCCAACAGGATCGCCAGCGTGATCGGCACGTCCATGTTGAGCCGCCCCGCCTTCAAGGCCACCGAGGCGGAGGCAAAGAAGGGCCGCGCGGCGAAACCCACGGCGGGGAAGGCGATGGCAGCGCTGATCCAATGGAACAGGTCGCGCGTCGCGCCGTCAGCCCCGGACCAGACAGCAACCGAGAGGAGCATCACGTTCATCATCGCAAAGCCCGCCACTGCAAGGCGCATCAGCAGGTCGCGGCCCGCCTTATCTGCCTCGGTGCTGGTCAGCAGCCCCGCGTCCAGCTCATGGGCCTTGAAGCCCGCCGCACCCAGCGCAGCGACCAAGGCGCCCGATTGAACCGCCTCTTCCGCCTCGACCGTCGCGCGCTTCAAAGTGAGGTTCACCCGGGCCGAGGCCACGCCGGGCTGGGCGGCCAGAACCCTCTCGACCCCACTGATGCAGGCGGCACAGTGAATCTCGGGCAGCGAGATCAGCAGTTCCTTCTCCGCCGCGCCGCCCGTCACATCGCCCACATTGGGCAACGCCACGCAGGCGGGGCAGGCCGCGAGGCCGCCGCGCTCCAGGCTTCCGTCCATCTCAGCCCTTCACCGTCAGAATGAGCCGCTGCTCGAAGGGTGTGCCATCCTCAGCCCGCGCCTTCACCCGCAACTCCCAACGCCCCCGCGCCAGCTTGATCGGCGCCACGAAGTGCCCGGCCTCGTAGGTGAACTCCGGCTCGACATCATGCTGCCGCTCAGTGGTGCGCCCAACCTGCACTGCGAATCCCTCAAGCTTTGCCGGGTGCCCCTCGGGGCCGTTCACCGCAATGGCGAGCCGCCCCATTTCGTAGTGCGGCGCAACCGTCCAGCCCAGCGCCTGCTGCGCCGCGCGCTTGCGGTCAAACTCCTGGCTGGCGACATAGCTGTTTTTCACCTCCAAGCCCGGAAAGGTGCTGACCGCCTTGTAAGCCATCACGAGGTTCACCCCGATGATCACGGCAAAGGCCCCCGTTGTGACTGCAAACACCTGCCGCCCGGTAATCTCGCCCATCGTCACTGTCCCCTTCCGTTGAATGTGCTGTCCTTGTGCACCCGGTCCCCATTGCTCAGGTCTTCCACCCAGAACCGGAACTCTGTGAGGTCGCCCTGCGCCGCCTCCGACCCTGCCGGGGCCAGCACGTGGACCCGTTGCAGCATGGTCTCATCGGCCGGCACCATGACCGAACCATAGGGGGTGCCTTCAATCGCCACCCGCAGCGCCGGATCGCCGGTGATCGCGATGCCAAACCGCCGGTCTTCGCCGTGCTTGTTGCGCAGGCGCAGTTCATAGGTATTGCGGATCGTGCCGTCCGAGAGGGTCACGTAAACCGGGTTCCGCACTGGTGCGACGGTGAGGCTGATGTCGTCCCGGATGAACAAAGCGACGACAAGTGCGATGCCCACGAGCGACCAGAGCGCGGTGTAAAGCATCGTCCGAGGCCGGAAGATGTGATGCCGCCACACACTCTTCGCCGGATTCCCGGTGGTCTCCCATTCCTCGTCGGAGATGGCGAGGTAAGCGACCAAGCCGCGCTTGCGGCCGAGCTTGTCCATCATCTCGTCGCAGGCGTCGATGCAAAGGCCGCAGGTGATGCACTCCATCTGCTGTCCGTTGCGAATGTCGATCCCCATCGGGCAAACGTTCACGCAGGCCATGCAATCCACGCAGTCCCCCGCGCTCGGGTCACGCGCCTTGCCGCGCGGCTCGCCGCGCCAGTCGCGGTAGCCGATGGTCAGCGTGTTCTCGTCCATCATCGCGCCCTGAATGCGCGGCCACGGACACATGTAGATGCAGACCTGCTCTCGCATGAACCCGCCGAACACAAAGGTCGTCGCCGTCAGCACGCCGATGGTGGTGTAGGCCACCGGATGAGCGCTCAGGGTAACGAGGTCAAGCAGCAGGGTCGGCGCATCGGTGAAGTAGAAGACCCAGGCGCCGCCGGTCGCGAGCGCGATAAGCAACCAGGCAGCCCACTTGGAGGCGCGGAGACGCGCTTTGCGCAAATCGAGCTTCTTTTGCCGGTGCAGGCGGAGGCGGGCGTTGCGGTCCCCTTCGATCCAGCGCTCAACGAGGATGAAGAGGTCGGTCCAGACCGTTTGCGGGCAGGCATAACCGCACCAGACCCGCCCCAGAGCCGAGGTGAACAGAAACAGCCCCAGCCCTGCCATGATCAGCAGGCCCGCGATGAAGTAAAATTCATGCGGCCAGATCTCGATCCAGAAGAAGAAGAACCGGCGGTTGGCGAGATCTACGAGCACGGCCTGATCGGGCAGGTTCGGGCCGCGGTCCCAGCGGAGCCAAGGGGTGAGGTAGTAAATACCGAGGGTCACGATCATGATGACCCATTTCAGGTTGCGAAAGCTGCCCTTCACCCGGCGGGGAAAGATCGGCTCTCGCGCCGCATATAGGCTCTTTGGTTCTTCCGGCTCGACCGTGCTCACGACTCACGCCCTTTCGCGCATATATCCCGCATCATGAATGTCACCGGTGCGCCGGCGCGGCTTTGACCTGAATCAAAAGCTGACTCTTCACTGCGGATTTTCGCGCTGGGTTGAGGGGGGAGCAGATGCACTTTGGCCCCGACCCTTCCAAGGAAACGCGCGAACAGGAAGGAGGGCCGGGGCCTATCCGGACAAGCCGGAAGTGCGGAACCTTGGCGGAAGGGAGGGTGCCTTGGTTCGCTATGCCTTCCTTTTACGCCCCACCCGACTCGGCGGCCTTGATCTGGGTCAATCGGCGGAGCTTTTTTGCGCCCTCAGCCACTTTTTCAACTTGGCCGCCGGCGGGCGGAGGGGGCCGGGGCGCGTGACGATGTGGTAGCCCTCATTCATTGTGTCGCGGCTGAAGAGCACCTTCAAAGTCCCCGCCGCGATATCTTCCTCGATCAGCGCCCGCGTCGTCGCCGCCAGCCCCTCGCCCCGCCGGGCTGCTTCGAGCACGAAGTTGCCGGGCAAATGGCTGTGCAGCCGTGCGCGCGCCTCAGTCACCCCGTGGCTTGCAAGCCAGTCATCCACCTCGTTGGTGCCCAATTCCTGTAGCCAAGGCAGGTCGAGAAGATCCTGCGGTTCGGCAATCTTGCGACCTTCGACCAGTTCGGGCGCGGCAACGATCACATATTCCGACGGCACAAGGAGTTCGGTTTCCACGCCCGGCCAGTTTCCCGCGCCGTGGCGAATGGCAATATCCACTCCGCCCGGGGTGAGTGGCACGAGGTGCGGCGATGGATTGAGCATCAGTTCCACCTCGGGGAAGCGCTGGCGAAACCCGGCGAGCCGCGGCATGAGCCAGTAGGCGGCAAACATCGGCGTGGTCGTGATCTGCACCGGTCGGCCCTCGCCCTGCCCGGTGATCCGCGCGACCGCATCCCCGATCAGTGCAAAGCCGCCGCTGACCGCTGCGCCAAGCTCTTCCCCGGCATCCGTAAGCTGCACTGACCGGCCCCTGCGCTCGACCAACGCCACGCCAAGATGCGCCTCAAGGGCCCGGATCTGCTGGCTGATCGCCGCGTGCGTCACGCCCAACGCCGCCCCGGCGGCGGTGACAGAGCCAGCCTCCGCCAAGGCGGCAAAGGCTCGAAGCATGGCTGGGGGCGGGAGGTCTCTGAGCGGCATCTGTAAGGATATCTAACATATGACTTTCTATTAAGCTCGCCTGAAGTGCCAATAGGGTCAATAACGGTGGGACAACCGGCGCAGAAAGGAGGCGCGATATGTTCAACATTCTTTCAAGGGCCTTCTTCACGGCCACCCGGACTGGCGAGAGCCCCAAGGCGTGTGCCCGTCCCACCGCTCCCTGGCGGAAAATGCTCCCGCGGCTCACTGCGTTCCCCGACGTCTGAATGTGAGCTGCACTGGCACGCAAGAGAGCTGCATCGGCGGAACGGTGCGGCTCTCTTCGCGTTTCCACGGGCCGGTTGCAGAGCGCCCGGGTCCTGCGGTATGCGGGATGCGTTATGTTATAACATTACTAATCATCCCGAAGGACACACCATGCAATTCAACCTCCTCGGCGCGGCGCTCGCCGGCCTCCTCCTCGCGGCCCCGGCCTGGTCGGAGACCAAACACGACCACGATCACAGCCATGATGCTGAGGCCGAGCAAATCTACAAAGGCTACTTTGAAGACAGCCAGATCGCCGATCGCCCGCTCTCCGACTGGGCTGGCGACTGGCAGTCGGTCTACCCGCTGCTCACCTCAGGCAAGCTCGACGCCGTGATGCAGCACAAGGCCGAAAACGGCGACAAGACCGCCGAAGAATATCAGGCCTATTACGAGGTGGGATATGCCACCGATGTGGACCGGATCGTGATCGACGGTGACACCGTCACCTTCCACGGAGAGAACGGCCCGCTTCAGGCGCGCTATACTTACGACGGCTACGAGATCCTGAACTACGAAAAGGGCAATCGCGGCGTCCGGTTCGTCTTCGCCAAGACCGAAGGCGATGCCGGGGCGCCCGGCTTCTTCCAGTTCTCCGACCACAAGATCGCACCCGGCAAGGCCGATCACTACCACCTCTACTGGGGCGATGATCGGGCCGCTCTTCTCGAAGAGCTCACCAACTGGCCCACCTACTACCCCTCCTCGCTCTCTGCCGAGGACGTGGTGCACGCGATGACGGCACACTGATCGCCGTAAAATCTAAAGGGCCGCCCCGATCTCCCGGGGCGGCCCTCTCTGTGTTGTTCCTGCGCGCCTTACTCCGCAGCCGCCTCGCCACCGCCAAGCCCGTGGACGTAGGCGGATACCGCGCGGATCTCGGCCTCGCTCAACCGGGTGTTCCAGTTGGGCATCACGCCAAAACGGGCGCTGCTCACCGAGTCCATCACATCGGCATAGCTGCTGCCGTAGAGCCAGATCGCGTCACTGAGGTTCGGCGCACCCTGCTCGCGGTCGCCCTCGGCGGCCTCGCCGTGGCAGGCGGCGCAATTGTCTTCGAACACGATCTTGCCGGCCTCCACCTTCGAAGCATCTTGTGGCTCGCCGGAGAGTGACAGCACGTAGTTCACCACCTGCTCGATCTCCTCCGTCTCGAGCAGTTCGTCGGTGCCGAAGCGCGGCATTTCCGAGTAGCGGGCCTCACCATCGGGGTCATCCTCGTTGCGGATGCCGTGGGTCACGGTAAAGTGGATCGCCTCCATGTCGCCGCCCCAGAGCCAATCGTCGTCGAGCAGGTTCGGGTAGCCCTTGGCCCCCGCCGCACCCGAGCCGTGGCACTGGGCGCACCAAGTCCGGAACACTGCGCCACCGGCATTCTGGGCAAAACTGGCGAGCTCCGGGTCGGTGCTGATCTGGTTCAGATCGGCCTCAACCAGCCGTTGCCGCATCCCCTCGTTGGCCGCGTCGAAACTGTCGATCTCGGCCTGCACTTCGGCGCGGGTCGAATACCCCAAAATCCCTTCCGTTGCGCCCTTCACGAGGGGCCACGCCGGATAGGCGATGGTGTAGCCGATGCCCCAGACGATGGTGGCGTAGAAGGTCCAGAGCCACCAGCGCGGCATCGGGTTGTCGTATTCCTGAATCCCGTCCCAAGTGTGGCCGGTCGTCGGAATGTCCTTCTCAGGCGTCGTCGGTTTCTTGCTCATTGCTTCGCCTCCTCGAGGCCCTCGCCCGCAGGCGTCTTTTCGTTCCGGAAGATCAGGTTGGCACTCTCCTCATGGTCCTTCCGCGAGCCGGGCCGGAAGGCCCAGACCACGACACCAAGAAAGAAGACGAACATGGCGAGCAGCACCCAGCTGTCGGCCAGTTCACGCATCCACGAATAGGTATCCATTTCGCGCGCCCTCCCTTACCGGCTCTCGTCGGGCTGGAAGGTGGAAAAATCCACCATCGTCCCGAGCACCTGAAGATAAGCCACCAGCGCATCCATCTCGGTGAGTTGCGCCTGCCCGTCGAAGTTGCGCACCTGCGCAGAGTCGCCGTAGCGCTCGATCAGCCCGTCATAGTCACTGTCGGGGTCGGCCTGAGCGGCAAAGTCTGCCGCCGCCGCCTCCAGCATCTCGTCGGTGTAAGGAACGCCGACCATGCGGTGCGTGGCCATCAGCTCGCCCACGTGTTCGCCCTCGATAGGCCGGTCGAGCAGGTAGCCGTATTTCGGCATCACGCTCTCGGGCACCACGCTCTGCGGGTCGATCAGGTGATCCACGTGCCACTCGTCGGAGTAGCGCCCACCCACGCGGGCCAGATCCGGCCCGGTGCGTTTGGAGCCCCATTGGAACGGGTGGTCGTACTTGCTTTCCGCCGCAAGGGAGTAGTGGCCGTAGCGCTCCACCTCATCCCGCATCGGGCGGATCATCTGGCTATGGCACACATAGCAGCCCTCGCGGATGTAAATGTCGCGCCCGGTCAGCTCCAGCGGGCTATAAGGCCGCACCCCCTCCACATCCTCGATGGTGTTATCGAGGTAAAAGAGCGGGGCGATCTCTACGATGCCACCCACGGTGACAACGAGGAAGGAGCCCACCAGCAGCAGCGTAGCATTGGTTTCCAAAATCTTGTGCTTGTCGAGAAGTGCCATTGCTCCGGCCCTCCTTATTCAGCGGCGACGGCGGCGGCAGGGGCAGGCATGCGAGCCTCTCCCTTCCGCACCGTCATCCACAGGTTCCAGGCCATGATCAGCGCACCGGCAAGGTAGAGCACCCCGCCCAGAGCCCGGACCACATACATCGGGAATTTCGCGCTCACCGTGTCGGCGAAGGCATTCACCAGGAAGCCGTTGGCGTCCACTTCACGCCACATCAGGCCTTCCATGATCCCGGTCACCCACATCGAGGAGGCGTAGAGAACGATCCCGATGGTCGCGAGCCAGAAGTGCCAGTTCACCGCAGGCAGGCTGTAGAGCTTGGCCCGGTTCCAGAGACGCGGCACCAGGAAGTAGAGCGCGCCGAAGGTGATCATGCCGTTCCAGCCGAGTGCGCCGGAGTGCACGTGGCCGATGGTCCAGTCGGTGTAGTGGCTGAGCGAGTTGACCGCGCGGATCGACATCATCGGGCCCTCGAAGGTCGACATGCCGTAGAATCCGATGGAGACGATCATCATCCGGATGATCGGATCGGTGCGCAGCTTGTCCCATGCGCCCGAAAGCGTCATCAGACCGTTGATCATGCCACCCCAGCTGGGCATCCAGAGCACGATGGAAAACACCATGCCGAGGGTCGAGGCCCAGTCGGGCAGCGCGGTGTAGTTCAGGTGGTGCGGACCGGCCCAGATGTAGAGGAAGATCAGCGCCCAGAAGTGGATGATGCTGAGCTTGTAGGAGTAAACCGGACGCTCGGCCTGCTTGGGCACGAAGTAGTACATCATCCCCAGAAAGCCCGCAGTCAGGAAGAAGCCCACCGCGTTGTGGCCATACCACCATTGGGTCATGGCATCCTGCACACCGGCAAACACCTGCACCGACTTGGAGCCGAAGATGCTGACAGGGATGCTCAGATTGTTGACCACATGCAGCAGGGCCACGGTGACGATGAAGCTCAGGAAGAACCAGTTCGCCACGTAGATGTGCTTTTCTTTCCGGGTCATGATCGTGCCGAGGAACACGAACAGGTAGGCCACCCAGACGAGCGTGAGCCAGAGGTCCACATACCACTCCGGCTCGGCGTATTCCTTGCTCTGCGTCGCGCCCAGCAGGTAACCGGTGGCGGCCAGAACGATGAACAGGTTGTAGCCCCAGAACACGAACCACGCGAGGTTGCCGCCCCACAGCCGCGCCGCACTGGTGCGCTGAACGATGTAGAAGCTCGTTGCGATCAGGGCATTGCCCCCGAAGGCGAAGATCACCGCCGAGGTGTGCAGCGGGCGCAGCCGCCCGAAGTTGCCGATGCCGTCACCAAGCAGGTGAAAGTTCAACTGCGGGAAGGCGAGCTGAAAGGCGATGAAAGTGCCGACCAGAAAGCCGACAACGCCCCAGAAGGCCGTGGCGACCACGCCGTAGCGCACCACCCCGTCCATGTAGCCCTCAGCGTTGACGGCAGGCGCCGGTTTTTCCTCCCAGGTGGTGCGTACCGCCCAGATGAACATCCCCGCCGCAACGGCGAAGATGATCAGAGCGTGCACCATATAGGCCAAGTCGCGCGCATAGTTCGCAGCAATCGCCGCGAGCAACGCGATCAGGCCGAACAGCACGATCTTCACGTAGTCCCACATGACGTTTCCCTTCTTTGTCCTCACGCAGGCCACGGCGGGAATCCCCCCGGCACGGGCCTGCGAATTGAGGGCAAACTCTTCTGAAACGGGCGGTGCGTCCTTGATTCAGGTCAATTTCTGCGCGCGCCGTTTGCGGCACTCTCCAAGCAGCAACATGGCGGCCATGTCTGCCCTTCAGTCGCGTGAGGAAATGACGATGATGGACCCGAAAACGATACTCGCCCCCCTGCTCGAACCGCTCTCTGAGTGCGCACCGCATGCTCTGGCCCTCGGCCACGCCGAGGCGCTGGCCGATGCCTTCGAAGCGCATCTCGAGGTGATCGGGATCGGCTGCGACCGTACCCAGATCGGCTATTATTACGCAGGCGCCACCGCGGTCGTGCAGCAGGAAACCTACAACGAGGCCCGTGCGGCCGCCGAGCAGATCGAGGCCTCCGCGCGCGCGCACCTCAAAGCCTCTCCCCTGCGCTGGTCGGTCGAGAGTGCCGTGGGCCAGATGGGGGTCCTCGCGGGCCTGATCACCTCGCGCGCCCGCTTTGCCGATCTGGTGGTGATGCCCGCCCCCTACGGCAGCGGCAAAGGCCCGGAGTATGAGATCGCGTTGGAAGCCGCCCTGTTTGACAGCCACGCGCCAGTGATGGTCGTACCTGAAGCCGTGGCAGCGCCGGTGCGCCCGCGCCGCGCCGTGCTGGCCTGGAACCAGAGCCCCGAGGCGCTCGCCGCCATCCGCCGGGCCATGCCGCTGCTGGCCGGCTCCGATCTGGTGAACATCGCCATCATAGACCCGCCACGCCACGGCCCCGAACGCTCTGATCCGGGCGGCGCGCTGAGCCAGATGCTCACCCGCCACGGGTTGCGCTGCGAAATCTCGGTGCTGTCGCGCACCATGCCCAAAGTGTCAGACGTGCTCTCCCGCCATGTGGCGGACTTCGGGGCGGACATGCTGGTGATGGGCGCCTACGGCCACTCCCGCTTCCGCGAGGCGATCCTCGGCGGAGCCACTCGGGACGTCTTGGAAGAGCCGCCGGTGCCGGTGTTCATGGCGCGGTGAATCTCGTGCCCATTGCTAAGTTGAATCCTACCCTGCGACGTATCCGAGGGGTGGGAGACCTTACCACCGGGCTCAGGCCATCAGCCCGCCGTCCGAATCGTCCCCGGTCTCGGCAAGCAGCGCATCGTAACTCGGCACCCGCACCCGGCGCTTGCCTTCGAGCGCGATGATCCCGTCCTTCTTCAGGGCCGAGACCTGGCGGCTCACAGTTTCAAGCGTCAGGCCAAGATAATCGGCCATCGCCTCGCGGGTGAGCGGCAGATCAAACACCATCTCGTCGCCCACCGGCCCGCCAAGGCCCAGCGAGGCATCCCGCCGCCCAATGATGGAGAGAAGGCTCGCAATCTTCTCCCGCGCTGTTTTCCGGCCAAGGATCAGCATCCACTCCCGCGCCGCATCCAGCTCGTCCAGCGTCATCTGCAAGAGCCGCTGGGCAACATGCGGAGTCGTCTCCATCAGGTGCTCAAACGGCTTCCGGCGGAAACAGCACATCGTCAGGTCGGTCACCGCCGTCACATCATAGGCCGCCTGCTCGCGGCCCGGACGGCCAACAAAATCCGACGGCAGCAGCAGGCCGACCATCTGCGTCCGCCCGTCTTCCATCGTCTGGCTCAGCGTGGCCACGCCGCTGACGATGGAGCCGACAAAATCCATGTGATCACCCGACCAGATCAGCGTCTGCCCCGGCTCGAAGCTGCGGTAATACTTGATCTCTTCCAGCCGCGCGAGCTCGTCATCATCACAACGGGCACACACCGCACGGTGGCGGATCGGGCAGGAGCCGCAGTCGTGTGACGTGAACTGGATGTCGAGGACGGCCATTTTGTACCTGTTGATCTGGGTCAAGGCACCCCGGTGCCTCAGGGCCGTAATCTAGGCCAATGGAAACCACCGCACAACTTGCCCGCCACGGCCTCTTTGACGCACGTGTGCCCCGCTACACCAGCTACCCAACCGCCCCGCATTTCGCCGGGGGTGTGGATGGCACCCGCTTTACCGACTGGCTCCGTGCGATCCCCGAGAACGGTCAGATCTCGCTCTACATTCATGTGCCCTTCTGCCGCCGGCTCTGCTGGTTCTGCGCCTGCCGCACGCAGGGCACATCCTCCGCCGAGCCGGTGCGGGCCTATCTCGAGGTGCTGAAGACCGAAATCGCCATGCTGGGCCGTCACCTTGCGCCCGGCGTGCGACTGAGCCGGATGCATTGGGGCGGCGGCACGCCCACCCTGATGGACGCCGGGCAAATGGCAGAGTTGGCCGAGGCGGTCGAAACCGTGGTGCCGATGGCACCCGGCGCGGAGTTCTCGGTCGAAATCGATCCGAACGAGATAGACGAAGCCCGCCTCGATGCGCTGGCCGAGGCAGGCATGACCCGCGCCTCAATTGGCGTGCAAGACTTCGACCCCGAGATTCAAAAAGTCATAGGCCGCGACCAGAGCTATGAGCTGACCGCCCGCGCCGTCGAGATGATCCGCGCACGCGGGATCGAGAGCCTGAACGCCGATATCCTCTTCGGCCTGCCGCACCAGTCCGATGAGCGGATGGCCAGCTCAGTGCAAAAACTGCTCTCACTCTCGCCCGACCGGGTGGCGCTCTACGGCTACGCCCATGTGCCGTGGATGGCCAAGCGCCAGTCGCTCCTGCCGACCGATGCGCTGCCCACACCGGAGCAACGTCTCGGGCTCTTCGAGACCGCCCGGCGCCTGTTCTGCTGGGATGGTTACGACGAAATCGGAATCGACCACTTCGCCCGCCCCGGCGATGGCCTTGCCCGTGCGCTGGCCGAGGGCCGGCTGCGCCGCAACTTCCAAGGCTACACCGATGATACCGCTACCGCGCTCGTCGGCCTCGGGGCCTCGTCGATCTCGCGCTTCCCACAGGGCTACGCGCAAAACGCCTCCGCCACCTCTGCCTACATCCGCGATGTGCGCGAGGGCCGCTTCGCCACCGCGCGGGGCCATGTGTTCAGCAAGGATGATGTCTGGCGTGGCCGGATCATCGAGCAACTGATGTGCGATTTCCGCTGCGATATCGACCAGATCACCGCCGTGGGGGCACGCCCCGATTGGGTGCGCAGCGTGCTCTCGGGCATCGCCGCCCGCTTCAGCGGGGTGGTCACCCAGTCCTCCACCGGCATCCAGATCCCGCCCGAGGCACGCCCGCTCACGCGCGTCATCGCGCGGGCCGCAGATGCCTACGACTTGTCCCGCGCGGGCCACAGCTCGGCAATCTGATCCGCCTCATCCACCCGGCGAGGCATCTTCTCCCGCGATCACGGCAGCAAGCCGCCCGCGCGTTTCGGGCGTGAAGTGAAAGGCCCGCCAGCCCAGCGCGTGGGCGGCTTGCACATTGGCGATGGAGTCATCGACGAAAAGGCACTCTTCCGGCGGCACAGAGAATGCTTCACTCACCGCGTCGAAAAACCCCGCCTCCGGCTTGGCCACCCCCAACTCGCCCGAACAGAAAAGCCCATCCACCCGCAACATCCAATCGGTCTGCTCACGGATATAGCGACTTCGCCGCGCCTCGTTGTTGGTAGCGATGACCTGCGCCGTGCCATCGGCCTTGAGCCGGGCCAGCAGCGCCTGCATCTCCTCATCAGGGTTGTCGTCGCGCACGAACCAGTATTCGATCAGCGCCTCGGCCCCCGGCGCATAGCCCACAGCCTCACACCAGCCACGCACCCGGTCGGCGAGGTCTTCACGCCCCTCGATCACCTCCCGAAAACCTTCTCCGAACACCGCACGCTGAAACCCGGCAAGGCTCTGCCCGGTGTCGCGCTCGAAGTTCTCTGCCCAAAGAAACCGTCCGTTTTCGACAGAGCGGTTGAGCACCCCGTCGAAATCCCAAGCGATGGCCCGGATCACGCCTCGCCCGCGCCCGGCAGATCGAAGGCCGCATCCATGAGCGTGCGGGTATACTGGGTCTTTGGCGCATCGAAGACCTCTGCCGCAGCCCCGGCCTCCACCACATCGCCCTGGCGCATCACCATGACCTTGTGGCTGAGCGCCCGCACAACCCGCAGGTCGTGGCTGATGAAGAGATAGGCCAGCCCGTACTTCTGCTGGAGATCGCGGAGCAGATCGACGATCTGCACCTGCACCGTCATGTCGAGCGCCGAGGTCGGCTCATCAAGCACCACCAGCCGAGGCCGGAGGATCATCGCACGGGCGATGGCAATACGCTGGCGCTGGCCGCCTGAGAACTCGTGGGGATAGCGGTCCATCACCGAGGGGTCGAGCCCGACCTCGGTGAGCATCTGGGCCACCAGCTCCCGAGGGTTCTGGCCCTTCTCCACGCCGTGCACGCCAAGCCCCTCGGCCACGATCTGCGCCACCGTCAGGCGCGGGCTGAGGCTGCCAAAGGGGTCTTGGAACACGATCTGCATGTGCCGCCGCAGCTCGCGCATCTGGCGGGTCGTCCAGCCCTGAATATTGTCGCCAAGGTAATAAATTGGCCCGTCCGACCGGATGAGCCGCATGATCGCCAGCGCGAGCGTTGTCTTGCCCGAGCCGCTCTCGCCCACGATCCCCACGGTCTCACCCGCCCGCACGCTGAGGCTGGCCGCGTTCACCGCCTTCACATGGCCCACGGTGCGTTTGAGCAGCCCGGCCTGAATCGGGAACCAGATGCGCAGGTCTTCGGTGCGCACAATCTCCTCCGCCCCGGCAGCAATCGCCGGCGGCCCGCCCTGGGGTGCGGCGCCGAGCAGCTTCTTCGTGTAGTCGTGCTTTGGGCTGCCAAAAATCTCCTGCGTCGGCCCGGCCTCAACGATTTCGCCGTCTTTCATCACGCAGACACGGTCAGCAATCGCCTGCACAATCCCGAGGTCATGGGTGATGAACAGCAGGCTCATCTGCCGCTTCTGTTTCAGCTCCGCGAGCAGATCGAGGATCTGGGCCTGAATGGTCACGTCGAGCGCGGTGGTCGGCTCGTCGGCGATCAGCAGATCGGGGTTGTTGGCCAGCGCCATGGCGATCATCACCCGCTGCCGCTGCCCGCCCGAAAGCTGGTGCGGATAGGCGCCAAGGCGGCTCTCCGGGTCGTGGATGCCCACGTCTTCCAGCAGCTCCACGATCCGCCCGCGCGCCTCGCTGCGCTTGATGCCCTGGTGCAGTTCGAGGCTCTCGGCCAGCTGTTTTTCCAGCGTGTGCAGCGGGTTGAGCGAGGTCATCGGCTCCTGGAAGATGAAGGAGATGTCGTTGCCCCGAACCTCCATCAGCTTCTGCTCATCCGCGCCTACCATCTGCTGGCCCCTGTAGCGCACTGAGCCCTCCACCCGGGCGCTGTCGCCCAAGAGGCTCACGGTCGAAAGCGCGGTCACCGACTTGCCCGAGCCACTCTCACCCACCAGCGCCACGGTCTCGCCCTTGCCGACGGTAAAACTCACGCCTTTCACGGCATGGGTCGTCTCGCCATCCTGCCGGAACGAAACCTTCAGCCCGTCGACCTCAAGCACCGCGCTCACGAGAACACCTTCCGCGGGTCGAAGGCATCGCGCACGCCTTCGAATACGAAGACCAGCAGCGAGAGCATGATGGCGAAGGTGAAGAAGGCGGTGAAGGCGAGCCACGGTGCCTGCAGGTTCTGCTTGGCTTGCAGGGTCAGCTCCCCGAGCGAGGGCGCCGAGGAGGGCAGGCCGTAACCGAGGAAGTCGAGCGTGGCGAGCCCGCCGATGGTGCCGGTGATTATGAAGGGCATGAGCGTGAGCGTGGCGACCATTGCGTTGGGCAGGATGTGGCGGAACATGATCTTGCTGTCGGAAACCCCCAGCGCCTTGGCCGCGCGGACATATTCGAAGTTGCGGGCGCGGAGGAACTCGGCCCGCACCACGCCCGTAAGGGCTGGCCAGCCGAAGAGGACCGTGAGGAAGACCAGCAGCCAGAAACTTCGCCCGAAGATCGCGAACATGATGATGATTACGTAGAGCCCCGGGATGCCGCCCCAGATCTCCAGCATCCGCTGGAAGAACAGGTCCACCCAGCCGCCAAAATAGCCCATCGCCGCCCCCGCCGCGATGCCGATGACCGAGGCGACGACCGTGACGATAAGGGTAAACAGCACCGAAAGGCGGAAGCCGTAGATCACCCGCGCCAGCACATCGCGGCTGCCGTCATCGGTGCCAAGCCAGTGGTTGCGGTCTGGCGCCGAGGGGGCCGCGCCGACGATATCGTCGTTCGGCGTGTTGAACGAATAGGGGATCGGCGGCCAGAGCGCCCAGCCTTGCTCGATCTGCTCTCCATCCACCACGCCATCGGCGGCGTCTTCATACACCGCCTCGGGATCGTCGAAGCAGGTGTCCAGCCCGCCGGAGCGGATCAGGCAGCGCACCTCGATGTCGCGATACTTGGCCTCTGTCCGGAAGTCGCCGCCGAAGTCCTGCTCGGAGTAGAAGGTGCGGATCGGCATGTAGTACTCGCCGCGATACTGCACGAGGATCGGCTTGTCGTTGGCGAGGAACTCGGCAAAGAGGCTGAGGCCAAAGAGCAGACTGAACAGGATCAGCGACCAGAAGGCGCGGCGGTTCTTCTTGAAGTTCCGCCAGCGGCGCTTGCCGAGCGGTCCGAGTTTGATCAAAGCCATCAGCCCGCCCTCCGCTCAAAGTCGATCCGCGGGTCGACGAAGACATACATCAGATCGCTCAAAATGTTCACCAGCAGGCCGATCAGGCCGAAGACGAAGAGCGTGCCGAAGACGACCGGATAATCCCGATCCACCACGCTCTCAAAGCCTAGCCGCCCGAGCCCGTCGAGCGAGAAGAGCCATTCGATTACGAGGGACGAGCCGAAGAACACGCCGAGGAACGCGCCGGGGAATCCCGCGATCACGATCAGCATCGCATTGCGGAACACATGGCCATAAAGCACCTTGCTCTCGCTCAGCCCCTTGGCGCGCGCGGTGATGACATACTGCTTCTTGATCTCGTCAAGGAAGCTGTTCTTGGTCAGCAGGGTCAGCGAGGCGAAGCCCGCGATGGAGCTGGCAAGCACCGGCAGGAAAATGTGCCAGAGGTAATCCAGCGCCTTGCCCCAAAGGCTGAGATCTTCCCAGATCGCCGACGGCGAGGTGAGGCCCCGCAGGGGAAAGATCTTCCAGTACGACCCGCCGGCGAAAAGCACCAGCAGCAGGATGGCAAAGATGAAGCCGGGGATCGCATAGGCCGCCACGATCACGCCCGATGACCACGTGTCGAACCGGGAGCCATCGCGCACCGCCTTGCGGATGCCCAGCGGGATCGAGATGAGATAGGCGATGAGCGTCGACCAGAGGCCGAGGGTGATCGAGACAGGCATCTTCTCGATCACGAGGCTCACCACCGACTTCGACTTGAAGTAGCTCTCGCCGAAATCGAAGGTCACATACTGGCCCATCATGATGAAGAACCGCTCGGCAATGCCGATATCTTCTTTGGTGCAGGCCTCTGCGCTCAGGTCGCGATGGGTGATCTCCTCGCCGTTGCGCGGCTCGTAGCCCGCTTCGCAGACCACGCGGGCAAAGCCCATCTGCACCTCGAGCTGGGCCAGAAACTCGGGCGAAAGGCCACGGGCGCCCTGGTAGCGCTCATCCACGCTTTCGCTCTGCTGCTGTCCGGCATCGGCGCCGCCCGTCACGTTGTCACCCGCGCCCTCGCCCTGCTCGACCCGCGCGATCACGGCCTCGATCGGGCCGCCGGGGACAAATTGGGTGAGGACGAAGTTCACCAGCATGATCCCGAACAGCGTCGGGATGATGAGCAGGAGCCGCCTTAGGATATATGCGCTCATCTAGAGCCTTTTCGCCTGTATTATCGTTCTTGTCGCGCTGCTCAAAACGCGCCGGCCGCCTTCAGTTCTTCGGCCTTTTCGGCGTTATACCACCAGAAATCGAGGTTGCCGAGGGCATAGGGCGGCAGCGGGTCGGGATGCTCGTAGATATCGTAGTAGGCCACGGTATCGGCCGCCTTGTGCCACTGCCCCGTGCGGAACTTCAACGCCCGCAGCACCCGGTCGAGCGCCGAGATCGCCACGCGCAGCTCGTCTTCATCGGTGGCCGCCTTCACGCTCTCTATCAGCGAGTCCACGGCGGGGTTGTTGAGCCCCATCTTGTTGAAGGTCGAGGTATCGGCGGTTTCGCCGCCGAAATACTGCTTCAGCCCGTCGCCGGGGATGTAGCCGGTTTGCAGGAAGCCGGTCACGATGTCGAAGTCGAAGCCCGGCGGGCGCTCGCGCTCGGTGGCGGAGGCATTGTCGACCCTCTGGTGCACCGCGTCGATCCCGGCGGCCCGCAGGTTTTCGACGAAGGGGTTGATCACCCGATCGAAGGTCTGGCTGTCGTTCAGGAACTCGATGCGCAGGGTCTTGCCATCTTTCACCCGCAGGCCTTGGTTGTTGAATTCGCTCCAGCCCGCCTCGTCCAGCAGGCGGTTGGCCTTGCGCAGGTTGCGCCGGTCGGTCGCGCTGCCGGCATCCGACACCGGCTCCATGAAGGGCTCTTCGGTGAAGACCTCCTCTGGAATATCGGCGCGCAGCGGCTCAAGCAGCGCCAGCTCGGCCTCGCTCGGCATACCCGTGGCGGCAAGGTCAGTGTTCTCCCAGAACGAGCTGACCCGGGCGTAGATGCCATAAAAGAGCTTTTCGTTCGACCATTCGAAGTTGAACATCAGCCCGATGGCCTCGCGCACCCGGGCATCTTGCAGCTGCGGGCGGCGGAGGTTGTAGATGAAGCTCTGGCCCGGCGCGATGCGCCCGTGCTCCAGCTCACGCTTCACCACCCAGCCGTTGTTCACCGCCGGAAAATCATAGCCCGTGGCCCAGTCCTTGGAGCTGGCCTCGTTGCGGAACAGGTAGGTGCCGCCCTTGAAGCCCTCCAGCGCTACCGCGTAATCGGCAAAATACTCGACCCGCAGGGCATCGAAGTTGTTGCGGCCCACGTTGATCGGCAGGTCATTGCCCCAATAATCGGGGTTACGGGTCACCACCACGGTCTTGCCCATCTCGCTGCGCGAGAGGTCGACCACATAGGGGCCGGAGCCCAGCCACGGGGTGTTCTGCGGCTCTTCGAGGTCCATCTTCTCGGCCTCGTATTGCGCCTTGGAGAAGATCGCAAGGCCGCCGACCATCTGGATCAGGTCGCGCTTTTCCTTCTCTGGAACAAAGTCGAAGCGGATGTGCCGGGGGTCGATCACCTCGGCGCTCTGAACCGAGGCAGAGAGGATCTCACGGTAGCTCGGCAGACCCTTTTCGCGGAAGAGCTCATAGGAGAACAGCACGTCCTCCGCCGTCAGCGGCGAGCCGTCGGAAAACGTGATGCCCTCCCGCAGGGTGAAGATCACCCAAGAGCGGTCTTCGGGGTATTCGAGGCTCTCGGCCAGCAGCCCGTAGTCTGCGCCGATCTCGTCGGCGGTGCCCACCAGCAGGCTCTCATGCGGAGCGCTCGCCAGCGCGCCCGAGCGGCCATTGATGGTGTAGGGGTTCCAGTTATCGAACCCGCCGAAAGTCCAAACGGACATTTCGCCACCCTTGGGCGCCTCGGGGTTCACATACTCCAGATGCTCGAAATCCGCCGCATACTTCAGCTCGCCGCCGGGGAAGGTGGTGATCCCGTGGCGTGTGATCGTCTCCTGCGCCAGAGCGGGCAGCGCGGCCAGAACCATCGCCAGCGCGAGCCCGGCACCCCAAGCCAGCATCTCTCGCCCCTTGGCCCGTTGGGCGGTGGCGGCGATTGCCTTGGCGGAGGCTCTGGCAGGGGCGGCTTGGGGCGGCGTGTCTGTCTGGCGCAAGTCGGGCTCCTCTCGGATCAGGCTGGGCAGGGCACCCGCGCGGGCACCATTACAGCAAAGCATCGTTAATTTTAGCTAAATGCCCCCGGTCCCGGCTTGCAAGTTGAAACCTCGTGAGCACGCCGCGAGGCCTGCGGCAAACCGGCCCCTGCCCATGAAAAAGGCCGCCCCGGTTACCCGGCGGCGGCCTCTGAATGCTTGGTGCTATGGCTTACTGCGCGGACTGCAGGTAGGCGATCACATCGGCGCGGTCCTCGATCTTGCGGAGGCCGGCAAAGCTCATCTTGGTGCCGTTCATATAGCCCTTGGGGTTGGCGAGAAACTCGCTCAGCGCCTCGGGGGTCCACTCGCCACCATGCGATGCCATCGCGTCGGAGTAGCCAAAGCCGGCAACGCCGCCGATGGCGCGGTTCACGACGCCATTCAGGTGCGGGCCGGTGCCATCGGTGCCGTCGAGCTTGTGGCAGGCCTTGCACTTGCCAAAGACCTTCTCGCCGGAGGCCGCATCAGCCGATGCGAAAACTTCCTCAAAGGCGGGGCCGGTATCTTCCTCGGCCTCGGCACCTTCACCGCTGTCGGCAACCTCGATGGCATAGCCCATCGCGTGCTCTTCGCCCTCTTCGCCATGGCCACCGGCATCCATCGCATAGAGCGATTCACCGGCCCAGTTGATGAGCAGATAGATCAGCAGCGCGCCGCAAAACCAGCCAAATGCCTTGACCATCGTCATTGTGTCGAACATGTCGCATCCTGTCCGTGGTGTGGGTCTCGGCGCCTTCTACGCGCTTCCCACCCCGCGCTGCAAGCCGTATCAGGCGCGACCAAACGCCCGAGGGGGCAAAAATTGTGTGAAGTGTCAGGGGAGAGGCGGCAATGGCAGGCCGGATCGCATTTCAGGGAGAACTGGGGGCCTATTCGCACCAGGCCTGCGCCGAGGCGCGCCCGGATATGGAGGCCATCCCCTGCCGCAGCTTCGAGGATGTGATCGAGGCCGTGCGCTCCGGCGCCGCCGATCAGGCGATGCTGCCGGTCGAAAACTCCACCTACGGCCGGGTGGCCGACATTCACCGCCTGCTGCCCGAGAGCGGTCTGCATATCGTCGATGAGGCCTTCGTGCGGGTGCATATCTCGCTGATGGCCCTGCCCGGCGTGACGCTGGAAGAGGTGAAGAAGGTGCGCGCCCATCTGGTGCTCCTACCGCAATGCGCCTCCTTCCTCGCGGCCAACGGCATTGCCGGCGAAGCGGCGGCAGACAGCGCCGGGGCGGCGGCGGAGCTTCAGGCCTCGGGCGCGCGGGATGAGGGCGTTCTGGCCTCCGACCTCGCCGCCGAGATCTACGGCCTCAACCTGCTGGCCCGCCACATCGAGGACCATGCGCACAACACCACGCGCTTCCTGATCATGGCGCCCGAGGCCCAGCCCGCCCGCCGCGCCGACGACATGATGACCACCTTCGTCTTCCGCGTCCGCAACATCCCCGCCGCGCTCTACAAGGCGATGGGCGGCTTTGCGACGAACGGGGTGAACATGACCAAGCTGGAGAGCTACATGGTCGGCGGCAGCTTCACCGCGACGCAGTTCTACTCCGATATCGAGGGCCACCCCGACGATCCGAACGTGCAATTAGCAATGGAAGAGCTCGATCACTTCACCGAAGAGGTGAAGATTCTCGGCGTCTACCCGGCCGACCAGCGCCGCCACTGAGCGGAGCCAATCCAGCACCCGAATGAAAACGCCGCCGGAAAACCCGGCGGCGTCTGTCTTTGCGATCTGACGAAAAGATCAGTTCGTCAGGATGTAATAGCTGTTGCGGATCCGGCCTTGGTTGCGGACGCCGATGAAGAAGTAGCCATCCCAGCGCGGGGTCCACGAGCAGTAGAGCTTGTCGGAGTAGCTGCGGTCGAGGCAGATCACGTTGCCGCCCTCGTCGGTCACAACGAGGTCGAGGTTGGCGTCGCCGTCACCGACGATGGCCAGCTCGGCCAGGCGGCCACCGTAGAACGGCACCTTGAACACGTCGGTTTTGCCGGCGGGCAGGCGCGACAGGGTGCGGGAGGCACCGCCGATGCGGCCCCGGGAGCCTTCGGCCTTGATGTCGGCGATCATCGACTTGAGCGCCTCGTCTTCACCGGCCAGTTCTTCGGCCTCGGCCAGCATCATCTCGGGGGTCACCGGCGCATCCACGCCTTCACCTTCTTCAGTGCCTTCGAAGCCCTCGATGTCGGAGGTCTCCTTTTCGCGCTCCACGTCCTCGGCCTCGACCGACATGGCGATCTTGGCGGCGGTGGCGATGGCCAGCGCATCCTTGTTGGCCGAGCCGTAGGCATAAAGGTCCTGCGCCATGGCCATCTGCGCGACGGCGCCAGCCTCGCCCTCGCCCGCGCCATCGGCCGCGTTGGGGCCTTCCTGATCCTGCGCCCAGGCGGAGCTGCCGAGGGCAACCACGGCCGTGGTCGCAAGCACGGCACTGAGGGTTTTGAATTTCGTCATCATTACTCTTCGTCCTTCCCTTCACATGGGCGGCCCCGCCGAACTGACGGCAGCCGAAATGATGCACAGACACTGGCAAATGCCGCGGCGTAAGGGAAGGTGGTATTTGGTGACAAATGCCGTTAGGCCTGCAATTCCAGACCCTTAGAGCAATCTCTCATGTCTTATGACATCACTCCGCGCTGCGCAGCACACGTGCAGGTGGCATCGACAGTGGGCGCAGGGCAAAGCCCAGCCCGGCGATGAGCGTGGCGAGCACCCCGCCGGAGACGATGAGCACCGCAGAGACCGGCTCAAAGCTGTAGTCTCCCTCCATCACGAAGGTCGTCACACCCCAGCCCGCGAGCCCTCCGGCAACAATGGCCACCACGCCTGCGGCCAAGCCCAAGAGCGCCGCCCGCAGCACCAGATAGGCCAGAACACGGCCCCGTACCGCGCCCAGCGTTTTCAGCACCGCCGCCTCGAACTCCCGTGCCGGCTGGCCCGCCGCCGCCGCGCCGATCAGCACCACGCCGCCGGTGACCAGCGAGGCCAGTGCGCCATAGGTGATGGCCGCCGCGATGCCCTCCAGCAGCCCGGCCACCCGGCTGATCGCCTCGCGCACGCCGATGCCGGTGACGTTGGGCCATGTTTGCGACACGTCCCGCAGGATCGCCGGCTCCGCCTCTGCCTCGGCGTAGACCGTGGCGATGTGGCTATGCGGCGCGCCCTGCAGGGCGGCGGCGTTGAAGGTCATCACGAAGTTGATCCCCATGGTCGAAAAATCGACCTCGCGAAAGCTGGCGATGGTGGCGGTGATCTCGCGGCCCAGCACGTTCACCGTGATCTCATCGCCGATCTTCAGCCCGATCTCGGCAGCCTCCTCGGCGGCAAAGCTCATCAGCGGCGGGCCGGAATAATCCTCCGGCCACCACTCGCCCTCGGACACGCTCACCCGCTCCGGCTGTTCGGCGGCATAGGTCAGGCCCCGGTCGCCGCGCACCACCCAATGGTCCGGCGCAACCTCTGTTGCAGGGCGGTCATTGATGCGGGTGATCACGCCGCGCAGCATAGGCGCGGTATCGATCTTGGTCACGGCGTCATCGCCGTTCAGCCGGGCCAACAACGGGTCGATCTGGTCGGGCTGGATATCGATGAAGAAGAAGGAGGGCGCGACATCGGGCAAGTCGCCCTCGATCGCCGCCCGCATGTTGGAGCTGACCTGCCCAACCGCCGCCAACACAGAAAGGCCAAGCCCGAGCGAGAGCACTACGGCGGAGGCCTCCTGCCCCGGCCCGCCGACCGAGCCGAGAGCCAGCCGCAGCGCCGGGATCCCGCGGACCCAACGCGCGCGGGAGAGGCGGCGGGCCAGCTTGCGGATGGCCCATGCCGCTGCGAGGAGGAGGAGCAGGGCAAAGCAGACGCCGAGCGCGGCCCAGATCGTCAGCTCCCAGAGGCCCGAGAAATAGGCCGCCACGCCAACGAGCAGCGCCGCCAGCGCGGCGGTGAGCAGCATCACGCTCCAGCGCGGCAAGTGGCGGCGCGTGTCGCTGAGGGCGCGGAACAGCTGCGCCGGGCGGATCTCTTCGGCACGGGAGACCGGCCAGAGCGTGAAGATCAGCGCGGTGAGTGCCCCGTAGAGCGCCGCCTCCGCCAGCGGGCCGGGATAGACGGTGAACTCGGTCGGCAGCGGCAACCGCGCCTCCAGCACCGGGGCCAGCGCCAGCACGGCGGCGGCGCCAAGCGCGAGGCCAATGACGATGCCCAGCGCCGAGAGCACCCCGATCTGGATCAGGTAGGCCCAGAGGATCGTGCGGCGGGTTGCGCCAAGGGTCTTGAGCGTGGCGATCACCGGCGTCTTGCGCTCCAGATAGGCCCGAACGGCTGCGCTCACCCCCACCCCGCCCACGGCCAATCCGGCAAGGCCGACCAGCACGAGGAACGCGCTGATCCGGTCGACGAAGCGGTTGAGGCCGGGCGCGCCATTGCGACTGTCACGCCAACGCGCGCCGCTGTCGGAGAACTGCGCCAGTGCGTCCTCCCGCATTGCCTCAAGGTCGGTGCCGGGCGGCAGGGCGAGCCTATAGTTGGTTTCAAAGAGCGTGCCGGGGGCGAGCAGCCCCGAGCCTTCAAGATCGGCGCGATAAAGCAGCGTGCGCGGCCCGAGTGAAAAGCCCGAGCCAGCGGCATCCGGCTCCAGTGTCAGCGCGGCGGCGAGGTGGTAGCTTGCCGTGCCAAGCTCGAAGGTGTCACCCACCTCAAGCTCCAGCTGCGCCATCAGCGAGCGGTCCATCACCGCGCCGGGCAAGCCGTTTGCCCCGGCCAGCGCTTCATCCAGCGGCATGGCGGGCTCGAGCCGGACCTCGCCATAGAGCGGGTAGATATCATCCACCCCCTTCACCTGGGTTAACGCGGTGTTCTCCCCCGCGCGGGCCATCGACCGAAAGTCGACGATCTCCGAAACGCGGGTCGCGCGCTCGGCCATCCACGCCTGCTCCGCCTCGCCCGCCGCGCGGTATGTGAAACGCAACTCGGCATCACCTCCCAGCATCGTCGCGCCTTCGCGCATCAACCCGCCAGACAGGCTCTCGCGCACGAGGCCCACGGCAGCAATGGCGGCCACGCCCAGCGCAAGGCAGGCGAGGAACACCTTGAAGCCACGCAGGCCTCCACGAAGCTCGCGCCGGGCGATCCGGGCCGACTGGGCAAGGCTCATTCGGCGGCCTCGGCCTGCTGCTCCGGAGAGATCACGCCATCGGCGAGCCGCACCACCCGCCCGCAGCGGGCGGCGAGGGTACGGGAATGGGTGACGAGCACCAGCGTCGCGCCGTGCTTCTCGGAGAGGTCGAAGAGCAGGTCGGTGACCGCATCGCCCGTCGCCGCATCAAGGTTGCCGGTGGGCTCGTCGGCCAGCAGGATATCGGGGCGCGGGGCGATGGCGCGAGCCAATGCCACCCGCTGCTGCTCACCGCCCGACATCTGGCTTGGATAGTGGTGCGCCCGGTCGCCCAGCCCCACCGCCGCCAACTCGGCCTCGGCACGCTCGTAGGCATCGGCCACACCTGCCAATTCCAGCGGCGTGGCCACGTTTTCCAGCGCGGTCATCGTGCCGATAAGGTGGAAGGACTGGAACACCACCCCCATATGCTTGAGGCGGAAGCGGGCCAATGCGTCCTCCCCCATCGCCGTCAGATCGTGCCCGAGCGCGGTGACGGAACCGGAGGTCGCGGTATCGAGCCCGCCCATGAGCATGAGGAGAGAGCTTTTGCCAGAGCCAGACGGCCCGATCAGCCCCAGCGTTTCGCCCTTTGCGACATCGAGGCTTATTCCCTTGAGGATGTTGACCTTGCCGGCATTGCCGTCGAGCGTGAAGGTGACATCGTTCAGGGACAGGATCGGATCGGTCATGCGGGCGCCTTTTGTTTCATTCCGATATGGGGCCAGGTTGCTGGCGCTCAAGGTTTTAACGACATTCTTTCTGGTTTCCGTCGCCTCGGCCCAGCCCGTTGTGGTCGCCGCCTTGGGAGACAGCCTGACCGCGGGCTACGGGCTGCCGCAGGAGGAGGGCTTCGTTCCGGTGATGGAAGACTGGTTGCAGGCGCAGGGCGCGGAGGTGGAGCTGCGCAACGCGGGCGTGAGCGGAGACACCACGGCGGGAGGGCTGAGTCGGGTGGACTGGACGCTCACCAACGATGTGGATGCGCTGATCGTGGAGCTTGGCGGCAATGACCTGCTGCGCGGCATCGACCCGGCCGTAAGCCGTGGAAATCTTGATGGTATTCTGAAGGCGGCTGATGCACGTGACCTGCCGATCCTGCTAGTGGGGATGACCGCGACGGGCAATTACGGGCCCGACTACAAAGCCGCTTTCGATGCGATGTATCCCGGACTGGCAGAGCAATACGGCGCTCTGCTCTACCCCAATTTCTTCGCCGCCCTGACCGCGCTTGAAGATCAGGCGGCGGCGCGGCGGGAGCATATGCAGGGCGATGGCATCCATCCTTCGGCCAGCGGGGTGCGGCTTGTGGTCGAAGACATGGGGCCGCAGGTGCTGGAGTTGCTGGAACGGGTCGACTAGAAGAATTTTAGCGAAAATTCTTTGGGCTGAAGTACCGTCGCGAAGATTTTTCTACTTCCAGTCGAAGAAATCGTCTGTCGTCTGGGCCAGCAACTCTTCGGCAAGGCTCGCCCCCATTTCGGCGGCCTGCTCGGCAGGGCCGGTGCGGGAGCCGGTGAGCACTTCGGA
The DNA here is from genome assembly GCA_017792405.1 of Oceanicola sp. Classification (GTDB taxonomy): domain Bacteria; phylum Pseudomonadota; class Alphaproteobacteria; order Rhodobacterales; family Rhodobacteraceae; genus Vannielia. The sequence goes on from CP051231.1 coordinate 3,557,371, forward strand.
CCCATCGGTGCGCAGGATTTCTCCCCGCAACGTCAGGGTGTTGCCCTCCAGCGTGGCCAGGCCAGCAATCGGGGTTTCGCAGGAGCCATCCAGCCCGGCCAGCAGGGCGCGTTCGGCGGCAACGCGGGTGTGGGTCTCGACGTGGCGGAGGGGCGCGAGCAGCCTGTCGGCCTCGGCATCATCCGCCCGGCGCTCGATGCCGATCACCCCCTGCGCGATGGCCGGAAGCATATCCTCCGGCGCGACCGCCTGGCAGGAAATGTGTTGCGCGTTCAGCCGGTTGAGGCCCGCCTGGGCGAGAAAGGTCGCCTCGGCCACGCCATCGGCCAGCTTGCGCATCCGGGTCTGAACGTTGCCGCGAAACTCCACGACCGTCACATCGGGCCGCCTCGCCAGAAGCTGGGCCTTGCGGCGCAGCGATGAAGTGCCCACCACGGCGCCCTGCGGCAGCGCGGAGAACGGTTTGCCGTCCAGCGTGACAAAGGCATCGCGCGGGTCTTCACGCTCCAAAAAGCAATCCAGCACAAGGCCTTGCGGCTGTTCGACCGGCATGTCCTTCGAAGAATGAACGGCGATGTCGATCTCGCCCGAAAGCATCGCCTCCTCGATCTCCTTGGTGAACAGCCCCTTGCCGCCGATCTCCCGCAGCGCGCGGTTTTGCACCCGGTCGCCGGTGGTGGAAATGATCACGATTTCAAAGGCTTCATCCGGAAGCCCGTGGGCGGCCATGAGCCGCGCGCGGGTTTCATGGGCCTGAGCGAGGGCGAGCGGGCTGCCGCGGGTGCCGATCTTGAGCGTCTTGGTCATGCTCGCGGGATAGCGCCCACGCCCAGACGTGACAATGCGACACTTGACACTCGGCCCCCGGAGGGCGACCCATGCGGCGAACGAGGAGGCGCAAGATGGCCGAAAAAAAGAGCATTCTCAAAGCCTTGGCAGGCGAAACCCAACCCACCCCGCCGATCTGGATGATGCGGCAGGCGGGCCGCTACCTGCCGGAGTACAAGGCCACCCGCGCCGAAGCGGGCGATTTCCTGTCGCTCTGCTACAACTCCGATCTGGCCACCGAGGTCACGCTGCAACCGATCCGGCGCTACGGCTTTGATGCGGCGATCCTCTTTGCCGATATCCTTCTGATCCCGCAGGCGCTGGGGCAGAAACTTTGGTTCGTCACCGGCGAAGGCCCGCGGCTGGAACCGATTGGATTGCGAAAAGATTACGAAGCCCTGAAGAACGGGGACGAGGTGCATGATCACCTCGCGCCGATCTACCGGACGGTGGGCAACCTGAGTGGCCAACTGCCTGAAGAGACTACACTTATCGGCTTCGCGGGCGCCCCTTGGACGGTGGCGACCTACATGATCGCGGGCCGCGGCACGCCCGATCAGGGGCCGGCGCATGACCTGAAAACCAAGGATGTGGCGCTATTCAACGCCATTATCGAACGGGTCACCTGGGCGACGATCGAATACCTCAACCGCCAGATCGAGGCGGGGGCCGAGGTGGTGAAGATCTTCGACAGCTGGGCGGGCAGCCTGACCGGCGATGACTTTGATAACTACAGCGTTGATCCAATTAAGAAAATCATCGCGGGCGTGAAGGCCAAGCACCCCGACACCCCGATCATCGCCTTCCCCCGCGGGGCGAAGGAGCGCTACATCGGCTTTCACAAGGCCACCGGCGCGGATTGCGTGGCGCTGGATGACGGGGTGACGCCCGAATGGGCCGCCGAGCATGTGCAGCCGGACGGTTGCGTGCAAGGGAATCTCAAATCTTCTCATATGGTTACGGGCGGACAGGCGCTGGTCGACGAGACCCGCCGGATCGTGGAGGCTTTCAGCCACGGCCCCCATATTTTCAACCTCGGGCATGGCATCACCCCCGATGCAGACCCGGAAAATGTGCAACTGATGATCGATACCGTCCGGGGCGGTTAACGGCGCCGGGGCGGCGATACGGGCCCGATGCACATCCGATGCACAAGTGATGCACATTCCATGCATATCGCAGCCGCAGAATTTTCGCTGCGCCGCAGCGTGTTAACTGCCCGATTCGGTGGCATAGTGATTGCTTCATTTTCGCGGAGTGATTTCGATGCCGGACGAAGAGGAAGAAGAGGAGCTGCAAATGAGCAGCTCGAACCTTGATGACGCCGCCAAGGGAAAGACCGACACCATCATCATCACCTCTGGCAAGCAGGGCGGCCGCAAGGTGAAGGGCCATGACCTGCCCGGCGCGCTGATGCAGGCCGGGGTGAAGAAGGACTGGCAGGGGACCCTGCTCATCGCCTTCCCCGATGTCTGCAAGACCCCCGCACCGGGCGGGCCGGTGCCGATCCCCTACCCCAACCTTGCCGCCGCTGGGCCGAAGCAGGGCAAGAAGGTGAAGGTGGAGCAATCGCTGCGTCAGGCGGGCTACAAGGGCATCCGGGTGCAGACGATGGGCGATGAGGCGGGCACGGCCAAGGGGCTCGTCGGGGCCAAGGCGTTTTCGCACGGCTTCACACCGTTCTCCTTCGACGTGAAGGCCGAGGGCAAGGGCGCGATGCGGCTGATCGGCCACGAGGTGACCCATGCGATCCAACAGAGCAGCCACGTACCGCATGGATCGCCCGGCAAGGCCAAGTGACGGCAGGCTTGAGCCGCAGCCCCCCGCTGATTAGCATCTGACGCAGGGTAAACGGGGGATGCGCGCATGGGGCAACCGATCCGCGAGGTGACGATCGTTGGCGGGGGTACCGCCGGATGGATGACGGCGCTCTTGCTGCAATCCATGCTGAAGGGCGGCGAGAACGGGGTGAAGATCACCCTGATCGAAAGCCCCAACATCCCCACAGTCGGGGTGGGCGAGGCCACGGTGCCCGGCATGCCCCGGACCCTGCGCCAGGGAGGGATCGACGAGCGCGCCTTCTTCCGGACCTGCAATGCCAGCTTCAAACTCGGGGTGGTGTTTGGCCATTGGAACGAGGACGCGAATGGGAACCGGGTCGATTACATCAACCCCTTCGCCCATCCGCCCGCGATCGACGGTGTTTCTGCGGCGGAGTATGCGCTGCAATTCGGCACCGGGAGCCTAGACTTCGTGCAGACCTTCTCGCCCTCGGTGGATCTTGCCGCCGCCGCAAAAGGGCCGCGCGGGCCAGGCGAGATGCCGGGACCGCCGGTGGGTTTTGCCTACCATCTCGACGCGGGCAAGTTCGCCGGGATGCTCAAGGAACATTGCGTGGCGCGCGGGGTGCAGCACGTGCTGGACGATCTGGTGGAGGTCGAGCTGGACGAACGCGGCTATGTGGCGGCGCTGATGCTGGAGCGCGGCGGGCGGCACCCTGTTGAATTGGTGATCGACTGCACCGGCTTTCGCGGCCTCATCATCAACCAGGCGCTCGGCGAGCCCTTCGAGAGTTACAGCAAGTATCTGGCGAATGACCGGGCGATGGCGGTGCAGGTGCCGCACCGCGAGCCGGAGCGGCTGGATTCAGTGACGAAGAGCACCGCTTTGGGCGCTGGCTGGGCGTGGCGCGTGCCGCTCTTCAACCGGATCGGCACGGGCTACGTGTTTTCCTCCGCGCACCGGACGGATGAGGAGGCGCGGTCGGAGTTTCTGGCGCATCTGGGGCCGGATGGCGAGGGGGCGGAGCCTCGGGTGATCCCGATGCGGGTGGGGCGCAACCGGAACGCATGGGTGAAGAACTGCGTGGCCGTGGGCCTCTCGGGCGGGTTCATCGAGCCGCTGGAATCGACCGCGATCCATATGATCGACACAGCCGTGCGTTGGCTGGTGCAATACTTCCCCGACACCGATTATTCCGAGCCGCTGCGGGGGCGGTTCAACCACTTGGTCGACGAGCTTTACAACGAGGTGCGCGATTTCATCTGCCTGCATTACGCGCTCGGCAACCGGACGGACGACCAATATTGGATCGACGCGCGGGAGGAGCTGGAGGTGCCCGACACGCTCGCGGAGAACCTCGAACTTTGGCAATACGGCCTGCCCGCGCATAACGACATCCGTTTTGTCTCGCTGTTCAGCCCGATGACCTATCAGGCGGTGCTGCTGGGCAAGCGGGTTTACGAGACTGGCTTTGGCAAGGGCAAGTTTTCGACCGGGCGCACGCTCGACCCTGCGAAATGGGAGACCTTCGTGAAACGCGCCCGCGCCGGGATCGGGGCGCAGGTGCAGGCAGCGGCGGGGCACCGGGCACTGCTGCGGGCGATCCGCGGCGAGGCGGGCGCCGTGTCCGAGAACGGGCTGCTGGCGGGGCTCGGCGGCGGGCCCGGGGCAGCGAAGGTTGGCGGCGAGGCGGCGATCTTGTGAGTTGGGCGGCGGGGTTGAGCAATGCCCCGCCTGATGCGCGCCGCAAGGCGCCGGGCAGCGCCGTCCCGCCTCCCGGGGCGGCGCTGCCCGGCTTGCGGTTGGTGCAAGGCCTCCGCAAACAACAAAAACCCCGAAGCGGCGGACCGCTTCGGGGCACTTTGCTGAAAAGGTCTTCGAGGGAAATCAGTAGCCGGTGCCGAGTTGGCCGACGCTGAAGAACATCGTCTCGCCGGAGTGGTCGTCGACGCCGTCGTTGTCGGTGCTCACCCAGGCCGTGCCATCGGAGAAGATCGCCAGCCCTTCGACCTTGTCGAGCACGTAGCCGCCGCCTGCCTTGAGGTCGGGCAGCAGGTCGCGCACGTCTTCCTTGGTCACCATCGGCAGGTCGCCACCGAGCGGGGCGGGCTGCATCTGGCTGAGGGCGACGCGGGTGATCTTTTTGGTCACGGCGCGGTCGTCGTGCTGGTTGTCACGCTCCACGAGGTAGACGTGATCGCCATGGGCCACGATTTCCGACAGGCCGACCCAGCCGGTGGTGGGCTCTTCCTTGGTGTAGCGCACTGCGCCCCACTCGCCGCTCTCGGGGGTGTAGGCCACGAGTTTCACGGTGTTCTTGGGATCATCGGCCCATTCGCGCTGCACGGCCATCCAGAGCGTGCCGTCGACCAGCGTGATGCCCTCGAAGCCGAAGCGCTTTTCAACCGCCATCAGCTCGGCAGGCAGGCCCACCTCTTCCTTGATCTCGCCTCGCGCGTTCACGTGGTAGAGCGCGTGGGGGATCACCCGGTCGGTCCGGCCCTCGGAGGCGAGCCAGAAGCCGCCCTCGCCATCAAGGGTGATGCCCTCGAGGTCGAGCTTTTGCGCGGGATAGCCGGCGCGGGTGATGTCGATTGCCTCGACGATCCGGGCGGGCTTGGTGCTCACGTCGATCTTGAAGATGCGCGGCTGGTAGCCATAGAAGCTGTCGGACACCGCCCAGACGGTGCTGTCTCCCTCGGCCACCATGCCCGAGATCGCGCCCCAGCCGGTGAGTTCGGCCATGCCGTCGGAGGTCAGCTGCGGGTAGCTCGCCTCGCCCTCGGCATACTCATAGAGCATCACGTGGGCGCGTGCGCCGCCGTCCTCGATCAGGTCGGTCTCGTTGGCCGAGACCAGCAGATTGCGGGAGGGGATGGTCACGTAGCCCTCCGGCCCGATGCCCGAGGGCAGGAGCTGGGTGAGCACGGGGTTGGCCGGATCGGTCGCGTCATAGACGCCGACGATGGAGCCCCGCTCGGAGCCGACGAAGATCATCGGGGTGCCGCCGAACTCGGCGAAGGTCACGGACTCCGGCTCGACGCCTTTGGCATCGGAGCGCTTGTCGGGGTAGTGGCCGATCTTGATGAGCTCGTGCTCAAAGCTGGTGCCGCTCTCGTAAACGACTTCGCCGGTCTTGCTGAAGATCGTCCAGCCGCGCGAGCCGCCCTCGTAGTCGCCCTCGTTGGCGGTGGCGAAGTGCTGATCGTCGATCCACTTCACCGCATCGGGCTCGCGCTTGCGGCCTTGCTGGCTTTCGGTGAAGAGCAGCGCGCCGCGCTCGTCGGTGGCGTCGATGCCCTCAAGGTCCACCGCACCGGCGGAGAAATGGGCGGTGACGCTGTTATCGGCGCCGATGACGGCGATGTGGTTGTTCTCCTGCATCGTCACGACGATCTCGCCCTGCGCGTTGATGTCGACGAACTCGGGCTCCGGGTCATCGCCCGCCACCTCTGCGAGGCCAGTCAGCGCGATCTGCTGGAGGCTGTCGCAATCCAGCGTGCCATCCGCGAGGGCGATCTTGACCACGAAACCGGCAGGCATTTGCGGGATGACGCCATCGTTCAGGTCTTCGTCGCGCTCGTTCTCGATGGCCACGGCGATGAAGCTGCCATCGGGGGCCTTGGCGACCGAGTCGGGCTGGCCGCCGAGGTCGCAGGAGGCCAGCTCTTCGCCGGAGGTCACATCAATCGCGGCGAGGCGGCCGGAGGGGGCCACGTAGCTTTCGGAGGTGTTAATGCCGGTGAAGGCGGTGGTGCCGATCACGGCCACCGAGGTCGGCTCGCCATCCAGCGCGATATTGCCCAGTGGCTTGGGCGCGGCGGGATCGGTGATGTCGACCCGGCCCAGAACGCCGAGCGGGCTGTCGGTGTAAACCAGCGTCATGCCATCGGCAGTCACGTCGATGATCTCGGGCGAGCTTTCGCGGGCGGTGTCCTCGCCTTCGGCCATGTTCTTGATGACCGGGAAGGAGGCGATGCGGTTGAAGACCATCTCGGCCTGAGCGGCGCCGGTTGCGGCGGCCAGCGCGAGCGCCGAGGTCAGAAGCGTGCGGTGCATGGGAGTCCCCTTGGTTCTTGTTGTGGGGGACATTTGGGCCGAAGCGGTGACGCCCGCGTAACAGGGCCATGTCAGTTGCATGACAAGACGGGTGGAGGGGTGGCGACGCGGGCTTTCGGTGACTGGCCCCTAGCGGGGCATCATCGCGAGGCGGATCATCGCCCGCTCCACCTGCGCCATTTGCGGGGCGGTCTGCCCGGCGGAACGCAGGGCGAGGTCGGTATCGAGCAGCAGCGCAAGCGCCCGCTCCAGCCGGTCGAGGCCCCAAGCCTGCGCCTGACGGATCATCCTGTCACGCCGCGGGCCAAAGACCGGCGGGCGCAGGGAACCGATGCCCTGCGCCGGGCCGCCGGGGTGGGCGGCGGCGGCGTGGAGGGTGCGAAAGTGCATGCCCGCCATGATGCAGAGCGTGGTCGGGTTCATCCCCTGCCCTTCGAGCCGGGCCATCAGTGGGCCGATCTGGTCACGCCGGGCCTCGGCGGCGGCGTTCAGCAACTCATCCACCCCGGCCTCGGTGGTGGCGGGGGCCAGCAGGTCAACCTCGGCCTCCGACAGGGGGGTGGAATCGCCGATCTTGTAGAGCGCCAGCTTTTCGATGAACTGCCGCAGGTCGCCCGGGTCGATATGCGATGCCAGCGCCACCAGCGCCTCCATCGCCGAGTGCTCCACGTTGGCGAGCCCGGCGGCGGTGAGCCTGTCCTTGATCTCGCCTGCGCTCGGGGGGTCGTCGTAGATGGCGACGAAGCGGGCGCGTGGGTCTTTTTCGAAGAGTTTGCGCAGCTTGCTGGAGGCCTTGAGGCTGCCGGCGGTGGCCACCACCATGCCGTCGCCCTCCTGCCATTCGGTGAGGGCGGTGGCAAAGAGGTCTGTCAGCCCGTCTGTCGCGCCCTCGACATGCACGGCGCGGGGGCCGGGAAAGAAGCTCGCGCCCCGGATCGCATCGAGCAGCGCCGCCGGATCGCCGCGCAGATCGGCGCCGGAGAGGCGGGAGAGGCGCATCTCCTCTTCGCCGCTCGGGCCGACGAGGGCCTTCAGCAGATCCTGCCGCTTCAGCGCGACCCGCATCGCATCGGCGCCCGAAATCAAAATGCCCGGCCCCGGCGTGGGCTTGGCAAAGAAGGCGTTGGCGTCGCGGGTCGAGAGCTTCATGGCCCGGCGATCACGGCAGGAAGGTTTCGGCGGTGGCCAGCAGGTGGGTGACGGCCTGATCGGCGAGAATCACCATCAGCCGCGCCTCGGCATCGCGCGAGGCGGTGGAGGTGGCGACGGTGGTGCCGGTGGCCGAATAGCTGGTGAAGCTGTTGGTCCGCCCGGTGGAAAGCACGGCGCCGGTGGTGGTGTCGGTCACCTGATAGGTCACCTCGCCGACGATGTTGTAGCGCTGGGTCTCCTGATCGGCGGTGATCGCCAGCCCCTCGCGGCGGGTGTCGATGGTATAGTCGAGCCGCATCGGCCCGGCGGCGGTGCGGCCAAGCCGGTTTTCGACGCGGGAGACGAAATCGAACTCGTTCTCGGTGGTCGGCTCGGCGATCTCGACCTGACCATGCAGCGTGTCACCCGGCCCGCCGGGGCCGTAGAGCGGCGCGAAGCCGCAGGAGGCGAGCAGGGCGCACCCGCCGATAAGGGCGCTACGCCACCACATTCACGATCCGTCCCGGCACCACGATCACCTTCTTCGGCGCGGCGCCGTCGAGCGCCCGCTGCACAGCTTCTTCGGCCAGCGCCAGCTTTTCAACCTCTGCCTTGTCCATATCCTTGGGCACGCTGATCTCCGCCCGGCGCTTGCCGTTCACCTGAATCGGCAGGGTGACGGTGTCCTCGACCAGCAGAGCCGGGTCGGCCTTGGGCCATGCGGCCTCGGTGATGAGGCCCTCGCGGCCCAGCATGTGCCAGAGCTCCTCGGCCAGATGCGGGGTCATGGGCGCCATCAGCTGGGCCATGGTCGCCATCGCCTCTTTCTTGGCCGCGCCGCCCGCCTTGGATTTGGAGAGCGTGTTGGTGAAGGCGTAGAGCTTGGCGATGGAGGTGTTGAAGGCAAAGCTCTCCACCCCTTCGGTCACATCCGCGATGGTGCGGTGCAGGGCCTTTTGCAGAGCGGCATCGTCGGCGCCTGCGGCGCTTTCATCCGCTGCGATCTCGGAAGCCATGCGCCAGACCCGGGCGAGGTGGCGGTTGGCGGCTTCGGCGCCCGAGGCCGTCCACTCCACGTCACGCTCGGGCGGGCTGTCAGACAACACGAACCAGCGAGCGGTGTCGGCGCCGTAGCCCTCAATAATGTTCAGCGGGTCGACCACGTTGTTCTTGGACTTCGACATCTTGGCGGAGGGGATCACCTCCACCGCCGTGCCATCCTTCAGCGCAGCGCCGTTCTCGCCCACCACCACATCCTCGGGGTAGTGGTAGACCGGGCGGGCGTTGGAATCCTTCGTCTGGTAGATCGCGTGGGTCACCATGCCTTGGGTGAAGAGCGCGTTGAACGGCTCTTTCGACTTCTCCGGCAAGTGGCCAGTGGCATGCATCGCGCGGGCGAAGAAGCGGGAGTAGAGCAGGTGCAGGATCGCGTGCTCGATACCGCCGACGTATTGGTCGACGTTCATCCAGTAGTCAGCGTCCTCACGTACCGTCGGCGTCTCGGCGCGGGGGGCGGTGAAACGGGCGAAGTACCACGACGAATCGACGAAGGTATCCATCGTGTCGGTCTCGCGCTTGGCAGGCGCGCCGCAAGACGGGCAGGCGCAATCGCGCCAGGTGGGGTGACGGTCCAGCGGGTTGCCCGGCGTGTCGAAGCTGACGTCATAGGGCAGCTCGATGGGCAGGTTCTCTTTCTTCTCCGGCACCACGCCGCATTGTTCGCAATGCACCACGGGAATCGGACAGCCCCAGTAGCGCTGGCGGCTCAGGCCCCAGTCGCGCAGACGGAACTTGGTGACGCCCTCGCCCCAGCCGGCGGCCTCGGCAAAGGCGATGGTCGCGTCAATCGCCTCCTGCCCTGTGGCCTCGTCCAGCCCGGCGAAGTGGTTGACCCACTTCACCTTCTGCTCCTTGGGCGGGGTGAAGGCCTCGGCCTGCACCGGCTGCGGATCGTCCAGTGCAAAGAAGGTGTCGACGACCGGCAGGTCGTACTTGCGGCAGAAGTCGAGGTCACGCTGGTCGTGCGCCGGGCAGCCGAAGATCGCGCCGGTGCCGTAGTCCATCAGGATGAAGTTGGCGATCCAGACTGGCAGCTCCCAGGACGGGTCCAGCGGGTGGCGCACCTTCAGGCCGGTGTCGAAGCCCTTTTTCTCCGCCGTCTCCAGCTCTTCCGCAGTAGTGCCACCCTTGGCGCATTCGGCGCGGAAGGCGGCGACCTCCGGGTTGCTCTCGGCCAGTTCCTTGGCCAGCGGGTGATCGGGCGAGATGCCGACAAAGCTCGCGCCCATCAGCGTGTCGGGCCGGGTTGTATAAACTGTCACCGGCTCGCCGCCTTCGACGCGCTCGAATGAGAACTGCAGGCCGCGCGACTTGCCGATCCAGTTGGACTGCATCAGCCGCACCTTCTCGGGCCAGTCCTCCAGCCCGTCCAGCGCCTCCAGCAGCTCTTCCGACATGTCGGAGATCTTGAAGAACCATTGCGTCAGCTCGCGGCGCTCGACCTCGGCGCCCGAGCGCCAGCCCTTGCCGTCGATCACCTGCTCGTTGGCGAGCACCGTCATGTCGACCGGGTCCCAGTTGACGGTGGCATTGCGGCGGGTGACGAACCCGGCCTCCAGCATATCGAGGAACAGCGCCTGCTGCTGGCCGTAATACTCAACATCGCAGGTGGCGAACATGCGGGACCAGTCGAGTGACAGGCCCAGCGGCTTCATCTGGGCAACCATGTCGTCGATGTTGCCGTAGGTCCAATCCTTCGGGTGGCCGCCGGTGGCCATCGCGGCGTTCTCGGCGGGCATCCCGAAGGCATCGAAGCCCATGGGGTGCAGCACGTTGAAACCCTGGGCGCGCTTGTAGCGGGCAACCACATCGCCCAGCGAGTAGTTGCGGACGTGGCCCATGTGGATGCGGCCCGAAGGATAGGGGAACATCTCGAGCACGTAATACTTGGGGCGGCTCTCGTCGCGCTCCGCCTTGAAGGTCTCGGCGTCATCCCACGCCTTCTGCCAGCGGGGTTCGATCTCGGACGGGGTGAAACGGGTCATGGTGGTCCTGCGGGTCGTGCAATTGGTCCCGGCGTGTTTACGGCGGGCGCGGCGCAGGGTCCAGCGGGTTGGAAGATGCGATGGGTCGCCGCCCACGCTGCGAGCGGGCTGTACCTTGGGCAATACTGTGGGGTGCGGGTTACCCCACCGCTCTTACAGGTTGGTGTCCTGAATGCGGAGCTGGCGGGCGCGGGTGAGGATGGCATCCTCGACGGCACGCACGGTATCGGCACTCACCGGGCCGGAGCGCGACTGCAGCGCCACCTTCAGCGAGCGGGCATCGAGCGCCGGGTCCTGCACATAAACAGTCGCGCGGTAGGGGCGACCACCGCCAGGCGGGGTGCCGTAACCGTAGACGATGACACCAGTGAAGGGATCAACCGTCTGGATCGGCATGAAGTTGAGAACTTCGAGCGAGGCGCGCCAGATGTACTTGTTCACCTCGACGGTAATATTGGGGTCGTCATTGTTGCCGAAGAGATCCCAGATCGTCGACTGGCGAACCTTGCCTTTATATAGAGTGCGGCCCTGGGCGTCGGTCTCGACTTGCCGGGGCGCGTTGCGGATCGTGCTCGAGCCACCGCCGGAACTGCCGCCAAAACTCGCGCCAACCCGGTTGCTCACACCACACGAGGCCAGCACCAGAACAAGCGCCGACATTCCTGCTGCCCGAAGTCCCTTCCGGAAGGTCATTGAAAACTGCCCCTCTCACCCTTTTTTGCTTGTCTATCCGAGCGGCTCCAGCCCCACAAGGCTTTTTGGCCCGAGGCGCCCCCGAGGCGCCAGATGACTCACTGTGGCAGACATGCACCATATCTTACAGAGTCCCCGACGGGCTTTTCGGCATTATTGCAATCAATCAGCGAAAGAGCGAAACACCCTGCCATACCCAATGTGGATTCCCCGCGTTGGGCTGACCTTTGATAACGAGGGAAACACGATGAAAAAGGTTCTTCTCACTTCGACCGCGCTGGTCGCCTTCGCTGGCGCCGCGTCGGCAGAAGTTTCCATCACCGGCTCCGCCGAGATGGGTATTTTCGGCGGCACTGGCGTCGAAACTCAGTTCTTCCAGGATCTGGACGTCACCTTCACCATGTCCGGTGAAACCGACGGCGGCCTGACCTTCGGCGCGTCGATCGATCTCGACGAAGCCCAGGACAGCCTGTCCTACGTTTCCGGTGCTTCGTGCATCACTGCCGGCACCTCGCTGGACTGCACCAACGACGCTCTGGATGACGTGACTGAAGACGGCGGCGCGTCGATCTTCATCTCCGGCTCCTTCGGCACCGTGACCATGGGTGACACCGACGGCGCCATGGACTGGGCCCTGACCGACGCCGGCAACATCGGCAACCCGGGCTCGATCGCTGACGACGAGACCTCGCACGCTGGTTACCTCGGCGCGTACCTGGACGGCACCTACGACGGCCAGATCGTTCGCTACGACAACACCTTCGGTGACTTCGGCGTCGCCATCTCCGTCGAGATGGACGAAACCGGCACTCTCGACACCGGCTACGCTCTCGGCTTCAAGTACAACGCTGAGCTCGGCGGCCTGGACCTGGCCCTCGGCCTTGGTTACCAGTCGGTTGACGGCAACGCCGGCGCCATCAAAGGCATCGCAGTGGAAGACGCCATCGGCTTCTCCGCCGTCACCACCTTCGACAACGGCCTGTCGGCTGGCATCGAGTACACCCAGTTCGGCGGTTTCGCCGGCGGTGACGACGTGACCCACGTTGGTATCGGCCTCGGCTACGCCGTGGACGCCTTCTCGGGCCACATCAACTGGGGTCAGTTCGACTCCGACTCGCTGGCTGACCCGATCTCCGGTTGGGGTCTGGCTCTCGGCTACGACCTCGGCGGCGGCGCCTCTGTTCTGGCTGGCTACGGCTCGTCCGACAACGGCACCACCACCACCGACACCTGGTCGCTGGGTCTGTCGATGTCCTTCTAAGGACACCGATAACGGTACAAGGGAAGAGCGGGCCTAGGCCCGCTCTTTTCTTTTTGGGGCCGCCGGTTTTGCCCCCTGCGCATTCGGGATTGCCTGTGTTAGCAACAGACACAGAGCAGACGAGAGAGCAGAAATGGCCGCACCGCTGACCCCCGCCCAGATCCCCGCCGCCTATCGGCAGGGCGTCGAGTTGGCAAAAGCGGGCAAGCTGCGCGAGGCCGTGGGCCTCTTCACCCAGATCACCCGGCTGCGCCCCAACATGGCCGAGCCGCATTGGCAGATCGGCCGGATCGCCGCGAAGATCGGCGACTTTCGCACCGCCGTGGACTCGCTCGACCGGGCGCAGATGCTCAAGCCGAAGGAGTTGGTGGTGCTGCGCGACTTTGCCGTTGCCCTCTCCTCCTTCGGCGATACTGCTCGAGAGATAGAGGTTCTCCGCCGCATCCTTGCCTTGAAGGCCAATGATTTCGAGGCCCGGAGCGCGCTGGCGATCGCTCTGCAGTACATGGGGGACTTCGAAGAGGCGGAATCGCAGCTCAGACGCTGCATCGCTCTGCAACCCAAGAATGGGGTCACATGGCGGCTGCTGGCCTCAGGCCGAAAGCTGAAGGCGGGCGACCCGGTGATCGGGGAGATGGAAAAACTCTATCTCGACAAGTCGCTCCATCCGCGCCACCGCGCCAACCTCGATTTCGCCCTCGCCAAGGCCCATGAAGACGTGAAGGACTATGCCCCGGTGATGAAGCACCTGACCCGGGGCAACGACGAGCTGGCGAAGATCGCGCCCTACGACCCCGCCGAACGTGACGCCGAAGTTGCGGGCCTCAAGGCAGCCTTCGAAGGGATCGACTTTACCAAGCCCGCGCTGGAGCCCGATCCGGGCTATGCGCCGGTGTTCGTCACCGGCATTCCGCGCTCCGGGACCACGCTGGCCGAGCAGATCGTGGGTGCGCATAGCAAGGCCACCGCCATCGGCGAGGCGCGCGAATTCAACCTTGCGGTGCGGCAGTTTCTCGGGCGCCCGGATGGCGGGTTTCGCCCGCTTGCCGAGCTCTCGACCGATGAACTGGCCGCCATGCGCAAGCGAGCCGAGGAGCTGACCCGGCGGCGCTTCAGCTTCGGGGCGGTCTGCGTCGACAAGTCGGTGCAGAGCTGGCACTACATCGGCCTGATCCGCCTCATCATGCCCAACGCCCGGGTGATCGTGATGCAGCGCGACCCGCGCGACAACCTGCTCTCAATCTACAAGAACGTGTTCTCCGAAGGCACGCACAAATACGCCTATCGCTTCGAGCACATGGTCCATTACCTGAAGTCGCACCGCGAGATGATGGACTTCTGGCACGAGAAGGCGCCGGGGCTTTTCACCGAAATGCGCTATGAGGCGCTGGTAGGCGACCCGGGGGTGGAGGCGCGGCGGCTGGTGGAGGCCGCTGGGCTGGAATGGGAGGATCAATGCCTCGAATTCTACGCCCAGAAGCAGCGGGTAAGCACGCTCTCGGTGGCGCAGGTGCGTCAGCCGATCTACCAGAGTTCGACCCGCGCATGGGAACGCTATGGAGATGAAATCAAGCCGCTGATTGACGCGCTTGAGAAGGAAGGATTGCTGCCGGATGGGGCTTGAAGAGATCAGTGGACGGGTGGCCAAGGTCGCCGCAGAGGCCGGACGGGCGGCGGAAGACGTGCGGCTCATTGCCGTGTCGAAGGTGCAGCCCGATTCGCGGGTCGAGGCCGTGCTGGGTGAGGGGCATCGCTGTTTTGGCGAGAACCGGGTGCAAGAGGCGCAGGGCAAGTGGCCTGAATTTCGCGAGCGTTTCGAGGGCGTTGACCTGCACCTGATCGGTCCGCTGCAAAGCAACAAGGCCCGCGTGGCGATGGAGCTGTTTGACGCGATCCACACGGTGGACCGGCCCAAGATTGCCACCACCATTGCCCGGCTGGCCGATGAGCTGGGGCGGTGCCCTGACCTGTTCATTCAGGTGAACACCGGGGAGGAGCCGCAGAAGGCGGGGTGCTTGCCGACGGAGGTCGATGGCTTCGTGGCCGAGTGCCGGGGCCTCTCGCTGCCGGTGAAAGGGCTGATGTGCATCCCCCCGGTCGAGGAGGAGCCGAGCCTGCACTTTGCCCTGCTCGCCAAGTTTGCCGCGCGGAACGGGCTCACCGGCCTCAGCATGGGCATGAGCGCCGACTTCGAGCGGGCGATTGCATTGGGGGCGACTCACGTGCGCGTTGGCTCCGCGATCTTTGGCGAACGGGTGCCTGCGGCCTAAGCCTAGGCTGCACAATTTTTGCGCGAACTGGCCGTGCCAACGGCAAGATCTCCGCGGTGGCGCACAACGCGGCACCCCTAAGGCGCGCCACCGCACAGAGTTGATTCACAAACAGTTTATTTGAACCAAACGGTTCGGTTCAGGGTGGCTATCCACTCAACTCACAGGCTTATTGGCCTTGGGGAGGGGTGGAGATGAGATATGCCCACCTTTCGAATGAACGACATTCCAGCCGTGTTTCGCCGCGCTCGCCAGCTTCAGGCCGAAGGCCAGCTGGGGGAGGCCTGCGAGCTCTATGAGGACATCGTGGCGCTGCGCCCGCAGACGGCGGAGGCGCATTACGAGATCGGGCGCATAAGGCACCGGACGGGTGACCTTGGCACCGCGCTCAAGGCGCTCGACCTCGCGCGCAAGCATCGCCCCGGCGAGCCGGCCGTGCTGATCGAGCGAGCACAGGTGCTCTCGGATGCAGGCCAGATCGACGCGGCGATTGACGCTCACCGTGAGGTGCAGCGGGTGGTGCCCGGCGCGGTTGGCCCGCATGTGGAGATCGGCCTGCTGGAGCAACGCGCCGGGCGGCGCGACCGGGCCGAGGCGGCCTTTACGGCGGCGCAGGCGCTGCGGCCGCAAGATGGCGAGCTTTTTCGCCTGCGGATGAGCGCCCATCGCTCAGAGCCGGGTGACCCGTTGATCGAAGAGATGCGCGGCCTCTATCGCAGCGGGCAGGCCAGCGGCACCTCGCGGGCCAGCTTGTGCTTTGCTCTTGCCGGGGCGCTGGAGCAATCCGGCGCGGAGCCCGGCGAGGTCTGGCGCTATCTCGAAGAAGGCAATGCGCTGACTCGGGCGCGCTTTCCCTACGACCGCGCGGCGCGGGAGGCCGAGGACAAGGCCCACATCAAGGCCAGCGCCGCCCTGCCCCGCCTGCCCCGACTCGATACCGAAAGCTTTCATCCGGTTTTCGTCACAGGCATGCCGCGCTCCGGCACCACGCTGGTGGAGCAGATGCTTGCGAGCCATCCCGAGGTGACCGGCGGCGGTGAGATGGCGGTGGTCGGGCCCACGTTGCGCCCGGTTCTGGCGGGCAGCGCCGCGCCGCAGGGCTTTGGCCCCGCGCTGAAGGCCGCCATGCGCCGCCGCGCCTGTTTTGACCGGGTGATCACCGACAAGTCGATCCAGGGATACCGAAACATCGGCGCGCTCGCGGCGCTTCTGCCCGGCGCACCGGTGCTGGTGATCCACCGAGACCCGCGCGATCAGCTGTTCTCAGTCTTCCGGCAGGTCTTTCGCGAGGGGCGGCACCGTTACGCCTATGGCCTGGAGGACCTCGTCCATGCCTATAAGGCCTATCGCGCGATGGTGGACCATTGGCGCGAGGCCGCGCCGGGGGCCTTCACCGAAGTCAGCTACGAGCGCCTCGTCGCCGAGCCGGAGCCGCAGGCCCGCAGGATCGTCGAGGCCGCCGGGTTGGCGTGGGATCCGCAAGTGATGGCCTTCCACCAGAACCGACGCGATGTGCGGACGCTGTCGCAATCGCAGGTGCGTGAACCGCTCAATACGCGGTCGATCGGGGCGTGGAAGCGCTACGAGGCTCAGCTTGCCCCGATGCTGGAGGCGCTGGAAGCCGAGGGGCTGCTGCCCGAATAAAGGCTATCAACGGCTGTCGATCCGCAGCGCCGTGCCGGGCGCAGCGCGGGCTGCGATCCATGCGATATGGGCGGGCGCAAAGGCGAGGCAGCCCTCGGTCGGGTGGCCGCGCTTGCGCCAGCGGTGCAGAAAGATCGCCGAGCCCGCGCCGGGCGTGGCGGGCACGTTCCAATCGGAGGTGAGCACGATGTCGTAGAGCGGATCGGCGCGGCGCATCTTCTCGTGGCTGGGCGCGTAGGGGGCTTTGACCAAGCAGTTATAGGCCGGGTCATCCGGCGCGTCGGACCAGAGGTCACGCAACCCGATGGGGATGGCCCAAGGCGCGGGCGGCGGCACCCGGTCGGGGCGGTAGTAGCAGGCGAGGATATGGTGCAGGCCAGTTGGCGTGGCCCCGTCACCCTCGCGTTTTTCACTGCTAATCCCGCCGCGCCCGACGACCGTGGGCAGGAGCCGCCCGGCAAAGAGCAGCCCGCGCGGGGTGAGCCGCATCACGGGTAGGCGCCGTGGACCGCGAGCGCGGTGGCACTGACCGGGCTGGTGAGCTGGATCGAGACAGCCAGCTCATGCGGCCCCAGCCTGAACCACCGCCCGCCGGTGGGCGGCTGCACCGCAGCGCCAATGGGCGGCGGGTTCATCTCTTCGCGCAGGAAGGGCAGGGCATCGAGCGCGGGGGCGAGGGTTTGAAGCGTCAGCGGCTGCGGAAAACGCCCTATCAGCAGGCCACCGAACCGGGCGCTGGGGCCTGGGCTGCGCAGCTCGAACTCCGCAAAATGGCCCGCGGCCGCCGCCTCGAAGCCGATCCAGGCGCTGCTCTGCTGGGTGCGGCGGAGCGGCTGGCCCAGCATCGCCTCGACCTCGGCCTGCGAGAAATCCTCCAGCCGGGCGGCGGCCTTGAGAAAGGGTGTGATCTTCATAGCAGATGCCCCGATTTGGCGGCCTTGGTGGCGAGATAGGCTTCATTCTGCGGGGTCAGCCCCACCTTCAGCGGCACGCGCTCCACCACCTTGATGCCGCGCGCCTCCATCATGGCGATCTTGGCGGGGTTGTTCGTCATCAACCGCACCTGCCCCACGCCCATCTTGCCTAGGAGCGCCGCACCGATGCGAAAATCGCGTTCGTCATCCTCGAAGCCGAGCCGGTGGTTGGCCTCGACCGTGTCGAACCCCTGATCCTGCAGCGAATAGGCCCGCATCTTGTTGGCGAGGCCAATCCCGCGGCCCTCCTGATTGAGGTAAAGCAGCAGCCCGCCGCCCGCCGCGCCCATCGCCTCCAGCGCCGCATGGAGCTGTGGGCCGCAATCGCACTTGAGCGAGCCGAGCACATCGCCGGTGAAGCAGGCCGAATGAAGCCGGGTGAGCACCGGCGCGTCGCGGTCGGGGCGGCCGACCTCGACCACGTAATGCTCCTCGCTGCCATCGCCGGGGCGGAACACATGCAGCCGCCCTGCGCCCGCAAGATGCATCGGCAGCCGCGCCGAGACCGCCTCGGCAAAGGGGGCAAGCTCGCCGCTGGGTGTATCGGTGATCCGGGTCAACCCGGCGGGGGCCTCGCCGGTGAGCGGGGCGACCAGAACGGCGGGCAACAACCGGGCCTCCTTGGCCAGCCGAATGCCCGCGCGGGCGACCTCGGGGCAGCCCTCGGCGCCGCGCAGCGCGTTGAACGGGCCTTTCATCGGGGTGGCGAGGTCACGCGCCGGGTCTGCCGTGGCCGCCGCCCAGGCCGCCGCGCCCTCGGCGGGCAGGCGCAGGCGCGCCATGTCGCCATCATAGGCGCGGGCCTTCAGGGTTTCGGCCCGGCGGGCGGTGATGGCAAGGTAGGCCCCCGCCCCGGATGCTACATCCACCAGTGCCCCGACCCGCTCGGGCGCGGCCCCCTCGGCGGCCAGAACCAGCGCCTGATCCGCGCCGCAGCCCAGCACAACAGGCAGCCCGAGCCGCAGATCGGCACGGGCGCGGGCGCGCATCTCATCAGGGGTAGGCAGGAGGCTCATGCCGAAAACCTATGCGGAACTTCCAGCACATCTAGTGGGTTTTCGTAGGAATATGAAACATTTCCGCCCTCCCGCACACGGTTGCGTGAGCGATTTGCAGCAAATCTTGTCGCTCCCGTGCACCGTTCACACATCCGAGAGAGCAGAAGAAAGGAGGCTCCCCATGGCCAACCTGAAGAAAATACTCCTCGTCGACGACGATGAAGACCTGCGCGAGGCGCTGAGCGAGCAGCTCGTGATGACTGAAGACTTCGACGTGTTCGAGGCCGGAGACGGCCACGGCGCGATGGAGAAGGCGAAAAACGCGATCTATGATCTCGTGATCCTCGACGTGGCGCTGCCCGATACCGATGGCCGCGAGCTGTGCAAGCTGATGCGCAAGCAGGGGGTGAAATGCCCGATCCTGATGCTCACCGGCCAGGACAGCGACGCCGATACCATCCTCGGCCTCGATGCCGGCGCGAATGATTACGTGACCAAGCCGTTCAAGTTCCCGGTTCTGCTGGCCCGCATCCGCGCCCAGCTGCGCCAGCATGAGCAGAGCGAAGACGCGGTGTTCCAGCTCGGGCCGTATACCTTCAAGCCCTCGATGAAGATGCTGGTGGATGACGCCGAGAAGAAGATTCGCCTCACCGAGAAAGAGACGAACATTCTCAAGTTCCTCTACCGGGCGAGCGAGGGCGTGGTGCCGCGCGATATCCTGCTGCACGAGGTCTGGGGCTACAACGCGGGGGTCACAACCCACACGCTGGAGACCCACATCTACCGCCTGCGCCAGAAAATCGAGCCCGATCCCTCCAACGCGCGCCTTCTGGTGACCGAGAGCGGCGGCTACCGGCTGGTCGCCTGACAAGATCCCTCCGTGGCCGGGGTACTTGGCCACACCTCCCTGTTGGACTGGCCCGGGTTAGCGCCCGGGCCTTTTTTCATGGACTGAGCCGTGCGAGGGGCAGCGAACGGGGCAAGGCCCGGCCTACACGCGGTGGTAAGGCGTTCCTGCGAGGATCGCGGTGGCGCGGTAGAGCTGCTCGGCCAGCATCACCCGGGCCAGCATATGCGGCCAGACCATCTTGCCGAAGCTGAGGGTAAAATCGGCCTCGGCCACCAGCGCCGGGTCCAGCCCGTCGGCACCGCCGATCATCAGCGCCACCTCGGGGCGGCCGGTATCGCGCCATTTGCCAAGCTGCTCGGCAAAGCCGGGCGACGAAAGCACCTTGCCGCGCTCGTCCATCGCCACCACCACGGCCCCGCTGGGCAGGGCGCGGCGCAGCAGCTCGGCCTCGGCGGGTTTTCCGCCGCCGCGCTTGTCTTCCAGCTCCACCACGGTGGCCGGGCCGAGCCCCAGACCGCGCCCGGTTTTTCCGGCGCGGTCGAGATAATCATCAATCAGGGATTTCTCCGGGCTGGCGCGGAGCCGCCCGATGGCGAGAATGGTCAGCTTCAAGGCGGTGTCAGGCGGTCGCGGTGACCGGCTGCCACATCTTCTCGAGCTGGTAGAAGTCGCGGACCTCGGGGCGGAACACGTGAACGATCACGTCGCCCGTGTCGATCAGCACCCAGTCGCCCGCATCCTTGCCCTCGACCTTGCACTGCGTGCCGAAGTCCTGCTTGAGACGGTCCACCAGCTTTTCGGAGATCGCAGCCACCTGGCGGGTGGAGCGGCCCGAGCAGATCACCATGTGATCGGCAATGGTCGACTTGCCGGCGAGGTCGATCGTCACGATCTCCTCGGCCTTGTCGTCTTCAAGCGATTTGAGGATATGCGCGAGCAGGGCCGTGCCGCCTTGGTCGCTGCTGTGTGCCCCTGCGAGGGGCGCGTTGCCTGCCGTGTGCTGGACGGCGGCCTCCGAGGAGTGAGACAGGAGATGGTCCTCCGTGGCTACGCGCCTGCAATGCCCCGGCGCCGGGCGTGCCACAAAGGTAACACCGGCCACGCCCTGCTTCAATGTTTCATGACACTGCGTAACGCCTCTGTCGCACCGCTGCACGCCGCGCGGGGCGCTCCGCGCTTGCCGCTCCCGCCGCCCGGTGGCACCTTCGGCCCGATGACAGAGCTCAGCGCCTTTGCCCCGCTCACCCCGGCGGAAGAGAAACTGCTCACCACCTGCGCCGGTCCGGAGCGGGTGACGCTGGGCGAGGGGGCGCTTCCCGGCGAGGAGGCGGGCGAGGATGTAACGGTGCGCGCCGCCCTGCTGCGCGAGTTGCTGCTGGGGCTCTACGAGCATCCGCTGAACCCCAAGGGCCTGCGCCTGCGCGGGGCGCGGATCACCGGCACGCTGGACTTGCAGGGCACCGATTGCAGCCAGGATATCACCCTCTCCGCCTGCCGGATCGAGGGCGAGATGAACCTTGTGAACGCCTCGCTGCGCGGGCTGCACCTGCAGGGCTGCTGGGTGAAGGCGATCACCGCCGACAATGCCCGTTTCAGCGGCTCGGTCTACCTGCGGGGTGAGAGCCATGTGGCGGGCGAGATCGGGCTGGCCGGGGCGCGGATCGGGGGCGATCTGCAACTCTGCGGCGTCACCATCGACGGCGGTGGGCAGGATGCGGTCTTCGCCCCGTCGCTCCGGGTCGAAGGCTCCGCCTTTCTGGGCAACTACCCCTATGCCGAGGGCGAAACCACGCTGACCTGCCACGGCATGCTGTTCTTCTCCTCCGCCCGGATCGACCACGACTGCTTCATCACCAACTGCGCGGTGGATCTGCCCGAAGAGCCGCTTGGGCACGAGGCCTTCGGCGCCACCGAAGAGCACGGCTCCGATATCGCCGTCTCGCTCGCCCGCGCCCGCGTTGGCGGCATTCTCTACTTCCAGCACAACGAGATCGGCCGGGTCGTCAACCTCGCCGGGGCCGAGGTGGCACGGTTCAAGGACGAGCCCTCGGGGCAGGGCGCCAGCTACCCGTTGCGGCTCGACGGCTTCCGCTACTCCGATTTCTCACGCCACGCCGACACACGCCCGACCGAGCGCCTGAGCTGGCTGGCCCGGCGGCCCGAAGAGCTGAACTTCAACGCACAGCCCTACGAGCAACTCGCCCATGTGCTGGGCCGGATGGGCCACCGCAGCGATGCGCAGACGGTGCTGATGGTGAAGGAGCGCCTGCTGCGGGCCGAAAACCGCAGGCTGCGGGCCGAGACCTCGGGCTACGGGCCGCGCTGGCTGATGATGTGGCTCTCCGATATGGTGCTGCGCTTCACCGTGGGCTACGGCTACCGCCCTGGCCGCTCGGTGGCCTTTGCCGTGGTGCTCATCGCCGGGCTGGCCGCCTTCTACCAGGCCACGTGGAACGCGGGCGACATGACGCCGAACGCCGCGCCGATCCTCACCTCGCAGCCGTGGATCGCCGCCACCGAGAGCCACCCCGAGGGCCCCGGTGCCTTCTGGAGCCAGCCCGGGCAGGCCGGGCAGGACTGGGAGACCTTCTCCTCCCTCGCCTATGCCGCCGATCTGGTGATTCCGCTGGTGAACTTCGGGCAGGAAGACGCATGGGCCCCCTCCACCTCGCGCTCGCCGCTGGGCCGCCTTGGCTGGGGGCTACGCTGGCTGGCCAAGGGCATCGGCTGGATCGTCACGGCGCTCGCCGCCGCCGCCCTCACCGGCGTCATCCGCCGCGACTGACCGCGAGAAAATCGCGCGCCCTTCAGACCGGGACAATTTAGCCAAAATTGCCCGCACCCTGCCCTTCATCTTGGCTCAAATATCTCCACGGGGGTGTGGGGGTGTGAAACCCCCACCGCGGAACGGTTCAGCCCAGCCTAGAGGTCGAATTCGGCAAACACCGGCGCGTGGTCCGAGGGCTTCTCCCAGCCGCGCACCGGGCGCAGGATACGGCTGGAGTGGCCTGCATTGGCGATATCGGGGGTGGCCCAGATGTGGTCCAGCCGCCGGCCCTTGTCGGCGGCGTCCCAGTCCTTCGCGCGGTAGGACCACCAGCTGTAGAGCAGCCCTTCGGGGATGTCCTTGCGGGTGATATCCACCCATTTGCCCGCGTCCTGGGTCTCGCCCAGCGCCTCCACTTCAACCGGCGTGTGGCTGACGATCTTCAGCAGCTTCTTGTGGTCCCACACATCATCTTCGCGCGGCGCGATGTTGAGATCGCCGACGAGGATGCTCTTTTGCGGTGCGTCGGCGTGGAAGGCGTCGCGCATTTCGGTGAGGTAGTCGAGCTTCTGGCCGAATTTCTCGTTCACCTCGCGGTCGGGCACATCGCCGCCGGCAGGGACATAGAAGTTGTGGATGGTCACGCCGTTCTCGAGCTTTCCGGCGATGTGGCGGGCGTGGCCGAGCTTGGCATAATCCGCCGCCCCGGCCTCTTCCATCGGCAGCTTCGAGAAGATCGCGACTCCGTTGTAGCCCTTCTGACCGCGGGCAACCATGTGGGTGTAGCCAAGCGCCTCGAAGATCTCGACCGGGATCTTGTCGACCGGGCTCTTGCACTCCTGCAGGCAGAGCACATCGGGCGTTTCCTCGCGCATCAGCCGGGCCACGAGATCGGCGCGCAGCCGCACCGAGTTGATGTTCCATGTTGCCAGTGAAAATGCCATGCCCGCCTCCTTGGCCCGCCTCTTGGGTTCGGGGCCGGGATAGCCCGGCGGCGTCGGGGTTTCCACCCCTTGTGCCACCGCTCCTGCCACGCCACTCTCGCCGTCATGAAACAACTTCTTGCCGCCGCCCTTCTGCTTGCCGCCCTGCCGCTCAGGGCCGATCCGCCGCCGCAGGGCAGCTTCATGCTGGGCAGCGCGATCTGGCCCGATCACGTGCTGCCACGGTCGGTGCGGCTGGCCTTCGAGGGCGAGGCGATGCAGCTGCATTTCGTGCATCCGCTGCCGCTGGATTTTGAGGCCTGCGACACGACAGGCATCTGCGAGAGCACCGTGCAGGCGGCCACGGCCACCGCGCGAGTGGACGGCGGCAAGCTGGTGCTGGAAGACATCGAGATCGACGCGAGCGCGGCCATCGAGCCGTCGACGATGAAGTACCTCGAGATCCCGCAGGACCGGATTTACACCGCCTTTTTGATCAGCCTGTTGCAGCAGGCGGGCTTTGTGCCGACCGACACCGGTTTCACCCTGACCTCGGCAGGCACGCCGATGGAATTTTATGCCGTCTCGGCCGACGACGCGCTGACCATTGCGGCCATCCCCGTCGTCTTCGAGCAGTCGATCGCGCAGATGGGCGGATGCGAGGTGCGCGCGCTTGCGCCGCTGCTGGCCAAGGCGGAGCCGACCGCGGGCGAGGCGCGGTTCATCCGGGTGCTGGGCGGGTTCCGCACCATGCTGGACTATGATTTCGCCGCTCGCCGCGCCGCGCCCTTCAAGGCCGACCTGACGGACGCGCAGCGGGAGGAGGGCGAAAAGCTGCGGAGCGCCGCCAAGCTTCCGGCAATGATCGGCAACATCTTCCAAACGCCAGAGGAGGGCGGGATTGAGGAGTTCCGGGCCGACATGGGTTTGAGAATGTTCTGGGACGACCGCGAGGCGCTGGATGCCGCTATCGCCGCCTATGGCGAGGCTTTGCCGGATATGGTGGCATGGTACCGGCACCTGCGCGGCATAGAAGGCCGGATTGGTGTCGCAACCATCTGCGCCGATCCCTCCTTGGGCTTCATGGAGTAGCGCGGAACTTTTCCGCCTTACTTGGCCCCCTCGACCCAGGCCAGCGCCTCCTTCAGCGCCGCCATGAAGGCCCCCGGATCTTCGATCTGCGGAATGTGGCCCAGCCCTTCCAGCGGCCAGAGCCGCGACCCTTCGACCAGCGAGACCAGCCGTTCGCCCTGCGCCAGCGGCGTGGCGGTATCTTCCACACCCCAAAGCACGCCAACGGGCAGGGTGAGGCCGCGCCAACCCTCTTCGGTCACGCTGGCGGCGCCCTCGGGGCGGGCGAGCAGGGTGGGCAGCCACTCGGCCATGGCCGGGGTGGTGCCCTCGCGCTTCATCGGCGCGTTCAGCGTGTCCACATAGGGCGCGGCCCGGTCCTTCTTGTGCAGGAAAGCCTTGAGCATCGGCTGCATCGCCCAGGGGTTGGTGATGGTCGCCGACACGGCCAATTGCCGGAGCGCAGGCGCGCGCAGCGGCAGAGGCAGCGCCTTGGCCTCCGCATCCAGCCCGATCGCGCCATCGACCACGATGAAGCCGGCAAAGGCCGCCTGATCGGCCATCACCGCCTCAGCCGCCGCGCCTGCGCCGAAGCTGTGTGCCACCAGCACGGGCTTCACGCCCAGCGCCTCGGTCAGTGCCAGCACCCGCTGGCCCTGCCGCACGCGGTTGTAATCGCCCTCCGCATCCCGCTCCGACCAGCCCATCGGGGGCATGTCGAAGGCGATGGCGCGGTAGCCTGCGCTCTCGAGCGCGACGATGGTTTCATCCCAGAAGGCCGACCAGCCGACGGAGCCATGCACCAGCAGCACCGGGGTCGCCTCCTTGGAGCCGTGGTCTATCACGTAGACCTCGCCCATCGCGGTTTGCACCATGCTGCCCCAGCGGGGCGCGTCTGCTTGGGTTTCGCGCAGGGCGGCCATGCCGCGCAGCGCAAGCAGGGCGACCACGACGATCACAACAAGAACGGCGGCAAGCTTCAGGAGGAACTTGATGAAACGACCCACGGGATTACTCGCTGATGGTGATGGGGGTGCCATCGGGCACCAGTGACCAGATCTCGCGCATCTCGGCATCGGTCACGGCGATGCAGCCGTTGGTCCAATCCCACGCGCGATGCAGCCCGCCGAGCCAGCCCCAGCCGTTGGCGATGCCGTGGATCATGATGTCACCGCCGGGGCTGTGCCCCGCCGCCTCGGCGCGGGCGCGGTCCTCGGCGTTGGGGTAGGAGATGTGCAGACTGAGGTGGGCGATGGAATTCGGGTTGCGCCAGTCGATCACGTAGCGGCCGGTGGGCGTGCGCTCATCCCCCTCGCGAGCCTTGTGACCCTCGGGCGCGGCGCCGAGGCTCACCTCATAGCTGCGGATCACCGCGCCCGCGCGCAGCAGCTCGAGCCGCCGCTCCGACTTGACGACGAGGATCTCGTCGGCCTGCTCGCTCTCGGCGGCCATCTCGGGCGCGGTGCCGGAGCCGACGCGGGCCATCGCGGCGGTGTAGCCCACCAGCCCCACGGCCAGAACGGCTAGCGCCGCGACAATCCTGAAAATACGCTTCATGGCCCGAGTGATAGCACCCATGTGGCCACACGGGTAGCGGCTCAATTCCACGCGCTCCGGGGGCCGCAGGCCGGTTTCGGCGTGGCGCGCCGCTCTGGCGTTTCCCCCGCCTGCGCTCTGGGGTACAAGGCCAGCGAAGCCGTGAAGGAGCCGCCCCATGCCCAAGCCCGTTGTCCTCTGCATTCTCGATGGCTGGGGCATTGGTGATGGCGGGCCGGGCGATGCCCCTGCACTGGCGAAAACACCGACCATGGACAGGCTGCTCGCCACCTGCCCCCATGCCACCCTCACCACCTTCGGCCCTGATGTGGGCCTGCCCACGGGCCAGATGGGCAACTCGGAGGTCGGCCATACCAACATCGGCGCGGGCCGCGTGGTGGCGATGGATCTCGGCCAGATCGACCTTGCCATCGAGGACGGCAGCTTTGCCGAGAACGTGGGGCTGGGCGCCTTCATCGCCGCGCTGAAAAAGTCCGGCGGCACCGCCCATCTCGCGGGGCTCGTCTCTCCCGGCGGGGTCCACAGCCACCAGAGCCACATGATCGCCGCCGCCCGCGCGATCACCGCCGCAGGCGTGCCGGTCGCCATCCACGCGCTGACCGATGGCCGCGACGTGGCGCCCAAGTCCGCCGACACCTACATCGGTGAAACCGAGAAGAACCTGCCCAAAGGCGCAAAGTTTGTGACGGTTTCGGGCCGCTACTACGCGATGGACCGTGACAACCGCTGGGACCGGGTCGCCAAGGCCTACGCCGCCATCGTGCATGGCAAGGGCGAGGCGGGCGAGAGTGCGGTGGGCGTTGTCGAGGCCTCCTATGCCGCCGACAAGACCGACGAGTTCATCCTCCCCACCGTGCTGGCGGGTTACGAAGGCATGAAGGACGGCGATGGCCTCTTCTTCCTCAACTTCCGCGCCGACCGGGCGCGCGAGATCCTGCGGGCCATCGGCGAGCCGGGGTTTGCCGAGTTCGATGCGGGCACACGCCCCGAGCTGGCCGCGCTGCTGGGGATGGTGGAGTATTCCGAGGGCCACAACGCCTACATGACCACCTGCTTCCCGCCGCGCGACATCGTCAACACGCTTGGGGCATGGGTGGCCAAGCAGGGGCTGACCCAGTTTCATATCGCGGAAACCGAGAAGTATCCGCACGTCACCTTCTTCCTGAACGGCGGCAAGGAAGAGCCGGAGGCGGGCGAAGACCGCTACATGCCGAAAAGCCCCGATGTGGCGACCTATGATCTGCAGCCCGAGATGAGCGCGCCCGAAGTCTCCGAGCGGCTCGTTGCGGCGATCGAGAAAGGCTACGACTTCATCGTGGTCAACTTCGCCAACCCCGACATGGTGGGCCATACTGGGGTGATCCCCGCCGCCGTGGCCGCCTGCGAGGCGGTCGATACCGGGCTGGGCAAGGCGCTGGACGCGCTGGAACAGGCGGGCGGAGCGATCATCGTCACCGCCGACCACGGCAATTGCGACATGATGATCGACCCCGAAACCGGCGGCCCGCACACGGCTCACACGCTCAACCCGGTGCCGGTTGTCATTTACGGCGCGCCCGAGGGGGCCAAGGTGCGCGAGGGGCGGCTGGCCGACCTTGCCCCCACCGTGCTTGCCCTCATGGGGCTGCCCCAGCCCGACGAGATGACCGGCAAGAGCCTGCTTGCATGATCCGCGCCGCCCTGCTTGCCCTGCTCCTTGGCGCCCCGGCGACGGCCCAGCAGGCCGACCCGGCGGATATCGCCGTGGAGGCCGCATCGCTGCTGACACGCGCCGCTGCGGCGCTGGAAGAGGCCGAAACCCGGGCCGACCGGGTCGAGGCGCTGACCCAGACCGTCCGTGCCTATGAAACCGGGCTGACCGCCCTGCGCACCGGGCTGCGGCAGGCCGCGATCCGCGAGGGCGTGCTGCGCGCCATGCTGGAGGCCCGCGAAAGCGAGGTCAGCCGCCTGCTCGGCGTGCTCTCCACGATGGAGCGCTCGCCCGCGCCGCTCCTGCTGCTGCACCCCTCCGGCCCGGCGGGCACCGCCCGCGCCGCGATGACACTTGGCGCGGTCACCCCCGGCCTTCAGGCCGAGGCGGCGGCGCTCAGGGCGCAGGTCGAGGAAATCGCCCTGCTCCGCGTGCTACAGGAAAGCGCCCGCGACACGCTGGCCGAAGGGCTGCATGGCGCCCAGCAGGCACGGCTGGCCCTGACCCGCGCCATCGACGAGCGCACCGATCTGCCGCGCCGCTATGTCGAGGACCCGGCCCGCCTGCGCCAGCTGCTCGAAACCTCCGATACGCTCGCCGCCTTCGCCTCCGGCCTCAGCCGGATCGAGGGGCAGACCGCGCCCGAGAACGCCAGCTTCGAAGCGCAGAAGGGCAGCCTGCCCCTGCCCGGCCCGGCCACGCTGATCCGCCGCTTCGAGGAGCCGGACGCCGCCGGCATCGCCCGCCCCGGCCTGCTGCTCGCGCTCTACCCCGGCACCCTGCTCACCGCCCCCGCCGCCGCCACGATCCGCTACACCGGCCCGCTGCTCGACTACGGAAACGTGATGATCCTTGAGCCCGCGCCCGACACTCTGTTGGTGCTCGCCGGGCTCGAAACTGTCTATGGTGAGCCAGGCCAGATCGTGACCGCTGGCGCGCCGCTCGGCCTGATGGGCGGGCGGGTGACGGGGGGCGAGGCCGGAGAATTTGCCGAAGGTCAGCCACCGGAGGCTGGTGCGGAGCGCAGCGAAACGCTTTATATGGAGCTCAGACAGGGCGAGACCCCGGTGGACCCGACCGAATGGTTCGCCGCGACAAAGGATGGATGATGGCATGAAGAAGTTCACGATGGCCGCGCTGGGCGGCACGCTGGCAGGGGTGCTGCTGAGCACCCAGATCGCCGGCCCGCTGATCGCGCAGGAGACCGACCGCAACGCCTCGATCTACGAGCAGCTCGATCTCTTCGGCGACATCTTCGAGCGGATCCGCGCCCAGTATGTCGAGGAAGTGGACGAGAAAGAGCTGATCGAAGCGGCCATCAACGGCATGCTCACCTCGCTCGACCCGCACTCCTCCTACCTCTCGCCCGATGATGCCGCCGACATGCGCGTGCAGACCCGCGGCGAATTCGGCGGCCTCGGCATCGAGGTGACGCAGGAAGAGGGCTTCGTGAAGGTCGTCTCCCCCATCGATGACACCCCCGCCGACGAGGCCGGGATCGAAGCCGGCGATTTCATCACCCATGTTGATGGCGAGTCGGTGCTCGGCCTCACGCTCGACGATGCGGTCGAGCTGATGCGCGGCCCGGTCGGCAGCGAGATCATCATCACCGTGGTTCGCGAGGGCGTCGATGAGCCCTTCGACGTGACCATCGTGCGCGACACCATCAAGCTGACCGCCGTGCGCACCCGGACCGAGGGCGACTCGGTCGTGCTGCGGATCACCACCTTCAACGACCAGACCTTCCCCAACCTCGAAGAGGGCCTCGCCAAGGCGGTCGAAGAGGCCGGCGGCATGGATGCGATCAACGGTATCGTGCTCGACCTGCGCAACAACCCCGGCGGCCTGCTGACGCAGGCGATCAAGGTCTCCGACGCCTTCCTCGAGAAGGGCGAGATCGTGAGCACACGGGGCCGTCAGGCCGCCGATGGCGACCGTTACAACGCCACGGCGGGCGACCTTGCCGAGGGCAAGCCGATCGTGCTGCTGATCAATGGCGGCTCCGCGTCGGCCTCCGAGATCGTCGCCGGTGCGCTTCAGGATCACCGCCGCGCCATCGTGGTGGGCACCAAGAGCTTCGGCAAGGGCTCGGTCCAGACCGTGATGCCGCTCAAGGGTGACGGCGCGATGCGCCTGACCACCGCGCGCTACTACACGCCTTCGGGCCGCTCGATCCAGGCACTGGGCGTGTCGCCCGACATCGTCGTGCAGCAGCCCACGGTGAACCCCAACGCCGAGCCGGAGGAGGATGAAGAGGCCTCCGCCGCCGCCCGCCGCCGCTCCGAAGCGGACCTGCGCGGCGCCATCAGCAACGACAGCCTGAGCGAAGACGAGATCCGCCAGATCG
This sequence comes from Oceanicola sp., assembly GCA_017792405.1. Taxonomy (GTDB): domain Bacteria; phylum Pseudomonadota; class Alphaproteobacteria; order Rhodobacterales; family Rhodobacteraceae; genus Vannielia. The sequence goes on from CP051231.1 coordinate 3,587,260, forward strand.
AAGAGGAACGCGCCGCCGCCGAAGCCGCCGCCGAACTCCGGGACGAGGACTACCAGCTCGCCTACGCCATCGACCTCCTGAAAGGCCTCCACGCCCTGGAGCCCGCCGAGTAAGCAGCGGCTCTAGGTTATGAAAAGGGCGGCCTCCGGGCCGCCCTTTTTCGTTCCCCGCCCGCGCCCCATTTCCGCCACAAGCGAAACTGATGCTCGGCGCATGTTTCACGAGTCCACTCCCGCCCGCACCGCCCTGTTGATTGACGGCGACAACATCAACGCCAAGCATGCCGAAGCAATCCTCGCCGAAGCGCCGGGCACCTCCGTAGCCCGGGTGTATGCCGACCCGACCCACAAGAAGGGTTGGGCCGCTCATCCCGGTCTCGAACTCCGGGCTGCGGACCAAGGCAAGAACGCCGCCGACATGTTGCTCGCCATCGACGCCATGGAACTCGCGCTCGCCGGCGGCGTCACCCGTCTGACCCTCGCCAGTTCCGATGCAGATTACCGCCCCCTCGCCCTGCGTCTGCGCGCCCTCGGCTGCACCGTCACCGGCTGCGGCACGTCCAAGACGCCCGAGAGCTTCCGCCAGGCCTGCACCCGCTTCGTGATGCTGGGCGTTCCGGTGCCTGACAGGCCCACTGAGCTGCCACCACCGGGCACGCCCGCCTTCAACGACCACCTTCACGCGCTGATCCGGAAGTCCGGGTCGGAGGGAATGCGCCTTGCCGACCTTGGAACCCACATGGTGAGGCACCACGCCGTCACCAAAGCCAAGCTGCCCCAAGGCGGCTGGCATCTTTACCTTGAGGCGCAGGGCAACCTCTTCAGGATCGACAACACCCATGGCCCCGCAAGGGTCCACGCCTGCGCCTGACCCCACGCCATTCACTTTCTTGCTCAAAATATCTCCGGGGGTGCGGGGGCTGGCCCCCGCTCCCGCACCCTCCGCCCGCACGACCGCTATTGAATAACTACCCTGCCTCGCTCTAACTCCCGGCATGGCACATCCGGCAATCACCCCCGACTCACTTCCCTATCGCCCCTGCGTGGGCGTGATGCTTCTCAACGCTGCGGGCGAGGTCTTCGTCGGCCAGCGGATCGACAGCGAAACGCCCGCCTGGCAAATGCCGCAGGGCGGGCTCGACGAGGGGGAAGATCATCGCACCGCCGCCTTGCGGGAGCTGGAGGAAGAGACCGGCATTGCCGCGGGCCGTGTGGAGATCATCGCCGAAACCGCGGAGCCGGTGCGCTATGACTTGCCGCCGGAGCTGCTCGGCAAGGTCTGGAAGGGCAAGTATCGCGGGCAGGAACAGCATTGGGTGCTGATGCGTTTTCTCGGCGACGACAGCGAGGTGAACCTTGCCACCGAGCACCCGGAGTTCTCCGAGTGGTGCTGGCTTCCCGGCTCGGAGCTCGTTGCCAACATCGTGCCATTCAAACGGGCCGTCTACGAGGCCGTGGTGGCCGAATTCAGGGAGTATCTCGCATGAAGCCCCTCGCCTCTCTCTCCGCCGCCGCCGTGGCGCTCACCGCTGCGCTGGCCCCCGCATTGCCCGCCAATGCGCTCTCCTGCCTGCGGCCGGACCCGGTGCAGCTTTACACTCAGGCGCGCGACAGCGAGGGGCGGTTCCGCATCGTCCACGGTACGCTGACCGCGCAGGAGACCATTCGCAAGCGCCGCCAGACAGGCAGCGACCGGCTCAACCCCAAGCCGGTGCATGTGAAGGCCCGCTTGCAGGGGATGCAGCTTGGCAAGGGCGGCTTTTCGACCCCGATCGACGCGGCCGTGACGGTGACGCTGGAGTGCTTTGCCTCATGGTGCGGCGGCTGGCCCGGATCGGATCAGATGCTGATGGCGGTCGAAGAAACCAAGGGCGGCGGGCTGACCGTGTTCTCCGATCCCTGCTCGTCCAAGATCTACCCAAAGCCCACCAGCGCCGAGCTGCGCCGGGTGCTGACCTGCCACAAAGGCGGGAGCTGTCCGACCGAGATGCGCTGATCGTGCTTTTCCGCACATCCCGGCTCGGCTAGACGGGATGCATGGGACAGAAAGTCGATACCCGCGCCATCGGCCTCGACGTGGGGCTTTCCTTCATGAAATGGCTCACCGGGGCCGAGAACCTGCATTACGGGCTGTGGGACGGGCTGGCCTGCACCGCCGAAAACCTTGGCGCGGCGCAGGCGGCCTATACCGACAAGCTGTTTTCCTACCTCCCCGAGGGGCCGCTGCGGATTCTCGACATCGGCGGTGGCGCCGGCGAGACGGCGCGCAAGCTGATCGCGCTTGGCCATGAGGTCGAGATCGTGGTGCCCTCGCCCTTCCTCGCCTCCCGCTGCCGCCAGAACGCGCCGGAAGCGCGGGTGCATCAGTGCTTCTTCGAGGAGTTCAGCGGCGCTGGCGGGTTTGACCTTTGCCTGTTTTCCGAGAGCTTTCAGTACATTCCGCATGAGCTGGCGCTGAAGGAGGCCTTTGGCCTGCTCAAGCCCAGCGGCCAGGTGCTGATCGCCGATTGCTTCCGCTCGGAGTATTACGAGGGGGTGAAGCGGAGCCAGACGGTTGGCGGCGGCCACCGCCTTGCGGCGATGCGGAAGACCGTTTCGGCGATGGATCTGACGGTGGAAGCCGAGGAAGACATCACCGAGGCCGTCGCTCCCTCGATTGATCTCGAGCAGGGGCTGTTCAACGTGATCGGCCATGCGGTGAGCCGGGTGGACGAGGAGTTGAAGCTGAAGCGCCCCAAGACCCGCTGGACGCTGGCTTTTGCGATCAAGCGGATGGTGAGCGAGCGGCGGCTCTTCCGGCTGAACGAGCGATTGAACGAGGAGAAGCGGACAGCGGAGGCGTTTTGCCACTTCAACCGCTACATGATCTTGCGCTTGTCGCGCTGAGCCGTGCAGCGCCGTCCCGCCCCCCGGGGCGGCGCTTCTGTGAGGGTCGCGCCTCCGTCGAGGGGAAGATGACCGCGGCACCATAAAGTGCCACAAACGGCCGTTGCTTGCGCCACCCCGCGGGACGGCGCTGCACGGCTCTCCCCTCACATCACCGCAAAAGCGCTCTTCTGCCCCGCCGTGGCCTGGGTCTTGAATATCGAGGTGTTGTCCGGCGCAGGCGGCAGGGGCATCCGCACCGGCACGCTCTCCAGTCGTGGCTCCAGCACCGGCGCGCCCGTCACCACGCGGCCCTGAATGTCCTCCCAGAACTTCCTCTGGCCGAGGCTGTGGATGTAGCTCGATGCCCCGAGGATCGGCCAGGCATCGGCCCTTGCCAGCTCGTAGAACAGGATCAGCCGGTTCCGGTCGCTCATGTTGGGCGCGGAGCCGTGCAGCGTGCGCACGTGATGCACGGTCATGCTGCCCGCCTTGCCGGTGAGCGTGACCGCCTTGTCCATCTCGAACGCAGGATCCTCGGGCGAGACCGCCCCAGCAAAGACGCCGTTCACATGATGGCTCAGCACCGGCCCCTTGTGCGAGCCGGGGATCACCATCAGCGGGCCGTTGGCCTCATCGACATCGGCCAGCATCAGCCCGAAGGCGAGCAGGTCGTCATTGGTGTGCGGGTAGAAGGCCCAATCCTGATGCCACTCCACCGCCGCGCCGCCGCCGGGTGCCTTGGTGTTGAGCTTGGAGGTGTTGATGATCGTGTCTGGCCCGAGCAGATCGTTCAGCACCTCGGTCACCCGGCTCTTGGTCAGGATCTCCCAGTAATAGGGGTTCTGCAGGTGCGGCAGCTTGATCCGGGTGAGGCGCGGAGTCTCTGCCGTATGGCCCTTGTCGAGATCATAGCGGGCATCGCTCTCGGTCAGCTCGCGGGAGGCCTCGATCATCTCGGCGGTGATCTCCTGCAGCTTCGCCAGCTGATCCGGGTCCACCACATCCTCGACCATCAGGTAGCCGTTCTCCTCGTAGAACTCTTTCTGCTCTTTCGTCAGCATCGCGCGTTTCCTCCCGTCAGCGACTCGATCCCTTGGCGATGGTATCGATACCATACCTTGCGTGGTACCGATACCATCGCTATCCCGAAACCGTCAACAGCGGAGTGCCGATGCAAAAGAAATGGGTCACCATGGGCGATGTGGCGCGCGCGGCGGGGGTGGGCAAGATCACCGTCAGCCGGGCGCTCTCGACGCCTGAAAAGGTCTCGCCCGCGACCCGCGAGAAGGTTGCCGCCGCCGTGGCGGAGCTGGGCTACGTGCGCGATGACACGGCGGGCGCGCTCTCGTCGCAGCGCAGCCGGGTGGTGGGGGCACTTGTCTCCAGCCTCGATCAGCCGACCTTCGCCTCCACCATTCGCGGCCTCTCCGAGGGGCTGGCGGAGGGCGGGCTGCAGCTGCTGCTGGGCACCACCCAATACGAACCGGAGACCGAGGCCGAGCTTGTCTCCGCCCTCATGGGCCGCCGCCCCGATGCGCTGATTCTCACCAGCTCCGAGCACACGCCTGAAACCCGGGCCCTGCTCACCCGCGCGGGCCTGCCGGTGCTGGAGCTGTGGGAGCTGCCTGAAAGCCCGATCTACGCCGCCGTGGGCTTCTCCAACCGCGCCGCCGCACATGCCGTGACCGCGCATCTGGCAGAGACAGGCCGCCGCGCCATCGCCTTTCTCACCACCGACCGCCCGCATGACACCCGCGCCCACATGCGCGCCGAGGGCTACACGGAGGCGCTGGCCGATCTATTGCCCGACAACGCCCCCCGCATCCTGCGCCTGCCCCCCCGCGCCGAGGCGACCGGGCCGGAGTATGGCGCCGAAGGGCTGGCGCAGGTCATGGAGCGCTGGCCCGATACCGATGCCGTGGTCTGCGTCTCCGACGCGCTGGCCATCGGCGCATTTTGCGAGGCCGGGCGGCGGGGCATCGCGGTGCCGGGGCGGCTCGCCATCACCGGCTTTGGCGATGTGCCGGAGGTCGGCGCCTCGGCGCTCGGCCTCACCACCGTGCGGATCGACGGCCACGCCATCGGGCGAAAGGCCGCCGCCCTGACCCTCGCCGCCACCGCAGGCGAGGCGCTGGAAGAGACCCGCATCGACATGGGCTTCACCCTCGCCCAGCGGGCCAGCAGTTAGGCTCTAACCCGCGCTCAAATGCGCCGCCAGCGCCCGGCCCAGCGCCACGTGATCCTCCGCCGCGATGTGGATGCCATCCACCGGGCTGACCGAAATCACCGACCCGGCATCAAAAAACCCGATCCCCCGCACCTCGGCCAGCGCCCTCAGCGCCGGGGCCAGCCCCGCCCCCTGCGCCCCCGCCCCGGCAAACTCGGCGCGGAACAGCCCGGCCTCGATCGGCGCAGGCGGGGCGACGAGGGTGATCTGCATGTCCGGCGAGCGCGGCGCCTCCTCGGCACTGGCGGCAATGTCTAAGAGCCCGGCGATCCCCGCCGCGATCTTCTCTGCCGTGGGAGCAAACCGCGCCTTGAAGTCATTGGTGCCAAGCATGAGCACCATCCTGTCCAGAGGGGCATGACCCCGCAGCGCCATCCGCAGCGCGGGCTGGGCGTTCATGAAGGCGCCCATCAGCGGGTCATCATGCTGGGTCGTCCGCCCCGGCAGCCCCTCCTCGACCAGTTCCACATCGCCCAGCGCTTCGGCCATCACGCAGGGCCAGCGCACGTCGCGGCCAAAGCGCTGCCCCGGCCCGCGCGCCTCCATCGGGGGCGTGCCGTAGGTGTTGCTGTCTCCAAAACAGAGAATCCTTTGTGCCACGGTTTCCTCCTCGCTTTGCCGCCTGAGCAGATTTCCCGTTTTCCGGGGCAGCGTCCATTGGCAGGATGCGGCAAAAGCGAGGGCGTGTGATGGGCAAGTTGGGCCGCAGGGCCGTGGTATTTGGCGCAGGGGCCGCCGCAGGGGTGGCGGGCGCGAAGTGGCTGAAGAGCGATGTGCCGGTGCTGGCAGGCACCCGCTCGATCGCGCCCGAAGGGCGGGTGAACACCCTCAATGACGCCTCCGGCCTCAGCGAAACCCCGGTCGCCAAGCACGTGATCCTCACCGACGATCCGGGCGAGCAACTGGTAGCCGCCCTCCGGGCCGAGCTGAAGGAGGCGCAGGCCGAGGGCCGCCCGGTGAACCTTGGCGCGGCGCGGCACTCGATGGGCGGGCAGGCGATTCCGCGCGAGGGCACGGCGATCAGCTACCGCAATCCCTTCGTAGAGCTCGACACGGCGGCCAGCACCTACCGCGCCCATGCCGGTGCCCGCTGGTACGAGGTGATCGCCGCGCTCGACCCGCAGGGCTTTGGCCCCGCAGTCATGCAATCCAACTCAGATTTCGGCCTTGCCGCCACCTTCTCGGTCAACGCCCACGGCTGGCCGGTGCCCTACGGCCCGATGGGTTCTACCGTGCGCGAGATGCAGATGGTGCTGCCCGATGGCGAGCTGGTCACGGCGAGCCGGACGGAGAACGCCGAGCTTTTCGCCATGGCGATGGGCGGCTACGGGCTCGTCGGCCTCATCACCGAGATGGTGGTGGATATGGTGCCCAACCAGCGGCTCGTGCCCACCTTTCGGCGGATGGAGGCCGAGGCCTTCGCCCCCGCCTTCCGCACCGCGGTCGACACGCCCGATATCCCCATGGCCTATGGCCGCCTCAACGTGGGCCGCGCCGAGTTCCTTTCCGAGGCGCTGCTCATCACCTACGCACAGGACCCCGAGAGCACCGAGATCCCGCCCGCCGAATATGCCTCCGGCTTCACTTCCAAGGCCGCCGCACGGCTCTACCGCTGGCAGCTTGGCAACGAGCGGATGAAGCGCTTTCGCTGGTGGACCGAGGCCAGCTTTGCCCCGATGCTCGCAGGCCCCGCCAACCGCAACGCGCTGATGAACGAGCCGGTCGTCACGCTGGACGATGGCGATGAGGCCCGCACCGATATTCTGCACGAGTATTTTGTGCCCTTCGACCGCTTCTCCGATTTCCTGCAAGTCTGCCGCGATGTGATCCCGGCCAGCTATCAGGAGTTCCTGAACGTCACCCTGCGGTTCGTGGATACAGACGAAACCAGCTGGCTCTCTTACGCCCGCGTGCCCCGCATCGCCGCCGTGATGAGCTTCAGCCAAGAGATGACCGCGCGGGGCGAGGCCGATATGGCCCGCATGACCCGCAGCCTGATCGAAGGCATCAACGCCATAGGCGGCGCCTATTACCTGCCCTACCGGCCCCACGCCACGCTCGACCAGCTTGCGGTGGCCTATCCGAGGGCGCAGGAATTTGCCGCCCGCAAACGCGAGATCGACCCGGGGCTGCTGCTCCGGAACAACCTTTGGGACAGTTACCTGGGCCTCATATGACACTTCTTCGCCTCATCGCCTTCGGCTATTTCATCGCCCTGCTCGGGGCCGCCGCGCTCAACTACATCCCCGGCATCACCGACAGCACCGGCCTCGCCTTCGGCATCTTCGAGCTGGATATCTTCGACGATGCGCTGCACCTCGTCTCCGCCCTCTGGGCGCTGGGCGCGGCGCTCACCTCGCACCGGGCGAGCAAGCTCTTCCTGCTGATCTTCGGCGCGCTCTATCTTGCCGATGGCGCGATGGGGCTGGCCTTTGGCTCCGGCTATCTCGACATGGGCATCTTCACCAACGGCGTGCTCGATCTGCCCTTCGGCTTCAAGATCCTCGCGAACCTGCCCCATATCGGGCTTGGCGGCTTTGCCCTCTTCGCCGGGCTGGTGCTGGATCGCAAATGATCCGCTGGCTCTGGAAATGGGTCAAACGGCTGCTGATCGTGGCGGTCCTGCTGATCGCCGCCCTGCTGGCACCAGTGGGCTACGTCGAGGTCGCCTGCCGGGGCGGCGATGCGGTGGCGAGTGACTATGAGCCGATCCTGCCCCCCGAGTGGCACCGCGCCGAGGGCCGCACGCTGATGACCTACCCGGAGTGGCACATCGTTCATGCCTATGACGATTACGCGCAGGTCATCACCACGGACGACCCCCACGACTTTGGCTACCTCAAGGCCGTTGGCGGCTTCTGGGGCTCGCTCTGCGCGCTCTCCGAGGCCTCCCCGCCCCACGGCGGCTTCGACTGGACCACCAAGCAGACGATCTACGTGATCGGCGTCAGCTTCACCGCCGAACTGATGCTGAAGGCCGCCTATGAGGAGACCATCGGGCGGTTCTACACATGGCGGCGCGGGCCGGACCATTCGGCGCTGGATGACCTCTCCGCCCGGCAGGCGCGGGACTATGCGGAATTTCTCCAGCAGACCCCGTGGTACAAATGGGACTTCCAGCGCGACATCGCCGAACAGGCGGCCGCCACCGAGGGCACCCCGCGCGACAACGAGCGGCGGCTGGCGCTGGGCCTCGAATTCTCTGCAAAATCCGCTTACGCGGGCGTTATCAAGCAGGCTGTGGCCGGCGTCGGGGCCGATGCGCTGCGGCTGCGAATGGTGGTGCAGGCCACGCCGGAACAGCTGGTCGGGCTGGAGGGGATTGAGACTGTCGAATCCCGCCCCGAGGGCCTCATCCTCGAAACCCCGCGCTACCGCGAGCTGACTAAGTTGATGCAGGAGATGGCCACGCGCGGCGTCGAGTTCATCGAGATCGCCGGGAATGACGACATCATGCTCACAGCCGTGGCCGACGCACCCCTGCCCGGCGCGCTCTACGCCAAACCGCGGCAGGGCTATGGCGACACCCGCTCGCTGATGCTGATGAAAGTGCCCCAGCTTGCCGCCTTCCTGCGCGAAAACGGCGCTATGGTGGAGCATGTCCACGATTATTAAGCGCATCGCCCTCTGGGCACCGCTGCTGCTCGCCGCATGGGTCGCCGTCATGGCCGCCGTCATGCGCTTTTCCAATGCCGCCCCCGCCGCCGTGGTGATGCTGCCCTCGCAGGGCTTCATCGCCGCCCTGCCGCCCGATGCCGCGATTCTCAGCCAGAACGCGGTGAGCCTCACGCTCAAGTCCGACACGCCCGGTTTTGCCGCCCGGCTCTATCGCGCCGGGGCCCTGCTGGTGCTGCCCGCCGGGCTGACAGGCTGCCTTCCACTCCCCGGTGCCCTTGCAAACAAGGGCTGAGTGCTCCATCTACCCTGCCAACAGATGATGGAGACTTGAGATGCTTGAACTCGGCCAAGGCACCGATGCCGCCCCCGCAGGCGACCTGATCAAGGACGTGAACGAAGCCGACTTCATGAAAGAGGTCATCGAGGCCTCGCAGGAAGTGCCGGTGATCGTGGATTTCTGGGCCACATGGTGCGGCCCGTGCAAAACCCTCGGCCCGCAGCTCGAAGCCGCCGTTTTGGCCCAGAAGGGCCGGGTGAAGATGGCCAAGGTCGATGTCGACCGGAATCAGGGCATCGCCGGGCAGCTGCGCATCCAGTCCATCCCCACCGTCTATGCCTTCTGGCAGGGCCAACCGGTCGACGGCTTTCAGGGCGCGCTGCCCGAGAGCCAGTTGAAGGAATTCGTCGCCAAGATCGCCGCGATGGGGCCGGAGGGCGATGGCGGGCTGGCCGAGGCGCTTGCCGCCGCCGAAGAGATGCTTGAGGAGGGCGCCGCCGCCGATGCCGCCGAGGTCTTTGCCGGTGTACTGGGCGAAGAGCCCGAGAACGCCACCGCCTTCGGCGGGCTGATCCGCGCCTATATCGCCGCGGGCCAGGTGGAGCAGGCCGAGGCGATGCTCGCCAATGCCCCCGAGGCCCTGTCTGGCGCTACCGAGGTGGAGGCCGCCAAGGCCCAACTCGACCTGCTGAAACAGGCCGAGAGCGCGGGCCCGCTGGCCGAGCTGACGGCGGCGGTGGAGGCCGACCCGGCCAACCATCAGGCCCGCTTCGACCTTGCCACCGCGCTGCATGCGAATGGCGATGCCGAGGGGGCCGTGGGCCAGCTGCTCGAGCTCTTCCGCCGCGACCGCGAGTGGAACGATGGCGCCGCCAAGGCCCAGCTCTTCACCATCTTCGATGCGCTCAAGCCGAGCGATCCGGTGGTGCTGAACGGCCGCCGTAAACTCTCGTCGATGATATTTGCCTGACGCACCGGTCGGCCTACCTCCTTGGCCATGATGCACGCAGCAGATCTCCCCGAGACACTCCCGGTCTTCCCCCTTCCCGGCGCCCTCCTCTTGCCGCGCGCCCGGCTGCCGCTGCACATCTTCGAGCCGCGCTATCTGGCCATGCTTGACGATGCGCTGAAAACGCCGGGGCGGCTGATTGGCATGGTCCAACCCTGCGAGGGGCCCAAAGGCTGCGGCTGCGGTCCGGGGCGCCTGCAGAAGATCGGCTGCGCCGGCCGGCTCACCGGGTTTTCCGAAACCGAGGATGGCCGCTACATGGTGACCCTCACCGGCATCTCGCGCTTCCGGCTGCAGGAAGAGCTCGACGGGTTCACCCCCTACCGCAAGGTCAAACCCTGCTGGAAAGGGTTTGACCGTGACCTTGGCAAGCCCGAGCATGACAAGGGGTTTGACCGCAAATCCTTCATGCCCAAGCTCTGCCGCTACTTCGAGGCGCAGGGGCTTTCGACCGATTGGGAGAGCCTTGAGGAGGCCGACGACGAGCTGCTGATCAACTCGCTCTCCATGCTCTGCCCCTTCGAGGTCGAAGACAAACAGGCCCTGCTCGAGGCGCCCTCGCTGGAAACCCGGCGCGAGACGCTGGTGACCCTGATCGAGTTTGCCCTGCGCAGCGGGGAAGATGGCGAGGAGCGGCTGCAATGAGCGCTGAGATCAAGGCCCATTCCGGCGTGGAACGCCATGTGCTGGAGGCGCTGGTCTGCCCCGAAACGCAGGGAGTGCTGCGCTACGACCCCGAGGCGGGCGAGCTGATCTCCGAGCGGGCCCGGCTCGCCTTCCCGATCCGCGACGGCATCCCGATCATGCTGGTGGACGAGGCCCGCAAGCTGGAGGAGTGAGCCGGGCAGCGCCGTCGCGTGGGGTGGCGCATGCAGCGGTTGCACATGGCACTTTATGGTGCCGCGGTCATCTTACCTGACTGGAAATCGCCTGTTTCGCCGAAGCGCCGCCCCGTGGGGCGGGACGGCGCTGCCCGGCGCCTGCGGCGCGCATCGGGCAGGGGCACATCTGAAAGGGTGATGCGCGGCAGGGCGTTCAATCAGGGCGCATCGCGCCTAGAGCGCCTTTCCCTGCAACAACCGCGGCAAATCTCCGGTCAGCCCCGCCGCCTCGCGCATGAACCGCTGGCGCAGCTCGGGCACCGCCGCCACGGCAGAAACGCCCAAGTCCCGCGCAGCCCGGAGCAGCGGATTGTCATTCGAGAACAACCGGTTGAACCCATCCGTAGCCAGCGTCAGCGCGGTCCGGTCGAAACTGCGCCAAGCCCGATGCCGCTCCAGCACCAGCGCAGAACCGCAATCCTCGCCGCGCCGCCGTGCCTCTGTCACCACCTCGGCCAGCGTGGCCACATCCCGCAGCCCCTGGTTCAGCCCCTGCCCGGCAATCGGATGAATCCCCTGCGCCGCATCGCCCACCAGCGCCACCCGCTCCGCCACGATCCGCTCGGCCACGGTCAGCCCCAGCGGATAGGCAAAGCGCACCCCCTCCAGCCGGATCTCCCCGAGAAAATCGCCAAACACCGGCCGCAGCGCCTCCAGAAACGCCTCATCGCTGGCCTTCGCCAACGCCTCGGCCCGGTCCCGCCGTTCCGACCAGACAATCGAGCTTCGATCCCCCGGCAGCGGCAGGATCGCCAGCGGCCCGGAGGGCATGAAGAACTGATGCGCCACCCCTCCGTGGGGCCGCTCATGGGCCACGGCACAGGTCAGCGCGGTCTGGCCATAGTCACTGTCGCGCCGCGCAATTCCGGCCCGCCGCGCCGTGGGCGAGCCGCGCCCGTCGGCACCCGCCAGCAGCGCTGCTTTCAGCACCCGGCCAGAGGCCAGCGTCACCGCCACATGCCCGGGCTGCACCTCCTGCGCCACGATCTCCTCGCCCGCCAGCACCGTCACGCCCTCGGCCTCCGCCAAGGCCGCCATCAACGCGGGCCGAAGGTGCCGATCCTCCAGCATGAAGCCCATCGGCCCCTCGTCGATCTCGCCGTGATCGAGGTGCAGCAAGCCGCCCAACACGCCCTCGCCGGGCCGCCCGTCTCCGGTTTTCACATGCAATATCGGTTGCGCCTTCTCGGCCACCGCCTCCCAGACGCCCAGCGCCCTGAACAGCCGCTGCGAGGCCAACGCCAGCGCATAGGACCGCCCGTCAAAATCGGGCGACACCTGCGCCCCGGCTGGCAGCCTGTCCACCACCACAACCCTTGCGCCGCCCCTCGCCAGGGCCAGCGCCAGCGAGGCCCCGGTAAGCGCGCCGCCCGCGATGATCACATCCGCATCAAACATGGGGCGAACTATGGCCCGGCACGCGGGATTGTCCATGGGGCGCGGCGTCGCTACCGTCGCCGCGAAGAACGGGGAGACGGATATGGACTGGCAGGGCAAATCGGCATCGGAGCTGGGCAGGGCGATTGGCAGGGGCGAGATCTCTCCGCTGGCGCTGACCGAGGCGATGCTCGCGGCCATCGAGGCGAATGAGTTCGGCACCCGCATCTACGCCCGCCTCACCCGCGAGCGGGCGCTGGCCGAGGCCGAGGCAGCCGAAGCCCGCGCCAAAGCCGGCACCCGCCGGGGCCTTCTCGATGGCGTGCCGATCTCGTGGAAAGACCTCTTCGATACCGCGGGCGTGGCGACCGAAAGCGGCTCCAAACTGCTCGAAGGCCGCACCCCCCCGCGCGACGCCCTCGTGCTCGCTCGCGCCTCCGCCGCAGGGCTGGTCTGCCTCGGCAAGACCCACCAGACCGAGCTGGCCTTCTCCGGCCTCGGCCTCAACCCCGTCACCGCCTCGCCGCCCTGCGTGAACGATCACGCGGCGGTGTCCGGCGGCTCCTCCTCCGGCGCGGCGACCTCGGTGGCCTTCGGGCTGGCGGCGGCTGGCATCGGCTCCGATACCGGCGGCTCGGTGCGCACCCCCGCTGCGTGGAACGACCTTGTCGGCCTCAAAACCACCTCGGGCCGCCTGCCGCTCACCGGCACCGTCCCGCTCTGCGCCAGCTTCGACACCATCGGCCCGCTCACCCGCACCGTGGAAGACGCCGCCGAGCTGCTGGCGGTGATGGAGGCAGGCCGCCCCGCCGACCTGCGCGGCGCCAGCCTGCAGGGCACTCGCCTGATGGTTCTGGAAACCGTCGCGCTGGATGATCTGGCCGGTCCGGTCTCTGCCGGGTTCAACAGCGCCGTCGAGCGGCTGCAGGCCGCAGGCGCATTCGTCACCCGCCGCGCCCTGCCGCTGGTCACAGAGGCGATGGCGCTGGCCGGGCCGCTCTACGCGCCCGAGGCCTATGCCACATGGGAGGCCGAGATCGAGGCCGCGCCCGAAAAGATGTATCCGCCCGTGCTCGCCCGCTTCCGGGGCGGGCGCGATGTGGCCGCGCGCGAGAACATCGCCGCATGGCACACCCTCCGCCGCCTGCGGGCGGAATGGGCCGAGGCCACCGCAGGCTTCGACGCGGTCCTCATCCCCTCCGTCGCCAACCTGCCGCCCAAACAGGCGGCGGTTCTGGCCGACGAGGCGCTCTTCACCGCCGAAAACCTGCTCGCCCTGCGGAACACCCGCATCGGCAACCTCATGGGCCTGCCCGCGCTCACCCTGCCCACCGGCCTGCCCTCGACCGGCATCATGCTGATGGGCACCCCGATGGGCGAGGAGCGGCTGCTGCGGCTCGGGGCTGCGGCGGAGAAGGCTCTGCGCTGAGGCTCCGGCCATGTCGTAGGACAACCGTTTGACTCAAATGCCACAATTCGCGCCCCACCCAGACCAAACAGCAACGGTTTCGCTGGACGGGGCCTGCCCGCGCGGCCTATCCTGCCTGCAAAAGCGGGGCAAAGACCCTGCACCCGAGGCAGTAACGTACAAACAAGATGACCTTTCCAGAGCGGTTCTCGAACCTGCCAGATTACGCCTTTCCGCGCCTGCGGAAGCTCCTGCACGGCACCGAGCCGGGCGGGGAGGTGATCGATATGACGATCGGCGAGCCGCGCCACGGCCTGCCCGGCTTCGTCGCTCCCGTCATCGCCGAAACCGTTGAAGGCTTTGCCAAATACCCGCCGAACGATGGCACGCCCGAGCTGAAGGCGGCGATCACCGGCTGGCTGAACCGCCGCTATGGCGTGACCCTCGACCCCGAAACGCAGGTGATGGCGCTCAACGGCACCCGCGAGGGGCTGTTCAACGCTTGCCTTGCGCTCTGCCCCGAGCGGGCCGCCAATGGCGACACCCCCACGGTGCTCATCCCCAACCCGTTCTACCAGGTCTATGCCGTGGCCGCCGCCGCCGCCGGGGCCGAGCCTGTGCTGGTGCCCGCCACCGCCGAAACCGGCTTTCTGCCCGATTTCGCCTCTCTGCCCGAAGATATCCTCGCCCGCGCCGAGATCGCCTACATCTGCTCGCCCTCCAACCCGCAGGGCGCGGTGGCCGATACGCTTTACTGGCGCGAGCTGATCGGCATGGCCGAGGGCTACGGCTTCCGCATCTTCGCCGACGAGTGCTACTCCGAGATCTACCGCGAGACCCCGCCCCCCGGCGTGCTGCAGGTGGCCGCCGAGCTGGGCGCGGACCCGGAAAAGATCGTGAGCTTTCACTCGCTCTCCAAACGCTCCAACCTCCCCGGCCTGCGCTCGGGCTTCGTGGCCTCCGGCCCGGCCAACCTGACCGCCATCAAGCGGCTCAGGGCCTATTCCGGCGCCCCCATGCCCCTGCCGCTGCAACACGTGGCCCAACTGGCCTGGACAGACGAGGCCCATGTGGAGGAAAGCCGGGCGCTCTACCGGCAGAAATACGCAATCGCCGACAAGATCTTCGCCGACTGGCCGGGATACATGCCCCCGCAGGGCGGGTTCTTTCTGTGGCTCAAGGTCGACGACAGCGAGCAGGCCACCATCAAACTCTGGCGCGAGACCGGGGTGAAGGTGCTACCGGGGGCCTACCTTGGCCGCGCGACGGACGGGGTGAACCCCGGCGCAGGCTACATCCGGGTGGCGATGGTGACGAAAGATACAGACGAGTTGCAGGCGGGGCTGACAAGGCTCCGCGACTGCCTCGCAAGTTGAGGATCAGGACGAGGGACAAGATGGCATATCAGGCAAAACACCGTGACCCGCTGTTCGACAGCGCCATGCAGGCGGCAATCGAGAAACGCGGCAAGGAGATGATCGGGATCGGGCTCATCGCCGCCGGTCTCATCGTGGCGCTGATGCTCGGCTCCTACGTGCCGGATGATCCCTCGTGGCTCTCCGCCACCGACGCCCCGGCGCAGAATATCCTCGGCCGTTTCGGTGCCTCCATCGCCGGGCCGCTCTTCATCATCGTCGGCCACGCGGCCTGGACCCTGCCGGTGATCCTCGGCGCATGGGGCCTCCGCTTTGCCCGGCATTACGGGAGCGAACGGGCCCTGTCCCGGCTCGTGTTCGCCCCGATCGCCGTTGCGCTGGCCGCGATCTACGGCGCCATGCTCACCCCCGGCGGCGACTGGGCGCACAGCTTCGGCCTTGGCGGCCTCTTCGGCGATACCGTTCTCGGCGCGCTCCTCAACATCCTGCCCATCGGCGCGGGCCTTGGCGTGAAGCTGCTGGCCATCCCCTTTGGCCTCGGCGCGCTGGCGATGCTGGTCTTCGCGCTCGGTTGCACCAAGTTCGAGCTGCGCCTGTTCGGAAAGTTCCTGCTGGTCGGCCTGATCATGCTCTATGCTGGCGCGATGAAGCTGATGGGCAAGGGCGCGCAGGGCTCGCTCACGCTGGCGCAGGCCGTGAAGGCCCGCCGCGATGCCCGGCGCGAGGCTGCTGCCGAAGCCGAACTTCTGACCGAGGCCGCCGCCCCCGCACCCGCCCGCACCGACTTTACCCCGCGCCCGCTGGTGATGCGCGATGATGATCCCGTGCTCGAGGCCCCCGCGCCCGAGCGCAAGGGCTTGCTGGCCTCCGTCACCGGCCTCGTCCGCCGCCCGGTGGAGCCGGAGTTGGTGGAGCACGAGCCGCAGGTCGAATACGACCCCGAGCAGCCCGCCGATGACCGCATCCGCGCCCGCATTTCCGATGCCATCCGCCAGCGCGCGCGGGGCGGCGGGGCCGTGCGCCCGGTGCTCTCCAACGGGTTGCCTGCCGAGCCGCCGCTGGTGCGCGCCCGCAAGCCGCAACCGCTGCTGCTGAACACCAAGGGCGCCGTGCCGCCCGCGCCGATGGCCATGCTCGACGAGGAGGTTGAGGTGCTGGAGCGCGAGGCCGCGCCGATCCCGGCCCAGCCGCCCGTCACCGCCGCGCCCGCCGCAGCCGCCGCAGCTGCCGTGGCCACCCCGGCGCCCTCCCCCGAAGCCCGCGCTGTGGTGCAGCACCCGGTGCGCAAGCCCGCCCAGCCCTCGCGCCGCGCGCAGGCAGAGGCGCAGCCGACCCTCTCCTTCGACCCTGAAGAGGCCAAGTTCGAGCTGCCCCCGCTCTCCCTGCTCTCCCCCGCCAAGGCGGTGGACCGCAGCCACCTCTCCGACGAGGCGCTCGAAGAGAACGCCCGGATGCTGGAGACCGTGCTCGATGACTACGGCGTGCGCGGCGAGATCGTCTCGGTCCGCCCCGGCCCTGTTGTCACCATGTATGAGCTGGAGCCCGCGCCCGGCCTCAAGGCCTCCCGCGTGATCGGCCTCGCCGACGATATCGCCCGCAGCATGTCGGCGCTCTCCGCCCGCGTCTCCACCGTCCCCGGCCGCTCTGTCATCGGCATCGAGCTGCCCAACGAGCGGCGCGAGATGGTGAACTTCCGCGAGATCCTCTCCGGCAAGGACTACGGCGACGGCAACCACCGCCTGCCCCTCGCACTCGGCAAGGACATCGGCGGCGAACCGGTCGTGGCCAACCTCGCCAAGATGCCCCACCTGCTGATCGCGGGCACCACCGGCTCGGGCAAGTCCGTGGCCATCAACACCATGATCCTCTCGCTGCTCTACACGCTCCCTCCCGAGGAACTGCGCATGGTGATGATCGACCCCAAGATGCTCGAACTCTCCGTCTATGACGGCATCCCGCACCTGCTCTCGCCAGTTGTGACCGACCCGAAAAAGGCCGTGGTCGCCCTCAAGTGGGTCGTCGGCGAGATGGAAGACCGCTACCGCAAGATGTCCAAGATGGGCGTGCGCAACATCGAGGGTTACAATGCCCGCGTCCGCGACACGCTCTCTAAGGGCGAGATGTTCTCGCGCACCATCCAGACCGGGTTTGACGACGACACCGGCGAGCCGATCTTCGAGACCGAGGAGTTCAAGCCCGAGACCCTGCCCTTCATCGTCGTGATCGTCGACGAGATGGCGGACCTGATGATGGTCGCCGGCAAGGAGATCGAGGCCTGCATCCAGCGCCTCGCGCAGATGGCCCGTGCCTCCGGCATCCACCTCATCATGGCCACCCAGCGGCCCTCGGTCGATGTGATCACCGGCACCATCAAGGCCAACTTCCCCACCCGGATTTCCTTCCAGGTGACCTCCAAGATCGACAGCCGCACCATCCTCGGCGAGATGGGCGCCGAGCAGCTTCTGGGCATGGGCGACATGCTCTACATGGCCGGCGGCGGGCGCATCACCCGCGTCCACGGGCCGTTCTGCTCGGATGAAGAGGTCGAGGAGGTCGTGAACCACCTCAAGAGCTTCGGCGCGCCCGAATACGTGAGCGGCGTGGTCGAAGGCCCGGATGACGACAAGGAATCCGACATCGACCTCGTCCTCGGCCTCGGCGGCAACACCGACGGCGAAGACGCGCTCTACGATCAGGCCGTGCAGGTGGTGATTCAGGATCGCAAATGCTCGACCAGCTACATCCAGCGCAAACTCGCCATCGGCTACAACAAGGCCGCCCGCCTCGTGGAGCAGATGGAAGAGAACGGGCTGGTGACCGCGGCCAACCACGTCGGCAAACGCGAGATTCTGGCGCCTGAGCAGAACTGAACGTGATGCGTTACACCCACCCTGCGGACAGACTGTAGGGTGGGTGAAGCCTACCACCCCCCTCCCCCGCCCGATTGGTTAACCAGAATCCGGCCATACGTGCGTATGCATGGAATGTGCATCGGTTGTGCATCACTTGTGCATCGCCAGTGTTCCCCGCCCGTTCCGGCTGGAAAGGGTTTGGCGCGGTGGCCCAGGGCTCTGTTAACGGATGACCGCCCAACACGGCCCGAACTCGCCGCCTTGTTATCGCATATCAGGAGCAAACAGCCTAAGTAGGGCGTTAACGGGCACTGAGCCTGCACAGAAACAAGAAAGGCGCCGCATGAAACTCCTGCGCACCCTGATGGCCCCGGTCCTGCTGGTGGCCCTCGCCCTCCCGGCCGCGGCCGAGAAGGTCTCCCTCACCAATTTGTCGAAGTATCTCAACAACTTCACCACCGCGACGGGCGAGTTTACCCAGATCAACTCCGATGGCACCATCTCCACCGGCCAAATCTACATTCACCGTCCCGGGCGCATCCGGTTCGAGTACAACAAGCCCGACAACAGCCTCGTCATGGCCGGCGGCGGGCAGGTGGCGATCTTCGACAGCAAGTCGAACACCGGCCCTGAGCAATACCCGCTGGCCCGCACGCCGCTCTCGATCATTCTGGCCAAGACCGTCGATTTCAACCGCTCCGGCATGATCACCGGCCACAAGTCCGACGGCAAAACCACCACCATCCGCGCCCAAGACCCCGAGCACCCCGAGTATGGCCATATCGAGCTGGTGTTCACCTCTTCGCCGGTCGAGCTGCGCCAATGGGTCATCACCGATGACACCGGCACCCAGACGACCGTGGTGCTTGGCGAGCTGAACAAGGGCGGCAACATGCGCCCCTCGCTCTTCAATATCCCGCAGGAAACCAACCGCCGCGGCAACTGACCGCGCCGGAAGGGCAATAAAACAAGGGCCGCGCCATCGGGTGCGGCCCTTTTCTATTGGGGGTCAGGCTTTGCCGCAGGCCTGCAACTGGGTGCGATACACCTCGGACCGGGCGCCAACTTCGCCCGCAACCCGCACCAACCACGACTTGGCGTTGTAGCTGCCATTGCGGAAGCCGGTGTGGCCCTCGTGATAGGCGAGATACTGATTGCGCGCATCGGTCAGCGGCACGCCGTTCTTCTCGCGGGTCTTGTTCATGTACCAGCCCATGAAGTCGGTCGCGTCCTGAATGTCATCGCGCTTGGCGCGGCGATTTCCGGTCTCGTCCTTGTACTCCTGCCAAGTCGCATCCAGAGCCTGAGAGTAGCCGAAGGCCGAGCTTTGCCGCCCCATCGGGATCACCCCGAGCGACCACCTGAAGGGGGTGCGGGCATCGCCGTCAAACTTGCTTTCCTGATAGATCGTGGCCATCTGCACATGCACCGGCACGTTCCAGCGCCGCTCCGTGCGCTTCATGGCCCGCAGGTACTTGGGCCGCTCATCTGCCAGGGCGCAGGCATTTTCGAGGTTGCGTGGGCTGTCCAGCTCACGCCCACCACCGCAGCCCGAAAGCAGGGCCAATACCAGCATACAGCCGATTTTCCTGAACATTATCACTCGCTCGCCTCATTGCGCGGTCTTTGCCGCTTTTGCCCGAGAATAGGCGAATTGCCTGCGCGTTGGAATGTCTTACTGCGCAGCGGCGATCAATTTCAGATCAGGAAGGCCAGGGCGAGCGGCAGGAAGGCAACGGAAAGCAGGGTCGAGGCCACGACAAGGCCCGCGACGGCCGTGCTGTCGGCCCCGAAGCGTTCGGCCAGTAAGTAATTCGTAACCGCGATCGGGGTTATGAGTTGCAGCACCAGAACGGCAAAGGCCGTGCCTTCGAGCCCGAAGGCCCAGCCAGCGCCCACGCCGATGGCGGCACAGAGCGCGGCCTTGAGCAGCGAAAGCCAGAAGGAGCGGCCAAGGTCGCCGGGTTTTAGCCGGGCAACGGCCACGCCGAGGGTGATGAGCATGAGCGGGATGGCGACCTGCGCAATGAGATCGACGGTGTTGGTGATCCACTTCGGGGTCTGCCAGCCCTGCCACAGAAACAGCGCCCCGAGCGCGGTGCCGATGACGACCGGTTCCTTAAGGGATTTTAAAGGATTGCCGCCGCCCGAAACGAGCCAGATGCCGAAGGTGAAGCTCATCATCGCCATGATCGCAAAGATCACCACGGCAAAGCCAAGCCCCTCCTCGCCAAAGGCGAAGAGCGCCAGCGGCAGGCCGAGGTTGCCGGTGTTGCCAAAGATCAGCGGCGCCAGATAGGTCCGCCGGTCGAGCCGGAGCACGAAGGCGATCACGGTGAAGACCGCGACGACGACAAGATAGGCCACCAGCGCGGCCAGGGAGACGGCGGTGAGCGCCTGCGGGTCGATCTCGGTTTTCATCAGGGCGCCGAAGATCAGACAGGGGATCGCCATGGTCATCACCAGCCGCGTGATGAACCGCATCGGGTAGTCTTGCCCGAGCTTCACCCAGGCAAAGCCGATGGCTGCCAGGATGAATACGGGCGCGACAATTTGCGCCACTGTCAGAACGAGGTTCACACACTGTTTCCCTGTTTTTCCGGGCCGATTGATAGACATCGCCCCCCGCCTGCACTAACCATCGGGGCGTGGGGAGCACAATGGTATGATGAAGACCCGGGCGAAATATCACCTCGGACAAGTGGTGAAGCATCGAAAGCATCCCTTTCGGGGTGTGATCTTTGATGTCGACGCCATGTTTTCGAACACCGAAGAATGGTACGACGCCATCCCCGAAGAGAGCCGCCCGTCCAAGGACCAGCCGTTCTATCACCTGCTCGCGGAAAACGACCAAAGCTATTACGTAGCCTACGTCAGCGAGCAGAACCTGATGGCGGATTACTCCGGCGAACCGGTGGACCACCCCGATCTGCCCGATCTCTTCGGCCCGTTCGAAGATGGGATCTATCCGCTGCACTTTCAGCTTAACTGACTGAAGCGCAACGGGTTTTCTGATTTAGGCCCTACTGTCAGTAGCCAATGGCGCAGCCGTCCTTGCGCGGGTCGGATGCACCGATCAGCACACCATCTGCCGTGATCCGGATCGCCTGCGCCCCACCGATGGGCGTGGGCGGCGGCACGACCTTATGGCCAAGATCGGCCAGCGCCGCCCGGGTCGCCTCGGGGAAGGGCGCCTCGAGCTGAAGCTCGCCCTTCTCGGCAAAGAGGCGCGGAAAGTCGATCGCCTCCTGCGGATCCATCCCGAAATCCAGCATGTTCGAGGCGAATCGCGCATGGCCAGCGGCCTGATACTGGCCGCCCATGACACCAAAGGGCATCTCCACCCGGCCCTGTTCGAGCATCATCCCCGGGATGATCGTGTGCATCGGCCGCTTGCCCGGCCCGACCTCGTTGGGGTGCCCTTTCTCCAGCGTGAAGCCTGCGCCGCGGTTCTGCATCAGGATGCCGAACTTGGGGCTGGCGAGGCCGGAACCGAAGCTGTGGAAGACCGAGTAGATCAGCGAAAGCGCCATGCCGTCACGGTCAACCACGCAGAGGTAGACCGTGTCGCGATGCACCGCCTCGGTCACGCTCGTCACCTGCGCCATTGCCCGCTTCGGATCAATGAGCGCGGCCAGTTCCTGCGCGAGACCGGGGCGCAGCAGTGCCGCCGGGTCTTTCATCGCGGCAGGGTCGGCCATGAGACGGTTGCGGGCGTCATAGGCCAGCTTGATCGCTTCGGCTTCGATATGGGTCCGTTCTGGGCCGAGCGGGTCCATCGCGGCGATATCGAACTCGGCATGGATTGCGGCGAGCAGCAGTGCGGCAGCGCCCTGCCCGTTGGGCGGATGCTCGGCGATCTCGCGGCTGCGGTACGGCCCGGTGAGCGGGCTTCCCCAGTCGGCGGTGACTGTGCCGAAATCCTCCAGCGCATGGCTGCCACCGGCGCAGGCAGCCAGCATATCCTCGGCCACCTCACCCTCGTAGAAGGCCTTGGGGCCGTCCTTGGCGATCCGGCGCAGCACCTCGGCCTGGCCGGGTGCCCTAAACACCTGCCCGACCTCCGGCACCTTGCCGCCCATCAGATAATGCTCTCGCGCGGCGCTTTGCAGCGTGGCCTCAGCGGCCTGCCAATCCCGCACCACGCGCGGCGCGACGGGGATACCCTCTTCGGCGTAATGGATCGCGGGCGCGAGGCTGGCGGCGAGGCCCTTGCGGCCATAACGCTCTGAAAGCGCGGCAAAACCAGCGATGGCGCCGGGCAGGGTGACGGAATGGGGCGAAGTGAGAGAAATGGCATCTCCCTCGGCCCGGAGCGCATCGGCATCGACGCCAGAAGGTGCCCGGCCAGAGCCGTTGAGCGCATGTATCTCATTGGAGCCGGCGGGCTTGACCAGCGCAAAGCAGTCGCCGCCGATGCCTGTGCTCTGCGGCTCGCAAAAGCCAAGCAATACGGCGGCAGCGATGCCGGCATCCACCGCGTTGCCGCCCGATTTCAGCAT
The DNA here is from genome assembly GCA_017792405.1 of Oceanicola sp. Classification (GTDB taxonomy): domain Bacteria; phylum Pseudomonadota; class Alphaproteobacteria; order Rhodobacterales; family Rhodobacteraceae; genus Vannielia. The sequence continues at coordinate 3,609,654 of CP051231.1, forward strand.
CTCCACCGCAGCCTGTGCAGCGAGCGGATGCGAGGTGGCACACAGGCCATTGGTCGCCAGCACGGGCGAGCGACCGGGGTATTCAAAATTGCGCATGGGGTCTGTCCTCCGGCGGCGAGACTAGGCGGCACGGCAGGCAGCGGCAAGGTGGCGATGGGGAGAAAGAGAAGAACCTCGACGCCACACACTGGGTGGGGGCTATGAAGCGTGGCGCCGAGGGAAGCTATATGCAGCTACCCCTTTGTTGTGCGGGTTGAACCTGTCTGGGTTTTGGTCGGATAGGGACCATTTTGGGGCGGTGATTTCCGACTGAGAAACAATGCGGCTGCGGAGGAGAGGTTTGGCGGTGTGCTGCGATGGAAAGCGCGAGGGCGCAGGCGGGAATGGGGACTGCGTTAGCCGCGATTGGCCAAAGAGCCGACCTTGAGCGAGAAGGTCAGGCGATTCTCGTCTCCGTCGCGGCGGTAGCTGAGATCATCTGAGAGTTCGCGGATCAGGAACCAGCCGAAACCGCCCTCTGGCAGTGCCTCGGTCGGCACGTCGACCGCCGCCGGCTCGCCCGAGGGGGCGGAAAGGCCCGGCATGGCGCGCCCGTGGTCCGTGACCGAGCAAAACAGACGTTGCTGGCCCTGCAACACGGTAACCTCGATTACCCCTGCAGCAGCCGCCTCATAGGCGTGCTCGACGACGTTGTTGAGAACCTCCGCCAGAACCAGCTCGACGGTGCCGCGATCTTCTTCGGAGAGCTGCAGCGGGGAGAGGTCGCCCAACACACGCTCCAGCGCGCGGCGCACCTCCAGCGGGGTGCTCGAGAGCACGATACGTAGCGCGTTGCGCTGGCCCTCTAGCTGCCGGGGGTGCGGCAGGGGATCGGCGCGTCTTTCGATACGGGCGCGATTGGGCATCAGGCGGTGGGGTCAGGCGGCATTTTCATCGGCGGCCAGCGCGGCTTCGGCGGAACTGTGGATGGCAAAGACCGTGTCCATCCGCGTGAGTTTGAACACCTTGGCGACCGTGCTCGTCAGCCCCGCGAGCTCCAGCGTTGCGCCGGGGTCCACCTGCTTCAATGCACCCACCACGGCACCGAGGCCGGAACTGTCGAGGAAGCCAACGGCGCTCATATCCACGATGATCCGACCGGGGTGGCCGACTGTCAGCTCGCGCATCCGTTCCTTGAAGGCTACGGAGACCGCCGCGTCGATCCGGCTCTCAGCCACTGTCACCAGCAGCACCTTGCCCTTGGGAGTTGCAACAACATTCATGGCCTGCTCCGTCGCAATTGGGGTTGTGTCAGGCCTAGACGTGAAACCTTACCATTCGGTATGCACGGGAGCAGAGAGGCCAAGGGAGAGAGCGATGGCGCGGGTAGGAATTGCAGGGGCGGCGCGGACGCCGATGGGCGGATTTCAGGGCGCCTTCTCCGATGTGACCGCCGCCGAGCTGGGCGGCGCTGCCATTCGTGCAGCGATGGAGCGGGCCGGGGCGGAGAGCGCCGATGAACTGCTGATGGGCTGCGTTCTGCCCGCCGGTCAGGGCCAGGCCCCGGCACGGCAGGCCGGCTTTGCCGCCGGGCTGGGCGAGGGCCTGCCGGCCACCACGCTGAACAAGATGTGCGGCTCCGGCATGAAAGCCGCGATGGCAGGGTTCGACACGATCGCGGGCGGCGGCGCAGATGTGGTCATCGCCGGCGGAATGGAGAGCATGACGGGTGCGCCCTACCTGCTGCCCAAGATGCGCGGCGGCGCCCGGATCGGCCATGGGCAGGTGATCGACCACATGTTCCTCGACGGGCTGGAAGATGCCTACGACAAGGGCCGGTTGATGGGCACTTTCGCCGAGGATTGTGCCGAGAATTTCCAGTTTACCCGGCAGGCGCAGGATGACTACGCGCTCGGCTCGCTCGAGAACGCATTGGCGGCTCAAAAGGAGGGCCGCTTCGAGGGGGAGATCACGCCGGTTACCGTGAAGTCCCGCCGGGGCGAGGTGGTTGTTGGCGAAGATGAGCAGCCCGGCAATGCCCGGCCTGATAAGATCCCTCAGTTGAAGCCGGCGTTCCGGGAAGGTGGCACAGTGACGGCAGCGAACTCTTCGAGCATCTCTGATGGCGCAGCGGCGCTGGTGCTGGCGGGGGAAGGCTCCGGCCTGCCGATCCGCGCACATATCCTCGGGCATGCCTCCCACGCGCAGGCGCCCGGCTGGTTCACCACCGCGCCCGTGCCTGCCGCGCAGAAGCTGTTAAAGCGACTGGGGTGGAGCGTGGAGGATGTGGACCTTTGGGAGGTGAACGAGGCCTTCGCGGTGGTGCCGATGGCCTTCATGCACGAAATGGGTGTGCCGCGCGACAGGATCAACGTCAACGGCGGCGCCTGCGCGCTCGGCCATCCGATCGGCGCGAGCGGGGCGCGGATCATAGTGACGCTGCTGAACGCACTGGAAAAGCGGGACCTCAAGCGCGGCGTGGCGGCGATTTGCATTGGCGGAGGCGAGGGCACGGCCATCGCGATCGAACGTGCCTGAGGTGGATTATGCCGCGCTCGCCAAGGTGGTCGACAGCCTCACCGAAAGTGAGACCGACGAGGTGGCGATCATGGCAACGCTGGCCTGCGAGATCCATCATGCCGACGACCGCTTTGACTGGACGGGGTTCTACCGCGTCACCGCGCCGGGCGTTCTGAAGATCGGCCCCTATCAGGGCGGGCACGGATGCCTTGTCATCCCTTTCGGCAAGGGCGTGTGCGGCACCTGTGCGCAGACCGGCGAGGTGCAACTGGTGGATGACGTCGAGGCCTTTCGCGGCCACATTGCCTGCTCCTCCTCCACCCGCTCTGAGATCGTGCTGCCTGTGCGCGGGGCCTCGGGGCGGCTGATTGGCGTGCTTGATATCGACAGTGACCAGCCTGCCGCCTTCACTCAGGCCGATGCCGAGGGACTGACCCGCGTGCTCGAGGTGGCCTTTGGCAACGGGGGGCATTGGCGGTGAGTTTGAGAGGCAGTTGCCTCTGCGGGGCGATCCGCTATGAGGTGACGGGGGTACCGCAGGGCGTTTCGGTCTGCCATTGCGGGCAGTGCCGCCGGATGTCGGGGCACCTGTGGGCCTCGGCCTATGTGAAGGATGCGGAACTAAGGATCGACGGTACGCCGCAGTGGTATGAGTCTTCCGAGACCGCCAAACGCGGCTTCTGTCCGAGCTGCGGCAGCTTCCTGTTCTGGAAACACGCCGACGAGGACACCATCAGTTTTTCGCTCGGCTCCATCGACGGGCCAAGCGGCCTGCGCCTGCAGAAGCACATCTTCACCGCCGACAAGGGCGACTACTATGACGTCGCAGACGGGGTGGAGCAGCGGTGAGTCTTACCGGGCGATGCAACTGCGGCGCGGTGCGATTTACCGTGACGGGAGTGCCGGACGAGGCGGTGGCCTGTCATTGCACGCAATGCCGCAAGCAGTCCGGCCATTTCATGGCGGATGCCGAGGTGCCCGAAGGCGAGATCGTGATCAAGGGTGCGGTGCGGTGGTATCAGGCCAGCACAACGGCCCGCCGCGGGTTTTGCCCGGTCTGCGGGTCGGGGCTGTTCTGGCAGCGGCTGGGATCAGGCGACATGGGTTTTTCGCTGGGGGCATTGGACGTGCCAACAGGTTTGCGGCTGGAGCGGCACCTGCACGTGGCCAGCAAGGGTGATTATTACGAAATCGCGGACGGGTTGCCGCAAGAATGAGTGACACCTACGCGCCGCCCGACACGCCGCTCGACGTGCTGCACCATGACCACGAGCTGCTTGCGGTCAACAAGCCTTCGGGCTTGCTCTCTGTGCCGGGAAAGGGCGAACACCTTGCCGATTGCCTGCTGTCGCGGGTTCAGGCGGCCTTCCCTGAGGCGCTGCTTGTGCACCGGCTGGACAGGGATACCAGCGGGGTCATGGTGTTTGGCCTGACACCTCACGCCCAGCGCCACCTTGGCCTGCAATTCGAGCATCGGCGGACGAAGAAGCAATATGTCGCGCGGGTTTGGGGTGAGTTGGCCGAGGCGGAGGGTGTGGTGGACCTACCGCTGATCGTGGACTGGCCCAACCGGCCGCGGCAGATGGTGGACCATGAGAGCGGCAAGCCTGCGCTGACGCGTTGGAAGCGGCTGAAGGCCGGGAAGGGAGAGAGCCGGGTGCGGCTGATGCCGGAGACCGGGCGCTCGCATCAGCTCAGGGTGCATATGCGCGAGATCGGGCACCCGATTTTGGGCGATCCGTTCTATGCCGAAGGTGCGGCGCGCGACTATCCACGCCTTATGCTTCACGCCGAGATGCTCCGGGTGCTTCACCCCGATGGGGGTAAGGGCGTGAGCTTTCGGGCGAAGGTGCCGTTCTGATCCCGCTCTTCGCCGCGCTTGCGCGGTTTACCGCGCGTATTTCGCCGCGTTGCTCTCGATCTCTGCGATCTGATCGGCCATCGCTTTCTTGTAAGCGGGGCGCGCAAGGCAGCGGTCGCGGTAGGCAACGAGGGTGGGGTGCTCTTCGATCAGGTTCAGCCCGTCGAGACCGTGCAAGACGGAGGCCATCATCAGGTCGGAGACGCAGAAGGTGTCGCCGAGCAGATAGTCCTTCTCACCCAGAGCCCCGGCCAGCCGTTTCAGCTTTTTGCCAGCCATCGCCCGGAGGGTCGGCGCAACCCGTTCGGCGGCTTCGCGGTCTTCTACGAAGGTCTGGACGGTGCCGACGACGGCGGTGAGAGGCTCGACCGAGTTGAGCGCGGCAAAGACCCAGCTGAGGGCTGCGTAGCGATCCACCCCCGGAGGCAGGAGCGCGTCGCTTTGTTCAGCGATCCGCCAGACAATGGCCCCGCTCTCGAACATCGGCGCGCCGTCGACCTCGAGCACAGGCACCTGCCCGAAGGGCTGGCGTGCGAGATGCTCGGGTTTGCCCTGCGTGCCCATCGCCACATGGGCGACATCATAGCTCAGCCCAGCCTCCAGCAAGGCCCAGCGCAGGCGGAAGTCGCGCACCTGGCCCTTGGCGAAATCAGGCACCCAATCGTAGCCCCAGACCTTCAGTTGGCTGTCTTTCATCTCGGTCTCCATACCATTTGAGTTGAGGTCAACATGATTGGATGCAAAGAGCAAGCCCGCCGGGGTGAACCGGCGGGCCTTTTGGATCAGTAGCCGACGGTCGCGGCATCCACCCGCCGCGGGTCGGACGCGCCGAAGAGAAGGCCCGCCTCCTTGTCGACCATGATCGACTGGGTAGAGCCCATCACCGATTGCTGGCGCAGCTTGTGGCCCTTCTGCTCCAGAATCGCCACGGTATCGGCGCTGATGCCATCCTCGGTGCGAATCTCGTCGGGCAGCCACTGGTGGTGGATGCGGGGCGCGGTGCTGGCCTCGGCGATGTTCATCCCGTGGTCGATCACGTTCATGATGACCTGAAGCGTGGTGGTGATGATGCGCGAGCCGCCGGGCGAGCCGGTGACCATGAACACCTCGCCGTCCTTCATCACGAGCGTCGGGCTCATGGAGGACAGCGGGCGCTTGCCGCCCTCCACCGCGTTGGCATCCCCACCGATCAGCCCATAGGCATTGGGAACGCCCGGCTTGGCGGCGAAGTCATCCATCTCGTTGTTCATCAGCACGCCGGTGCCATCGGCAACCATGCCGGAGCCGTAAGAGAAGTTGATGGTGTAGGTGTTGGAGACCGCGTTGCCATCCTTGTCCACGATCGAGAAATGGGTGGTCTCGTTGCTCTCGTAGGGCGCGAGGTTGCCGGGTTTGATGGTGCTGGAAGGCGTGGCCACGTTGCGGCTGATCTCTTCGCGGATCGCGGCGGCGTAATCTTTGGAGGTGATCTCGGCGAGCGGCACATCGACGTAGTCGCTATCGCCCAGATACTCGGAGCGGTCGGCATAGGCGCGCTTCATTGCTTCGGCCATCAGGTGAATGGTTTCCGCCGAGTTATGGCCAAGCCAGCCGACTGGATACTCCTCGAGGATGTTCAGGATCTGCACGATATGCGCCCCGCCGGAGGAGGGCGGCGGCATGGAGACAATCTCGTAGCCTCGGTAGCTACCGGTGACCGGCTCGCGCAGCACGGCCTTGTAACCGGCCATATCCTCGACGGTGATGCGCCCGCCGGCATCGGTGACGGCCTTGCTGATCGCCTCGGCCACTGTGCCTTTGTAGAAGCCATCCGGGCCTTCATCGGCGATTTTCTGGAGCGTGGCGGCGAGGTCGGCTTGCACCAGCCGCTCACCCGGCTCGTAAAAGCCGCCGCCCTCCTTGTAGAAAATTGCCTCGGAGGAGGGATGTGCCTTCAGCCGCTTTTCCAACCCCTTCAGGCTGTCAGCGAGGCCCGGGGTCACATCGATCCCGTCGCGGGCCAGCGCGATGGCGGGCGCGACGACCTCGGCCATCGTCATGGTGCCGTATTGCTCCAGCGCCATCTGCATGCCCGCGACTGTGCCCGGAACGCCGGTGGCCAAGCCGGTGAAGCGGCTCAGGTTGCTGTCTGCATTGCCCTCGGCGTCGAGGAACATGTCGCGATCTGCAGAGGCCGGGGCCATCTCGCGATAGTCGATGGCCTTGGTCTCGCCGCTCTCGGCATCATGCACGATCATGAAGCCGCCGCCGCCGAGATTGCCTGCGCGGGGCAGGGTGACGGCGAGCGCAAAGGCCACGGCCACACCGGCATCTACGGCATTGCCACCGGACTGCAGGATATCGAGCCCGACCTGCGCTGCCACGGCCTCCTGGGCAGAGACCATGCCGTTTTGCGCGTAAACCGGATGAATCCGGTCGTCACCCGAAAAGATGGCCGCCTCCTGCGCGGCAAGCGGGCCAGCGGCCAACGACAGGGCCAATGCCCCCACGATGACTGGTTTCATGTCTCTCTCCCTGTTGTTGTGAGCTCCGTCCTCGCAAACCTGTGATGTGGGGCGGCAGGGGCAACCACCTCGGCGGGATTTCGCTTATAGGTTGAATGCGTGTACGGAACCGCCGTGCCACGCGCCCGGCGCTGAGGAGACGCAGGTTCGCCCTGTCCATCCAGTGGCAAAACGCCCTCCTTCTCTGAGCAGCACGGGCCTTTCAATTTTGTCTGCCACGCGTATCTATTGCCGCAAGGAAACGCTGCCCGAAGGAGGATACCTCATGGCTCTGCGCATCAACGACACCGCCCCCGACCTCACCGTCACCACCGACCAGGGCGAGATCTCGCTGCACGACTGGATCGGCGACAGCTGGGCGATCATCTTTTCTCACCCGAAGGACTTCACCCCCGTCTGCACCACCGAGTTTGGTGCGGTGGCCCAGCTGGCCGAAGAATGGGCCAAGCGGAACACCAAGGTGCTTGGCGTCTCGGTCGACGGCGTGGAAGATCACAAGAAATGGAAGGGCGATATCCAGAGCTTCGGCGGGGCCGAGCCGACCTTTCCGATCGTGGCTGATGACGGTTTGGAGCTGGCCAAGGCCTTCGACATGCTCCCCGCCGATGCCTACCTGCCGGATGGCCGCACGCCGGCCGACAGCGCGACCGTCCGGTCGGTTTACATTATCGCGCCGAACAAGAAAGTGCAGCTGGTCATGACCTACCCGATGACCGTGGGCCGGAACTTTGCCGAGGTGCTGCGCGCGCTCGACGGGCTGCAGCGCACCTACGAGCAGCCGCTGGCCACCCCTGCCAACTGGGAAACCGGGCAGGACGTGATTGTGGCGCTGGCACTGGACGATGCCGCGGCCGAGGCGAAATACGGCACGCTCGACAAGAAACTGCCCTACCTGCGCTTCGCGAAGAACCCGGGCTGAGCCGCGCCTGAGACCCTGCGGCAACATCCCGCAGATGTGAGAAAGCCTCGTTGGTGACAACGGGGCTTTTTTGCTAGGCTTTGCTGCGAAAGGTGCGTGGCCGCAGCGCTCGGCGCCGCGCAGATGGATTGAATGACGAACCCCTACCGGCGGATTTGCGCCGTGCTTGCCCTCGTGATCGGAGCGGGTCTGGCCGCTTCCGCGCCCCTGCATGCTCAGGAGGCTGGGGCAGAGGCGGCGGTGTTGATCGATGACGCCGCGGAGGTGGATGTTTCCGAAGGCGTCAACACCGACGGTATCATCGGCGAAGACGTGCAGGTGACGCGCGCCGATGACGGCACCCCCATCGTGCGCGTGGCGATCCCGGCCACGGTGTTCATGCCGATCGAGGATGAGGAGCACGAAGACATGCTCTTTACCCTTCAGGAAGAGCTGAACCGTCTGGGTTGCGATGCCGGGCCGGTGGATGGCGACTGGGGTCGCCGCTCGGAGCAGGCGATGGACCGGCTGCGCGATGCGGTGCCGGATATCTCTGAAATGGAGCTTTCGATCACCCTTGCCGGACTGATGCAGATGATGCCCGAAGGCACATGCCCGCTGGTCTGCTCGGTGCGCGAGGTGAAGGTCGACAATCGCTGCGAGCTAAAGACTTGCCCCTCCGGGCAATACCTCGACACGCGCGGCTCCTGTCAGGTCCGGCAGGCCAAGGCCTCGAAACCCAAGCGGAGTAGCAGCGGGGGTGGCGGCTCGGCGCGCAAATGTGCAACCTACAATGGCCGGACCTACTGCAATTGAGCGCAGGACGGCCCTGCGGGAGGTGATGAGATGAAACTTCTGACCTTGGCCCTCGCCCTGATGATGGCCGTGACCCTGCCGGCAACCACCGCCAAGGCAGAGCTGAAGTTGCGGATGAGCTTTACCGAAAAGCAGGTGCGCACCCGGGGCCTCGGCCGGTCGAACGACACTTGCCGCACGGTCTATGACATCAACCAGTTCGGCGGGCTGCTGGCGATTGAAACGGTGAAATCCAACTGCAAGACCTTCGAGATTGGCGCCAAGCGTGGGGCGGATGGCTCGGCCTCGGCGCTGGTGTTCGAAGGCCCAAACAGCCGCCAGCGCAAGTCGTGCAGCTACTCGGCCAAGAGCCGCACCGAAGCCTGCAACGACGGCAGCAAGGTGCGCCTGCCCCCTGGCATCGCGGTGAACTACAAAGCCACGGTCGACACGCGCAGCCGCTACCAGCTCAGCCGAAGCGGGCTGATCGCCACCGTCAACGCCAACCGTGTGCTGACCACCGCTGAGGGCAGCAAACAGGTGACCGAGGCGGGCTTTCGGATGAAAGTGGCACTGCAGGGGAACAAGTGCCAATTGACGGAGCTTGTCTCCTCTTCGACCACGCAGGTGACGGAGGCCGGACGAGGCCGCGCCCTGAAGGGGGCCACGCAGCGCGAGAGCCGCAAACTGGTGAAGGCCGAAAGCTGCCAGGTCATCAGCCGCTGACGATGAAATGGCTGTCACGGCTCCCGTTCGGCTGGTCGCGCTCGGCCCCGGCAGCGCCCGTCTTTCGTGGCTCGCCCCCTCAGCCTGACGCCGCATTTGTGGCCATCGGAGACATCCATGGCCGGGACGACCTGCTTGCGCGGATGCTGGGCCGGTTGGAACAGGAAGCGCCGGGTCTGCCGCTCATCTTTGTTGGGGATTTCGTGGATCGTGGTGAGGGCTCGGCGGAGGTGTTGAGACGCTTAAAGGCACTTTGCGAGGAGGGTCGCGCCGTTTGCCTGCGCGGCAATCACGAGGACATGATGCTCGATTTTGCTCGCGGGAATTATCCGCGCTGGCTGGCCTACGGCGGTTTGCAGACCCTCGCGAGTTTTGGCCTTGGCGCGGGTGTGTCAGAAGAGGGCGGGCCGGGGCTTGAGGCCGCGCAGGAGGGGCTGGCCAAGGCGCTGGAGGCGGAGGGCCTGCGCGAATGGCTGACGGCCTTGCCGCGCTACTGGCAGAGCGGCAATGTGGCCGTGACCCACGCGGGCGCTGACCCGTCGCGGCCTATCGCCGCCCAGCGACATTCGCTCACGCACGGCCACCCCGGGTTTTTCTCGACGCCGCGTCCGGATGGCATCTGGGTGATCCACGGCCATTACATTCGGGATGAGCCCGAGGTCGTCCCTGGCCGCATTGCCATCGACACCGGGGCCTATGCCACCGGGCGGCTGACGGCCGTGGTAATGGCACCGGGAGAGGCGCCGCGCTTCATAGAAGTCTGAGAGCAAAGCAAAAGGCCCGAGGTTTCCCCCGGGCCTTTTCGTATTGGTTAGGTTGAGTGGCCTCAGTCGGCCTTCTCTTCCTTCTTGATCTCTTCGCCGGTCTCCTGGTCGACGACTTTCATCGACAGGCGCACCTTGCCGCGATCGTCGAAGCCCAGCAGCTTGACCTTGACCTCCTGGCCTTCCGACAGCTGGTCGGAGGGGTGGTTGAGGCGCTGATTGGCGATCTGGCTGACGTGCACGAGGCCGTCACGCTTGCCGAAGAAGTTCACGAAAGCGCCGAAATCGACGATCTTCACGACCTTGCCGTTGTAGATCTTGCCCTCTTCCGGCTCGGCGACGATCGAGTGGATCATCTCGCGGGCCTTCTCGATGCACTCGGCATTCGGCGATGCGATCTTGATGACGCCATCGTCGTTGATGTCGACCTTGGCACCCGAAACCTCGACGATCTCGCGGATCACCTTGCCGCCCGAGCCGATCACTTCACGGATCTTGTCGGTGGGCACGTTCATGGTTTCGATGCGCGGGGCGTGGGCCGAGAACTCCGTGCGTCCGGCGGTCAGAGCTTTGCTCATCTCGCCGAGGATGTGCATCCGGCCTTCCTTGGCCTGAGCCAGGGCGGCTTTCATGATTTCGGGCGTGATGCCCGCAACCTTGATGTCCATCTGCAGCGAGGTGATGCCCTCTTCGGTGCCGGCCACCTTGAAGTCCATGTCGCCGAGGTGATCCTCGTCGCCGAGGATGTCGGTCAGGATGGCGTAGGAGCCATCATCTTCCAGCACCAGACCCATGGCCACACCGGCCACCGGGGCCTTCAGCGGCACACCGGCGTCCATCATCGAGAGCGAGCCGCCGCAGACGGAAGCCATCGAGGAGGAGCCGTTGGACTCGGTGATCTCGGAGACCACACGGATGGTGTAGGGGAAGTCGGTCGGTGCGGGCAGAACGGCCTGGAGCGCACGCCATGCCAGCTTGCCGTGGCCGATCTCGCGGCGACCCGGAGGGCCAAAACGGCCAACCTCGCCCACCGAGTAGGGGGGGAAGTTGTAGTGGAGCAGGAAGTTGCTGCGGTAGTTGGCGTGCAGCGCGTCGATGATTTGCTCATCGTCACCGGTGCCGAGGGTCGTGACCACGAGGCCCTGGGTCTCACCGCGGGTGAAGAGCGCGGAACCGTGGGTCCGGGGCAGGATGCCCACTTCGGAGGTGATGGCGCGCACATCGGTGGTCGAGCGGCCGTCGATCCGCTTGCCGTTTTTCACCACGTCGCCGCGCAGGATGGAGGACTCGAGCTTTTTCAGCGCGGAACCGAGGTTCTTGTCTTCCTTCTGCTCGTCGGTCAGGGCGCCGAGGATCTTCTCCTTGGCGGCGGACACGGCGGCGGTGCGCTCCTGCTTGTCGAGGATCGCATAGGCGGCGCGCATGTCGGTCTCGCCAGCGGCTTTCACAGCTTCATAGAGCTCGGAGTAATCCGGCGGCTGGTAGTCGAAGGGCTCTTTGGCGGCTTCTTCGGCGAGGCTGATGATCAGGTCGATGACCGGCTGGATCTGCTCGTGGGCGAAGGTCACGGCGCCGAGCATCTCGTCTTCCGAAAGCTCGTAGGCTTCGGACTCGACCATCATCACCGCGTCCTTGGTGCCGGCGACAACGAGGTCGAGGCGCTGGTCGGGGTTCAGGCGCAGCTGGTCCATGTCCTGCACTTCGGGGTTCAGCACGTATTCGCCATCCTCGAAGCCGACGCGGGCGGCGGCGATCGGGCCCATGAAGGGTGCGCCGGAGATGGTGAGCGCGGCCGAAGCGGCGATCATGGCGACGATGTCCGGATCGTTGACAAGATCGTGGCTGAGCACGGTGCAGATCACAAGGACTTCGTTCTTGAAGCCCGGCACGAAGAGCGGGCGGATCGGACGGTCGATCAGGCGCGAGGTGAGCGTCTCTTTTTCGGTCGGACGACCTTCACGCTTGAAGAAGCCACCGGGCACTTTACCGGCGGCATAGTATTTTTCGTTGTAGTGGACGGTAAGGGGGAAGAAGTCCTGCCCTTCCTTCTGGGTCTTGGCGAAGGTCACGTTGGCCATGACAGAGGTTTCGCCCAGGGTCGCGATGACGGAGCCATCGGCCTGACGGGCCACACGCCCGGTTTCGAGGGTGAGGGTCTCTTCGCCCCACTCCATGGATTTCTTGGTAATTTTGAACATGTTCGTTTCCTGTAGGGGAGCGCTCCCGGGCGTATCCCGGGTCTCCCGTTTGAGTGGCGGCCCCATTGCCGCCGGCCCCTGATACCTATTCCATCGAGCGCCGGGGCCTTGGCGCAACGTCTCAGATGCGCGGGCCATACAGGAAAGTTGTGGCGATGGGAAGCTTTGTGAACGGACCGGGTCGGCTTGGGCGGACCGCTCGCGGGCTGCGGTTACTCTGCCAGCCTGTCGCGCGGCAGGGTGATCTGGCGGATCATGCCCTCCGGTCGCAAATCGGTTTCGAGCGTGCCATCCAGCTGGCCTTCGATCGCGAGCGACACAAGGCGCGAGCCGAAGCCGGCGGGCTGACCGGCCTCTTGGGTGGCGCGGCCGGTCTCTTCCCAGCGGATCTTGAGGTCGTTGCCCTCAACGCCCCAGGTCACCGCAAGCCGCCCCTGCGCTGCCGCGAGCGCCCCGTATTTGGCTGCATTCGTGGCCAGCTCGTGCAGAGCCAGCGAGAGCGAGGTGCTGGCGCGCGGGCCGAGCACGACATTGGGGCCCTCGATCCCGGTGAGATGCTCGTCGCCATAAGGGGTGAGCAGGGTAACGAGGAGGTCGTGCAGGGAGATCCTGTCGCCCACCGGCTGCCCGGCCTGAATGGCTGGTGCCAGAAGGTTGTGAGCATTGGCCAGCGCGTGAAGCCGGGCGGCCAGCGCAGATGACTCCTCGCCGTTTGCATGACTCAGCCGCACCATTCCGGACACCACGGTGAAGAGGTTCTTCACCCGGTGGTTCAGCTCCTGCACTAGCAACTGGCGCTCGGAGAGAGCCTGATGCAGACGAATCTCGCTTTCGACGATCCCGGCAATGTCTTCGAGCGCCTTCATCTGCCCTTCGGACCATTCATGCGCCTCGGAGTCGATGGCACAGAAGGAGCCAAGAACTTCGCCCCCCGGCCCGTGAACCGGCACGCCGAGATAGGCGATGACGCCGAGATCGCCCACTGCGCCATTGCCCGCCAGAAGCGGATGGGTGCGCGCATCCACGACCGCGAGGGAGGTGCGGGACGACACCACGTATTGGCAGAAAGAGTGGCTCAGAGGCGTTTCACGCTGCTCCACACCGGCTTCTTCGAGACCAGATTGCGCCTTGAAGAACTGACGGCGGTTGTCGACGAGCGAAAGCAGGCCAACAGGCGCGCCGGTGATCTGCCGGGCCAGTCGCACCGCGCGGTCATAGACCTCTTCCGGCACGCTATCCATGAGCCCGGTCTTGGCAAGGTCGGCCAGCCGCTCGCGGCGGCCCAGCTCGTCCTCGTGCCCTTCAGGTTCGGTGGTCGGAAATTCCGGCACTCCCGTCATTCTGCCCGGCCTCCCTCTACGCGGCGGTTCGGGCCAAGGGGTTAGCAGGCTCGGCGGGCCGGTGAAATAAAATTTGAGGTTAATGCCAAAGGTTTGTGCGGGTTTATGTCGATCCGTGCCATTGCGGTGCGATGCGGTGTGTCATTTGCCAAGTGATCGCAACCTCCGGCTGCGATCTGACTAGCGTTCAGGCGATGTGGCGCGGGGACTTGGATATGCCGTAGGCCTTACGGGCGGTGACAAGGCGCAGATCTTCCGGGTCCATCCCGATGCTCATCATGGTGCGACGATCATAGCGCTCCCGCGCCTTTGCCGGGCTGTGCGCGGTGCCAAAGAGCCTATCGATCCAGCCCATCCCGGCGGTCACGTGAAAAGTGGCGTGGTGGTCCTGATAGTGGTGGGCCATGTGCTCGCGCGTGACCCACCGCCCGAACCGGCCCTTTGGCACGTTTAGATGCGCCAGCGTGTGGCAGTATTCGTAGAAGGCGAAGGCGGAAGCGGAGCCGACGAAGAGCGCGACCCACGCCACCTTTACCGCCAGCCAGAAACCTAGCAACGGCCAGAGCACCAGCATGTGTGCGGCGAAGGAGCCGGCGGCAAAGCGGAGCGGGAACCAGTGATCGTCACCGGTGAAGAACTCTTCATCCTGCGGAAATTCATGGTGCCCGATGTGGCTGCGGTACAGCCTGTTGAAAGGGCTCTGCGCCGTCGGCGGCTTGCGGTGGTAAATGAAACGGTGGATCAGGTACTCGTTGAACCACTGGATCACCACGCCATAGGCAATGGCCGCCAGCATCCAGAGCTGGAAGTCGAAGACGATCAGCCCCAACCCCACCAGCCAGAACGGAAACAACCGGTGCAGCCCGCCCATGTGAACGATGACGCGTAGCGCTGGGATCATGGTTCTCCTCCTGCGCTCAGGATGGGTGCGGCAGGGCGCACCGGTCAAGCGGCAGGGCGTGGCGACGTTGCGTTGCGCGGGAGTTGGCGGAACAGGGGAAGCCTTGTGACGAACGAAAAAGGGGCAGCCGTCAGGCCACCCCTTCGCTTGTCCCTGGCGGTCCGTCTTAGCGGCGGATGCCGAGCTTGCCGATGAGGTCCTTGTAGCGGGCCTCGTCTTTGTTCTTGAGGTAGTCCAGCAGCTTGCGGCGCTGGGCCACGAGCTTCAGAAGGCCACGGCGACCGTGGTTATCCTTCTTGTGGGTTTTGAAGTGCTCGGTGAGCGTGCTGATCCGCGAGGAGAGGATGGCAACCTGAACTTCGGGCGAACCGGTGTCGCCGTCCTTGGTGCCGTATTCCTTGATGACGCGGGCCTTGTCTTCAGCAGTGATCGACATCGGGGTCTCCTTTGGTTTGGTGTTGCGGGCGCAAGCCGGGATGTCGTCCAGCAGGGTCCATGGAGTGTGCCGCTCGGGCGATCCCGGTCGACAGAGGGGGCGTATAGGCCAAGCCCGCCCGGATGGGAAGGTGATTCGTCTGCGCTGGTCAGTCGGCGTTGGCCGGGGGCATCTCGCCCGGTTCAGCCTGCGGCGGATCTTCTGGCTGGGTTCCGGCGCCATCGGGGGCTGGCAGTTGCTCTTCTACCCGCTGCTCGGCTTCAGCTTCGGATTTCTCCTGATCCAGCTCCACGCCCAGCTCTGCGGCCCATTCAGCGAGGATCGGGATAAAATCGACCTGGCTCAGCAGGTAGGCGAGGATCGAAACCAGAACGGTCGCGCCCACAACAGAGCCGAGACCGAAGGCCATGCCGCGCAGCAATTGAAAGGCGATCAGGCGCCAGAACTGCGCATAAACCCGCAGGAACTTGTGATCGTTCAGCTTGGCCACCTCCTCGCGCAGCGCCACGATCTCGCGTTGGAGGTCAGAGCGCGTGGCATCATGCGCGGCGTCTGCCTCGGCGGCGCTCTGGGTGGCCACGGGATCGGAGGAGAGGTGCGGGTCGGGGTCGCTCATGCGCCGACCCTAGCCGAATTCACCGGATTGAAAACCCGTCAGGAAGTGGCAGGTCGGTCGCCATAGGCGGGCTCAAACGGATGCACCTGCCGACATGGGCACGAGCTGAATATCGGCCGCCGTCAATGAACTGCCGCCGTGCACCAGCCCGATCAACTCGCCATCGGCAAAGACTTCGATGAGGTCACTGTCGATCTCGCCGAGGGTAACCTCCGGCGCCTCGCTGCTTGCGGTGTCGTCCCAGAGCAGGGCGAGACCGTCTTCATCGGCGTTGAAATCCATGATCTCGGCCACGGTCTCCTCCACGAGGTCTGGGCCGAGGCTGAACATGTCGGCGCCCGCCCCGCCGGTGGCAATGTCACCGTCTCCGAGAACCAGCACGTCATCGTCCGTGCCGCCGTTCAACCAGTCGACGCCCAGATCATCCGAGCCGATCAGGATGTCATTACCAGCGCCGCCCTGGAGGTTGTCATGCCCTTCACCGCCAAAGAGCAGATCATCGCCAAGGCCGCCTTCGAGCTGGTCATCACCCGATTGGCCTGCGAGCACGTCGGCACCATCGCCGCCTGTCAGGCTGTCGGCGCCGTTACCGCCGAGCAGGGTATCATCGCCAGACCCGCCCCATAATGTGTCATCGCCGCTGCCTCCATCAAGAAAGTCTTCATCTTCCTCGCCAAAGAGGCTGTCGGACCCGTCTCCGCCTACGAGGTTGTCATCACCTTCGGCGCCAAGGGCCACATCATCACCCTCATGGCCGCTGATCTCATCGTCTCCCGCGTTGCCCTGCACGATGTCGTCGCCTGCGCCGCCTTCCATGCTGTCGGCCGCATCGCTCCCGATCTGCGTGCCACCTGCGTCTGGATCTGTCGGCTCAAGCGGAGCGGGGGGGTCAATGGCGGGATCGTCGTCGGTGGGATCAAGCGCCTCAACACCTTCAGGTGCCTCGTCATCGAGCAGGGAGGTGCCGATGGTGCCTGCACCACCAGAGCTATCCTCCACGGCGTCGAGATCGACAGCATCCTCTTCGACCTCCTCGCCGCCTCCAGCGATCCCCACAACAGCCGAGCCGACAAGCACGGCACCCATCAATCCGAACAGCAAGAACATGCCGGTGACCCCTCAACAGCGTTAGCGGCTGCAACCCAGGCCGCTCCCGTGACCGTGTCGTGCAACGCAGAAATCGGGATAGCGTGGCATGGTGGATGAAACCCTTATGCCGCCGAAAAAGGTGCCTAGATTATGCAACAAGTTTTCGGCGTTTCTGGCGGCGGGGCTGGAAAGCAAGGGGTGTTCGGTGGATGATCTGCGCATGCGTCCCGATTGGCTCGTTCCCCTGTTGATCTTCCTTCTGGCCATGGTGCTGATTGCACTCTGGTTCCGCCTTCGATCGCGCCGCCATGCGGAGCTGGCAGGGAGCGGGGCAGTGGCTGAAGGCACTGCTAAGCCGGAGGTTCCAGAGCCGAGCGCGAATGCCGTTCCGAGGCTCACGGCAAGCGAGGAATTCAGGGAATTTCCGCCAGAGATTCAGGCCGTTCGGGAAGAGTTGAACCGCATCCGGCTCGAAGAAGCCGAGAGCGAAAAGGCCATGCTGCGGATGGACGAAGCACAGGCCGCCGCGCGCGCCGCGATTGCGGAGGCGCAGGCTGATGCGGATGAAGTTGAGGCGGATGCTGAAGAAGAGGCGCCTTTGGCCGAGGTTATTGAGGCTGAGCAAGACGCACCTGTAGATGCGATTGAGCCCGAAACTGAAGAGGACGAGAACCCCGAGGTGGAAGAGGCCTTAGCGCCGGTCGAGGGAGCGGGAGAAACGGCTGAGGCCGAGAGTCCTTCAGAAGTGGAAGAGGCGGCGGCGGACGAACCGCTTGAAGCCGAAGCTCTAGCCGAAGTGATCGCGCCCGCAGAGACCGATGCGGTGGAGGAGGTCTCACCTTCCAACGGAGCCGAAGACATTTACGATTCGGAGGGCAGGCTGATCCTACCGATGGGCATGGGGGACATCATTGTGCCCACCGAGGCGCCCCGCCGGTTGAAGCTCGCAGTGGATCGACAATGGCCGATTGCCGTGGTGCAGGGGTTCGACCCAGAGACCGAGCGGCTGGTCATTTTCTACGATGGGCCCGATGCCACCGACATCGTGATGCTGCCCACCATAGACGATACTTGGCAAATCAACCTCGGTGGTCGCCCGGTGGTGCAGGTGGAGTGCGATGCGGGCGCTGAAGCCCTCGGCAGTGCGGTGCGGATCAGACTGCGCCCACCGGAGTGACCCAAGGCCGGGGCTGCTCGGTATAGGCGATGTAGAGCGGATGCTTGGGCTGACCGTGCTTGGTCAGCCCGAGGTGATAGAGCGGCCAGCCGCCTTGGCGCAGGAGCGCCTCCACCGCATGCCCCCGATCAAGATGCGCGCCGTGACTGCCCCATGCGCAGATGATCCTGTCGGCCCAAGCGCAGCTGTCGAGAATGGCGGCATCGTTCTCCGGGCCAACCGGCTCAAGCGCGGCGCGCATGTTCTTGGGGTCCGTGTCGCGCCAAGCGAAGATGTTGGTCACGCGGAAGCTGCCGAAGCCGAGCGTGCGGGCGCGGCGCTCGCAGCGTTCGACGGTGGGGTCGTTCTGCACTTCGGTCGCGGTAGAGGGATTGAGCATGATGAAAAGCGCCTTCTCGCCCGCCAAGTCCCACGTGCGGGTCAGCAGATAGCGGTAGCGTTCGCAGTCGGAATAGACGGCAGTAGAGGGCGCGTCGCCCTTGATGTGGGTGCGGGTGATCATGCCTGCCTCTCCTTGGCCCTCTTGGGGCTCACCGGTTCAGCACGCGGCTGGGGTGGAACTCGCCGCCAAGGTAACGGCCGAGAGCAATGGCCTGCCCCATGTGGGCGGCCCAGCAGTCTTCGCCGAATTCGGCATCGGAGGCGACCACGGGGGCCGGGTTGCCGTTGGCGATTCGGGTGGCGGCGGCCTCGTTCACGGTGACACGGGGCAAGTCGCCCAGGCCCTCTTCCAGCGGCACCAGCAAGCCGTCGATCTCGGGCTTGCGGGCCAGTTCCTCGACCTGCTCCAGAGTGACTGCCTTCTCCAGATCGAACGGGCCGGACCACTCGCGCCGCAGGCTCACGACGTGGCCTAGGCAGCCCAGCGCCTTTCCCAGATCCCTCGCGATGGAGCGCACGTAGCCTCCTTTTCCGCAGACCATCCGAAGCTCGGCCGTGTCGGCATCGGGGCGCGAGAGCAGTTCAAGACTCTCGACCCAGAGGGGCCGGGCTTCGACCTCGAAGTCCTCGCCGTCACGGGCGAGGGCATAGGCCCTTTCGCCATCGATCTTCACGGCAGAGTACTTGGGCGGCACCTGCATGATCTCGCCGGTGAAGCCCGGGAGCGCAGCACGGATATCGTCATCGGAGGGCCGCACCTCGGCGGTCTCTATCACCTCACCCTCGGCGTCGTCGGTATTGGTCGCCTCGCCTAGCCGGACGGTAAAGCTGTAGCACTTTTCGGCATCCATCACGTAGGGCACGCATTTGGTCGCCTCGCCGAAGGCGATGGCCAGCAAGCCGGTGGCCGCCGGGTCCAGCGTACCGGCGTGGCCTGCCTTCTTGGCCTCAAAGGCCCATCGCAGCTTGTTCACGCAGGCGGTGCTCGTCGGCCCGGCGGGCTTGTCGAGAATGATCCAGCCGGAAATGTCGCGTCCCTTGCGGCGGGCCATGGAGCCTCCATCGGTGGTGAGAGGCGCGGGGTAGCGCGGGAGCGGCGGGGCGTCAACGGGCGGAGGCGCGCGCCTCGACCCGCGTCAGTTGCCAGCCGTCTCCTCGAGCCCTTCCGGGGCACCGACCACGACGAAGTGCAGCGCATCGGGGTCGATCAACCGCTTGGCGACACGCTTCACATCCTCCACCGTCACCGCTTCGACGAAGCTGTTGCGGTTGGTGATGTAATCCTTGCCGAGCCCTTCGATCTGGAGGCCAACAAGGATGTTGGCGATCCGGCCGTTGCCATCGAACCGCAGGGGGTAGGCTCCGGTCAGGTACTTTTTGGCGCGCTCCAGTTCTTCAGCACTCACGCCCTCTTCGGCGAGCTTGGCCCACTCGTCACGCACCACTTCGATCACCTGCGCGACGCGCCCGTTGGCCGATGCCACGCCGCCGCCGATGATCTCGCCGTAGTCCATCGGAGCAAGGTAGGCATAGATGCCATAGGTCAGCCCGCGCTTCTCGCGGACCTCTTCCATCAGGCGGGAGTTGAACCCGCTGCCGCCGAGGATTTCCATCATGACGAAGGCGGGGAAGAAATCGGGGTCATCGCGCTTGATCCCCTGCTGGCCGAAACTCACCACCGACTGCGGGGTATCGAAAGGTACCACGGTGAGGCCGCCTTGCAGGGTGTAGTCCATGTGTTCGGCCTGTTCGGCGCCGGACTCGGGAAGGCCTGAAAAGAGCTTGTCTAGCAGGGTGGCGAGGCGATCGGCGTCGATATCTCCGACAGCGCCGACATAGAGCCTGTCACGGGCCATCACCCGCGCCTTGGCATCGAACATGTCTTCGCGCGTCAGGGCCGCGACACTCTCGGCTGTGCCGTTCAGATCGGTGCCGTAGGGATGGTTGCCCCAGGCCAGCCGGTCGAAGGTGTCGCCGGCGATCTTGTCGGGGTCGTTGCCGTTGGATCGGATGATCGATTGCACCTGCGCGCGCACCCGGTCGAGGGCTTCCTGATCGAAGCGAGGGTCTTCCATCGCGAGGCGCAGCAGTTCGGCGGCCTCATCCATGTTCTCGGTGAGGAACTTGGCGCTGATCGAGAGCGCGTCGTTGTGAACGTCGAAGTCGAAGGAGGCGGCAAGACTGTCACGAGCAGCGGCCCATGCGCGGGCGTCCATGTCGCCTGCGCCTTCCTCGAGGATTGCGGTCATCAGGTTGATCGACCCGCGCTTGCCGGGCGCATCGAGTGACGCGCCGCCCTTGAAGCGGATCTCCAGCGCGACGAAGGGGATGGAGGGCTCGTTGACCAGCCATGCCTCTACACCGCCGGGTGATGTGACTTCTTCAATGTCGACCTCGGCCGAGGCCATGAAAGGGAGGGTGGCGAGGGCAAGCCCGCAGGCGATACGCTTGAGAAAAGTCACTGCGAAATCTCCTCGGCTTCGATCTCTGTCTCGGATTCGACGTCAGGCGCGGCTGCGCTGGCAGGTTCCGGCTCGGGCGCAGAGGCAGGGTCGGGCGTGCGCATGGCGTAGCCGGTCACGGAGGTGCGCATATCGAGCACTTCGCGCGCGGCGGCGATCACGTCTTCCGGCGTAACGGCCTGAAGGACCTGCGGCCAAGCTTTGATATCCTCCACCGTGAGGCCGGAGGTCAGCCCCTCGCCGTAGCGACGCGCCAGCCTTTGCAGATTGTCCTTCGCGTAAATCTCGGAGGCACGGACCTGCATCTTGATCCGCTCGAAGGCCTCCATGTCGACGCCTTCTTCCATGAAGGCCTCAATCACCCGGTCGATATCGGCCTCTGCCTCTTCCAGCGAGCGTCCGGGCACGGGCACGACGTAGAAGCCGAATTGGCCGTCGTCGAGGCTCTCGCCCGAGTAGAAGGCGGCGGAATAGACGGCGAGGCTTTCATCGAACTGGAGCATCCGGCCCATCAGTGAAGAGGTGGGCGAACCGCCCAGAAGCTCGGCAAGGATGGTCAGCGCGGCGGCCTTTTGCTGTGCTCCGGCGTCTCGCTCCGGCGCGAGGTAGGTGCGCACCACATAGGGCTGGGAGATGCGCGGATCGGAGAACTTGAGGTGACGCGCTGCTCTTTGCGGCGGTTCCTGAGGGCGGGCGCGCGCTTTGATCTCTGGGTTGGCGGGCAGCGGGCCAAAGTGGGTTTCGGCCAGCTCTTTCACCTGTTCGGGGGTCACATCGCCAGCCACCACGAGGATCGCATTGTTGGGCGAATAGTGAAGTTTGTAGAAATCCAGCGAGTCCTGCCGGGTCAGCCCCTCCATCTCGTGCTTCCAGCCGATGATCGGGATGCCGTAGGGGTGGTTCATCCATTGGGCGGCACGGCGATCTTCGCCGAACAGGGCAGAAGGGTCGTTCTCGACCCGCTGGTTGCGCTCTTCAAGGATCACCTGAAGCTCGGTGGCGACATCCTCCTCGGTGATCAGGAGGTCCACCATCCGGTCAGCCTCCATTTTCATCATCAGCTCCAGCCGGTCGGCGGCGACACGCTGAAAGTAGCCGGTGTAATCCCACGAGGTGAAGGCGTTGTCGGTGCCGCCGTTGTCCTCGACCACCTTGGAGAATTCGCCGGGCGCGAGATCGTCGGTGCCCTGAAACAGCAGATGCTCGAGAAAATGCGCGATGCCACTCTTGCCGGGCGGCTCATCGGCGGCGCCGGTGCGATACCAGACCATGTTCACCACCACCGGAGCGCGGTGATCCTCGATCACGACAACGTCCATCCCGTTTTCAAGCGAAAAGGCGGTGACTTCTTCAGCGGTGGCGGGCAGGGCAGTGAAGGCAAGGAGCGCCATAAGTGCGGCTCCGGCGCGGCGGATGGGGGGCATCAGCGCTCCTCTCGTGTAATGCGAGAGCTACCCTAGGCATGGGGCGGATATGCGCAAGTAGGGCAACGGGGTTGTGAAGCCCGGTGTATCACGCATCGGCCCGAAGCTTGGCTAACGGCTACTGAAACTCGCCGCTGGGTGGGGCGGAGGGCGTGGCCGCTCCGGCGCGACGGAAGCGAGCCAGCTCGGCTTCCTGATCCAGCGATTGCGGGCGATAGGCCTTGTAGTATACGTTCACGTTGAACAGCCGTTCCAGCAGGCGCCCGTCATTCTTTTTGCGATACTCGTAGTCTTCCTTGGCGAGAATGGTGCGGATATCGCGGCCTAGGCCAAAGCGGGTCACGTGACCGATCAGCCCGGGCTCACCGCGGATCTCGCCCGTTCGGTTCAACCGGTCGGGGCTACCGCCCAGCGCAGCGACGGCATCCTTGAACGGAGTGGCATCGGCGCGGTTGCTACCGCCCGGCGTGGGCGGAGGCAGATCGCGGTAGTTCTCGGGTTGTTGGATCGGCTTGTTGGGAAGGATGGCAAACTCGTCGGGCGTGTCCTGCCCGCGCTGCGTGTTCATCAGGTCCGGCGTGCGGCTACAGGCGGTCACACCCACGCAGAGCGCCAGCACAAGCGCAGCGCGCCCGGCTGCCTCAACCCGTTTCATTGCCCCTGACACCACTCGGCTTCCCTCAGTTCTTTTGCCCGTTCTAGCGTGTTTCACCGCCCTCGTCAGCCGCCTTTTTCTCGCCGGTCCAGAGGATCAGCCCAAAGGCCCCGGCAAAGATGAACACATCGGCGAGATTGAAGAGGTAAGGGTTGGAGATGCCGCAGCAGGACATGTTGAGAAAGTCCAGCACGCCGGGAAACAGCACGCGGTCGAGCGCATTGGCCAGCGCCCCGCCGATCACCATGCCTGCAGAGGCGAAGGCACGGCGGGTGGTGAAACTGCGCGCCGCCCAGACGGCCAGTATAATGCAGAGCACCAGCGCAATCACGATAAGGATCACCCGCTGCGCGCCCGAGCCACCCCCGAAGAGGCCGAAGTTGATGCCTTCGTTGATGCCGGGGCGGAACACCAGAAGCGGGTCGATCACATCGATCCGCTGGCGCTCCCAGAGGTTCAGCCACTGGAAGACGAACCACTTGCTGGCCTGGTCGATCACGAAGGCAATGACCGCGAAGAGCGTGAGGGTGCGCATCAGTGCCGCCCGATCAGTGCCGGAAGTGCCGCATGCCGGTGAAGACCATCGCGATACCTGCCTCATCGGCGGCAGCGATCACCTCGTCATCCCGCATCGAGCCGCCGGGTTGGATCACGGCGGTTGCACCGGCCTCGACCGCAGCCATGAGACCATCGGCGAAGGGGAAGAAGGCATCGGATGCCACGACAGAGCCCTTGGTCAGCGGCTCGGACAGGCCCAGCGCCTCTGCCATGTCGAGGCTCTTGCGGGCGGCGATGCGCGAACTATCGACACGGCTCATCTGGCCCGCGCCCACGCCCACGGTCGCGCCGTCCTTCACGTAGATGATCGCGTTGGATTTGACATGCTTGCCCACGGTCCAGGCGAAGAGCAGGTCATCCAACTGAGCATCGGTCGGCTGCACCTTGGTGACGACTTTCAGCTCGTCCTTGCTGATGTGGCCCACATCCTTGTCTTGCACCAGCATGCCGCCCGAAACCTGCCGGTACGTCAGGATCGGCCGGCGTGGATCGGCCAGAGCGCCGGTGGTGAGCAGGCGCAGGTTCTTTTTGGCGGCGAAGACCTCCTTGGCCTCGGCATCGGCGTCGGGCGCGATGACGACCTCGGTGAAGATCTCGCTGATAGCCCGCGCAGTCGCGCCATCGAGCTTGCCGTTCAGCGCGATGATGCCGCCAAAGGCGGAGGTGCGGTCGCAGTCGAAGGCGCGGCGGTAGGCCTCTTGGAGCGTTGCGCCGCGGGCCACGCCGCAGGGGTTGGCGTGCTTGATGATCGCGCAGGCCGGGCCGCCCTCGGGGGCAAATTCGGAGACCAGCTCGAAGGCGGCATCGGTATCATTGATGTTGTTGTAGCTTAGCGCCTTGCCCTGATGCTGCTCGGCAGTGGCCACCCCGGCTCGGCCGGTGCCATCGGTGTAGAAGGCCGCTTGCTGATGCGGGTTTTCGCCGTAGCGCATGGTTGCAGCAAGCGTGCCTGCAAAGGCGCGGCGGCGCGGGGTGGGCTGGCCGATGGCATCCGCCATCCACGTGCTGACCGCGGCGTCATAGGCGGCAGTGCGGGCATAGGCGGTTTGCGCCAGTTGCTGGCGGAAGGCGAGGGTGGTGTGGCCATCGTTGTCGTCTAGTTCAGCGACCAGCGCGGCATAGTCCGCCACATCCGTTACCACGTTAACAAAGGCATGGTTTTTGGCGGCGGCGCGGATCATCGCTGGGCCCCCGATGTCAATGTTTTCGATGCAGGTGTCGTAGTCGGCACCTTGGGCCACGGTAGCCTCGAAGGGGTAGAGGTTGACCACCAGCAGGTCGATCGGGCCGATGCCGTGCTCGTCCATCGCGGCGACGTGCTCGTCATTGTCGCGCAGGGCCAGAAGGCCGCCATGCACGACCGGATGCAGGGTTTTGACCCGGCCATCCATCATCTCGGGGAAGCCGGTGACATCGGCCACGTCCTTCACCGCGATGCCAGCCTCTCTCAGCATGCCTGCGCTGCCGCCTGTGGAGAGGATCTCGATTTCCCGCTGCGCCAGCAACTCGGCCAGCTCGACCAGCCCCTCCTTGTCGGAAACGGAAATCAGCGCACGGCGAATGGGTTGCAGGTTGGTCATCGGCATCGGTCCTCTCGGTCAGCCCTGCTCCGCGTCCTCTTCATCATCGTCGTCATCGCGGAGCGTGTCACGAATGGCCAGCGGGGTATCCTGTGCTTTCGCCAAGGTCCAGCCGATCTCGTGGCCATAATCGAGGACTTTGGCAGAAAGGACGATCTGACGCGATGCGCGGGGCTTGATCCGGCCCTGTTCGAGGTAGACCGAGGGCTCAAGCGACAGCTCCGCCTTGCCGGAATAGCGGAAGACCCAGATCTCGCCGGACTTCAGCGCCAGCGAGACCGCGAGGCCGCCCATATCGACGGTCGCATCGACATCGGGGTGCAGGTGGAAGTGGGCGGTGAAGCTGACGCCCTGCAGCTGCATCCGGGTCATCGCCGCGTCAAAGGCCTTGCGGGCGTCTTCGGTGAAGGCGCGGAGCGTATCGGTGCCGGTGAGGAGACGGCCGGAGGGGTCAATATCCAGCCGCCGCATATGGGTGAGGCCGTGGGTGGAGGCGTAGCCATCGTGACCGGCCAGAAGATGGGCGCCTGAAGAGTCGCCGGTGCGCTCCACCTTTACCTGCCGGGGCGTGTCTTCAAGAAACTCGCCACGCTGGCCAGCCGCAGGAGCCAACCGGGACGAGGAGTAGCGTTCTACCGCCAGCGTGGCGTGAGAGGCCGTGGCGCGGCCAGCCCGCCGCCAGCCCTCGCCAAAGCTTGCGCCTGAGCCGCAGGAGACAATCAACGGGCGGCGGCCCGAGGTCAGCTCGAAGCCGAGGGTGGAGGCATGGGCGCGGGCAGAGGCCGGGCCGCGGGGTGGGCGTGCGGCATCGACAATCACCGTTGTGCGACCTGCGGCCAGCCGGGCGTAGCCCATCGAGAGCCCCTCACCCGGCCCCTCGCGCACGCCGGAGGCTGCGAGGGCCGCGTCCAGCCGCCCTTCAAGCCCGCGCCCGCCGCCATGAAACCGCGCCAATCCGCCATCGGAGTGGCGCAGGGCGCGCAGGGTGGGGGTGATCCGGGCAATGGCGGCGGTGAGCGGACGCGGCACAGGGTAGTCTGCATCCACAAGCGCATGCACCGCCCATGTGAGAAGCGTCAGCACCTCCATCAGTTCCTCGGGGTTGCGCGTGGGGATGCCACCCTGCGCGTCCACCTGCCGATCACACTCGCGAGACAGGGCCTTCAGCGCCGGGTCCACGTGACCCTCCATCCCCTGCAGCGCCAGGCCCGCGTAGATGAGACCAGTCAGTGCCTCGAACCGGGGCAGGCCGGGCGCGGCGGAACGCCAGCGGCGGGACAGGAACCGTGTTTGCCCGGCGAGCGCCCTGAAATAGGCCTCGGACTGATCAGAGCTTCGACCATTCAGCAGAAAGATCGCGTGGTTGATCCAGCGGATCAGGCGGCGGCCGGTCAGATCGGGGGTCCACCCCGGACCGCGGCCGCGCCCGAAGCGCTCGATCCAGACCCATGTCCACTCCTGCGCCCTCTTGCGCGCCCGTAGGTCGCCGACGGCGGCGAGATCGTCGAGCCATGTAAAGCCCATCAGTGCCTCGGTAAACTCGGGTGCGGGCGCGGGCAGATCCCAGATCGGGCGTTCATCCCCCTGCGCCTCAACGAGGTAGCCGGCGAAGAGGTAGGTGCCTGCCACCAGTTGCCGCCCCTTTGCGAAGCTGCCGATGGTGCGCGGTTCTGGGTGGCTGGTGAAGGCGGTCGCCGGGCGCGACCACGTGGCCAGCCGCGCCTGAAGCCGATTGGCCATGCGCGCCCATTTCGCGGACGGATGCTTTGCGAGGATGCCTGCCATTGCGCTCTCGGGGTGCCCGTTGCGGGCCTGTTGTTGGTTGCGGCGGAGGATAAGGCCACGGGCGGCGGGTGTCACCTGCTGATCCGAACGCGCGGGGGATTCGGCGGATTGGGTGCCGACGCGATCTCCCTTCAGGGCTTGCGCAGAACCGCCATGTAGAACCCGTCCATCCCGCCACGCTCGGGCCAGAAATCGGGCCGCAGGCGAAGCCCGTTGCCCGCGCGCCAGCTTTCCTCGATCCAGTCTGCCTCTGGGCGAATGATCTCATGGCCCTCGACCTGCTTTTCGCCCTCTTCTGGGAGCAGCGAGCACACACAGTAGACCAGCCGCCCGCCGGGTTTTAGCCAGCCCATCGCACGCTCAAGCATCTGCGCCTGAAGCGCGAACAGCTCCTTAAGTCCCTTGCCGTCTTTCACATGCGGCAGGTCGGGGTGGCGTCGGATGGTGCCGGTGGCGGAGCAGGGGGCATCGAGCAGGATCGCGTCGAAGGCTTCTTCGGGCATCCAAGTCAGTGCATCGGCGGCGACCAGCTTGGCGGACAGGCCGGTGCGGGCAAGGTTCTCTTCCACACGCTTCAAACGCCGCTCGGAAAGGTCCAGCGCGGTCACATCGGCCCCGGCGGCGGCGAGTTGCATGGTTTTGCCGCCGGGCGCGGCGCAGAGATCCAGCACGCGTTCGCCGGGCTGGGGGGCGAGCAGTTTCGCGGGAATTGCGGCGGCCGCATCCTGCACCCAGAATGCGCCTTCTTCGAAGCCCGGCAGGGCCGAAACCTGCGCTGGCCCGTGAATGCGCACCGAGCCGCCGGGCAGGAGCGTGCCGCCCACGGCCTCGGCCAACGCTGCCGGGTCGCCCTTGGCACTCAGGTCCAGCGGGGCGCCAGCACCGTGGGCCGCCTCGATCTGTGTTACGATGGCGTTGCCATATGCGGCCCCAAGCCGCCCGCGCAGCCAGTTGGCCATGCGCGTCGGCGGCGCGGCATCAAAGGCGGCCTGCCCCTCCTCCGCGACGCGCCGCAGCACTGCATTCGCCATGCCGGTTGCCCGGGGCGAGGCCTGACGGGTCAGGCTCACCGCCTCGCTCACCACGCCATGTGCGGCCTCGCCCAGCGCCAGAACTTCCACCGTGGCCAGCCGCAGCACATCGCGCACAGGGGCGGGCGGGGCCTTTTTGATGTAGGGCTTCAAAGCCGCATCTGCCGGGCCGAGATTGCGGAGCGTGGCGTTGGCCAGCCGCTGGGCACGGGCCATCACCTCGGGCGGCGCCTGCGTTGCGGCCACGAGTTCTGACATCATGATCCGCTGCGCCAGCACACCCTTGATGAATGAAAGCGCCAGCTCGCGTGCCGCATCGGCCATTGGCCTTCCCCTTTTCCGGTTGCGCCTCGCGGGCTATATCACAGGCCGAGGCCTGACAAGGAGCGCCGAGATGACCGACCGAACAGACCTGCCCCCAGAAGCCCAACGCGCCCTGGCCGAAGCCGAGGCGCGCCGAAAGGCTGCGAAGGCAGAGGAACTGCCAAAGGAGCTGGGCGGGCGCGATGGCCCCGAGCCGGTGCGCTACGGTGACTGGGAAAAGAAGGGCTTGGCGATCGACTTTTGAGTGGTGGGTTGGCACCCACAGCCCCGTCACGCCTCGCTGAGCCCCAACACATCCAGCATCGAGTAATGCCCCGGCTTGCGCCCCTGACCCCAGAGCGCGGCTTTGAGCGCGCCCTTGGCGAAGAGGCTCCGGTCGGTCGCACTATGCGAGAGCGTCAAGCGCTCGCCCGGCCCGGCGAAGAGCACATCATGCTCGCCGATGATGTCACCGCCGCGAATGGCGGAGAATCCGATCTGCCCGCGTTTGCGCGCGCCGGTGATGCCATCCCGCGCGGCCTCGTAGACATCTTTCAGCCCATGGCCGCGCCCCTCGGCGGCGGCCTCGCCCAGCATCAGCGCGGTGCCGGAGGGGGCATCCACCTTATGCCGGTGATGGCTCTCCACCACTTCGATGTCGAAATCCTCGTCCAACGCCACCGCGACCTTCTTCACCAGCACCGTCAGCAGGTTCACCCCGAGAGACATGTTGCCAGCCCGGACCACAACCGCATGGCGCGCGGCGAGGTCGATCTTGGCGATGTCATCGTCGGTCAAACCAGTGGTTCCGATCACATGGACCGCTCGCGCTTGCGCGGCCAGCCCGGCCATCTCGACAGTGGCGGCAGGGGCGGTGAAGTCGATCACCGCCTGTGCCTTGGCCATTGCCTCCAGCGGGTCCGCCGTGACCGTAACGCCAAGCGCCACGCCGCCCATAGCCTCGCCGACATCCTGGCCCACCCACTCGTGGCCGTCGCGCTCCAGCGCGCCCGCGAGCCGCATCACCGGGCTCTCCTGCACCGATTGTACCAGCATCCGCCCCATCCGGCCGGAGGCTCCCATCACCACGATCCCGGGCACGTCCATCATCGCTCATCGTCCTTCTCACGTTCGGCTCCGTTTAGCTGACGCGGCGATGCGGCGCAAAGGCCTGCTTGCGTGACGGCGGTGCGCGCCCTATGTCCGGCCCATGGCGAAGAACAAGTTTCATGACGGTCCCGGCCCCTCGCAGCGACAGCTCCGCGTGGGCGAAACCATCCGGCGCGCACTGGCCCAGGTGCTTCAGCGCGGGGATGTGCATGACGATGAACTGGCCCGCATGTCTATCACCGTCTCCGAGGTGCGCTGCTCGCCCGACCTGAAGGTGGCGACCGCCTATGTGATGCCTCTTGGCGGCTTTCATGCTGAAGAAGGGCTGGATGCACTGCGCCGCAACCGCTCCGAGCTGCGCCGTGCGGTGAACAAGTCTCTCGCGCTGAAGTTCTCACCCGAGTTGCGTTTCAAACTCGACGAAACCTTTGACCGGATGGACGACACCCGACGCATGTTCTCGGAAGAGCGTGTTCGCCGCGATGTCGAGGCCGAGGACGATGGCGAGGATTAACCGCCTCCTCGCTCCGCTGCTGGCACTGCTCACCGCTGCGCCGCTCACTGCGGCGCCCGCCTGCCGCGATATCGCCCACGAGGGCCGCGCCTATACGCTTTGCACATTGGATGCGGCCGTCGACGACATCCGTCTGTTTCACAGCAACGGCGGCAAGGTGATCGGCAGTTTTGCCCGGCTCGAAGATGTGCTGGCGGCTGAAGGGCTTGAGCTGACTTTCGCGATGAATGCGGGCATGTATCACGACGACCGCAGCCCTGTGGGGCTCTACCTTGAAGAAGGTCGCCAGACTGCGTCGCTGGTCACAAACCCGGGGCCGGGCAATTTTGGTCTCGTGCCCAATGGAGTGTTTTGCCTGATGGATGGGTCGGCGGCGGTTGTGGAGACGCTGACTTACGATGCAAACCCGCCTGCCTGCCGGTACGCATCGCAATCAGGCCCGATGCTGGTGCTGGACGGGGCGCTGCATCCGCGCTTTCTGCGTGACAGCACTTCCCGGCACTTCCGCAATGGCGTGGGAGTGGAGGCCGATGGCCGCACGATCCACTTTGTCATTTCTGACGAGCCGGTGACCTTTTGGGAGTTTGGCACGCTCTTTCGTGACGGCCTCGGCACACCGAACGCCCTCTATTTCGATGGCTCCGTGTCGCGACTCTTTGCACCAGAGATCGGACGGCATGACACGGGTTTTCCGCTCGGCCCGCTGGTTGGAGCGGTGAAGCCGAAGGGCTGAAACGCAAGAGGCGACAAGCCGTGCAGGGCACGCGAAACAGCCTTTTCCGGTCAAGATTCCCCCTCGCAGAATCGCTCACCTCCATGCTACCCCTAGTGGCATGAACGCGCCGAAGCCCAATATAAGCCCTAGCCCACCGCAGATCCGGCAGCTCGACGAGACGGTTATCAACCGGATCGCCGCGGGTGAGGTTGTGGAGCGCCCGGCTTCTGCTGTGAAGGAGCTGCTCGAAAACGCGATTGATGCAGGGGCGACGCGGATCGAGATCAGCATCTCTCATGGCGGCAAGACCCTGATCCGGGTCACCGACGATGGCTGCGGCATCCCGGCGGAAGACCTGCCGCTTGCCCTCTCACGCCACGCGACCTCCAAGATCGACGGCTCCGACCTTCTCGACATTCGCTCTTTCGGCTTCCGGGGCGAGGCGCTGCCGTCGCTCGGCGCGGTGGGGCGGCTCACCATTACGTCGCGGCCTACCGGTACTGACGCGCATAGCATCGCCTGCGCAGGTGGCTCGCTTGGCCCGGTCAAACCTGCTGCACTGACATCTGGCACCCAGGTCGAGCTGCGCGACTTGTTTTATGCCACGCCTGCACGACTCAAATTTCTGCGCTCTGACCGCGCAGAGACTCAGGCGATCTCCGAGGTGGTAAAGCGCCTCGCCATGGCCGAGCCGTTCATCGGCTTCACCCTGCGGGATGAAACCGGCGGCGAGCCGCGTGTCACGTTCCGTGCTGATGCGCAATCGGGCGACCTGTTCAATGCGCTTGCCGGTCGCCTTGCCACAGTTTTGGGTCGGGAATTTGCAGAAAACGCCATTCGCCTCGACGCCGAGCGCGAGGGCATTCACCTCACTGGGTATACCGCCTTGCCGACCTATTCACGCGGCTCCTCGGTGGCACAGTTCCTTTTCGTCAATGGCAGACCCGTGAGAGACAAGCTGCTGATCGGCGCCTTGCGGGGTGCCTATGCCGACTATCTCAGCCGCGAGCGCCACCCGGCGGCGGTGCTCTTTCTCGATGTCGATCCGCAGCGGGTGGACGTGAACGTGCATCCCGCCAAATCCGAGGTGCGCTTTCGAGAGCCGGGTGTGGCACGGGGCTTGATCGTCAGCGGCATCCGGCACGCACTGGCCGAGGCAGGCCATCGCGCCTCCTCCACAATCGCCGGCGAGGTGCTTGGTGCGATGACGCCCGAACGGGTCGAGGCGCAGGAGGCACCCCGCATCTACCAGATGGACCGCCCCGCGCAGGACCGCGCCCAGAGCTACCGCTGGCCGACGCCGGTGGTTGAGCCGATGGGCTTTGCCGAGGCACCGACCGGCCGGGTCGAGGACACGCCGCAGGGCGTGGATGAAACGCTGACCCATCACCCGCTTGGCGCTGCCCGTGGGCAGGTGCATGAAAATTACATCATCGCCCAGACCGAGAGCGGCATGGTCATCGTTGACCAGCACGCTGCCCACGAGCGCCTTGTCTACGAGAAGCTGAAGCGCCAGATGGCAGAGAATGGCGTTGCCGCGCAGGCGCTGCTGATCCCCGAGATCGTTGAACTTTCGGAGCAAGACGCGTCGACCCTTTTGGCGCATGCCGAAACTTTCACCCGCATGGGACTGACCCTCGAGCCCTTCGGACCTAGCACCATTGCCGTGCGGGAAACCCCGGCCATCCTCGGTGAGATCAATGCCGAAGCCATGCTGCGCGATGTGCTCGACGAACTGGACGACATTGGTGAGAGCCAAATTGTGCAGGAGCGGCTCGAAGCCATCCTCTCTCGCGTTGCCTGCCACGGATCGATCCGCTCCGGCCGCCGGATGCGTGCCGAGGAGATGAACGCGCTGTTGCGCGAGATGGAGGCGACGCCTCACTCGGGACAGTGCAACCACGGACGGCCCACCTACGTGGAACTGAAACTGCACGACATCGAGCGGCTTTTCGGGCGCAGATGATCGAGATTGGTGGACAGTCCTACGCACTGACCGACCCACGCGTGCTGGCGGTGCTTGGCGGTGCGCTACTTGTCGTGATCCTGCTCTGGCTCTTGATCGCCACCGTTCGCCGCGCGGGCCGAGCAGCCGAGGCTGCTGGACAGATCGGCACAGTTTCAAAGGCGGTCGAGGCGCTGGCACAGGGTCAGCATGAGCTTGGCGGGCGGATCGCCTCCGTTTCAGAAAGCCAGCAGACCGGACAGGCCCAGATCGTGGCTGCCATGGAGTCGCGTCTGGCCGAGGTGCAGGCGCAGGTGGCCGACCGGCTGCACCAGACCGCGCTGCACTCCGCCCGCACCCTCAACGACATGCGGGAAAAGGTGAACGAGACGCTGGCGGGCAGTTCCAAGCAAACCGCCACCTCGCTGACCCAGCTCACCGAACGCCTTGCCCAGATCGACAAGGCACAGGCCAATATCGAGAAGCTCTCTGGGGATGTGCTCGGCCTTCAGGACATTCTGAGCAACAAGCAGACACGTGGGGCCTTTGGCGAGATCCAACTGAACGATATCGTTTCCAAGGCGCTCCCGCGGGACAGCTACACGCTGCAAGCCACGCTCTCCAACGGCAAGCGGGCGGACTGCCTGATTCACCTGCCGAACCCGCCTGGCCCGATCGTGATTGACGCCAAGTTCCCACTGGAGGCTTACGAGCAACTCCGCGCCGCGACGAGCGATGCCGAGAAAACTGCCGCCGGCCGGGCCCTCAGGGCAGCCGTGAAAACCCACATCAGCGCCATCTCCGAGCGTTACATCGTTGAGGGTGAAACCGCCGATGGGGCGCTGATGTTTCTTCCCTCCGAGGCGGTCTATGCCGAGTTGCACGCCAACTTTGCCGAAGTGGTGCGTGAGGGTTTTGCGGCGCGGGTCTGGATCGTTTCGCCCACGACTTGCATGGCCACCCTCAACACCATGCGCGCGGTGCTGAAGGATGCCCGGATGCGCGAGCAGGCGGGAGCGATCCGCAAGGAGTTGGCACTGCTACATACCGATGTAGACAGGCTCGGCACCCGAGTGGGCAATCTCGACAGGCACTTTGGACAGGCGGCCAAGGACATCGAAGAGATCAAGATCTCTGCCGAGAAGGCGGGCAAGCGGGCGCACCGGCTCGATGCCTTCGATTTCGAGGAGCTGGCTCCCGAAGAGCCTGCGCAAGTCGTACCCCTCAGCAGCCCTGCGACAGGGCCATCCAGCTGAAAGCTGCTCAATCGCCGGGCATTGGCACTAAATTAAGCGTCATCTCAGGCCCAGTGTGAACCCTCCGGTTACCAGCGCGTTATAGTGGGAGCGGTGCGGCATGGAATCACTTTGCCCGCACCCACATTTTCAGAACGCGGCGTTTCCACGGAGGAGAGATTTCATGGTCGAATGGCAGGGCAAAAAGTACTGGATCATCGGTGCGGGCTCCGCTCTGGGGCGGGCGCTGGCTGATCAGTTGAGCCGCGTGGGCGCTGAGTTAGCCCTCACCAGCGCCGAGCCGGAGGCGATGCAGAAGCTGGCCGAGATGCTGCCGGGCAAGGCCATGGCGGTTGAAGCCGATACCTCCGACGCCGAGGCGATGAAGGTCGCAGCGGCGGGCGTGGGTGCGGTCGACGGCGTGATCTACCTGCCCGATGCAATGGGCGGCCACGGTGCCCGTAATTGGGATACGGTCGCGATCAAGCAGGTTATCGACCGTAACCTCGACGGTGCGCTCAACACCGTGGGCGCGGTGCTGCCGGGCATGGTGGACGCCGACAAGGGGCACTTGCTGCTGGTCGCGGGCCTCTCGGCCTATCGCGGCCTGCCGGGTGAAATCGGCTACGGAACCTCCATGGCCGCCGTCATGCACCTTGCCGAAGAACTCTATGCCGAGCTGCGCAACACAGGTGTGCAGGTGCAGCTTGCCTGCCCCGGCCACGTGATCGAACCCGAAGCGTTGGCAGAGGGTGATACGCCTGCAGCCCTGCCGCCCTCGGTGATGACATCTGAGGCCGCCGCGCGGGAACTTTTTGAGCACATGAACGACGACGTGTTCCAGAAGAGCTTCCCGACCATGCGGGGTTGGCTCGTACGTGTGTCTCAGCTCATGCCGAACTGGCTCTACTACCGCCTCTTCCGCTCGCAACTTTGACGCAGGCCTGGGCCAGTGCAAGGGCTGGAAAGCGCGCGCCTATGCTGGCACTCTCGGGCCAAGGAGGGCCTGCCATGCTCGACATTTCAATGCACAAGATCGTCCGCGTTATCGCGCTGGCCCGCGAGTACGGCTCCGATGGGGTACAGACCCGCAATTACATCTCCGACATGAACGAAGATGAGCAGTCGAGCCTTGTGGCTTTGATGTGGGTCGGACGCGGCAGTTATGACGCCGATGATATCGAAGAAGCCCGCCGGATGGCTGTTGCTGAGAAGTCCTCGCCTACGGAGACATATCTTGGCGGCGAGCCACAGCTGGCCGACATGCTCGAAGATGGTCTGGATGCGCTCGACATCAACGTGGCCGACGCCGAGGATCACCTGCGCGAGCGGCCCTGAGGCTCCGGTGCTGCGCGACTAAGGCTGTAGCTCTGCCGCGATCCTGTCGGCCGCGCGGTTCAGGCCGTCCTCATCCAGCGTGATCTCAAGCCGGGTTTCGGGCGTGTCTGACCGACGTGATTTGGCGTAGCGCGGGTCGTAGTGGTGGCGACAAAGCTCTGCCGCAAGCTGTACCACATCGCTGTCTGCTGCCATCGCCTGCCAGCTCGCAACCCGCTCGCGCCCATGCAGCCGGGTGAGTTGCCCCAAGAGGGCGTTCAAGGCGGGTACGTCCGCCGCCAATTCGGCGTAGACACGGGCAAGATAGCGGGCGCGGTCCTCTAGACCGGCGGCAAGGGTGAGGCGCGGAGCCTTGATCATGCGCTTCCAGAACGCGGGCGGCACCAACAGTTCGCCCACCTTGGAGCTTTCGGCCTCCACCAGCACTGGCCGGGCCGGATCGAGCCGCGCCAGGGCCTGAAGCAGAGCGGATTCAAAGCCCTTCTGCGCCGGTTGCGGGCCAACATTGCCCAAAAGCGAGCCGCGATGATTGGCCAGCCCTTCAAGGTCCAGCACCTGCCCGCCGCGCTCGGCGACCCGGTGCAGGAGGTCGGTCTTGGCGGTGCCGGTGTTCCCGTCCAGCAGCACCACGTGATGCGGCAACTCGCCTTCGTAGAGCGCCTTCACCACCGACCGGCGGTAGCTCTGGTAGCCGCCTTCGACTTTCTCTACCCGCCAGCCGATCTGCCCGAGGATCGTGGCGAACCCTCCGCTCCTCTGGCCGCCACGCCAACAATAGACCAGCGGCTTCCAACCGCCGTCTTTGTCGGCCAGTGACCCCTCCAGATGAGCCGCCGCGTTGCGTGCCAAAATTGCGGCACCGATCTTGCGGGCCAGAAAGGGGCTCTCTTGCACGTAGATAGTGCCCACTTTGGCCCGCTCCTCATCGGAGAATACCGGCAGCGAGATGGCGCCGGGCACATGATCTTCGGCGAACTCGGAGGGTGAGCGCACGTCGATCACGGTGTCGAATGGCAGGGACGTGCCGGAGAGTGGGTCGGGCAGGGTGTAGGCCATGGCGTTGGGCCTAGCGCAGGGCGCGGCCGCAGGGAAGTGTGTCATTTGCTGTCATGAGCGCCCGTGAGCCTTGCCCGGAGCGATTTCACCAATAATATCGCCATCATGACGCTCAGGCACCTTTCCCTCGCCACGCTCACCGCGCTGGCCTGCGCTGCCCCCGTGACGGCCGAAACCCGCGCCCTTTTGATCGGGGTCGGCGACTACGAATATCTGGATGCAGACCTGCGCGGGCCGGTGAATGACGTGGCACTGATGGCACGCACGCTCATGTCACGCGGAGTGGCCGCCGAGGATATCACTGTGCTGACCACGGCGCCTGAACTTTTGCCCGAGGGGGTTGTTGTGGAGATGCCCCGCCGCGAGGCGATCCTCAACGGGCTTGCCGAGGCTGCCGAGGCGACGGGTGAGGGCGATACGGTTTTCTTTTACTTCTCCGGGCACGGCTCACAAGCGCCCGATCTCGATGGCGACGATCAGGGTGGCTACGACGAGATTCTTCTGCCTTCCGATGCCTCCGGCTGGAAGGGCACGGTGGGCGCGGTTGAAAACGCGATACTCGATGATGAACTGCGCGCCGCCGCCGAAGCGATCATGTCGGACGGTGCGGCGCTTGTTGCCGTGCTCGATGCCTGCCATGCCGCCACCGGCTTTCGGGCTATGCCCGGCAAGGGCGCGGCCCGTTACATAGAGCCCACGCTGCTGGGCATCCCTGAAACGATGGAGGCGGTTGAGAGCCGCCCTGCACCGGCCCTCGAAGGACAGTTTGCCTTTCTCTACTCGTCGCAATCCGACCAACGCAGCTTTGAATACCCGCACGGCGACCCGGACGATCCGGCCAATTGGTATGGCGAATTCACGCGCGTGCTCACCACCGTCATGGCCTCGACGCCCGATCTCACGTGGGATCAACTTCTGACCGCCACGATGGACGGAATGCGTAAGGAAACCGCGACCGCAACCCAGACTCCGGAAGGCGAAGGCACCTTCATGGCGGCTCCGGTCTTTGGTGGGGCCGAAGCCAACGCGCGCCTGCGGGTGGATGAGGAGTTGAAGGCCGGGTCTCTCGCGGGCCTGACGGAGGGCAGCGAAGTCACCTTCTACGCTGCGGCGGCGGGCGGCGAGCCGCTTGGCACCGCAAGCATCACTGGCCTCGCCCCTCTCAGCGCCGCGCTCTCTTCCGTGCCGCAGGGCGCGAAATACGCCGAAGTCACCTCTCTTGCGCCAGCCGAGGCTGTGCCGCTTCGGCTCTCCACGCCAGTGGTCTCCGATGGCGAGGACTACACCGCCATTGCGGACGAACTTGCGCGCCTTGAAGCCGAAGGACTTGTCGATGGCGTGGCATGGAATGCTGAGCAGCCTGACCGCGCGCTCGTGCTGACGGGTGGCCAGCTTGCTGTGACCGGCCCAGATGGTGTGCTCGACCCGGACGGCCCCGGCTCTTCGCCGCGGTTCGTCGCCAATGACCTTGCAGAGGCATTGCCGCGCCTCGCGCAGGTTCAGCGGTTGGAGGCCGCGCTGACCCGAGCCGAGGCGGGGGCCAAGAAAGGTTTCACCGTCTCCGGCCCGCCTGTGAAAGTGGAGGCCGAGATGATCCCGGCGGACTGCGATGGTGCCACCGGCACCCCGATCCGGCCTGCGCCCGAGACTGTGCCTCATTGCGCCCAACTGTGGCTGCACATCCGCAATACATCGAGCAATGCGCAGGATGTGACCGTCCTCTACCGCGACAAGAGCTTCACCATCACCGCCATTTTCCCCGGCTCCGGCACATCCAACCGGCTCAACTTCAACGAAACCGTTCCGGTCGGGATGCTGATGGTGAACGAGGGCGATGGCATGGCTCTGGAAGAGGTGATCGTGCTGGTCACCCCGGCTAAAGATGGCGCACCGCGCACCGCCTTGACCGGGCTCGCCAATGACGGGCAGAGCCGGGGCGCGGGCAACCCGATGGAAGAATTTATCCAGGCTGCCGCCGCCCCACCCGGTGAAGCGTCACGGAATTTCAGCTTTTCGACCGCACCCGCCCCGCTTACCGTGACGCGGATCCCGGTGCGTATCACACCCAAGGACGATTGAAGGAAGGACAACGGACATGAGATTTGCAGCGGTTATCGCGGCGGTCGCCGGGCTTGGCCTCGGCACCGCTACGGCACAGGATTTTTCTGACGACGGCAGCGCCTCGCCCTTCGCATGGGCCGAAAGTGGCGAGAAGGCGGAGTATCTTGAGGAGAAGGCCAGCGAAGACAGCGGATCGCGCGTGATCGGTGGCGAAGTGGCCGCTGACGGCGCGTGGCCTTGGCAGGTGGCCCTGATGATCAAGGGCAAGGGCATAACGCCTGACGCCCATTTTTGCGGTGGCTCGCTGGTTCTGGACCAGTGGGTGCTGACCGCGGCGCATTGTGTGCACATGCAGGACCCGCAGGGCCAGTACCGTGATATCAACCCAGCTGCGATCCAGGTGCTTGCGGGCACCAACCAGATTGCCGAAGGCAAGGGCGACCTGATCGACGTGGCCGCGCTCTACCGCTTCCCCGGCTATATCGGCGGCGTATTCGACAATGACATCGCGCTGCTGAAGCTCTCCCGCGCGCCGCAGGTGCCCTATGAGACGGTGAAAATCCCCGATGCCGAGCTGGGCGACCTTCTGGAGCAGCCGGGTGTGACCACCACCGTCACTGGTTGGGGCCTGATTGACGGCGGCGAGCATCCGCAGGACATGCGCCAAGCCGATATTCAGATGCTCCCCCGGGACGCCTGCAACCAGGCTCTGATGGAGGCCCGCGCCGAGGTGGCTGCCAAGGGCTTTGTCTTTGCCGCAAAGACCTTTGGCCTAACGCCCGATGATGCGCAGGGCGCGTGGGAAGAACTGGTGAAGCGTGCGCCGATCCCGATCTCGGAGAACATGATCTGCTCTGGCACCTACGAGGGTGGAAAGACTGCCTGTTCTGGCGACAGCGGCGGCCCGCTGGTGGTCAAGGTCAATGACGAGGGCCTCTACATTCAGGCAGGTGTTGTGAGCTGGGGTCTCTCCGGTGAGGGCGGCAAGAGCTGCAACGAGCAGGCGAAATTCTCTGCCTACACCCGCACCGCGAACTACGTGGACTGGCTGAACGGCATCATTTCCGCAAACCCGTAACACCGGCGACATTCACACCAGAAGGGCGGCCGGCTCACCCCGCGCCGCCCTTTTTCATGGGGTTTTCACACCGCCTCCATCGCGACGGCTGCTAGGCTTAGCGAAAGCTTGCCCAACCCCGCAACGGAGGCGCACGCCATGACGCACACGCTCGATATCCAACAACCCCGGCCTTTCGACCTCGTTGGCGACACGATCCTGATCGCCGGTAACGCCACTGCCTTTGAAGGCACGCTGACGATCCATGTCAGCGAGGGGCATGATGAGTACTCCAGCTTCACACAGGTCGGTTCACTCGGACTTCGACAGTTTCAGGGCTCCATCGAAATTCCGGCGACCAACTCCTTCCAACTCAACCGCCTGTTTCTGACGCTGGCGGATGATACCGGAAACGAAAACGGACCGTCGGTGACCATCCCCGTGCTCTTTGGCCCCCGCATCCTGTCCGGCTACCGGGGCTGGCAACCCTATACCGTTCAACCGGGAGACACCCTCTCGAGTATCGCACAATCGCAATACGGCAATGGGAACTTCCAACCGATCTTCGAGGCCAATCAACACGTGCTGGCCAGCCCGAACCTGATCTTTCCGGGCCAGGTCCTGCGGATTCCGCGGGACGATATCTGAGGACGGTCAGCCCTCCGGATAGGCCTTCCGGCAGGCGGCGACTTGTGACCTTGCCTCACGCTCCAACTGGTCGCGTTTGACGATCATGTTGCGCAATTTTTGCTGTTCGGCGGCTGGATCGATCGCGACTTGCTTGGTGCGGTAGCGGGTTTCGGGGCGGTGGCACCAGACGGCCTCCACCGGGCCGTCACCGGAGCGGGCGCAGATCTGGTAGCGCGTGGTCACGTAGGACTCCCGCTCAATCGCATAGCCACGGCTGACATTAGCCTGTGTCTCCGCGATCAGCTTGTTCATCACCCGCAGATCCTTGGTTGCCCGTGCCTCGCAGGCCTCGCGCGGGGTAGCGCAGGCGGTGACGAGGGGGATGAGGAGCAGAGGCAGAAAATGCCGCATCGGGCGTCCTTTCAATGGCTTGGCCCCCTGTTTAGGGTCGCCGCGCGGATTCGCCAAATCACGATATGCGGGGAGGGCCGGAATGAGCGACGCCATGGAAGACCAGAAATTGCGCGCGGCAGCGTGGTTCCGCAGCCTGCGTGACGAGATCGTGGCCGCCTTCGAAGGGCTGGAGGACAGCTTCGATGGTGAAGGGGACGCCGGGCGGTTTGAAGTGACGACGACTAAGCGCAGCGCTGAAGATGGCTCCGATGCCGGGGGCGGGCTGATGAGCGTGATGCGCGGCGGAGGGGTCTTTGAGAAGGTGGGGGTGAACGTGTCGGAGGTGTTCGGCGCGCTAGGCGAAGCTGCGCAGAAAGCAATGGCCGCCCGCGGGGTGCCCGGCGTAGACGAAGATCCCCGCTTCTGGGCCTCTGGGATCAGCCTTGTCGCCCATATGCAAAACCCCCATGTGCCTGCCGTTCACATGAATACACGGATGTTTTGGACCCCTACGGCCTGGTGGTTCGGCGGCGGCTCCGACTTGAACCCTTGCATCGAATACGACGAAGACACGGCGCATTTTCACGGACAGCAGAAAGCGCATCTCGATCCACACGGGTCGGAGCTTTACCCCGAGCTGAAGGCCTGGGCGGATGAATACTTCTTCATCCCTCACCGTGGCCGGGCGCGTGGGGTTGGCGGCATCTTCATGGATGACCGCAACACTGGTGATTGGGAGGCGGATTTTGCCCTGACCCAAGATATCGGGCGGGCCTTTCTGCCAGCTTACGTGCCGCTGGTCGAAAAGCGCCGCGGTCAAGCTTGGGGGGCAGCTGAGAAGGACGCGCAGTTGGTTCATCGTGGGCTATATGCGGAGTACAACCTCGTCTACGACCGGGGCACCAAGTTTGGTCTGGCCACGGGGCATGACGCGAATGCCGTGCTGATGAGCCTGCCACCGATGGCGAAGTGGGTCTGATCCGGGCGGCTTCCGCACATGCGGCCCTGAAATGCTACCCCTTGACCCTACCTGCCAGCCGGGCAACTTGCCCCGACACTACCGCGAGGCCCTGATGCCCCTCTCCTCCAACGCCCAGGGTGCACTCTGGATGACGGCCTCAATGGCCGGATTTGCCGTCGAAGACGCCTTCATCAAATCCGCCGCCGGGGCGGTGCCGGTTGGGCAGGTATTGGCCACCTTCGGGCTCATCGGCACGTCGATCTTCGCGGTCTTGTGCCTCCGCCGGGGCGAGCGGCTAGTCCATCCGGCTCTATTCTCGCGCCCCATGGCGGTGCGCTGCGGGTTCGAGATGGTTGGACGAGTTTTCTACACACTCGCCATTGCGCTCACGCCGCTCTCCACAGCATCGGCGATCCTGCAGGCTGCGCCACTGGTGGTGGCGCTCGGCGCGATGACCGTTTTGCGGGAGCCGGTCAGCCCGGCCCGGTGGTTGGCAATTGTCGTGGGCTTCGCAGGCGTATTACTGGTGCTCCGCCCCGGCCTTGCCGGGTTCGACATGTTGGCAATCCTCTCGGTGCTCGGCATGATCGGTTTCGCCGGGCGCGACCTCGCCACCCGCGCCGCTCCGCCTGTACTCTCTCACGTTCAACTCAGCCTCTACGGTTGTGCTATCCTGATCCCGGCGGGGTTGGTTATCCTCGCTTTCCAAACCACGCCGGTGGTCCCCTCCGGCACGGATGCCCTGCGCATTCTCGCCGCATCTCTTGCGGGGGCCTCGGCCTATTATGCGCTGACCATCGCCATGCGTACGGGCGATGTGGGCGTGGTTGCGCCCTTCCGATACACCCGGCTGGTGGTGGCCATGATCTTGGCTGCGCTTTTCTTTGGCGAGCGGCCCGACACCGCCACGCTGGCAGGATCTGCCATTATCGTGGGCGCAGGCTTGATTGCGCTGGCCACGGGCCGCAGGCTGCGCGTGCGCGCATGAGTTTCGCGGTGCACGCTGGGATCGAGGATTGACTTGGCGAAAGGCGGCAAGCGAAAAATCTTTCGCGTAGTCCCAAGGATTGACGCGCCGCATGCGTCTGACCAACGGTATGCGCATGTCGGTGTCCGATCATTCTCTCGCACTCGCCGCCGCTGGCGGTGACAGGGAGGCTTTTGCCTCGCTGCTGGCGCGGCATTACGACAGGCTCTTCGCCTTCGCCTTTCGGCTGACCGGGGCCCGTGCGGAGGCAGAAGACCTGACGCAAGACATCTGCCTTGCTCTGCCTGCCAAATTGGCCCGCTACGAGGGCCGGGCGGCCTTTACGACATGGCTCTACCGGGTGGCGGTGAACGCGGCACATGATCGACGGCGGCGCGCTGCAACGCACGCCCGGGCCGCCGAGGGGTGGGGTGACTGGGAGCAGGCACGACAGGCCGAAATGGCCGAAACCGCCGAGGCGGTGGATTGGCTCACCGCCACGCTCCGCGCCTTGCCACCCGAGCTGCGCGACACCTGCGCACTCGTGCTGGGCGAGGATATGACACAAAGCCAGGCCGGCGAAGTTCTGGGCGTAAGCGAGGGCACAATCGCCTGGCGCATGTCGGAGGTCAAAAAGCGCCTCCGCGCCGTGGCAACCGAGGAAAGAGCGTCATGACTGACGAATTCGACAAGCTGAAAGCCGCGATGAAATCCGGCCCGCCCCCCCCTGACCCGGGGGCGAAAAAGGCCACGTTGGCGCTTGCCATGCAGGCCTTCGAAGACCAGCGCGAGGAAAATGCGGCATTGCGCCAAGGATCGGCAGCCGAAGCCCGTCCCACTCCTGAAAGCCCCCGAAAGGCGGGGCTGATGCAAGGAGTGAGAGAGATGTTTTTGAAGCTGAGCACCAAGGCCGGGCTCGCCGCCACTACGGGAATCGTTGCCGCCGGGCTGGCGGCGGTTGTGATTATCCCGCAGATGAATGAGGGCGGCGCGCCAGAGGTCGTGACGGTCAGCGAGGGCCCCACCGATACGTCTGTTGAGCCGAAGGTTCGTGAGCAGGACGAGTCCGCGTCCGAACAGCAGGTGGCCCGTCAGGAAGTAGTCGCCGCAGATGAGACGCGCGCCGACGATGGCGCCGCCGGCGGAGCTGCCGCTACTGAAGCCGTCGAAGCGCTCACGGAAAGCGAGGCTCCTATGGAAGCGGACGCGATGGCCGATGTCGCCGCCGAGCCGGCACCCGCGCCTTCGGTCGCACCGCGCACCGCAACTGTCGCGCGCAAGCGCTCCGCCACCGCAGGCGCCGCCAACGACGGCACCCTCGGTCGCATCGCCGGAACCTTCGCGCCGCCGCGACCAGATGAGGGCACGGTAGCCCGCACGGCACCCGATACCGAGGCGTACCCGGAGGCCGAGAGCAATCCTGTGAAAGTGGCCTCCGAGGAGCCAGTCTCGACCTTCTCGATTGACGTGGACACGGCCAGCTACTCGGTCGTGCGCTCCTCGCTCAACGCTGGGCAGATGCCGCCCGCCGATGCTGTGCGGGTGGAGGAAATGATCAACTATTTCCCCTATGACTACGCTGCTCCAGAGGCGGATGATCCTGCGCCGTTCAAGCCCACCGTTGTGGTTTCGGAGACCCCATGGAACCCGGATACCCAGCTTGTGACCGTGGCCATTCAGGGCGAGATGCCGGTTGTCGAAGACCGCCCGCCGTTGAA
This sequence comes from Oceanicola sp., assembly GCA_017792405.1. Taxonomy (GTDB): domain Bacteria; phylum Pseudomonadota; class Alphaproteobacteria; order Rhodobacterales; family Rhodobacteraceae; genus Vannielia. The sequence goes on from CP051231.1 coordinate 3,653,337, forward strand.
CCTTGTGTTCCTTGTGGACTCGTCTGGCTCGATGTCGGACGCGAACAAGCTGCCCCTGCTCAAGCAGTCACTCCGGTTGATGCTGCCCGAATTGCGCCCCGAGGATCAGGTGGCCATCGTGGCCTATGCAGGCTCGTCCGGACTGGTCCTGCCCCCGACGCCGGCCGGGGACCGCGCCAAGATCCTTGCTGCGCTCGACAACATTGGCGCGGGCGGTTCCACCGCTGGAGCGGCCGGGCTGGAACAAGCCTATGCAGTGGCTGAGGAGATGACCGAAGAGGGTGAAGTTTCTCGCGTTCTGCTGGCCACTGATGGCGACTTCAATGTGGGCCTGTCCTCGCCCGACGAGATGAAGGATTTCATCGAAAAGAAGCGCGAGAGCGGCACTTTCCTCTCCGTTCTCGGTTTTGGGCGGGGCAACCTGAACGATGCGCTGATGCAATCTCTGGCACAGAACGGCAATGGACAGGCCGCCTATATCGACACGCTGAACGAGGCGCGCAAGGTGCTGGTCGATCAGCTCACTGGTGCGCTCTTTCCGATCGCATCTGACGTTAAGATCCAAGTGGAGTTCAACCCTGCCGAGGTCGCCGAGTACCGGCTGATCGGCTATGAAACCCGCGCCTTGAAGCGTGAGGACTTCAACAACGACAGGGTAGATGCGGGCGAGATCGGCGCAGGCCACTCGGTTACGGCGATCTACGAGATCACCCCGGTCGGCTCCCCCGCCGTGCTGAACGACCCTCTGCGCTACGGGTCGGCCGATGCATCTGTTGCTCCTGCGCAGGCCGAGCAAGACAGCCCTGAGTTGGCCTTCCTGCGGATGCGCTGGAAGGAGCCGGGTGAGAGTGAGAGCGAATTGCTGGAGTTTCCGATCACCGAGGGTATGGGCGATGCCACCAGTGAGACCCGCTTCGCCGCTGCCATTGCCGGGTTCGGCCAACTATTGAAAGGCTCCGATTACCTTGGAGACTGGAGCTACGCAGAGGCCATCGAACTGACCAACGGGGCCAAGGGCGAGGACGAGTTCGGTTACCGTGCCGAGGCGGTGAACCTCATGCGTCTAGCCGATAGCCTCTCCCGCTGAATTCCGCACTGTCGCGGTTCGGTCGAGTGGCGCTGGTGCAGGCCGTCAGCCAGCCGAGCAGAGCCTGAGTTTCCGCAAATCAACGGCCCCGGCATGTCCCTGCCGGGGCCACTTCTGTGCGATCTATCCATCGCTACATCTGTGGGTTGACTCGAAACAAATCGGGTTGCTAGATTTCGTGTGCCGAAGCGGCCATTCCCCAATATCAAGTGGGGGAGCATCCCAGGCAGGCACGCTTCGGCACGACACCCCAAAATCTTGAATCTATCCGAGGTATTGCAGCGCATGTCGCCCCGCCCAGCGCCCCGTTGCGAGGCAACCGGTGAGCAAGTAGCCACCTGTGGGGGCCTCCCAATCGAGCATTTCACCGGCGACGAAGACGCCCGGCCTTGCCCGCAGCATCATTCCGTCATCCACCGCCGCGCGAGTTACGCCTCCGGCGACCGAAATCGCTTCATCAAGCGGGCGTGGGCCATTGTGGCGAATGGGCAGGGCCTTGAGCAGAGTGGCCAAAGCCGCGCCCTCCGGTAGAGGGCGCCCGAATTCCATAACCAAGGCCCGCGCGACAGGAGTCAGACCGAAGCGTTTGCGCAGGCGGTTGCCGATGCTCTCCTTGCCACCTTTGGCCAGCTGCCCGGCAACATATTCGACACTCAAATCCGGCAGCAGATCGAGCAACAGCGGCGCACCATCGCGCATTGCGGCTGACACCTCGTAGATCCCGCCGCCTTCGAGCCCACGCTGCGATATGACGAACTCTCCGCGGCTCTGCGATGGTCCGGCTGTCAATCGCGCTCCCTTCACCGGGCTACCAAAATGCGGCGTCATGTGGGGCGACCAATTATTTTCGAACCCCATGTTCGCTGGCCGAAACGGGGCAAGCTCAATGCCCTCGGCTGCCAGCAAGCCTGCCCATGCGCCGTCCGAGCCAAGCCTTGCCCAACTCGCTCCGCCCAGTGCGAGAATCGTTACTCCGGGCTTAACAGTTTGCGCACCCTCCGGTGTGTCAAAGGCGGCTGCCTCGCTTTCCCAGCCGCGCCAGCGCCAACGGGTCCGCACCTCTGCATGCGAAAGGCGCCCCATCCACGCGCGTAGCAGCGGCGACGCTTTCATCGCTTCGGGAAAGACACGCCCAGTCGAGCCCACGAAGGTAGGCTGCCCCAGCCCCTCTGCCCATTCGCGCACTTCTGCTGGTCCGAAGGCCGCGATCACCGGCGCAAGCCAGTCGGTGCCATAAGCCGCCCCAAAGCCCGCCTCCTCCTTGGTCAGGTTCAGTCCCGACTTGCCAGCCATAAGAAGCTTGCGCCCGACCGAGGGTTTGGCCTCTGCCAGCAGCACGCTCTTGCCAGCCGCAACCAAAACTTCCGCCGCTGCAAGCCCGGCAGGGCCGCCTCCGATCACCAATGCATCCGTTGTCACGCCAGCCTCCCGGCCCATCTATGCCTCATGGACGATACGCCGCCCATCTGCCCGCTATGCCACCGGCCAATCCCGCCCGGCGTTCCGCAGAGCCGCCACCACCTGATCCCGCGTCTGCGGGGCGGAAAGGGCGGTGAAACGGTGCAGCTCCACCACATTTGCCACAAGGAAATCCACGCCACGCTGACGGAGACAGAGCTCGCTCGCGACTATGCAACCCCCGGCGCCTTGCGCGCCCATCCGCGTCTAGCCGCTTTCATCACATGGGTGGCCAAACGCCCACCTGAGTTCAACCCTAAGACGGCAGGTCCACGTCGGCGGAGATGACGCCGGGCACTGTCACGCCACGGCACATCGCCTTGATGCCTGCGCGCGTCTTTGGCTCGGCTGCGATGGCCGCCTCGCAGAGCGCCGCAGCTGCGCCAATCAGCGCCTCGGGCTCGACCAGTCGATCCACCAACCCCCAAGCCACAGCCTCATCCGCTGCGACTTTTTGCGCCGCCAGCAAGATCATCCGCGCCCGGCCCCGGCCCACCAGCGCGGTCAGCCGCGCCGGATCGGACGGTTGGGGCAGATAGCCGAGTTGCATGACGGGATAGAAGAACTTCGCCCCCGGCACTGCTATCCTCAGGTCGCAGGCCAATACCATGCCAAAGGCGCCGCCAGCCAGCGTTCCGTTCAGCGCAGCTACCGTCAGTGCGTCGCTCTCGGCCACCGCATGGGAGAGGCGCTCCCAGAGCGAAGAGGTCGCCAAGCCCGCCTTGGCCTCATCCAGATCAGCCCCGGCGGAAAAAACCTTGCCTTCGCTGGTGATCATGAGGGCGCCACCCGGTGCCTCCTCCACGGCCTGGATCAGCGCTTCGAGCATTTCCGAGGTCAGGGAGTTGGCCTTGTCGGGGCGGGCGATGGTGATCGTCCGCAGCCCGCCTTTATCAGAGACGCGGATCATAACAGCCCCACCTTGCGGCGAATCTCCTCATCCCGAAGCGACACCTCCGCGCCTTTGAAAGTATCGGCCTCCGCTGTGCACATCCAGAGCAGCGCCTTAGCCGGCCAGTCCGGCGCGATATGGTCGGACCAATCGAGCTGGCTCACCGGATTGATACCGCTTGCCTTGATGTCGCGCTGCATCTGCGTGGCCACGGTGCCCGGAGAGAGCGAGATCGCACGAATGCCCTGCGCGCCATTTTCCTTGTCGACCATCCGGGTCAGCATCAGCGCACCGGCCTTGGAGGCGCAGTAAGCCGACCATGCCTCCACCGGGCCATGTGCCGCGCCCGAGCCCACGGTCAGGATGGTGCCGCCGCCCTGCTCCAGCATCACCGGCAAGGCCGCGCGCATACCGTTGAAGACGCCCTTCAGGTTTACGTCGATCACTTGCCCCCATGCATCTGGATCGGCTTCAGCCAGATGCGCGATCGGCTCCAGCATGCCCGCGTTGTTCACCAACACGTCGAGCCGCCCGAAGGCCTCGACCGTGGCTGCCACCGCGGCCTCCATCTCCCAGAATCGGCTCACATCGCAGGGGATTGCGAGCGCGACCTCGGCGCCCAGTTCCCCTGCAAGATCGGCTACGGCTTCCTCGCTCCGGGCCAGCAGTGCGACCTTTGCGCCAGCACCTGCAAAGGCGCGCGCAGCCTCCGCCCCGATCCCCCGGCTTGCCCCGGTGATCATCACTACTTTGCCGCTCATCTCCATGGCGCACCCTCCTCATTCAGTTCCGTCCCAGAGATAACGGAAAGGTGCCTTTCGTCCACCCGGTTCCGCCTTTCCTGCCCTTGACCCCGCTCGCGCCCCACGGGAGGATGCCGCCACTTCATTTCTGCCCGAAAGGACATTCTCCAATGAAACCATTCCTCCGCCTGTCCGCTGCGGCCGCCGCACTTTGCGCCGCCAGCCCCGCCGCATGGTCGCTCACCGCCGAAGAGGCCTGGGAAGCCTGGGTCGGTATGGCCGCCGAGTACGGCGAACAGGTGACTGCTGCGAACACCTCCATGTCGGGGGGTGTGCTCACCGCTTCCGACGTGGCCGTCTCGATGGAGATGGAGGAGATGACCATTTCCGGCACCCTTGGCGATGTGACCATGACCGAAAACGGCGATGGCACCGTTGCCATCGCGATCCCGCCCGCGTTCCAGTTGATGATGTCCGTGGCGCCGGAATACGGCGAGAAAGTCGAGCTGAACATCGATTTCGCGATGGACGACCTCGATATGTCGGCCGCCGACGCCGATGACGGCGTGGCGTTCACCTATGGCGCGCCTTCGATGACGTTCGGGATCAGCGACATGAAGGTGGATGGTGAGGCGGTTCCGCTCACCTTCACCGGGACAATCGGTAACTCGGCTGGCACCTACACCAAAGCTGGTGAGGGCATCGCGTCTCAGTTCACCGCCGAGACTTTGCAAGTCGACTTCGAGGGTCGTGATCCTGAAGGCGGCGGCAGTGGCAAGGGCTCGATCACCATGGCCGACATCGCCTCCAGCTCGACCGGTCAGGGCCAGATGTTCTTCATGGACCCCGAGCAGCTTCCGGCAATGCTCAAGGCTGGCGCGTCAATGCAGGGCAGCACCACCGTTGGGGCCACCACCTTTGCACTGGAAGGTGTCGATGGCAGCGACAATTTTGCGGTTTCCGGCAAGATGGACGGCGGCACCGGCTCGGTCACGCTGAACGCCGAGCAGGTGCTCTACGCGGTCAACTACACCGGCTTCGACGTCACCATGTCCGGCTCGGATATTCCGCTGCCCGAAGTTTCACTCGGCATGGGGGAAACTTCGTTCAACGTGATTTTTCCGCTGGCCCAATCCACCGAGCCCAAGCCCTATATGCTTGCCGTCGGCCTGAACGATGTGACCATCGCTGACGGTATCTGGAACATGTTCGACCCTGGCACCGTTCTGCCGCGCGATCCCGCTACGCTTACCTTCAACCTTGCGGGCACCGGCAACTGGCTGATCGATATTCTCGACGAAGAAGCGCTGGCCAATCCGCAGGGCATGCCGGGTGAGCTGCATTCGCTGAACATCTCCGATGTGAAGCTCAACGTTGCCGGTGCGGAGCTGACTGCCGACGGCACCTTCACCTTCGACAATTCCGACCTGATGACCTTCGGCGGTATGCCCGCCCCCGATGGCACGCTGCGCGCTCGCCTCTCCGGTGCCAACGGTCTGCTGGACAACTTGGTGACCATGGGCTTCGTGCCCGCCGATCAGGCCAATGGCGTCAAGATGATGTCGGGCATGTTCTTCCGCCCCGGTGATGGGCCGGATGTGCTGACCACCGAGATCGGCGTCTCACCTGACGGCACAGTTTCGGCCAACGGTATCCCGATCCCACTCCAGTAAGCGGCATCGAGGCAAGTATAACGCCCCCGCTGCGCAGCGCGCGGCGGGGGTTTTCTGTTCCGCTCAGATGCTCACCAACGGTGCTGCAGCGGATGGACTTGGCGCGTTGTCTCCGCGGTTTTCATCCCTCCGGGCTTGCACCGCGCCCACCCGGAAGCTAGCTCAGATCGGCAGAGCCTTGCCGGAAGGACCGAAATGACAGATGCCCCCAGCCTTGAAAGCCTGACAGATGCGCTGCTCTCCGCCGCCCGTAGCGCTGGCGCCGAAGCCGCAGACAGCATGGCTGTCGCCTCCACGTCGCTCTCAATCGACACCCGCGCGGGCGCGCTGGAACAGGCAGAGCGGTCAGAAGGCACTGAGATCGGCCTGAGGGTACTCGTGGGAAAGCGGCAGGCTTGCGTATCGGGCTCAGACCTGCGTGCAGAGACGATGGCCACCATGGCCGAGCGGGCCGTTGCAATGGCCCGGCTGGCCCCGGAAGATCCGCACTGCGGCCTCGCTGACCCTTCGCAACTGGCGAAGGGTTGGGATGTTGCCGCACTCGATCTCGCCGACGTCGACTCGGAGCCTGAGGCCGCTGCCCTGCAACAGGCCGCGCTGGCCTGTGAGGCCGCCGCAGCTGGTGTCTCGGGCGTGACACAGGTTGAAAGCACCTCGGCGGGCTTCGGGCGCACACGCATCCACCTCGCGGCGTCCAACGGATTTTCTGGCGGTTACATGCGCACCGGGCACATGCTGTCGGCGTCCGCTATCACCGGCAGCGGAACAGCGATGGACCGCGACCATTGCTACGAGCACCGTATCTATCACGGTGACCTTCCTACCCCGGCAGAGGTCGGCGCCCTCGCCGGTGAGCGTGCTGCAGCGCGCGCCGGGGCCAGAAAGCCGCCTTCCGGCCGTTTCCCTGTGCTCTACGACGAGCGTGCGGCCACCTCGATCATCGGTCACCTTCTGTCGGCCGCGAACGGTGCAGCGATTGCCCGCGGGTCCTCTTGGCTGATCGGCAAGATGGGAGAGGCAGTGCTGCCCGCAGCGCTCTCTATCACCGAGAATCCGCATCGCGTGCGAATATCCGGCTCCCGGCCGTTTGATGGCGAGGGGCTGCCCACGCGTGCCTCCTCCATCGTCGAGAATGGCCGGCTCGCTCGCTGGGTGCTCGATCTTGCGTCCGCCCGCAAACTGGGGCTGGAGAGCACCGCCAATGCCGCGCGCGGCACTTCCGCGCCGCCCTCGCCCTCGGTCAGCAATGTCACTTTGACGCCAGGAAGCGCCAGCCGCGACGAACTGCTCTCGAGCATGGGAACCGGTCTGCTGGTGACATCGCTCATTGGCTCCACGATCAACCCCAACACCGGCGACTACTCGCGCGGCGCTTCGGGCTTCTGGGTTGAGAACGGTGAAGTCGCCTACCCCGTTCACGAGTGCACCATCGCGGGCAATCTTCTGGACATGCTGGCCAGCCTGACGCCGGCGAATGATGCCAAGGCACACAAATCCCATCGCATCCCATCTTTGCTGGTCGAAGGGCTCACCCTTGCCGGAGCATGATGCGGCTAATGACCTTGCGCTCCTAACCGAGGCGGCGGCGATGGCCGGCGACATCGCAATGCGCTACTTTCGCGCCGAACACCGCGTTTGGGACAAGGGCGATGGCGCAGGGCCAGTGACCGAGGCCGACCTCGCTGTGGATGCCATGCTGCGCGGCCTGCTGATGGGGGCCCGGCCCGACTATGGTTGGCTTTCGGAGGAGACCGCGGATGATGACGCGCGTCTTTCGGCTGAACGCTGCTTCATCATCGATCCGATCGACGGTACACGCTCGTTCACAGCCGGCGAGGTGAGTTGGGCGCACTCCATCGCCGTTGCCGAGGCGGGACGTGTGATTGCCGCAGTGGTCGCAATGCCTGCCAAGAAGGTGACCTATGCTGCGTCTGCCGGAGGTGGCGCCACTCGCAACGGCAAGCCCCTGCACGTCACCGCCGCCCCAGGGCCAGATGATGTGACAATCGTCACCGCCAAACCCAACCTCGCCGATCACTATTGGCCCAACGGCACACCGCGCCACACCCGGCACTACCGCCCCTCGCTGGCCTATCGGCTCGCTCTAGTGGGAGAGGGCCGTTACGACGCGATGGTCACGTTTCGGGATACCTGGGAATGGGACATCGCCGCGGGGGCGCTGATCGTGGAGGAGGCTGGCGGGACGGTCACTGATCGGCAAGGTGCCCGGCTACAGTTCAACACGCCCAGCCGCCTTACCGCCGGAACTTTGGCCGCCAACCCGGCGCTTCATAGCGGTCTGCTGCAGAGGATCATGCCATAGGTCGGGTGTTTTCCGGCTCTATCCCGTTCGACGCTTGGACACTCAGACCTGTTGCGAGCCTATCCTAGACCTTTCGCAAGCCTGAAACCGATGCGCTGAGCCTCGACCTCGCCCTTGGGCTTCGGCAGCGCCCTGAGGGTGACATTGAGCTGGGTCACGTGCTGCACAAGCTGCATGCGCGCGCCGTCCATGTCGCGGCCGTAGAAGCTGACGATATCGGGGGCGAAGAAGCCGATCCCTTCGATGCGCAGAAGCCCGGCCCCGCCATCAGTCATACCCATGGCTATCTCTTCATCGGGGTCGAGTTGTTCCTCGAAATTCTGAATATAGAGAATCAGCCGCTCATAAGCCCATTCGGCAGGCGACTTCTCCTCCGCCGACCGCGCGCACATGGCCTCGGGCAGCGGCTTCTGTTCTGCGGTCGCCGGGGCGTCCGGGTCGGCGTGAATGGCCCCGGACCGTAAAAGGGCGGCTTCCTCATGAGCTTCAGCAACCGTGCGGATATCGTCGTTCATGGCTCAGACCACCCGGAAAACGTATGCATCACCGGGCCCAACCTCACGGCTGACCTTTCCGGTGACGTAGAGATGATTCAGATGGCCCACTGCTTCGACGAGCGCCAGACCATAGGCATCGCCCTCAATCTTTCGGCCGAAGATCGGCTGGAAGCAATCGTGGGCAGTGCCTGGCGTTTCAGCGAGGTGCTCAAGCAGCCGGGCAAGGGCGGCACGGTGGTTATCTGCCATCTGCACCAATCGGGCGGGAAGACCTGTAAATGGCAGTTTGTGGCCGGGCAGCACGAGATGATCGTCGCGGGCGTAGGCTGAGAGGCGCTCGCAGCTCTCCAGCCACTCGCCCACCGGATCCGCCTCCGGCTCGGTCGGGTAGACACCGAGGTTGGGCGAGATCGACGGCAATAGCTGATCTCCTCCCAGCACAAGCGGGGCATCTTCGCACCAGAAGGTCGCATGATCAGGTGCATGGCCCTGACCGAGCCTGACACGCCAGCTGCGCCCGCCCATTGTGATGGCATCGCCTTCTGCGATGCGGGTGAAACCCAGCGGCAGCGGTACCGTCATATCGGCAAAGTTGAAGGGTCGCTCGCCGCAGCGCCGGGCGTAGATGTCCGGGCTCATCCCGGCCCGCCGCCAGAACTGCCTCTGCGCTTCAACGGGACGATCTTGCTCATCGAGTTGGAGCATCCGGGCGGTGAGCCATGCGACCCGCGTCGCCACGATCTCTGCACCCTGCTCGGCGAGCCAGCCAGCAAGGCCGATGTGGTCGGGATGGTGGTGGGTCAACACCACCCGGCGCACCGGCTTGCCGCCCAGCGGCCCGCTCAGCACCGCCTCAAGCTGCACCCGCGCCTTCTTCCACGCCATACCGCTGTCAATCAGCGTCCAACCATCGCCTTCGTCGAGCGCGTAAAGGTTCACGTGATCCAGCGCCATTGGAAGCGGCAGGCGAAACCACAGGATGCCCGGCGCTACCTCGACGGCGTCACCGGGCGCAGGCGGGCTTTCCCATGGGAAAGTGAGGGGCTGAGCGTCCATGCCCCTGAGCTAGCCCGCGAGCTCCTCGTTGGAAAGGGCATCCATCCCCTCGCCGCCCATGCGGACCTCTTCAGCGAGACCGGCATGCTGCGGCAGGAGCCGGGTGATGTAGAACTGGGCAAGCCCATAACGCGGCCCCTTGTCGCCTTCGGCGCGGGCTGCGAGCAGATGATAGTGGGCCCCAAGCACGCGGGCGAAGGCCCGCAGGTAGGCCACAGCCACGGCGCCACGGGCGTCCATGTCCATGCCCAGCAACGCCTCGGTCAGCTCGCGCTGCACCTCGGCGGCGTTCCACACCGCATCAGCCAGCCGCGGAAACTGGCCGCGTGCCTCTTCGGCGGCATCTTCGATCTCCGAGATCACCGTCAGCGCAGCTTCGCCACTGTCCATCAGCTTGCGGCCCACGAGATCGAGCGCCTGAATGCCGTTGGTACCCTCGTAGATCGTGGTGACACGCACATCCCTATAGAACTGCGCCGCACCAGTCTCTTCGATGAACCCCATGCCTCCATGCACCTGGATGCCAAGCTCTGCCACCTCACAGCCCACATCGGTGCCGTAGGCCTTGGAGATGGGTGTGTAGAGCGCGGCGCGGGCGGCCCAGCCAGCATCCCCTGTGGCATTGGCCATGTCGAGCGCCACGGCATTGGCCAACGCAATGGCACGAGCGGCCTGGGTCTCTGCCTTCATGGTCATCAGCATCCGCCGCACATCGGGGAACTCGATAATAGCGCCCGAGCCACCGACCTTGCCCTGCTTGCGGTCGGCAGCATATGCGACAGCAGCCTGAGTGGCGGCTTCGGCCACACCGATGCCTTGGATGCCCACACCGAGGCGGGCGTTGTTCATCATAGTGAACATTGCCGCCATACCGCCATGCTCTCGGCCCACCAGCCAACCGGCGGCGCCGTCATACTCCATCACCGCCGTGGGAGAGCCGTGAAGGCCCATCTTGTGCTCCAGCGACACTACCCGCAGGCTGTTCCGCTCGCCCGGCGTGCCGTCCTCTTTGGGGATATTCCGAGGCACCATGAACAGGCTGATGCCCTTGGTGCCCGGCACGCCATCAGGCAGACGAGCAAGCACGAGGTGGCAGACGTTCTCGGCAAAATCCGCGTCGCCCCAGCTGATGTAGATCTTCTGCCCGCTGATGCTGTAGCTGCCATCCCCATTGGGCTCTGCCTTGGTGCGGAGCGCCCCGACATCCGTGCCGGCCTGTGGCTCGGTCAGGTTCATCGTACCTTGCCACTCGCCGCTGATGAGCTTGGGCAGGTAGGTGGCCTTGAGCTGATCAGAAGCATGGTGTTCCAACGCCTCGATCTGGCCCTGGGTCAGCAACGGGTTCAGCGCCAACGAGAGGCAGGCGCCGTTCATCATTTCGTTAACCGATTCCATCAGGGCGATCGGCAAGCCCATGCCGCCGTGCTCCGGGTCTGCGCTGATGCCGATCCAGCCGCCCTCGGCGATGGCCTTGTAGCCTTCGGCGAAGCCGGGCGAGGTGCGGACAACGCCATTTTCCAGCACTGCAGGATGCAGGTCGCCATTGCGCTGGAGTGGTCCAAGGACCTCCGTGCAGAGCCTGCCTGCTTCGGTCAGGATGGCATCGACCATCTCTCCGCCCGCTTCTGCGAAGCGCTCGGTCTCGGTCACCTGCCCATAGCCAACCACGTGGTTGAGCAGAAAGCGAAATTCATCTGTGGGCGCGGTATAGGGCATCGGCAAATCCTCCTCGGTCGGCCTTGAGGGGCCGTTCGCGGCAGCATAAGAGAGTTGGCACCCGCGCCCAAGTGAAAGGGCGCGAGAACGCGGCGTCACGAGGGAGCCCCGATGACCGAACGGCTGGAAGGCGATGCAGGGTTGACACGCGCGGTTGCGCTATTGCGCGCTGGTGAGCTTGTGGCGATCCCGACGGAGACGGTTTATGGCCTTGCCGCCGATGCTCGAAACGGTGAGGCGGTGGCCGCGATTTTTGAGGCCAAGGGACGGCCTCGGTTCAACCCGCTGATCTCACATTTGGCGTCTTTGGCGGCTGCCGCAGAGGTGGGCGTGATTGAGGGCGCGGCATTGCAACTGGCGCAAACATTCTGGCCAGGTCCGCTAACGCTGGTGGTGCCGCTGCGTGCTGACTCCGGCCTTTCGTCGCTCGTCACCGCCGGACTAGACACCGTTGCACTCCGTGTTCCGGCCCTGCCGCTAGCCCATGCGCTGCTTACAGCGTTCGATGGCCCGCTCGCCGCTCCGTCTGCGAACCCTTCGGGCAAGATCTCTCCCAGCACCGCTGACCATGTGGCCGAAAGCCTCGCAGGCCGTATCGCCGCAGTGCTGGACGGTGGACCTGCGGAGGTGGGCGTTGAAAGTACTATCGTCGATTGCTCTGGTCCCAGCCCCCGCCTTTTGCGCCCCGGCGGCCTGCCGGTTGAGGCGCTCGAAGCTGCGCTTGGCGCACCCCTGAACCACGAAGCGCCGACCAACGACACCGCTCCAAACGCGCCCGGCCAGCTTTCCTCTCACTACGCGCCGGGCAAGCAGGTGGTGCTGAACGTCACTAAACCGGCTGAGGATGCGCTGTTTCTTGCTTTCGGGCCGGGTTACCCGCAGGCCAGCGCCAACCTTTCGCTGGGTGGCGACCTCCGCGAAGCTGCGGCCAATCTTTTCGCGATGCTGCATGCGCTCGACACTCAGCCCGGCTCAGCGATCGCCGTCGCGCCAATTCCACATCACGGTCTCGGACTCGCAATCAACGACCGCCTCACCCGTGCTGCCGCACCGCGATAGCGCGCGCTCCGGTGCCTAAAGAGTTTAGATGGCGAGGCTCAAGCAGCCGTCAGGCGCGGGCCTTCGCTACCAGTGATTGTAGCCGAGACGAGGGCGCCCTCAGGCTGATCACTGGAGAACTGCACCTCTGCAAACTGTTCCGTACGCCCCATACGAAGGGACTCAGTCAAAACGGTATGGATCCGGCCGCGCTGCGCGGCGAGGTGGCGTTCGACGGCCTGCTCCCCGGCTACACGAAGGCGGGCGGCACGGGACTTGATATCCGGGCCAGGCACGGCGGGCATTTTTGCAGCAGGCGTGCCAGGGCGGGGGGAATAGGGGAAGACGTGAAGCCAGGTCAGGTTGCAGTCTTTTACTAGACGGAGCGAATCCTCGAAATGCGCCTCGGTTTCGGTGGGGAAACCGGCGATGATATCGGCGCCGAAGGTCATTTCAGGACGCAGCTTGAGCGCCTCTTCGGTGAAGCGAATGGCGTCGTCGCGTAGGTGGCGGCGCTTCATTCGCTTAAGGATCAAGTCGGCGCCGTGTTGGAGCGAGAGGTGCAGGTGGGGCATCAGCCTTGGCTCGGTAGCGATGGCCTGCATGAGGTTCTCATCGACCTCGATGGAATCGATCGAGGAGATCCGCAGGCGGGGCAGGTCGGGGACCAGCTTGAGGATGCGCATGACGAGGTCGCCCAGCTTGGGCTGTGCAGGCAGGTCGGCGCCCCACGAGGTGAGATCGACGCCGGTGAGGACGACCTCGTTGAAGCCTTTGCCCACGAGCCGCTTGATCTGCTCGACCACCACGCCTGCAGGGACGGAGCGCGAATTGCCACGGCCGAAGGGGATGATGCAGAAGGTGCAGCGGTGGTCGCAGCCGTTCTGCACCTGCACATATGCGCGGTGGCGGCCAAAGCCGTCGATCAAGTGGCCGGCGGTTTCTGTCACCGACATGATGTCGTTGACCTGCACGCGCTCGGTGTCGCCGATAAAGTTTGGCGCGAGGCTGGCCCAGGTTTCGGGCTGCATTTTCTCGGTGTTGCCGATGACATGGTCGACCTCGGCCATTTCGGCGAAGGTTTCCGGCGCGGTCTGGGCGGCGCAGCCGGTGACAATGAGCGTTGCGTCAGGATTGTCTCGGCGCAGCTTACGAATATCCTGCCGGGCCTTGCGCACCGCCTCGGAGGTGACGGCGCAGGTGTTGACGATCACCGCGCCGTGCAGCCCGGCCCCCTCTGCCAACTCACGCATTGCCTCTGTCTCATAGGCGTTGAGGCGGCAGCCGTGGGTGGAGAAGATCGGCGCGTCAGCCATGCCAGACGCCATCGAAGACATGAGCGGTTGGGCCGGTCATCCAGACACCCTGATCGTTCCAGTCGATCAGGAGCGTGCCACCGTCGAGGACGATCTCGACCGCGCGGCCGGTGATGCCGCGCCGGGCCGCTGCGACGGCGGTGGCGCAGGAGGAGGAGCCGGAGGCAAGGGTAATGCCAGTACCCCGCTCCCAAACCCGCATCCGCAGCCTGTCAGGCCCAATCAGTGAGGCAAACTGCACGTTGGTGCGCTGCGGGAAGAGCGGATCATGCTCGAAGCGCGGTCCCTCAGTGGTGAGGTCCACCGCTTCGGCATCCCCGACGAAGAACGTGCAGTGGGGATTACCCATTGAGGTGGCCGTGGGGGTGCCGGGCAGTGGCAGCTCCAGCGTGTCCATCTCGCGGGCGAGCGGGATCTGCTGCCAGTCCAGAATCGGGGGCCCCATGTTGACACTGACGATGCCGTCCAGATCGCGGGCGAGGTGGCTGCCGTTGACTGTGGAAAGGGTGATGTGGGTCACGCCCTTCTCGGCCATCAGGTACTGCGCAATGCAACGGGTAGCGTTGCCGCAGGTGGCGGAGGGGGAGCCATCGGCGTTCCAGAAGGTGAGGTGGCCGTCGCTCTCGCCGGTGTCAGTGATCACTGCGAGCTGATCGAAGCCAACGCCTCGATGACGATCGGCCAGCGCGGTGGCTAGATCGGGTGTTACAGCAACGCCCCCCTCGCGGTGGTCGAGCACCACGAAGTCATTGCCAAGCCCGTGCATTTTCATGAAGGGCAGGCCGGAGGGAGGGGTCTGACTGCGCATGAGCGGGCATATACAGCGCGGCTGGTACGCTTTCCAGTCCGGGATGCAAGATTCCCGCTTGACCCCTCTTTGGGGATTCCCTAGAGAGCGGGCCTCAAGTGGGCCGTTAGCTCAGTTGGTAGAGCAACTGACTTTTAATCAGTGGGTCGCAGGTTCGAATCCTGCACGGCTCACCACTTGCACCGCAGAGGCGAATGGGCGGAGTGGTCGAAGGTCATGGTTGGCTGCCGGCTCTGATGGCGTTGAAGCCCTGCATGAGCGCGTTGCGATAGATCCCGACATCGGTGGAATAGCAGATCAAGGTGCATCCCTGCGAGATGCGCAGTTGCGCCTCGTCGGTATCGCCGACCACTCGCCCCACGGGCTTTCCAGCCGATTTGGCTGCCGCCATGATCCGTTCGGTGGCGGCCACGAGCTTTGGATGATCCATTTCGCCAGGCACGCCGAGCGAAATAGAAAGGTCGACCTGACCAATCCATAGGGCATCGCACCCGGGGAGCGCCGCAATTTCTTCCACGCTCTCCACACCCTCTGCGGTTTCGATCAAGGCAACGAAACTGGTTTTGGCATTACCCTGCGCTATCGACTCCGGGATCGACAGGGGGGTGAAATCATCATGGGCCAAGCCAAACGCCGCACCGCGGGTTCCGAGTGGCGGGTATTTCGTGGCGTCAATGACACCCTGCGCCTGCGTGGCGCTGCCCATCATCGGCGGGATGATACCCTGTGCACCGGTATCGCAGGCACGAGAAATGTGGTGCGTTGCGCTGCTGGGCGGGCGGAGCAGGCTAGCGATGCCAGAGTCATGAAGTGCTCGCACTGTAGCCTTTGCCGTTTCGAACGACATGCCGCTGTGTTCCATATCGAGAAATACGAACTCACAGCCCGCACTCTTGAGCAGCGCGCCAATGCCCGGCTGGGTGAACTCCCCGATGTAGGTTCCCAGCTGAACGCTATGGTTCTGGGTCAAGTCGCGGAAGGATGGCATTGGGGGCCTCTGATTGGGGAGTGGGTACGACAGGGTGACACGGAAGTCGGGTGAGTGCGAGGGCCGGCAGCTGCGGATTGGACCCCTCAAAGATGAAGAGTGGCCCGGTGACGGCGGACCGATTGGTGATTAGCGTCAGGGGTCGCAGGGATAGGGAGTTTGTGCGTGGAGACAATCGACTGTGACGTGGTGGTTGTCGGCGCAGGCTCGTCCGGCTGCGTCGTGGCAGCTAGGCTGGCCGAGCGCGCGGGGCTGCGGGTTTGCGTGCTCGAGGCCGGTGGCCGCGACCTGAGCCCGTGGGTTCGCATGCCAATCGGCTATGGCGGGGCTTTCTATCACCCTCGATTGAACTGGCGCTACTACACCGAGCCTGAAGCGGGCCTCGGGGGGCGCACCGCTTACTGGCCGCGAGGCAAGGTGATCGGCGGATCGAGCTCGATCAACGCTATGGTGTTCATCCGTGGGCAGGCTGATGACTACGATCGATGGGCGGCTGCCGGCTGCGGAGGCTGGAGCTATGCGGATGTGCTTCCCTACTTCAAGCGACTCGAGGACAATCTGGCGGGCTCCGACGAGTGGCGTTCGACGGGTGGCCCAATCGGGGTGAAGGAGACCTCCGCCGATGTACACCCCCTTTCCCACAGCTTTGTCCGTGCTGCTCAGGCCGCAGGGCACAGCCTAAACCCCGACTTCAACGGGGCGACTCAGGAGGGCGTTGGCTTCTACCAGATCACCACGCGCGGTGGGTTTCGTTCGTCTGCAGCGGCGGGTTACCTACGGCCGGCCTTACGGCGACGTGCCTTGCGGCTGGAGACTGGCGCACACGTGACCCGACTTACCTTTGATGGGCGGCGCTGTACCGGCGTTGAGTTCTTGCGAGGCGACATGCGTTACCGTGTGCGGGCAACGCGACAGGTGGTTCTTTCGGCTGGAGCAATCGGATCGCCGCAAATTCTCCAGCTATCGGGGATCGGTGACCCCGCGCGACTAGATTCACTCGGCATAGAGACTATTCATGCGTCTCCGATGGTGGGCCAGAACCTGCAAGACCACATCGGGTTTGATCTTGTCTACGAGGCCACTGTGCCAACTCTGAACGCCACTCTAGGGCGCTGGCTCGGGCGGATGGGTGCTGGCCTTCGCTATGTGATCTCGAGAGGCGGGCCGCTCTCTCTCAGTGTGAACCAGGCAGGTGGGTTTATTCGGTCTGATGCAGGGCGCGACAGGCCTAACCTGCAGCTCTACTTCTCGCCGCTGAGCTACACCAAAACTCTCCCAGGAAAGCGGCGGCTGATGAAGCCTGATGCCTTCGCGGGCTTCATGATCGGAATTTCAAACTGCCACCCCAAGAGCCGTGGCGAGTTGCACATTCGCTCGTCCGATCCAGCAGAGGCGCCATCAATCCGGCCCAATTATTTCAGCGCAGAGGAAGATATGGACGAGTTGCTGGCTTCGGTTCCGATCATGCGGGCGATTGCGGCAAGAACTCCCTTGTCGCAGATCACGAAGACCGAGTTGAAGCCCGGCCCTGCGGTCACTGAGCGCGCAGCGCTGGTGGACTACATCCGGGCTGTGACAGGTTCTGTCTTCCACCCCTGCGGCACCTGCGCCATGGGGCCGGAAGAGAGCGCCGTGACCACCCCCGACCTCCGCCTGCGCGGTATCGAAGGGCTGACGGTGGCGGATGCCTCAGTCATTCCACAAATCACGTCGGGAAACCTGAATGCGCCCGCGCTGATGATCGGTGAGAAGGCGGCCGACCTTATCGCGGCGCGGCTCTGAGGGCATGCGCAAGCCGTTCGACCCCACGCTCGATCTCAATTCGCGGCACGGCAGAAAATCCGAGAGTCAGACCATCTTGGGCGATGGGCGCAAGTGCAAAGCGAGACAGGGGTGAGGTGGCCAGACCTTCCGCCAACGCCGCTTTGGCGGCGGTCTTCTCACAGCGGGGTTCTGGGAAGAGCCCGACGGTATGAAAGCCCGTCTCGGTGGGCTGCACCTTCAGCGAACCTTTCAGGTGTGCTTCGGCAGCTTCTATCAGCGCGTCCCGCCGGTCGCGGTACAGGTCTCTCATTCTACGGATATGTGCGGAGAAACGGCCCTCATCGATAAAGCTGGCAACGACCGCCTGCACCGAATGCGACACGCCGTGCGCGGCGGCCTCCAGCGTGCGGGTGAATACATCCGTAAGGCCTGGCGGGACTACTGCGTAGCCCAGCCGAATGGCCGGAAACAGCGCCTTGGAAAAAGTGCCGACATAGATCACCCGCCCCCCGGCATCGAGCGCCTTCAGCGGCGGCAGGGGCGCACGACCGTAGTGGAACTCGCCGACGTAGTCGTCTTCTATTACCCAGGCATCGGCGCGCTCTGCCTCCTCGAGCAGCTCGAACCGCCGGTCGCGCGACATGGGCATGCCGAGCGGGTGCTGGTGAGCAGGGGTAGTAAATGCCGCGCGAAACTGTGGCTCGGCGGCTCGACCTGCAGCAACATCGAGACCCTGGGCATCGACTGGAACGGGCACCAACCGAGCACCACGAGCGAGAAAGGCGTTGCGGGCGCCGATAGCACCGGGGTTCTCGATCCAGACCGGGTCGCCCGGCTCCATCAGAATCTGGGCAATCTGCAGAAAGGCATCCTGCGCCCCGGCAAACACAAAAACCTCCTCGGGCGCGCAGGTAAGGCCGCGGTTGGCGCGAAGGTGGCGGCAAATTGCTTCGCGCAGCGCGGGCAGGCCGGCGGCATCGGGGTAGCTCATGATGCTGGCGCGAGGGCTGCGCCAGTACTTCGCCTGCATGCGCGCCCATTGCGCCATCGGGAAGGCATCGAAGGCGGGCATGCCGGTGACGAAGGGGCGCGGGCTGCGTGGGTGCTCGAGCCGCGGAAAGAATTGCGCCGGATGCCCGCCCGCTACGCGGGGCAGGCTCTGCGGACGCGGCGCAGCGGGGGCGTGCGGGCGCACCTCCTGCGACACATAGGTGCCCGCGCCCACGTGGCTGGTGACCATGCCCTCGGAGGCAAGCTGCTCGTAGACGGTGACGGCGGTGGTGCGGCTCACCCCGTGATCGCGGGCCAGAACACGCGTCGCCGGCAACCGGGTGCCGGGCGGCAATTCGCCTGAAAGGATCATGTCCCGCAGTCGAGTTGCGAGTTGCATGGAAAGTGACGCTGCATCGGACCGGTCCACCGAAAGGCCGGGAATAAGCGCGCCACCCGCATACTTTGTCATTACGTCTCCATAATGGTCTGCCAGCCATTGAAGAGTGGACCTTACCGCCAGACCGTTTGGCAAGTTTTATCGCCACGAACAGGGAGCCCGATGCCATGAGACTGACCAAGATCGAGACATTTTCCATTCCCGAGATTGGCTTCGTCCGCGTCACCGACGAGATGGGCAACGAAGGCTGGGGGCAGGTCTCGACCTACCAGAGTGACACTACCTCCCAAGTGCTACACCGGCAGGTCGCGCCCCATGTACTTGGTGTGGAATTCGATCCTGTTACGTCCCAAGACGACCTGTTCGACCGGGCTTGGGAAAAGGAACACAAGTTCCCCGGCTCTTACATGTGCCGGGCAATCGGCGGTGTGGAGACAGCGCTGTGGGACCTGCGCGGCAAGGTGGCCGGCAAGCCCGTGGCGGAGTTGCTGGGCGGGTCTCCGGGTAGGGTCCGTGCCTATGCCTCATCCATGAAGCGCGACATTACACCCGCCGACGAGGCCGAGCGGTTCAGGCGGCTCCGGGGCGAGTTTGGCTTCGATGCCTTCAAGTTTCGCATCGGGGCCGAGGTGGGCCGGAACAGAGACGAGTGGGAGGGGCGGACCGAAGAGATCATCCCGACCATCGCCCAAGCCGTTGGCGAGGGCGCGGCGCTGCTCGTCGATGCCAACTCTTGCTACACTCCCGAACGCGCGATCCATTATGGCAAGATTCTCCAAGACAACGGGATCGTGCACTACGAGGAGCCTTGCCCCTACTGGGAGTTAGAGCAGACCGCAGAGGTGACGGCGGCGCTCGAGATCGACGTGACCGGCGGAGAGCAGGACTGCTGGCTGCCAACGTGGCGGCGGATGTTCGAGCTGAAGGCGGTGAACGTGGCCCAGCCGGATGTGCTCTATCTTGGCGGGATCGGACGCACGCTGCAGGTGGCACGGATGGCGCAGGCCGCCGGGCTTCCTATTACGCCCCATGCTGCCAACCTCGGGCTGGTGACGCTGTTCACAATGCACCTGCTGCGGGCGATACCTAACGCTGGGCCATATTTGGAATTCTCAATCGAAGGCGCCGACTATTACCCATGGCAATACGGGCTCTATCGCAACGATCCTTATAAGGTGGAGGACGGTACGGTGGAGGTTTCAGATGCTCCTGGGTGGGGCGTGGAGATCGAGCCAGATTGGTTGGAGTCTGCCAGCTATGCCGTGAGCGAAGTCGATTGAACAGGGCGCTGGTCGGATGCAGGATCAGCGGATGGAGCTGAAGACAACACCCTACTGGTGGGACACAACGCCATTGGTCCAAATTGAGCGCCGTGATCTGCCAGCGCGCGCCGATGCGGTTGTGATTGGCTCCGGCTACACCGGACTGCACGCCGCTTTGCAAATTGCTCGGGGCGGGCGCTCGGTGGTGGTGTTGGAGAAAGGCCGCATCGGCGAGGGATGTTCGACCCGGAACGGCGGGCAACTTAGTTACTCGATCAAGCCCAGCCTACGCGAGCTGACTGCGAAACACGGGGCCGAACTGGCCGCTGGAATCCGCGCCGAGGGTCCGGCGTCGCTCGCCTTCCTCGGGGAGTTCATCAAGGCCGAGAGTATTGATTGCGACTATCGCCTCAGCGGGCGGTTCGATGGGGCCGCGACCGCAAGAGCGTGGGTGGAGATGAACCACGAAGCTGATGGCGAAAGCATCATCTCCGTGCCGAAGGACAGGCAGCGCGAAGAGATCGGCAGCGATTGGTACCACGGCGGTATCGTTCATAAAAACTACGGAGCTCTGGACCCTGGGCGATACCATGCAGGGCTACTCGCCAAGGTACTAGCAGCCGGGGTCATGGTGCTGCCCAACTGCTCAGTTGTTGCGATGGATGAGGGCATCAACGACGTTGTCGTCCGGACGCATCATGGGAGCATCACCACGAAAGATGTGGTGGTTGGCACCAATGGCTATACACAGGAAGCCACACCTTGGCACCGGGAGCGCGTGATACCAATTGGTAGCTACATCATCGCAACCGAAGAGCTCTCAGCGGACGTCATGGATCGCCTGTTTCCGAAGAACCGGATGCACTGCGACAGCCGCCGGGTGATTTACTACTATCGTGCTTCACCCGACAGAAAGCACGTGCTCTTCGGCGGACGTGCGGCTGCGGGGGAGGCTGGCGCAAAGGTCGCCGCCGCGCGGCTGAGGGCCGAGATGGTAAGGCTTTTCCCCGAACTCGAGAGCGTGAGGATCACCCATAGCTGGATGGGGTTTGTCGCCTTCACCTTTGACAAGCTAGCCCACGCGGGCGTGCGCGGCCGGATCCGCCATGCCATGGGCTATTGCGGATCGGGCGTTGGTATGGCCTCTTATCTCGGAATGAAGGCAGGGCTCAAAGTGCTTGGCGACCCGGCCGGGGAGACCCCGCTGATGACCCCAAGCTTCCCCACGCGCCCCTTCTACAAGGGCGACCCTTGGTTTTTGCCCGCAGCGGTTGCAGGCTATCGCATGCTCGACCGCCTCGGTTTGTAACGGCATTGTATCGGTTTGCCAGCATGCGCGGAATGGACCTTTCGGACCAAACCAATCTGCGCTTCACTCACTGGAAGGCCCGCACAAGACGGGCCGACAGACACCATTAGACCCAACCGGAGGATCTGACATGAAACCCACCTTCCGCGCCCTGCTTGCGGGCACCGCGATGGTACTGGCGGGCGGCACTGCCAACGCCGAGACGCTGCGTCTGCTTACGTGGGGCGGTTACGCCCCCGAGGATGTGATCGCCGCATTCGAAGCCGAGTATCCCGACATTGATGTTGAGGTAACGCTCTCGAACAACGAAGAGATGATCGCCAAGTTGCGCGCCACCGGCGGCACGGGCTTTGACCTCGCTCAGCCCAGCCACGACCGCGTTTACGCCGCGCAACTGGAGTACAACATCTACAAGCCGCTGGACCTCAGCCAGATCAACACCGACGCGATGACGCCGAACCTGCTGGAGGGCGTGAAGGCCAATACCACCATCGAAGGTGAGGTTTACTCGGTGCCGCACCAGTGGGGCACCTCTGGCGTGATGGCCAACATGAAGGAGGCCCCTGAGGTCGCCGGTTGGAACGACCTGTGTGACGAGCAATACGCTGGCCGCACCTCGATGCGCCTGCGCCGCACCATTCTCCTCGGCACAGCCTATGGCATGGGCATGGACCCCTTTGCGCTCTATGCGGACCCTGAAGGCTATCAGGATATGCTGGATCAGGTCACCGAGAAGCTGATCGCCTGTAAGTCTGTTATCAAGACTTACTGGAGCGGCGGCGATGACCTAAGCGCGCTAATGCTCTCGGGCGAGGTCGTGGTGTCGGAGACTTGGGATTCGACGGCGTTCAAGCTCTACGGCGAGAACCCCGATATCGTCTTCGTGCCGCCTGAGACCGGTGCGCTGGCCTGGATCGATACCTTCACCATCCCGCGCGGTGGCGAAGCTGACGATGCTGCCTACAAGTGGATCAACTTCGTGCTGCGGCCCGAGATCACCAAGATGATGTCGGCCTCCACCGGCGCCATCGCTGCCGTGCCGAACGGGATCGATCTGATGCCCGACGACAAGAAGGCCGCGATCTCGGCAGCTTTCGATCAGGAAGACCTGGATAACCTCAAGTTCTTCGCCAACATCCCGCCGGGGATTGAGGATATGGAAGGCCTGGCGCTGGAGCGCATCAAGGCTGCCAACTGAGGATGAATGGGCCGGGGTGCTTGCACTCCGGCCCTTTTCCGGCTCCGTTCGGATGGCGGGACAAATCCCGCCCTACGGGCCGATGACAGAAAGACCCGCCCATGTATGACCTGAGCTGCACCGATCTGACCAAGACGTTCGGCACCTTTACCGCCGTCTCGGATGTGTCGCTCGACATTCCTTCGGGCTCGTTCTTCTCGATCCTCGGGCCCTCGGGCTGTGGCAAGACCACGTTGATGCGGATGATCGCGGGCTTCGAGCGCCCGACCTCGGGCGATATTGCCATCAAGGGCGAGAGCGTGCTGAAGCTGCCGCCCAACAAGCGCAACGTTAAGATGGTGTTTCAGCACCTGGCGCTATTTCCGATGATGACCGTGGGCGAAAATATTGCGTACGGCCTGCGCTGCCGGAAAGAGCCGAAGAGTGAAATTGCGGGCAAGGTAGCTCGAGTGCTGGACAGGGTCGGCCTGCCCGGCAATGAAGACAAGAAGATCGACCAGCTCTCAGGCGGACAGAAACAGCGGATCGCGATTGCTCGCTGCATGGTGCTGGAGCCCGATGTATTGCTTCTCGACGAGCCACTCGGCGCGCTGGACCTGAAGCTGCGCGAGCACATGAAGATCGAGCTGAAGCAACTGCAGCACCAGTTCGAAACGACATTTCTCTACATCACCCATGACCAATCTGAAGCGCTGGTAATGTCTGACAATGTCGCCGTGATGAACACCGGGCGTTTTGAACAAATCGGTGCGCCGAAAACGCTCTATGACGCGCCCGCTTCTGGCTTTGTGGCCGGGTTCGTGGGCGACGCCACGGTGCTTGAAGGCAAGTTGGGTGAAGTGCGCGGCAATCAAGGCCGTGTCATTCTTGAGGGCGGCAAAGAAGTGATTGGCACCGTCTCCGATGGCAGCAAAAGCGGTGACGCGGTAGAGGTGTTTCTGCGGCCAGAGGCGCTGAAGCTCGGCGAGGGCGAGAGCGGTTGCCAGTTGGGCGGCAAGGTGGAGAGCCTTCTCTTCAATGGCGCGTCGAGTCGGATCCTCGTGCAGACCGGACGCAATCTCATCGAGGTTGCCGATCCCGAGCAGCGCAGCGATGTGGGTGAGGGCAGCGCCGTGACCGTGAGTTGGACGCCCGACCGCGCCCGTATCTTTGCAAGACGGCCAGGCTCTGGGGCCGCGGCATGAGCCGCGACGCGGGGCGCCTCTCTCTGATCCTGCTGTTCACTCCCTTTGCGCTGTGGATTCTGCTGCTGATCATCCTGCCGCAGATCGGGATCGGATATGTCTCGATCCGCGAGAAGGTGGGGATCAACACCTACGAATACGGGTTCAAGAACTACTTCGACTTCATCACAGAGCCGGTATACCGCAATACGCTACTGCGGACGGCTTGGATGAGTATTCTCGTCACCGCGCTTGCTCTGGTGATCGGGTTCCCCATCGCTTGGTACATTGCCAAAATTGCCCGCGAACGCTCGCGCGCCGCGCTGTTCCTGATGTGTCTGATCCCGCTATGGGTCTCCGACCTCGTCCGCGCCTATGGGTGGATCGTGCTTCTGCGTGAGACCGGTGTGATCTCAATGACGTTGGTCAAATGGGGGATCATCTCGCAACCGATCGAGATGCTCTACAACGACATGACGGTCATCATCGGTCTCGTCTACACGGTAATCCTATTCATGATTGTGCCATTGGTATCGACCCTTCAAGGCATGGACGACGCGCTGCTGGAGGCGGGATACAACCTTGGCGGCTCACGCGTCACAGTCTTCCGCAGGATCATCGTGCCCTATGCGATGCCGGGCATCGTCGCAGGCTGCATCATCACATTTATGCTGACGGCGGGCAGCTACCTGACCCCGATCCTGCTCGGTGGCAAGAACTCGAGTTGGTTCACGGAGCAAATCTATAACCAGTTCATCACGCGATATAACTGGGAGAGCGGATCTGCCTTCGGGGTTTCGCTGCTCGTCTTCACCTCGTTCGTGGTCTGGGCCGGGCTCCGGCTGACCGGGCAAAGCCTGGCAACCACCGTGGCGAAGGAGTGAGCGCGATGCAGGGTTCTGCCGGGCTGATGTGGATTTACAGAGGCTACGTTGTAGCCTTTTTCCTGTACCTCGTGGCGCCGCTGGTGGCAGCAGGGGTTTTTGCATTCAACGACAGCATGTTCCCCTCTCTGCCGTGGAACGGCTTTACGTGGGACTGGTTCTTCTCGCCCAGCGAGCCGAAGTTAGGCCTGTTCCACGATGGCCGGCTGCTGCAGGGCCTCGGCAACTCGCTCTACATCGGGGTGATCGTTGCAGCACTTTCGGTGGCGGTGGGCACCTGCAATGCGTTCCTGTTTGTGCGCAAGGAATTCCGCTTCAAGAACGCGCTCTACGTGCTGATGGTGGTGCCGCTGGTGATCCCCGGTGTGATCCTCGGTATCTCGATCCTAGTGCTGGCCTCCACCATTGCCGGGCTCGCGGACCAATGGTTTGGCGTGTTTCTCACGTCGTTGCGGCCGGGCATCCCGCTGGTGGTTATGGGTCAGTTCTCCTTCCTCGTAACGATCACCTCGCTGGTCATCATTGCACGGCTGGAAAAGTTCGACATCTCGTTGGAGGAAGCCGCACTGAACCTAGGGGCCTCTCGGTACCGTACCCTCTCGACGGTAACGCTGCCGTTCTTGTTCCCGGCGATGTTCTCGGCCTTCGTGGTCGCCTTCCTTGTATCGTTCGAGAACTTCAACACCACGCTCTTCCTTGTCGGCTCAGACTCGCCACTGACGATCACGATGTATGACCGCATGGTCAAAGCGGGATCGACCCCGGTGCTGAATGCCACCTCGGTTGTGCTGATGCTTGGTTCGGGCCTCTTGGCGCTGCTCTCTATTTTTGCTCAGCGGCCCAAGAGGGCCTGAGCCTACTCGAAGTAAGTGTAACCGTGCATGCTGTTGCGGAAAGCTTGGATCAGTTCGCGGCCTTCCTTGGCATCAATCCCGCCCTCGGAAATCGCTGCATCCACGCGCTTCCTGAAGCCGTCTGAAATATCGCGTGGTGTGTATTCGACGTAGCTCAGCACCTCGCTGATCGTATCTCCTTGCAGCTCCTCTACGAGATCGAAGCCGCCGTCCTCGCGCAGTGTGATCGTTGCCACATTCGTATCACCGAAGAGGTTGTGTAGGTCGCCCAGCGTTTCCTGATATGCACCAACAAAAAAAGTCCCGAAGTGATAACGCTCGCCCTCCTCCACGGTATGCACGGGCAGCGTGCTGGCAGTACCGTCCTCAAGAATGAAGCTGTCGATCTTGCCATCGGAGTCGCAAGTAATGTCGGCAAGAATCGCGCGACGATCGGGTGTCTCATTCAGCCTTTGCAGCGGCACAAGCGGATGTAACTGATCAATCGCCCATACGTCGGGCAGCGACTGGAAGAGCGAGAAGTTGCAGTGGAGGATGTCAGCGGTCGTGTCGAGCTGATCAAGAATCTCGGTGGGGCCTCCGGGTGCCTCGGCAATGTCGTGAATGCGCGACATGAGCCAAAGATAGATGCGCTCGCCGCGGGCAACCTCCCGAAGGCCAATCGCCCCGCGGCGGAACATCGCTCTCAGTTCATTGCGATAGTAGGTGGCGTCATTGATGCATTCTTGAAGGCGCTGAGGTTCAAGGTAGGCTGCAATTCCGGCCAGATCGGACACGAGGTGGTGGTCATTAGGCTCAGGCTCAGGCGCGCTTTCGACATCATATCGAGTGGTTTCTAGCACATCGAAAACCAGCGCTGCGGAAAGCGCGACGACGCCGCGCCCACTTTCGGTCACGAGGTCGGGGTGATCTGCCCCAGCCTCATCCATCGCGTATTTTACCGTCTCAACAATGTTGGTGCAGTACTCAGCGACAGAGTAGTTCACGGAGCTTTCGGTCGCCCTGGCCTCGCCAGTGTAGTCAATGCCAAGGCCGCCACCCAGATCGAGACGCGTGAGCGGAACGCCCTCCTTTAGAAGTTCTGTAAAATACCGACAGGCCTCAGAGGCGGCGCGGCGCACATCGTTCACATCAGGGATCTGACTGCCGAGGTGGCTGTGCTGGAGTGTGAGGCAGTGGAGCAGGTCCGCCTCTTTCAGCTTTTCAACAGCCGTGACAAGCTGCTCAGAGTTTAAGCCAAAAGCCGAACGATCCCCTGAAGAGGCAGCCCAAGCACCGCCGATCTGATTGGTCAGCTTGATCCGAACACCCAGCAGCGGGTCGATGCCAAGATCCTTGGCGACGCGGATGGCAATATCGACCTCGTTCAGGCTCTCCAGCACGATATAAGTGTTGAAGCCGGCCTTGCGGGAAAGCGTGGCAAGCGAAACGAACTCCTCATCCTTGGTGCCGTTGCAGATGATCAGCGCATCTTTCGCCAACGGTTGGCCTAATGCGATCACAAGTTCGGGTTTTGAGCCGGCCTCCAGCCCGTAACCCATCGGAGCACCATATTCGACCAGCCGGCGCACCACCTGTTCCTGTTGGTTCACCTTGATCGGAAAGACACCGCGGTAGGCGCCCTTGTAGCCTGCATTTGCGATTGCATCGGCAAAGCTTCCGGTCACCCGCTGAAGACCATATTGAAGAAACTGGGTCACTCGGATGAGCACGGGCGTTTGAATGCCCCGTTCGGAGAGGGCGTTCACGACCCCAGGCAGGCTGACAGGTTTAGCCCCGGGGTTCAGCGGGTCCATAAGACCGATTTCGCCACTCTCCATGACCTCAACAAGGCCACGGCCCCATCGGTTGACGCCGTAAATGGCGTGGGGTGCGGTCGGGGTATCGGACTTATTCACCGGGGGCTCCTGCTGCTGCGGGTCTCTGTACCTATCCCGATGGTAGAGCATCGGGGCCGCGCTGCAACGGGGGTCAGTCGGCCCGCGACTGGGAAGGGCAGCGGTGTGGGAGGCTCACGTGAATGATCGTTCCTTGGGTGGCCGCTTCATCACACCAGATTCGACCGCCGTGACGCTCGACTACCTTGCGGCAGGTGGCCAGCCCAAGGCCTGTACCAGGGATCGCGACAGCGACCGGCAGTCGCTTGAACGGCTCGAAGATGGTCTTGCGGTACTCAAGCGGGATGCCAATGCCCTGGTCCGCCACCTCGAGGTGAATGGCATCATCGCTTCGGTTGCACCGCACAGTAATTTCTGGGGGCGACTCGCCAGCATACTTAATCGCGTTGCCGATCAAGTTTTGGAGTAGTTGGATGATCCTAGGCACATGGCAGGTTAGGGTAGCGTTCCCCTCCAGCCTCACTCTTGCTCCCGTACGCTCGACCTCGGCCAGTAGCGACAGGCGCGTCTCTTCGACAAGCTCCGCGATGGTGATTTGCTCTTCAACAGTCTCGCGGTCCAGATGAACATGGCTCGCGAGACTGGTGACCAGTTCGTTCAGTCTATCCGCAGATTTTCCAATTAGTTGAACATCACGCTGGACCTCGTTGGCCGTGCCCTCCGCGAGATCTTCGTTCAGTTTTTCGACCAGAAATCGCATCGAGCGGATCGGTGCTTTCAGGTCATGCACGAGCACCTCAGAGAAGACCGAAAGATCCGCACGATGCTCTTCAAGCTGCCAGCGCATTCGAGCAAGTTTACAGCCATTTTCGATGACTCGATCCAGCGCGGCCGCGCTGATGTTTCGCTTTGGCAGGTAATCGACGGCGCCTCGCTGGATCGAAAGCGTCGCGATTTCCTCATCTCCCTGTCCGGTCATCATGCATATAGCTGCACGCGGCCAGCAATCGGCGAGTAGAGAAATCAAGTCAACGCCACGCGCATCCGGCAGAAGGTAGTCCAAGAAGATGAGGTCGGGTTCCAAGTCTGGATTGACCAGAGCCTCTTCTCCGCTAGCGGCTTCGGAAATCTCGGCACGGCTTCCGTGCTGGGTAATGAGGCGTCGAAGCAGTTTGCGATCGCCTGCGTCATCATCGACGATGAGCACTTTAAATGACATCGTCAGCCACCGCTCTTTGGGCTAGAATGAGACATGTCCGGCAAGACGACGATACTCCAATAGTGCTCAACTCCTTCGATGAGCCGTAGGAAATCCATGCCAGCGTTGCCCTTGAGTACGTAGCCAGCGACATTGTTGTCGTATGCGCGGGCAATGTCCGTTTCGTCCTCCGAGGTCGACAACATAAACACAACCGCTCGGTGGAGGCGGGGGTCCGAGCGTAGCTCGGCCATGAACTCATGACCGTTCATTCGGGGCATGTTGATGTCGAGCAAGATCACATAGTGCTCTGGCGGCAGCTCTTCAGCCTCGCTGCGCAAGAAGGAGAGCGCCTCCAGCCCATCACGCATTCGGTGTACCGGGTTGGCGATACGGGAACGGCTAAGAGCCCGCTTTACTGATTTCGCGTCGCCGTCATCATCTTCTACAAGGATAATGTTGAGCATGGTTCGAAGTGCATCGGGATGGAGGGGAGCATTCATGCAGCGAGACCTTCGGGTTGCGAACCAGCCGAGGTTTTGGGCCATTTGAGGCGAAAGGTGGTGCCTCGGTTTCCATCTGAGTGCAGAGAGATCTCGCCTCCGGCGAGGTCGACATGCTTTCGGACGATCGCTAAGCCCATTCCAGACCCTTCGAGTTCATCACGCGGGCGTAAAGTCTGGAAGATCTGAAACACGCGCTCATGAAACTCTGGCGGGATACCAGGTCCGTCATCGTTGACGGTAAAGAGCCAGGCATCTGCTGTTTCGGAGAGGGCGAGGCGCACCGTGCCTTCCTCTCGGTCGTGGTGTTTGAATGCATTTGAAACGAGGTTCAGGATGACAACCTGAAGCGGCATCTGAGGAAGCCGTCCGGTGTTGAAACCCTCGGTCTCAAATTTCATGCCTTCAGGCACGTTCAGGAGGCCCACGAGGTTCTGGATGAAATCAGCTCCGGCAACTTCCTCCACCATTTGACCTTTTCGGCCAATCCGGGAGTGCTCCAGCAGATCGTTCAGCAGACGCTCCATTCGCGTTGCTCGGCTTTTCAGCAGATCCAGGCTTTCACGCGTGTCGTCAGTCAGATGTGGCTCAAGGTCTTCAGCCAGCCACTGCGAGGCATTCTGGATAACCCGGAGAGGAGCTTTCAAATCATGACTCGCGACATAGGCGAACTGGTCAAGTTCTTCATTAGAGCGGCGGAGTTGTGCGACAAGATCTGACATACGCGCCTGCGCCTCGTGGCGCTCGGTGATGTCACGGACCATGCCGATAAACTTGACTTCGCCATCCAGTTCGGCACGGCTAACGGAGATTTCAATTGGAACCCTGGTGCCAGACTTGTGGCGCCCGTAAATCTCTCGGTTGAGGGCCATGGCCGTGCGGTTTGGGCCGACCCGGCTTTTGGAAACGTGGGATTGGTGCCCGATGGCGTCTTCGCTGAACATGAGCCGGGTTAGGGGCTGACCTGCCGCTTCAGATGCGGTGTAGCCAAACATCTCTTCGGCCGCCGGGTTTATCTCTTCGACGATGCCATCGCTTGAGATCGTTACCAATCCGTCCGCCATGTTTCGCAGCGTCCAACCCAATCGCTTATGACTCTGATCGACGGCGCGATGGAGCGCCTCAAATGTGCTTCCGACTTCCGATGCGAGTACGTGCGTGACTCCAGCCGCAAAACCGACAAGGACGAGGGTGATCAGCAAGTGGCGCAAGAGTACGCCTTTGACGTTACTCTCCAACATTTCTCGAGCACCGAAGGTCAAAACGCCAAACTGCGCCGGAACTTGCTGGCTCGGGTCCATTGGAACCGTCGATAGGTAGACCAACTCGTCATCAAGGTCAGCAAAGGAGTTCTTGCCGAGCCGGCTGCCCAACTCTTCTGCTTGTGGTAGGGGCCGAAAGCCGGAGTCGGTGTGGTGGTAGAAGCGCGCTGAACTCTCGCCATGCTGGAAAAGGAGATAGTCTCCTTCGCTGTTCACTACTGCCACAGACTGGTTCTTAAGCACACCGGGCCGAACTGCTTTGAGAAGTTCTGCATAGTCCGCGTTGAACACAAGTGCCCCGACCGTTGCGCCGGCTGCGTCACGAACTGGCTGAACATACCGAATTGTGACCGGCCCGCCATCGCGCCTGCCGTGTTCGCGGTTGTATGTGATGCGCGAAAAGTATGGCTCCGTTTCGGGGATGGCCTGTATGCGGTCGAGATAGGGTTCGGTGCCTTTGGTTTGCAGATCGGCCTCTGGAACGCGCAGCAATTGGCCCTCGCGTCGATCAACCCGCACTACTTCGCGCCAGTCGCCCTCAGCGAGTATCAGGCGAATCTGGGTGAAGTGCGGGTGGACCTCTATCTTGTTGGTCATGATGACGGCTAGCCGATCCTTCCACTGCGAAAGCGAGGAGCCATCGGCAGGATCCATCCCACGCGGGTCGGCCATTGCGCGAACAATTCCAGCAACGGGCGGATGGCGGGCCAGAGTAGCACCCTGATCCTGTATCTCTCTGAAGCCGGAAGAAATTTGCCCCGCATAGAAACTGGCGCGCTGTTGTAGCTCCGTTTCAGTAGCGCGCAGAGCGGCAGATCGCGCCGCGAGTACATGGTAGGAGCCGTAGAGCAGGCTCACCACCAGAACAACGCCAACCGCGATCAAGGTAATCCGGTGGGTAAGCGCGCGGGCGGAGCCTTGGTCGACAGTCGCATTGGGGCTCATGGCGTGTGCTCGGATGAGGTCAGCCGTTGTTGGTTACAAGCTTGATGTTGCGGGCGGATTCGAGCTTGCTCTGCTCGACTATGCTCATCAGGTCATCCAGAAAGATGACGAGATCTTTACATCCTCGTTCGAGCAAGGTGACGTGCTCGTTGGCCGTGCTCTTGCTGTCATCCTGTCGCATCTTGCGGATGGTCGACAGCGCATTGCTGAGGATTTCGCGCATCTCCGGACCGCAAGACGTGAGGAATTGACGGATCGTCCGCTTCATCTTGTCCTGAAAGGCTCGAGCATCGGAGATGGACGCGTAGAACATACGTCGCTCGAAGGCAGACACCATGGACTTGCGCAAGTTATCGACCGACAGTTCTTCCTTCACTAGATAGTCGGCGCATCCTCGGCGCATTGCCTCAACCGCGATCGCACGGCGGGTGACGGAGGTGAGCATGATCGGAATGATCTGTGCCTGCTCTTCATGCCCGAGTATCACCTTGAGTGCATCAAGCCCGGTTTCCATGCCAAGATTGTAGTCGATGAAAGCGACATCGAACGGCGCGTCGAGTTTTTCACGCATTTCTGCAATCGTGTATGCCTCGGTGATTTCCAGATCGAGCCCGGCGCGCTCGCAAATGCGCTGAAGCCGGAGATGGTCGATATCATCATCGTCGATGACCAAAGCGCGGAGGCGGGTTGGCATGGCGGTGGCGGTCGCGGTGGGGGGCGCAGGGAAGGGCACAGGCTGAGTAGACATGGCGTTATCATTCATCCTAAAGGCAAGCTGATTGCAGTGACCTTACGGATTTCGCTGTTAACATTTGGTTGCCTTCTGTGGCCAATACGCCTTCCCTTTCACTAAATCTCGCCACAGTTTGCGCCGGTCTGTCATCGAGATGTTGCTTGGCTGACAGAGAGATGGCCCGATGAACAAGTTCAGCCGATACGCGATTTACTACACTCCGCCTGTGGGCGCGCTTGCAAACTTCGGGGCTAGTTGGCTTGGCTGGGATGCCGAGTTGGGTCGGGAAGTTGCGCAGTCGGAAGTTACCGGTCTGGACATGGCTGCGCTCACGGAAGCGCCGCGCAAGTACGGTTTTCATGGAACGATCAAACCACCCTTCCGGCTAGTGCAGGGCAAGCATAGGGAAGGCTTGGAGGCCACGCTGTGTGAAGTATGCGCCAACACCGCGCCAGTGTCGCTGGACGGCTTACGCCTCGCCGCATTGGGTCGGTTTCTGGCGCTCGTACCGGAGGGTGATGTCACCCCTCTTTCGGATCTCGCAGCGAAGGTTGTGACGGAACTGGATGGCTTTCGGGCTCCTCCCGGCGCCGCTGAGCTGGATCGAAGACGTCAGTGCGGGCTGACGGCGCGGCAGGACTCGCTGTTGCTCCGTTGGGGCTATCCTTACGTTTTGGATGAGTTCCGCTTTCATCTCACGCTGACAGGCGCTCTTGATGCGTTGACCGCGCGCCGTGCAGAGGTTGCGTTGGGGTCCGCGCTGAGTCAGCTGAGCCTTTCGCCATTCCAGATCAGGTCTCTTTGCCTCGTCGGCGAAGGCGATGACGGCCGGTTCAGGCTGATCCGGCGCGTGCCGTTGGTCGGTTGACGCTTCGGCTCGAGCGCAGGAGTTTAGCACGGAGGAGATTTGGCCATGTCGCTACCATACTTGATGGTCGCCCCCAATGGGGCGAGTAAAACGCACGACGATCACCCGAGGGTGCCACTAACCCTATGGGAGGTTGTCCAGTGCGCGCGTGATTGCGAGGCGGCCGGAGCAGACGGATTGCATTTGCATTTGCGCGACGATGAGGGTGGCCACCTGCTGGACTCTGGTGCTTACCGAGAGGCGCTTGCGGAACTGGCTCAGTCTCTGCCGGATTTGGCAGTTCAGGTTACGACGGAAGCTGGCGGACGCTATGGCCCGGCGCATCAGGCCCACGTGGCGCTGCACTCGGGCGCAGATATGGTCTCCGTCTCAGTGCGTGAGATTTGCCGCGACGGGGATGGTCTGGCTGCCCGGTTCTATGCGGAGGCCGAGGCTCGCGGGATAGCGGTGCAGCACATCCTCTATGATGTTGAAGATTCGCGACATCTTGAGCGAGTATTGCCGGGAGGTTTGCAGCCAGAGACTCAACTGATCTTCGTGTTGGGGCGTTATGTGGCGGGTCAGGCTTCGGAGCCTAATATGCTAGAGCCATTTTGGGACTGGCTGGGCGGACGCGAGGCGGACTGGGCCGTCTGTGCCTTTGGGCAAGGTGAGACCGCGTGCCTGCGGGCGGCTGTTGCCGCAGGTGGAAAAATGCGTGTCGGGTTTGAGAATTCGCTGGTTAACGAGGATGGCACGTTGGCGACAGACAACGCAGAGCGCGTGGCTGCGGTCTCGGCGTTTCTATAGTGTAACTGCCGAAGAGCATTCTTCTAGTCGAAGTTTTTGCCAAAAGGCAGTCGTCTGGAAGTCTTTGTGGCGGCTACTTCCGCGCGAACGACGAGCACTTTCACGTTCCTAGACGTGAGGAGGGTCCTGGCCCTCAAATCCTAGCCTTAAACGTTTGTTCGTGTCGCACGCTGAATCCAGCCTTCATCGCCTTGTTGTAGCCGGTCTCAAGGCATAGAGCGGTGGTAACCAAGGAGGCACTCATGCTGGGCAACAACGCAGGTTTGATCGAAGAGGTTCGGGCGCGGTTTGCCCATGTCGAGAGTGATCCGTTCACCGGCGAGAGGATCTTCTTTGAGAACGCGGGCGGGGCGCTGACGCTGAAGAGCGTGGTTGAGACTTCCGCCACCTTTGCCGCGATCCCCGACAACCAAGGGCGCGACAACCCGATGTCGGCCCACCTGGTTGCAGTCATTGCCAAGGCCAAGACGGATGCGGCCTGCTTTCTCAACGCCAGCGGCGGGCAGGTGATCGTGGGCGAGAGCGGCACCGAGCTGCTCTTCCGCCTGGCGCGCGCCGCCTGCAACGCCTGGAAGGGAAAGGGCGGCAAGGTCATCAGCTCGACGATGGAGCACCCCGCGAGCCGCTCAGCGGCGGCACTGGGGGCCGAGGCGGCCGGGCTGGAGCACATCGTCGTCGCCCATGACGACGCCAGCGGCACCGTCGGCCCCGATGCCTATGCCGTAGCCATGACGCCCGATGTGCGGGTGGCCACCATCGTGCATGCGTCGCCGGTGACCGGCATGGGGATGGACGTGGCGGCCATCGCGGCGGCGATCCGCGCCGTCTCGCCGGAGTGCACAATCATCGTCGACGGGATCCAGCACGCCGCCCACGGCCATGTCGACGTGACGGCGGCGGGCGTGGATGGCTATGTGGTCTCTCCCTACAAGATGTTCGCGCGCCACGGCTTCGGCCTCGCCTGGCTCTCTGACCGGCTCGCGGCCTGCCCGCATGACACGCTCCAAGGCGGCGGCTCCTGGGAGATGGGCACGCGCGACACCGGGGCCTATGCCGCCTTCTCCGACGTGATCGACTACTTCATATGGCTCGGCGAGGCGGTGGGGGCAACCGGCGACCAGCGCGCCAAGATCGAGGCGGCGGCCAAGGCGATCCACGCCCACGAATGGGACCTGACCGAGGCCATGCTGCGCGGCACTGGCAACCAGAAGGGCCTGACCGAGCTGCCCGGCGTCACTGTGCTCGGCGGTGCCGACAACCCGGCGCGCGAGGGGCTCGTATCGCTCGTTGTCGATGGCATGACGGCCGAGGCGCTGGTGTCGGCCCTGCGTGAGCGCGGCATACGCACACACGCCCGCAAGGCCGACCACTACTCGGGCAACGTGCTCACCCCGCTCGGCTACGACGGCTGCCTGCGGGTCTCGATGTGCCACTACAACACCGAGGGCGAGGTTGCGGCCTTTCTTGCCGCGATGGCCGAGATCACCGGGGCCTAGGCTCCGGTCGACCGCGCCGCCAGCAGGGCCGCGCCGGCGAGCGCGAGCCCTAGGCCGGTGAGCGCGGTGCGGGTCTGGTTCCAAACCTGCCAGGGGGCGGAATATTCGGACCAGACCGTCGCGGCATGCGCTTCGATCTGCGCCTCGGTTACGAGGGCCAGAGCCTCGTTCATCGGAACGTTGACCACCATGGTCAGCACCGTGCCGCCCAGCAGTACCACGCAGCCGGCCAAGGCCATGAGACTTGTGACCGCGCCGGGCTGACCGCTCTTCCATGCCAGCACGGCGGTGACGAGCAACAACGGGCCGGTGGCAAAGAAAGCCGGGGCGAACACTACGTTACGGACAGAAGCGTTCATCGCCTGCATCGCGCGGATCGCCACCTCCGGCGCCGCGGCATCGAGCCCCCACATGGTCGAGCAGACCCAAGCATAGAAGAACCCGAACAGGGCGCCGTTGAGCAGAAGCGCCACGAGGGCAGAGAAGCGAAAGGCGAGGGTCATGCTGCGATCTGTACATTGAGTTACGCTTTTACCGTATCCGTAATGTGATATACGGAAAAGTGTCAACAAGGGATTGCACTATGCGCGACGAGACCCGGGCGAGGCGGGAAGCCGAGATCATCGACGCGGCCTATGCGCTGCTCGAGCAGAAGGGCGCTGCGGGCATGTCGATGCTGGCCGTCGCCAAGGCGGCGAAGGCTAGCAACGAGACCCTCTACAACTGGTACGGCGACAAGCTTGGCCTGTTCCGGGTGATGGCCGAGCGCAACGGCGAGTCCTTGGTGGCGCGGCTGGAGGCGGCACTGGCCGAGGATGCCTCGCCGCTCGAGGCGCTCGACGGCCTGGGGCCGGTGCTGCTTGAGCTGCTCACCGCGCCCCGCGCTGTAGCTTTGGCCCGAGCGGCCGCGGGCGACCCTACAGGCAGCTTGGGCGCCGCGCTCGCGGACGCCGGTCGGAACCAAGTTAAGCCCATGATTGCGGCACTCTGCCAGAAGGCTCTGGACGAGCGCGCATTAAAGGGTGGCGATGCAGGAGCGATTTGCGACACTTACATCGCCCTGCTGCTTGGAGACTTCCAAATCCGTCGCGCGATCCACGCTGCTCCGCAGCCCACCAAGGCGGAAATCAGGTCGCGCGCGGACCGGGCGTTGATGCTCACGTGGAAGCTCTATGCCCGGGAGGACACACGTTAAGGTTTTAACGGCTTATATGTGCATTGCAGCATCGCAGCGGCGTGGGTTGCCAGCATGCCCGGGGGTACATACATGGGTGATCATGCGCCGATTCATACCCTTCGTCGAAAAACCTCCGTTGATTGCCGTAGTGCGCCTGCAGGGCGCCATTGGGGTAGGCGCGCGGGGTATGAGTGATGCCGGCATGGCGTCAGGCATCGAGCGCGCTTTCGTACGCGGGAAGCCTGCAGCGATCGCTCTGCAGATCAATTCACCCGGTGGCTCCCCGACCCAAAGCGCCATGATCGCAGCGCGTATTCGCCGACTTGCTGATGAAAAAGATGTGCCGGTCTTTGCCTTCGTCGAAGACGTCGCTGCTTCTGGCGGGTACTGGTTGGCAACCGCAGCTGACGAGATCGTTGTTGATGCAAATTCGATCACCGGCTCAATCGGTGTGATCTCGGCCAGCTTCGGTCTGCACGAATTCATAGGCAAGCACGGTATCGAGCGACGGGTCCACTCCGCCGGGCAAAGCAAGAGCTTCATGGATCCGTTTCGGCCGGAGAAACCCGAGGATGTCGAGCGTCTCGAGGCACTTCAGAAAGTTATCCACGACAACTTCATCGAGCAGGTCAAAGCACGGCGCGGTAGCAAACTCCCAGAAGGTGTCGACTTGTTCACGGGCGATATCTGGGTTGGGCGCCAAGCCGTTGACCTCGGTTTGGCCGATGCAGTCGGACATCTCATTCCAACCATGAAAGAGCGCTTCGGGGAGAAGACCCGGTTTGCCGTGTACGGCCCAAAGCGGGGCCTCTTGCGGCGGTTGGGCGCGGAGGCCGTGAACGGAGCGGTCGGCGCTGTGGAAGACCGCGCGATGTGGGCAAGGTTCGGGCTATAGATGTTGCTCAAGGCTGTCATCCTCTTTCTGGCCGTGATGGGCCTGCTGGCGATCTTCGGTAAGAAGAAGGTTTCCGGCAAAAAGCCAGCGCCGAAACGGATGGAGTCGGCAAAGAGGTGCCCGGATTGTGGCAATTACCGGATCGGGACGGGCGACTGTGCCTGCGGGAAGCGCTAAAGCATGACCTATGATCTCATGATCGCGGGGCTTGGCCTTGTGATCCTGCTGTTGGCGGGCGACGCGTTGGTGCGAGGTGCCGTCAACATCGCACTTCGACTGGGCATCCCGGCGCTCATCGTCTCTCTAACTATCGTGGCATTCGGCACCTCGGCGCCAGAACTTCTGATTTCAGTCAAAGCCGTGCGCGACAACGCTGGCGGGCTGGCGCTCGGTAATGTCGTCGGATCGAACATAGCCAACATTTTGCTCGTGCTCGGCGTGCCCGCTTTGATGCGTGTCTTGGCGACTAAAGATCACGACACCCGCCGTAGCTTCATGTTCATGGTGGCGGGGTCTCTGCTCTTCATTGCTCTCTGCTTCCTAGGTCCAATCCGCTGGTGGCACGGACTCGTTCTTGTCGCTGCCCTTGCGGGAGTTCTGTGGGATGCAATCCACACCGCGCGCAGTCACCGTCGGGCTACAGCCACGCAGGACTATGGCGCGGACGAGGAAGAGGAGTTGGAAGGCGCCGACCCGACGATGCCTTGGTGGAAGATTGGTGTGTTCACCGTCCTTGGGCTCGTCGGTTTGCCACTCGGAGCAGATCTCCTCGTCGACAGTTCTGTTCGCATTGCGACCGTGCTGGGAGTTTCCGACACGGTGATTGGCCTTACGCTAGTGGCTATTGGAACATCTTTGCCCGAGCTTGCGACCACGGTTATGGCTGCGCTCCGCAACCAGGCTGATGTGGCGCTTGGCAATGTGATCGGCTCCAACATGTTCAACCTTCTGGCAATTATCGGTATCGCAAGCTTCGTCGGCCCGATCCCGGTCGACCCGGAAATCCTACAGTTTGATCTGTGGGTCATGTTGGCGGCGTCGTTGGCCCTGATTCCCTTTGTCTTCCTCCGCCAAAATATGGGCCGTGCTGTCGGCGTGATATTCAGTCTTCTCTACGTGGCATATCTTGTGGTCGTCGTCAGCTGATCCCTAGTCGCCGAAAGTTGCCGTGGCGTCCGGTTGTCTCCTGACAATCAAGGCATGAATACCGTGGGATACAGAGTTATCCCGCGTAGCCGAGAACGTTACAAAACCTTTAGAAATTCCTTAATGAAATCATTTATTTACAAAACTGAAGAAAAAATAGTGCGCAATTACAACGCCTTAACGTCACGCATAAAATTTAGGCAAACTCCAGAATCCGCCGTGATTCAAAGAGATTTTCCATTCCATGAGGGTTTCTCCAAAGAGTTATCCACAGAAACCGTGGAGAGCTTTCCTCTTGCCCCTGTCCGACTACCATTGCAGCCATGAGCGGGAATCACGAACTAGATCAAGTAGGTGGCATGAAGACCGGCCATGAGGTCATACGCGACCAGTTGCGGCACCTCGATGGGTCTCCTGGCGTCTATCGGATGCTCGATGCGGAGAGCCGGGTACTCTACGTCGGCAAGGCCCGGAACCTGAAAGCACGGGTCAGTTCCTACGCCCGGCCGACCGGCCACAGCCCTCGCATTGAGCGAATGATCTCCGAAACCGCGTCGATGATGTTCCTGACCACATCGACCGAGACGGAGGCGCTGCTGCTTGAGCAGAACCTCATCAAGCAGCTCAAGCCCAAGTTCAATGTGCTGCTGCGGGACGACAAGAGCTTTCCGAATATTCTGGTGGCAAAGGATCACAGCTTTCCGCAGATCAAGAAACACCGGGGGGCTAAGAAGGAAAAGGGTGCCTACTACGGCCCCTTCGCCAGCGCCGGAGCAGTGAACCGGACATTGAACCAACTGCAGAAGGTGTTTCTGCTACGGAACTGCACCGACGCCACGTTTGAAACCCGGACACGACCCTGCCTGCTCTACCAGATCAAGCGGTGCTCAGCCCCTTGTGTCGGGCACATCAGCGAGCCCGACTACTGTGCTTTGGTCGCCGATGCAGAGCGTTTCTTGCAGGGCAAGTCGACCCGTGTGCAGGAACAACTGGCAGAGCAGATGCAGGAAGCCTCGGAAGCAATGGAATTCGAGCGGGCCGCTGCGCTGCGCGATCGGATAAGGGCAATGACAGCTGTGCAGACAACCCAGGGCATCAACCCGCGGTCCACTCCGGAGGCAGACGTGATGGCGCTGCACATGGAAGGTGGCCTAGCCTGCGTCCAAGTGTTCTTTATCCGTGCCGGGCAGAACTGGGGCAACCGAGATTACTACCCCAGGCTTGGTGGTGCGGAGAGCCCGGCAGAAGTCTTGCAGGCGTTCGTTGGTCAGTTCTACTCCACCAAAGAGCCCCCAAAGCTGGTGTTGCTGTCAGACGATATCGAAGATCGCGAGGTCATGGAGCAACTGCTGACCGAGGCAGCCGGGCGCAAGGTGGAATTGAACGTGCCTCAGCGCGGAGAAAAGGCCGAAATTGTGGCAGGCGCGCTCAGGAACGCGCGAGAAAGTCTGGCAAGGAAGATGAGTGAGAGCGCAGCTCAGTCGAAGCTGCTAAAGGGGCTGGCTGAAGCCTTTGACCTTGCCACAGCTCCCCAGCGCATCGAGATCTACGACAACTCCCACATCCAAGGCACGAATGCCGTCGGCGGGATGGTGGTGATGGGACCGGACGGTTGGGTGAAGAGCCAGTATCGGAAATTCAACATCAAGGGTGAGGATCTGGTGCCTGGCGACGACTTTGGCATGATGAAGGAGGTGCTCTCACGCCGCTTCAAGCGGCTGCTGAAGGAAGACCCTGACCGCCAATCCGAAGCCTGGCCTGACCTCTTGCTGATTGATGGGGGTGCGGGGCAAGTGAGTGCGGTTGCTGAGATCATGGCCGAGCTTGGAGTGGAAGATGTGCCCTTCATCGGCGTTGCAAAGGGCATCGATCGGGACGCGGGCAAGGAGGAGTTTCACAGATCGGGTGAACGGCCCATGGCACTAAGGCACAATGACCCCGTACTCTACTTTATCCAGAGAATGCGCGACGAGGCACATCGCTTTGCCATTGGAACACACCGCGCCAAGCGCGCCAAATCCATGACAGCTACTCCGCTAGACGAAATTGCTGGCGTTGGCGCCACCCGGAAACGGGCGCTGCTAGCGCACTTTGGCTCAGCCAAGGCCGTGAGCAGAGCCGCATTGGCGGACCTAAAGGCCGTCGACGGAGTGAGCGAAGGTTTGGCGCAGAAGATCTATGATTTTTTTCACGAGAAGCGGTCATAGGACCTCAGTAGCGCGCCAACCGTTCCTCCCACATCACATAGCGGCCAAGAGAGTTTTTCTGGCTGGAACCAAGCACGTGGCACCCTCCTTTCTCGAAAATGTGCGTTACCTCGACGGTGGCATTCGGCACGGGAAGAGTGAAATGCAGCGCCGTTTGAGTAAAGTAACCGAGGCCTTGGGGCATGCCGGAAATTTCAAACGTGATTATGCCGGGAGCAGTCGCCTGCATCGGAATTTCCATCATCACATCCGGCGTTTTCTCTTCTACAAAAACGTGCCGAAACCGAAGCCAAATGCCGTAGTCACTCTCTGGCGCAAGCTCCAGTTCCACGTTGTAAGCGTGGCTGTCACCCTTCTCATCAGCCCAGCGGCCAGTGCCTATGTAGCAACCATGCGCATCAGCAAGTATTCCAGACATGTCTGCGCTCCTGTCGTTACAGTGCATGGTAGCACGGAACGACAGACCGCAGACGTTAGTACACCGTGAAATCGTCGCACTTCCACCCTCCCCAAGGCTGGGGTAAACCCGAAGCATGGTCTGGACGATCCCCAATATCCTGACGGTCTTGCGCCTGCTTGCTGCCCCCGGCGTGGCGGTGATGTTCTTGTATTTCCATCGCCCATGGGCAGATTGGTTTGCTCTCGTGCTCTTCATGGCCGCCGCAGTGACGGACTTCTTCGACGGATGGCTCGCTCGAAAATGGAAGCAGGAAACTAAGATCGGAGCAATGCTCGACCCGATTGCCGACAAGGCGATGGTGGTGATCGCGCTGCTCGTCATTACGGGCTTCTCGGGCATGAACCCCTGGATCCTGCTGCCGGCAACATTGATCATGTTTCGCGAGGTTTTTGTGTCGGGTTTGCGCGAGTACCTCGGCGATACGGCAGGTACCTTGAAGGTGACGCAGCTCGCAAAGTGGAAGACCACAACTCAGATGGTGGCTATTGCTATTCTGTTTTTGGGCACGGGTCTGGACTGGTTGACCCACCGCGGTGACGGGCCGGGAGGCTTGGCGCGCTTCCGGGATGGCCCGGCCGGTTGGGCAACGGTCACGGGAATATGGGTCCTCTGGCTCGCTGGCGCCCTTACGTTGGTGACAGGATGGGACTACTTCCGTAAGGCGCTGCCGTTCCTGAAGGGGCCGAAATGACGGTGGATGTGCTCTACTTTGCATGGGTCCGCGAGCGGATCGGGTTGCCGCGCGAGATTGTCGAAACCGGGGCCGAGACAGTAGCCGAGTTGGTTGACGAGCTCCGCGTCCGCGAGCCACGCTATGCCGCAGCGTTCGAGGATGTCTCAGCCCTGCGCGTGGCACTGGATCAGGAATTAGCTGACTTTGATGCTTCTCTGGAGGGCGTGCGCGAGGTGGCCTTCTTCCCGCCGATGACGGGCGGGTGATGGCTGAGGTTCAGGTCCAGACAGAGAGCTTTGACGCCGGAGCGGAGCTGAACAGTTTCTCTGAAGCACAAGAAGGTGCAGGGGCTGTCGTGAGCTTTACGGGTGTGGTCCGTGATGTCGCCGGAGGTCTGGAGGCGATGGAGATCGAGCATTATCCGGGCATGACCGAAAAGGCGATCGCAGGGATTGTAGAACAAGCGAAGAGCCGGTGGCCGCTCACCGGCGCTCTTGTGATCCACCGCCACGGGCGGCTGGAGCCAGGCTCACAGATCATGATGGTTGCCACCGCTTCCGCGCACCGCCTCGCCGCTTTCGAAGCTGCGGAGTTTCTAATGGACTACCTCAAAAGCCGAGCGCCCTTCTGGAAGAAAGAACTGACACGTGATGGCGCTGGCTGGGTAGCAGCTGTGGAAGCGGATGAGGATGCGCTGAAGCGCTGGTGAAGCCAAAGGCTCGCAGAAGAGCTATGTACACCCCGAAATCGCTCCGGTGGATAGCGTTCCAATGTCGCGGCATTGGCCGCTGCGTGATCTTCGAAGTGTTGCCAGACGACCTAATAGGCGGCGGAATGGCCGAGGCACCGGGAGTAGGCACCGGTGCCGGAAGACCATTCGCCATGATCGTAGCCGGGATCGGACCAGTGCTTTCGAATGGTTTCGCTATGCTGTCCGTTGCATCTGAAACAGCAGCTTCTTAGGGCCTAATCGGCTGGCCAAATATTTCGTGCGGAAGATGGCAAGCGAGCCCTTTTTGACACAAGCGCGGCGCCTGGGGAGTTGCCATTGCCGGGACCGTCCTAACGGGCCGCGTGGGTGTCAGTAACTGCCTGGATCAGCCGAGGCGCCACTCTACCGAGTGCGCCGCGAGAGTTTGAGAGGGGGCGTAGAGTGAAGACGGTAATCCCGTCATCCGGCCTGCTGATGACGCTCGATGTAGCTCCGGAGTTCCTCCGCTTCCCGCCGTGCATCACGAAGCCCGTCCATCGCAGCGGTTAGTTCGGCCTCGGTTTGGGAAAGCTGGTTTGTCAGTTCTGCCTCACGCTGCTGCAAGTAAGCAATTGCTTGATCACGTGTCTCTTCAGCTTCGTGGAGCGATTGGGCCATCTTGTCGAGTTCGCCCATTTCCGATTGCGTCACCCGGCTTAGACGGTGGATGAGCCAGTTGGCAAACCATCCCAAGATGAAAGCGACGAAGAGGATGATCGCCGTGACGATGATGAATTCCGATCTACTCACCCGCGGTCTCCGCCTCACCTTCTTCTTCGGTCCCGTCATTTGACGGGTTTTCACCTTCTGCCTCATCACTGGCAGCAGCGCCAGCCTCTTCGGCTTCTCTTACGGCATCTGCGGGAACCAGAGTGAACTCAATCCGGCGGTTGGCTTCGCGGCCTTCCTCGGTTTCGTTATCGGCGATTGGCATCTCCTCACCGTAGCCGGTCGCCGTGATGTTGGAGGTCAGAACACGGCGGTTCATCAAGGCGTTAAGTACCGCATCCGCGCGCTGTTGCGAGAGTTGCTGGTTCATTTG
Source organism: Oceanicola sp. (assembly GCA_017792405.1). GTDB lineage: Bacteria > Pseudomonadota > Alphaproteobacteria > Rhodobacterales > Rhodobacteraceae > Vannielia. The sequence continues at coordinate 3,696,739 of CP051231.1, forward strand.
CTCTCGGCCTTGGCTGTCGGTGTGGCCGCCAATCTCCATCGCGAAATCGACTTCCGAGCACTTGCCCTTAAGCACTTCGGCGATCTTGTCCATCACTCCGATAGCGGGGCCTGTGATCTCGGTGGAGCCAGGTTCAAAGGTGATCTTTGTGGCTTCGTTTATCGCGACGACCTTCGCCACACATTGCTCGGGAGTGGGCAAATCGGCGAGAGGATCGAGTTGCGCCTGATAGGTGACGGCAATCTCATAATGCGCACCCTCGCCCAGTTTCTCCGCCAGATGGCGGGCGATCTCAGCCTTTGCGTCTGGATTGCCTGTCTGGCCACGGACTTCGATGTATGCGGGCTGCACAACCACGGTACCGTTGTTCAACTGGCCGAGCGCCGTAAGGCCCGCCAAAACACGGATTGGCCAACCGTCGGGCAGGTCAGGATCGAGCCGAGTGGCCAGATAAACGGCCTCTGATCCGAAACTGGCCTGTGCAAAGCTCTTAACCGCCTCGCGCACCTGCTCGTTGGTCACCCGGCCACGGAGCGCAACACGACCCTCGGGAGAGCGGGTGGCGACAAACTCAGGCGGACCCTGATCTGCCTCGCCCGTACCGTCGACCTTGACCTGCTCAGGAAGTTTGGACGCGAGAGAAAAGACCTCCGGCAGGTTGCTCTCAAGCTCACCTACAACGCGGTCAAAGTCACTTTGCGAGGTGCCCGCGAGCGCCACGAGGGAAATGTCGGCATCGGAGAAGGTCACCGCACCGCCCCCCAATGCGCCAACCGCAGCGATTGCCTGTTCGGCGGCGTCAGCCCAGTCTGGCGTAGGTACGCCAAGGCCAAGCACGCAATCGGCCTGACCTTCGAGCCCCACAGCACGAGCAGCGGAGAGTATTCGGCGACGACTTTGCTCAGTATCCGCTGAACAGGCGTCAAACCGGGCTGTTCCGTTTTCATCGATCAGAAAACGGAGCGTGAAGGGGGTGATGACCGGACGCGGGGCTGTGATGTCGACAACAAGTCGAACACCGTCAGGTGCTTGCCGGGCGAGCATCGTCTCAAGTTTGCGCTTTTCAGCCCCTGACGAGGAAATTGCGGTGACTGCCACACGATCTGCCGCGATAGAGACCTTCGAGCGCGGCAGCGCATTGAGCGCGTAGAGCCCGAACTCAACAGCACGATCCCAGCCGTCTGGCACGGGGTAGTCAGCGGTTTCCAGCAGATCGGTGATCCCGACTCCCTGCCCGACAGCCTTTGTGATCCGGCCGGCGAAATCATCCCGGTCAATTTCCGCCGGGATCAAACCGATCATCGAGATCCCATCATCGTTTCGCAGGATCTCGATGGAAAACTTAGGAGCCGTGATGGGCTTGGCGGGCTCTACCTCGATCTGGTCGATCACCCGGGAGGCATCAACAACGGCACCGGTCGCGGAAAGAGCCCGAAAGCGAGCTGCCTCGGAGGGCGCAGTGCCGGAAAGGAGCACTTGAAGTCCGTCTGTCTCGACAGTCGCCCAGTCATGGCCTCCCTCAATAAGCGCTGTCCTCACCGCAGAATGCGAACCCCGTTCAATCAACCCTGCGGCAGCCGTAGCGCTGACGTAGCAAAGAACAGCGGCAATAACGAGCGCGGCAAGGGTGACGGTTTTCGGGCTGAGACGCATTGGTGCTCCGGCGCAGCTGCGGTTAGGCCTTTGCTTTAGAGTGCCGGGGAGCCGGGCGCAATCATGCCGCGATCACAGAAGGATGACGGCGGCGAGAAACAGCACGGGGATCAGCCCAGCGTCGCGGTTGGAGCGGAACAGCCGCAGGCAGGTTGCGGGGTCGCCGGTGTTGAGCTGTCCGAGCTGCCAGGCGAGGTGCCAGCCCATTGCCCACACTCCGCAGGCGGCCAGTGCTAGCTGCAGCGGCGAGGCGGGCTCAATCAGCGCGGCAATCATTGCCACGGTCATCAGGGTCACGGTGAGCGCGAGGAAGAGCCGCAGGATCTGGGGCGAGTTCTCGCCGAAGAGCCGGGCGGTGGATTTGACCCCGATCAGCGCGTCATCCTCGATGTCCTGATGGGCATAGATGGTGTCGTAAAACACCGTCCAAGCGATGCCCGCGAGGTAAAGGAACACCGGCGCCAGCGCGAGGCTGTCGGTATGCGCGGCCCAAGCCAGCAGGGCGCCCCAGTTGAAGGCGAGGCCCAGAAAGATCTGTGGCCACCATGTGAACCGCTTGGCGAAGGGGTAGATGCACACCAGCCCCAACGAGCCGATGCCGAGCCAGATCGCCGTGGGCGGGAAGGTGAGCAGGATGCCGAAGGCGACAAGCGCCTGCGCCGACATCCAGGCCAGCGCCTGCCTAACCGAAACCGCGCCCGAGGGGATCGGCCGCGAGCGAGTGCGGGCCACCGAGCCGTCGACGTTGCGGTCGGTGATGTCATTCCAGGTGCAGCCGGCGCCGCGCATCAGCACCGCGCCGATGCCGCAGCCTGCGATGATCCAGAGGTCGAACCAGCGCCAGCCGGTCGATGCGGCGGCGAGCAGCACGCCCCACCAGCACGGCAGAAGCAGCAGCCATGTTCCGATCGGGCGGTCGGCACGCGACAGCCGCAGATAGGGGCGTGTGGCAGGCGGGGCCAAGCGGTCGACCCAGTTGCCGCTCACCGCATCCGCGACCTGTCCCGCATCTGGCGTTTCGGGTTCGGCAGACATATCTCTGGCCCCATGAAAGCAAAAGTTCGCCTCTATGTAGATCACCCGCTGGGCGCGGGGCAAACCGTTGGATTGTCGCGGGAGCAGGCACACTACCTGTTCGCCGTCATGCGACTCGAGGCGGGTGACGGCGTGCTGCTGTTCAACGGCGAGGCCGGCGAATGGCTGGCCGAGGTGATCGTGGCGAACAAGCGTAACCCGGTGTTGGAGTGTCGCACGCAGACCGGCCCGCAGGTCTCGCCGCCCGATTTGTGGCTGCTGTTTGCACCGATCAAGAAGGCGCGCACCGATTTTATCGTCGAGAAGGCGACTGAGATGGGCGCGCGCCGGATAGTGCCGGTGCTGACCGAGTTCACCAACGCGGAGCGGGTGAAGATCGACCGGTTGCAAGCCCATGCGGTGGAGGCAGCCGAGCAGTGTGGCGGGACATTTGTGCCTAAGGTGGCTGAGCCGGTGAAGTTGGCAAACTTGCTGGACATGTGGCCGCAGGAACGAAGCCTGATGTTTTGCAACGAAGCGTTGGTGGGCGAAGACCGAAAGCTTGCCGGAACACGAGGCCCTTGGGCGGTATTGATCGGCCCCGAGGGTGGTTTTTCTGACGCCGAACGCCAGCGGCTCTCGGAGCTGTCCCAAGCCCACGCGGTAAGTCTTGGCCCGCGCATCCTACGGGCCGACACTGCGGCTGTTGCAGCGCTGACTGTTTGGCAAACGACGCATGGAGACTGGCAATGATCCGTCAGGCGCAGCCCGGTGACGAAACTCGGCTGGATGCGTTTCTGGCGGGGCATCCCGACACTTCGATGTTTCTACGCGGCAACCTTGCTGACCATGGACTTTCTCCGAGTGATCACCCGCACGCCAGTACGTTTTGGCTTTCGGAAACCGAGGCGGGTAATGTTCGTGCTGTCGTTGGTTGCAATAACGATGGTTTCCTGATGGCGCAGGTGCCTGAACCTCTGCCGGGTCTGTGGGAAGCAGTGGCGAACGCACTTGGCGGTCGCAAGCTTGCCGGAATGACAGGCGAAGACGGACAGGTCCAAACGGCGCTGCAAGGCTTGGGCCTTGCGAACGCGCAGTTCACGCTAAACCACGATGAACCGCTTTACCGTCTCGAACTGGATAGGCTCGAAGACCCCTCGGCCAAGTTGCGGCCTCCACAGGCCCGCGACGAAGAGATGCTTCGACTTTGGTATGCCGAGCACTTCATCGACACAGGTTTTGCGCCCAACAAGAACGAGGCGATGGTCGACGCACGGCGCCGTGCGGAACGAATGGTGCGGAGCGATGATTTGCGCATTCTTATCGAGGATGGCGTCCCGGTGGCGATGGCGGGCATCAATGCGCGCGTGGCGGATTTTGTGCAGCTTGGCTCCGTTCATGTGCCGCGATCGATGCGCAATCGGGGGCTCGGTCGCAAGGTTACGGCGGCGCTGCTGGCTGAGCAGCGAACCAACAGCGCCCGCACAGCAGTGCTCTTTGCCAACAATCCTGCTGCTGCTCGGGCTTACGAAGCAATTGGTTTCAACCAAGTTGGGCGCTACCGGATCTCAATACTCACCCGCCCCACAGCCGCGCGTGTGCTGGCATGAGCCTTATCCGCCCAGAAGCGCGGGCCGTACTCCACCGTTGGAGAGAGTGCATCGCTGGTGCGTGTGTTGCGGTCCTCGGAGTATTCTTTGGGCTCAACTCTTCCGGGCTTGTCTGGTGGTTGGCGGTCGCGCTGACGGCTCTAGGTTGCTTGGCGTTTTTCACGGGCCTCCAACGCGCCCGTATACGGCCACGTTCTGGTGGGCGCGGTGTGATCGAGCTTGATGAGGGCGCGTTGCGCTACCTGACCGGCGAGGGTGGGGTGATCGTCTCGCTGCCGGAAGTCGTGCGCGTTGAGATCGAGACCACCGGTGATGGCCCGACAGAAGATGATTTGTTTTGGTTGTGGGTGACGCCGGAAGGTACCGCTCGCATTCCCGCCTCCGCAATTGGCTCCGAGAAGATGGTAGATGCCCTTGCCGCCTTCTCTGGGGCTCGTTACGAGCAGGTCATCGCGGCCTCCGGAAGCACCGAACCGCGGCTGTTCATCGTGTGGCAGAAGGATAGACTTCTGGTGCATTGACTTCACCGCTCATGCCGCCAAGTCTGACGGTTCAGAAGGCCACAAACCCCGGAGCCATAAATGTCTATCCCCCAATCCGGCGGCGGGCCGATCGAGCGGCACGAGCAACTTGCAGAATACTTGGCGGCTGGCTGCAAGCCGAAGGACGCATGGCGCATCGGCACTGAGCACGAGAAGTTCGGCTACTGCAAAGACTCGCTCAAGCCTCTTCCATACGAAGGCGAGCGCTCTATCCGGGCAGTGCTCGAGGGGCTGAGGGATACTTATGGCTGGGCACCGGTCGAAGAGGGGGGCCATCTGATTGGCCTTGAGAAGGATGGTGCCAATGTGAGCCTCGAGCCCGGTGGAGCTCTGGAGCTCAGCGGTGCCCCTCTAGAGACCATTCACCAGACCTGTGACGAGGTGAACGAGCACCTTCGGGAGGTCAAAGAGGTCTCTGACAAGATCGGCGTGGGTTTCATTGGTTTGGGTGCTGCACCCGAGTGGATGCATGATGAAATGCCCCTCATGCCCAAGGGCCGCTATAAGCTGATGAACGACTACATGCAGAAGGTCGGGCCGCTGGGTACGACCATGATGCGGAGAACCTGCACGGTTCAGGTGAACCTCGATTTCGGCTCCGAGGCTGACATGGTCAAGAAGATGCGCGTTGCGCTGGCACTACAGCCAGTGGCCACGGCCCTCTTCGCCAATTCGCCGTTCTTTGAAGGCAAGAAGAACGGAATGAAGAGCTTCCGATCCTACGTCTGGCGAAATCTGGATGATGACCGCACCGGGATGCTGCCCTTTGTCTTCGACGACGGCTTCGGATTTGAGGCCTACGCCGAGTACGCTCTCGACGTGCCCATGTACTTCGTCTATCGGAACGGGAGCTATATCAACGCACTCGGCCAGTCGTTTCGGGATTTTCTGAAGGGTGAACTACCCGCATTGCCCGGCGAGAAGCCTACATTGAGCGATTGGGCCGATCATTTGACGACGCTCTTTCCAGAGGCGCGCCTGAAGCGGTTCATCGAGATGCGCGGCGCCGATGGCGGACCGTGGCGTAGGCTTTGCGCTTTGCCCGCATTCTGGGTGGGTTTGACGTATGACGAAGGCGCATTGGATGCCGCGTGGGACATGGTGAAGGACTGGGATGCTGACACCCGTCAAGCGCTGCGTATTTCGGCGGGCGAACAAGGGCTATCTGGCGAAGTAAACGGCCTGAAGATGCTCGATTTGGCCAAGGAAGCGCTTGCCATAGCTCAAGCGGGTCTGAAGGCGCGCGCACGGCCCGGTTCTGGCGGGATGGTCGCCGACGAGACGCATTTTCTCAATGCGTTGCAGGACAGCGTCGAAAGCGGCCATACCCCGGCGGATGAACTCGTCGAGCACCTCGACACCGATTGGAGTGGAGACCTCAAGCGCATCTACCCCGAGTACAGCTACTAAAGTGCGCTCTGCGTGAGGGCTACGTGAAAACTTCCGTCACAGTCGGGCGGGAGCACACGGAAATGTTAACCTTACTTGACCCAACGGTAAAAAAGTGCCCAATCTCTCGGCACAAGACATTGAACGCGAAGAGGGATTTATTCAATGCGTGACACTATTATCAAGATTTTCGACGTCCTTATCTGGGTGATCGGTGCGATCACTGCCATCGGCGGTATCATCGCCGGTATCGTCGTTCTGGCGCAGGGCGAAGTGGTTGGCCTCGGCTTCATCATCGGCGGCATCCTCTACGCCGTGATCATCATGGCCCTGTTCTTCATCCAGATCGGTATCTACTATCACACCAAGCGCACCGCCGAAGCGGTGGAGAAGCTGGCTGGACGCTGAGCGGCGCCCCAGTTTGGAAGTTCTGGAAACCGGGCCTCAGGGCCCGGTTTTCTTTCTTGCGCCTATGCGGGTTTCGGTGCCTGCCTTCATCCGTTGGATGTTTTCAACGTGTCGGATGTAGATGAGCACTGTCAGCGCGATACCAAGGAAGAAACCGTTGGGATAGCCGAGTGTGAACATCCAAAACGTACAAGTCGCCGCCGAGATCAGGGCTGCGAGTGAACTAAGGCGCGTCGCAAAGGCGACGATGAGCCATGTTCCACATGCTGCCAGACCTGTGAGCGGGTGCAGAGCGAGAAGCGTGCCAAGGAAGGTGGCAACGCCCTTGCCGCCCTTGAATTTGAGCCAAACCGGGAAAAGATGACCTAGGAAGGCGAACAGGCCAGCCACTTGGGCTGCATCCTCGGCGAGGAGCCAGCGAGCCATGAGCACAGCGATACCGCCTTTGCCAGCGTCGAAGACCAAGGTGAGAAAAGCGGCAAGCTTGTTGCCGGTACGCAGGACGTTTGTTGCCCCGATATTTCCAGAGCCAATCTTGCGCAGATCTCCCAAACCGAACGCCCGCGCCATGACCAGACCGAAGGGTACGGAACCTAACAGGTAGGCCAGCAGTGCAGTGACCAGCAGCAGGTTAAGATCAGTCGTTATGACAGGCATCGAGGTTCCTTGTGTGCTCCCCGTCTATGCGCCAACACAAAGCTGTTGAGCAAGGGTCTACCGCGGCACGCGCAGACCACGAACCAAGGGAACGGCCAATTCCAGTGCCGCCGCGACCACCTGTCCCGGCGCCATGCTCAGATGAGAAGCACTTGAGCGCCCACACGCACCAGGCTGAACAGTTCGGCAATATGCTCATTGTAAAGACCGATGCAGCCGTTAGATGACTTACGTCCAATCTTGCGCGTGTCGTGGGTGCCGTGGATGCGGTAGTAGGTCCAGCCGAGGTAAAGGGCGTGAGTGCCAAGCGGGTTATCCGGCCCAGCAGGCACGAAGTCGGGCCACTCCGGGTTACGGCGCTTCATGGCCGGGGTTGGCGACCAGGTCGGTCCCTCGACTTTGCGTGCAACCGATGTGCGGCCACGGCGGGTAAGATCCTCAGAGATGGGAACAGAGGTCGGGTACAGCTTGTAAACCGATTGGTCAGGCGACCAGTAGTGAAGTGCACGAGAGGTTAGATCCACCAGAATGGCGCCGCCACGAGTTGAGCTGAAGTAAGGCCGCCAATCAAGCGAACGAAAGCTGGAGATGTTGCGGGTAACCTGTTCCTGCGAACGCAAAGCCGAAGGGTCGACCTCTTCGGCCCAGCTTGCAGCTGGAAAAGTCGCGGCAGCAGCTGTGGCCCCCAAGAATGTGCGGCGGTTCAACTTGGCATTCGAAAAATCAGTCATCCTGTCCTCGAAATAATGTTCGCGGAGGGCAGATCTCCGCTGGGTAGCATTTATATTGCGTGAAAGCCTCAGTCGCAAATCAAACACATGGCAAAGCCGTGAACGTGATGTCGCCGCAATTGCAGAACTAAGGGCAAGCAGCTATGGCTGACGCCCGACACTGTTTACAGGGGCTGCCTTCATCATGCTGCGGATGATTTCCTTGATTGTCGTGAGTGCGGTTTCGCTCTCCGCTTGTGCACCCGCCGTCACGACGAGCGGTGAGGGCGGTGTGCGGGTGTACAACATCAGCGCCCGCGACGCGAACCAGATCCCCTATAGGGTGCTCGACACGGTCAACGAGCTAAGGGCCGCTCGCGGCGTGAGCCCTGTTGCGCTTAGCTCAGAGCTGACTGCCGCGGCTTCGACCCATGCGCGCGACATGTCGGTTCAGAACCGACCCTGGCACTTTGGGTCCGATGGCTCCAGCCCGTTGGATCGGGTGCGTCGCACCGGATATTCGGGTCAGTTCCTCGGTGAGAATATCAGCGAGACGTTCGAGTCCGAAATCGAGACTGTGTCCGCCTGGATGGAGCAGCCCGACACGCGCAACGTGATCCTAGCGCCCTCCGCCCGGAACCTCGGTTTTGCCTGGTACCAAGAGCCGAATGGCAAGATCTGGTGGACCCTAATCACCGGTAGCTGAACTTAGATACAGACAGTCAAAACGCCCGACTTTTGCGCCGGGCGCTTTTTTGTCAGCACATCACTACGGATGGATATCAATCACGGTGCCGTTGCGGACCATGGCGTAGATCTTCTCGATCTCTCGATTCTTGACCCAGATGCAACCAGCCGTCCAGTCCGATCCCTTCCGGTCGCGTTTGCTCTCGCGTGCACCGTGGATAAAGATGTCACCGCCAGGCTTCTTGCCCTGAGACGCCGCATACTCACGGTCTGCCTCATTGGGGTATGAGATCCCCAACGAAAGGTGAAAGCTCGAGTTCGGGTTCCGCCTGTCGATCGTGTAGCGGCCCTCAGGAGTCTTGCCGTCGCCCTCAAACTGCTTGTGGCCACTCGGCGCGAAGCCGAGGCCGATCTTGTACTCGCGCAGTACCTCTTGGTGATGCAGCAAGTACATCCGACGACGATCCTTGTAGACGACGATCCTAGTAACTTCCGGTCCGTTGTAGGTTTTGAACTTGCTCGAACAGCCTGCAAGGGCAAGGGCCGTAGCGCCAAAGAGCGTGGCGCGGCGTGTCAGCTTGATCACCGTTATAATCCCAGCATGTGCCTGTTTGTTATTATGCGCCGCACTATACGGATTTTGGTTGGTCTGAGAAGGTGCGGCGGTGCGCCTCACGCCCGCGTGAATTGCGCCGCCAGTTCCACATGAGAAGACCACCGAAACTGGTCCACCGGCTGAACCCAATCCAAAGTGTAGCCGCCCTCAACCAGAATGCGAGCGTCACGGGCAAAGGTGACCGGATTACAGGAAACAGCCGCAATGATCGGCACTCTACTCTTGGCGAGAGCGTCATGCTGCGCTTCGGCGCCGGCACGGGGCGGGTCGATGACCACGGCGGAGTAGCGGTCCAATTCATCGGGCAAAAGTGGCTGGCGAAAGAGATCGCGCACTTTGGCAGTGGTGCGCCGGAGGCCTCCACCGGTCGAGCGCCAGCCAGCGTCCAAAGCTTCAACAAGCTGCTTGTCACCCTCGAAAGCCTCAACTTCACTGCCAGCAGCAAGCGGCAGCGTAAATGTGCCGCAACCTGCAAACAGATCGGCAACCAGGGCCTGACTCTTGCCCAATGCGTCTTGGATGGCAGACAAGAGGGCCATTTCCCCATGGGCGGTTGCCTGAAGAAACGCACCCGGTGGCGGAACGACACGGGCGGCACCAAAGCGCTGAACCGGCGGCTCACGAGTCACGATGGGCTCATCGCCGTAGGTCAGACGCGCCAGGCCGTGCTGTCCGGCTAACTGGGCCAATGCAACCAAAATAGATCGGTCCGCGGATCGGCCGCTGCTCACACGAACGTCGAGGCCGGATTCAGAAACCGCGACTGCCATATCCACACCGCTAGTGCGGGTGGCCAAGATTCGCGTCAGAGCCTCCAACGCTGGAAAGGCAGCAATGATATCGGGATGGAGCACCTGGCAGTCCGGCACCTCTACAAGCAGATTGGAAGCTCTGGCCATGAACCCGACCATTGCCCCCTTCTTGGTGCGTCGCCCATGCAGCGTAGCGCGCCTCCGGGATGCAGGAGGCGAGGTCGTTATGGGCCGGATCTCAGTCTCGATTCCTTGTGCGGCCAAGCCTTGCGCAATGACCGAGGTCTTCCACTCGGCAACGAAATCGTCAGACGCATGTTGCATCGCACAGGCACCACAGGCCTTGAAGTGTCGGCAGGGAGGGGACACTCGCGACTCTGACGGCGTCAGAACCTGCACCTTGCCTGTGGAAACAGCGATCTTTTCGCCCGGCAGCACTTGTGGAACGGGCTGCACGCCCTCCGCAACCCCTTCGCCGCGAACATTCAGCCGTTCGACTACTACTTCCTCCATACTCGAGGCGTTACTCGGCAGCCTCAGTCAGGTCAAGGAAGCCTCCGGACTGCCGATGCCAGAAGCCCGCGTAGCGCCCACCCAGCGAGACCAGCTCCTCATGGGTGCCTTCCTCGATAATGCGACCATCATCCAACACAACGATCCTGTCCATCCGGGCGATGGTTGAGAGGCGGTGGGCAATTGCAAGCACGGTCTTGCCCTCCATCACCTCATCAAGCGCGCCTTGGATTTGGGCCTCAACCTCTGAGTCGAGCGCGGAGGTTGCCTCATCGAGTACGAGGATCGGAGCGTTCTTCAGAATGGCGCGGGCAAGGGCAACACGCTGGCGCTGCCCGCCTGAAAGGCGCACGCCACGCTCGCCGAGGTGCGCGTCGTAGCCTTGGCGGCTGTTGAAGTCTTCGAGACCGGTCACGAACTCATGGGCTTCGGCGCGGCGGGCGGCCTCTTCCATATCTTCATCCGGGGCGTCTGGGAGACCGTACTTTAGATTGTCGCGCGCGGAGCGATTGAACATGGCCGTGTCTTGCGTGACCATTGAAATGGCGCGGCGAAGGCTCTCTTGGGTGACAGTGGAGATATCCTGACCGTCGATCAGGATGCGGCCCTTCTCCGTATCGTAGAGACGCAGAAGCAAAGAGACTAGCGTGGACTTGCCTGCCCCGGAGGCCCCGACGATACCAAGGCGCTCCCCTGGCGCGATGCGGAGCGACACTCCCTGAACCCCGTCACGCTCACGACCGTAGGTGAACTCAACGTCTTGGAACTCAATCGCGCCTTCAGGCACTTCGAGCGCCACCGCATCTGGTGAGTCGGTGACCGAATGGCTCGGCGTGAGCGTCCTCATCCCATCCTCGATCTCACCTACACTGGCGTAGATACCGAGCAGGGTGTGGCTGACCCATCCGGTCATCTGCGCTATGCGGATCGCGATGGTGCCGGCCGCGGCAATGTCACCAGCCGTTGCGGTGCCGCCTCTCCAGAGCAGAAGTGTTCCCCCGATGAGGAGGGCAGGAAGAAGCCCCGCCAGCAACATGAGCGCACCACGAAAGCCAGCAGCGAGCGTGCCGACGTGGATCACCGAGTCACGGAACTTGCCCATTGCGCCCAGCGCGGCGCGGTCTTCATGCTCGGCGTGGGCGAAGAGCTTGACCGTCTTGATGTTAGTAATGGTGTCCACAACCTGCCCTGTGACCATCGCGCGCGCCGAGGCTCGTGCTTTGGAGCGCACACGAATGCGCGGCATGTACCAAGCGATCAGCCAAAAATAGGCGGTGAGCCAAACCGCGAGCGTGAGCGCAATGCGCCAATCGATCCCGATCAGCAGCAGCACCGCGCCGACGAGGGAGGCCAAGGCAAAACACACGGTGTTGGCCATTTCGGAAATGACATCGGTGATGGCGCGTGCTGTCTGCATCTGTTTCTGCGCGATGCGACCGGCAAAGTCGTTGTCGAAGAACTGCACCGCTTGGCCCATCGTCCAGCGATGGAGACGCGATAAGACGAGAGGCATCACGTTGGGTTGGATGACCAACGTGTTGGCAGCGGCCGACGCAAGAAAGCAGGCGGGGCGGATGACAATAAAGAAGCCCAGCGTACCGAGGATCAGCCAGAGGTGCGTTGAGAAGAAGGCATCGGGCCCCGCAGCGAGGGCAGCATCGATGATCTGGCCAAGCAGGAGGGCGGTGATGACCTCCAGCGTCCCGGTGATTGTGAAGAGCAAGCCCGATGCGACGAGAGGCACTTCCGCGCCACGCACAGCCCAGTGCATAAACGGCATCAGCTTGTCCGGCGGCGCGCCATCCGCGTGGCGAAAGGCGTCAATCAGATCGGCGAGGCGGCGGGCAATGCGTTGCATGGGCAGTCCTTGAGCGTCCGGAAGCAACGTAGCCCGGGCGCGGAAGAAGGAAACTAGGCCTCGAGCAACTCTTCTCGTGTCAACGCGAAGCCGGACGCGATCCAACGCGCCTCCAACGCTTTCAGGCGTGCGCCTAACTCCGGGCCGGAGAACTGTGGCATCAGGTCGGCGGCTTTGATTGGAAACCTTTGGTCTGCGCCCATTCTAACTTCTTCGCCTGCGTTTTCCGGTGGAAGAGTCTCTGTTTGGGCCGCGCGCAAGAGAATGGCATCTAGCCCGCTCTCTGAACCAAACCGGTAGCCAAGCTCACTCGCAGAGGACATCGAGCTTGCGGCTGTCAAAAGCATATCAATGCCGCGCTCGTCGGCGCGGGACAACCTCAGCCCATCGCGGTCGCCACCCATTGCGGCGAGGCGTGCCGTCGCCTCTGAATTGGGAGCGAAGTGCAGAAATCTCGAAAGCGTCGGTGCATCGGCACCAGGGATGACGCGATGCAATACCCCAGACGCAGCCATGGCGGCTACGGCAGCCGAGGGGTCAGGAGCAGCCAACAGCTTCAGTAGTTCGGTCGTGATGCGTTCAGCCGAAACTCTTGCGAGCCCATCGACACCTGCAGCGCAGGCGGCGAGACCCTCTTCATCGATGCCGTGAGCTGGGTCGGCGTACCACGCTGTAAAGCGGAAGAAGCGGAGGATACGCAAGTAGTCTTCAGCGATCCGCTCTTCGGGCATCCCAATGAAGCGCACGCGCCCGGCCTCAAGATCGGGCAGCCCATTCAATGGGTCGATCAAATCTCCACGTGCATCGCAATACAGCGCGTTCATGGTAAAGTCGCGTCGGGCGGCGTCCTCGGCAATGTTGCGTGCAAAAGCCACCGTGGCGCGACGGCCATCGGTAGACACATCATTGCGGAAAGTGGTCACCTCGATCCGTTCATCCCCGGCAAGGACAGTGACGGTACCGTGCTCGACGCCCGTAGGGACAACCCGAAACCCGACTTGCTTGGCTATTTCGGTGACGCTCTCAGGCAGCGCATCAGTTGCCAGATCAAGATCTGATACTGGAGCGCTTATAAGCGTGTTCCGAACACAACCCCCAACAAAAAGCGCCCTGTAGCCTGCGTTCTCGAGCGCCCCACACAGTGCCTGAGGGCCAACCGCCTCAAGCCACGATGCGTTGATACGTTTCATGCCGGCATCCGGTCTGCCAGCGCACGGAGCATCCGGGCAGTGGCCCCCCAGATGTAGTAGGGGCCGTAGGGGACAGTGTAGTAACGCCGATTGTATCCCTGCCAGAAACGGCCCTGCACGATATAGTTGGTCGGGTCAGTGACGTGGCTGAGCGGAACGGTAAAAACCTCATCGACCTCACCAAACTCAGGGCGCGGAGCGAATTCACCGTCGATCAGCCCAACCACAGGCGTAACCAAAAACCCCGTAACGGTTTCATGCGGTGGGAGGGTGCCGAGCACACCCACGGTCTCTCGGGGCAGGCCGATTTCTTCACTCGCCTCGCGCAACGCCGCGTCCACGACATCTGCATCTTGCGGATCAACTTTTCCGCCAGGAAAGGCGATTTGACCCGGATGATGTTTGAGCCGGGAGCTGCGCTTGGTCAGGATCAGACTTGGCTCGTGGCCGGTCATCCAGACAGGCACCAACACCCCGGCCGCTCGCGTCTTAGCCCGCACCGATGGTCGGCTTGGATTGAGGTCGTAGTCCGACGACGGACGGCCCTCTGCAGCTATGGCCGCTCGAAGCCGTCCCTCAATGTCAGTCATTGCCATCCTTCGCCTCGAACCCAAGCGTCGCCGGGTCCAGATCGTAATGTGCCCCGCAGAACTGGCAATCTGCCGTCACCCGGCCTTCATCGGTGGTCATCGTAGCAATGTCTTTCGCCGAGTAGATAGAGAGCGACTCACGCACACGCTCTTCCGAGCAGGTGCAGCCGAACTTGACGGCCTGTGGATCGAACACGCGAGGGCTCTCTTCATGGAAGAGACGCACAAGAAGGTCGGTTGGCTGCACAGTCGGGCCAACGAGTTCAAGCTCTTCTACCGTATCCAGAAGGATGTTGGCGCGATTCCAGTGCTCTTCATTCTCATCGTCGAGCATATCGGTCGGCTGCAGCAGGCGCGGCTCGTCACTTTCAGCAGGATTCAGAAATGGTGAAGCTTCAGGCATGAGCTGCAACATCATGCCGCCAGCTCGCCAGCTCCCTGCGGTTCCATCGGCATCCAGCGAGCGTCCGTACCGAAGATGAAAGCGTGTCGGGAGTTGCTCGGATTGAGCAAAATAAGTTTCAGCACAGGCCGAGAGCGAGCCGCCATCAATTGGCGTGATCCCTTGATATGGCGTGGTACCCTCACCTTGGTCGATGAGGATAGCAAAGTAGCCCTTTCCAATCAGGTCGAATGGCTGCCCCGTAAGCGGCCGTTCTTTGTCGAAACTCGCGTAAGCCCGGATGCGTGCGGGGCCGCCCTCTTTTTCCGGTGCGTAGTAATCGGTTGCGATCAGCCGCGCGGGACCATCCCCGCGGACTTGCAGCGACAGCTTCCAACGGAGTTTCATCGTGTGGCCGATCATGGCGGTCAAAAGCGCCATTTCCGCCACCAACTGTTCTATCGCATCCGGATACTTGTGCTGGGCGAGAATCTCATCAAGGACCCCATCAAGCCGCGCAACTCGGCCACGAATGTCGGATCGGTCGAGTTGAAAGGGCAGGACGGTGTCATCCCAGGCGATCTGTGCACCGAGGGTCATTTGCTTTCCTTAACGGTGTGGGCATGGTTGTCGGTGCCATATAAGGGCCGAAGTTGACAAGGCAAAGGGGCGGAGTGTGACACGGAGAGTGGGTGAGCCTGTGAAGGCAGGGCAGCGCTACGTCAGGCGACCGGGCATATACGCGTTGCTACCACGCGGCCATGACCTGCTGGTGACGTTTCAGGAGCAGCCTAGGCTGGAGTTTCAGTTGCCCGGTGGCGGAATTGATTCGGGCGAGCAGCCGATGGCTGCACTTCACCGGGAGGTGATGGAAGAGACAGGCTGGCGGATCAAGCCCATCAAAAGGCTGGGTTTCTTTCGGCGCTTCACCTACATGCCGGAATACGAGCTTTGGGCAGAGAAGGTCTGCACCGTCGTCCTGGCAAAACCGATCCACCAACTCGGGCCGCCGATTGAGCCGGGGCACAGTGCGGTTTGGCTCGAAGTTGATGAAGCTCTGGAATTGCTCGGAAATGCCGGAGACGTCATGTTTGCCCGGCAGGCTCTGAAAGGCACCCGCTAGACGGTTTGCTTTGGTCCGTCGTACTCGACGAGGATGGCCGACACATCATCTTCAAAGTCGTCGGCTCCCGTATACTCGCTGAGGTCCCAAGTTAGTGCTTCAAGAAAGCCGGGTCCCCTTGTTTCGGCGTTTCGGCGCAGCAGTCCGGCTAGACCGGTTTCACCAAGCATTGCGCCCTCCCCATCCACTGCTTCAGTCAGGCCGTCCGACATAAGAAAGAGCCTGTCGCCAGGCCGTAGTCGACCACTGATCTGTTGGTAGGTTGCCTCTTCAACCAACCCAACCGGCAAGCCGCCATGTCCCAGCATTTCAATTGCACCGCTGGCCCGAAGGATCATCGGATGCGGATGGCCCGCCTGTAAAAGTGTAAAGCTGCCGGACGTCAGGTCGAAGTCTGCATAGGCGAGGGTAAAATAGTGGTCCGTATCGAGTTCGCTGAACACTAGACGGTTCAGCACGGCAGCCAGATCGGCAGGTGGCACAGCATCGTATAGGCCCAGCTCATTTTCAGTCATGGCGACGTTCTGGTCTGGCGAGGTCGGCGACAAGAATCCCGCGAGCCGAGCGGTCATGAGGGCGGAGGAGACGCCGTGGCCCGATACATCGATGGCAAAAAGTCCGACCCTGTCAGCGTTGATCGAAAAGAAACCGACCAGATCTCCTCCAACGTGACCGGATGGGCGCAGCAGAAGCGATACTCGGCTCGAGCCGAAATCTCTGAAACGCTCCTTTACAAGAGATTGTTGGAGCTTCTTCGCGCCTTGAAGGTCTCGATCGAGGGAATCGTACAGTGTTGAGATCTGGGAGAGGGTCTGGCTGACAAGCCGGTTTTTCGCAACCAGCTCAGCGTGGATTCCCAGAATGCGCTCACCTGCCGCCAGCCTCGCGCGCAGCTCATCGGGCGAAATGGGCTTGGACAGATAGTCATCGGCGCCGGCATCGAGGCCTGCAGCAACCTCTTCCGTGCTGCTTTTTGAGGTCAGTAGAATGAAGTACCCGTAGGTTTCGCGGGGTATCGCCCGAAAGATCGAGCAGAACTCAATGCCATTCATCCCCGGCATCATCCAGTCCGAAATTACAAAATCAGGCGGTTCAGCAACACAGACTTCCAATGCCTGTCGGGCACCCTCGGCCTCGACAACGTGATATCCCCATTTCCCGAGCATCGCAGCAAGGATGCGGCGCTGCATCCGGCTGTCGTCGACAACCAGAACCCGCCTAGAGTTTACGGGCGCAACAGAGGATGTGGGCGCTGGTTTTACAATGCCGTTATGCACGGGGCGTTGAGCTCATTCGTTCGTGACCAGCAAGGTTTGTCAGGAAGCAGTTAAGGTTGGATGAACCGCATAACTTTCGCCAGCGAAGTAATTTTTCCTAAACTGGTGACGACTAGCTTCTCTCGGTGATCACGTGAAGGAGTGGGTTATGATTGATTGGGAGCGCGTGTCCGAGTTGCGGGGCGATGTAGGAGAAGAGGCGTTTGCAGAGGTTCGGAGTATCTTCATCGATGAGGCCGAGAAGCTTTTGAGCCAATTCGAGGCTGGTGGCTCCGGCAAGTGGGAGGAGGACTTCCACTTCCTCAAGAGTACGGCCCTGAATATGGGTTTTGTGGAGGTTGCCCGTCTTTGCCAAGATGCAGAACTTCGCGCTCGCTTCGGGGAGGCAGGCCCGGCCGATGCAGCCGCAGTAGCGGCAAGCTTCCGCGCTTCGATGACCGAATTCGAGCAGGGGCTTATCCGCTGAGGCGAACGACCGCCGGCCCCTTGGATTCACCCAAGAAACCGCCTACACCGCCGCCTTGAACGTAAGCGACGGAGCGCCCCCCAAATGACTGCCCCAAAAAAAGTGGTGCTCGCCTACAGCGGCGGGCTTGATACTTCGGTCATCCTAAAGTGGCTCGAGGTGGAAATCGGCTGCGAAGTGGTGACCTTCACCGCTGATCTGGGCCAGGGTGAAGAGCTGGAGCCCGCGCGCAAGAAAGCCGAGATGCTGGGTGTGAAGCCCGAAAACATCTTCATCGAAGATGTGCGCGAAGAGTTTGTGCGCGACTTCGTCTTTCCGATGCTCCGCGCCAACGCGGTTTACGAAGGGCTCTATCTGCTCGGCACATCCATTGCCCGTCCTCTGATCTCTAAAAGGCTTGTCGAGATCGCTGCCGAAACCGGTGCCGATGCAGTCGCTCACGGTGCAACGGGTAAGGGAAACGATCAGGTTCGGTTTGAACTCAGCGCCTACGCTCTCAACCCAGAGATCAAGGTGATCGCCCCTTGGCGCGAGTGGGACCTAACCAGCCGCACCAAGCTAATTGAGTTCGCCGAAGCACACCAGATTCCGATTGCGAAGGACAAGCGCGGCGAGGCGCCGTTCTCGGTGGATGCGAACCTTCTGCACACCTCGAGCGAGGGCAAGGTGCTGGAGGACCCGGGACAGGATGCACCGGAATACGTATATCAGCGCACAGATGACCCGATGAGCGCGCCGGACGAGCCGGAATACATCGAGATCGGCTTCGAGAAGGGCGACGCCGTCAGCATCAATGGCGAGGCGATGAGCCCGGCGACGATGCTGACCAAGCTCAACGAGGTCGGCAAGCGCCACGGAATCGGGCGGCTGGACTTTGTGGAAAACCGCTTCGTCGGCATGAAATCGCGCGGGATTTACGAGACCCCGGGCGGCACGATTCTGCTCGAAGCCCATCGGGGGATAGAGCAAATCACCCTCGACAGCGGCGCGGGGCACCTGAAAGACAGCCTGATGCCGCGCTATGCCGAGCTAATCTACAACGGCTTCTGGTTCAGCCCCGAGCGCGAGATGCTCCAGGCCGCGATCGACAAGAGCCAGGAGCATGTGACCGGCACGGTGAAGCTGATGCTGTTCAAGGGCTTCTGCCGCACGGTTGCGCGCTGGTCGGATCACTCGCTCTACTCCGAGGCGCATGTGACCTTCGAGGAAGACGCGGGCGCCTACGACCAAAAGGACGCGCAGGGCTTCATCCAGCTCAACGCGCTGCGGCTGAAGCTGATCGCAACGCGAAATCAACGCGTTAAAGGCTAGTCGGACGCCGCGTTATGCTTGATCTGGCCCGCTTCGGCGGGCCATTTCGTTGCTGCCAGAGACAGCCGGAGCGCCAGTGTGACGACCCCCCTGCAGGAGATTGCCGACAAGATCGCCCCTCATCTTGCCGCCAGCGAGAATGAGCGAAGCCTGAAGTTCGACTGCGGCAAGGACGGCGTCATGGTGCTGGACGGCCGCGAGGTTGCGGTCGATGACCGGCCCGCGAGTTGCACGATCAAACTGTCGCTCGAGAACCTCAGGAAGCTGCTCAAGGGTGAGCTCAATCCGATGACCGGCGTGGTCATGGGCAAGCTCAGGGTTTCCGGCAATCCCGCCGCCGCGATGGAGCTGGCGAAGTATCTGAAAGCCTAGGGTTTCAGGGCAACGGCACCCAATCGCTCGTAGTGCGGCATCGCCCCTTCGACGAGGTGCTGCAGTTCGGGCCGAACCGTTGGCAGGGGCCCTTCCGGCCCCGCAAAGCCGCTACTGTCATGCACCGAGCCATACCAATGCGCGGCCCAGACGCCGTCGGAGGCGTGGCCGCCCTTGGGCCAGCTCAGCATCGCCGGGTCCCAAGCCAGGCCGATCGCGGCACAGAGTTTTCTCAGCATCCCTTCGGGGTCCTGCCGGATATCGGCGCTGTCCACGACGACCGGGGCCTGGCCGAGCGACAGGACGTGATCGTGGAGCTCCGCTTGCTGGCGAAAGCCGATATCGTCGGCGGTAACGTCCTCATACTTATCGGAAAAACTCGCCAGAACGCGGGCAGGATGGCGAAGCAGGAAGACGTTCACGCAGGATTCCATGAACCCCCTCGGTACGCCCGGAATCATGTGCTGGGTCATATGCTTGTGATAGGCGTGGGGCCTGCCGCCGGGGATGGGCTCCAGAAGCTGCGCCGAGACCTCTTCGGCGTTTTCGGGGCGGCTTGCGAGGATCTCGCTCCGCATCGGATGGTCCAGACCTGTCAGCCGCAGGTAGGGGCCATAGAAGGGCTCGTCCACCACATGGAAATCGGCCCGGTTGCCGAAGGCATACATCATCGCGGTCGACAGGTTGCGCGGGCCGGACCACATGGCAATTTTCATGGGGTCACCAGCGCCTTGTAGAGGCCTCGGATGCGCGTGGTCACCGGGCCCATCTGGCCGGTCCCGATGGTGCGGCCGTCGATCTGGCCCACCGGGGTTTGCGCGCCGAATGTGCCAGTGAGAAAGGCCTCTTCTGCAGAGTAGCTCTCGACGAGGGAGTAGTTCTTCTCGCGGCATGGAATGCCGTTTGCATGGCAGAGGTCGATCACCTTCTGGCGGGTGATGCCATTCATGCAGTAATCGCCCGTCGAGGTCCAAACCTCGCCCTTACGGACGATGAAGAAATTGCAGGCGTTGGTGGTGTTCACGAAGCCATGCACATCGAGCATGAGCGCCTCATCGGCGCCGGCCTTCTCGGCGGCGATGCAAGCAAGGATGCAGTTGAGCTTGCTGTGAGAGTTCAGCTTGGGGTCCTGCGTCATCGGCAAGCCGCGCAGGTGGGGAACGGTGGCGAGGCGGATCGGGCGGGGGATGGAGGGCTTTGAGTGCTCCATGATGATCGCCACGGTCGGGCCCTGGCGGGAGAGCGACGGGTGCTGGAACGGGCGGGTCTTGATGCCACGGGTGACCATGAGGCGCGCATGGGCATCGGTGGTCATGCCGTTGGCCTGTTGTGTCTCTGATATTGCCGAAATGAGCTGTTCTCGGGTCATGCCAATGTCGAGATCAATTGCCTTGGCGGCCTCGAACAGGCGGTCCATGTGCTCGTCGACAAAGGTCCAGCGGCCATTGTAGAGGCGCAGCCCCTCCCAGACGCCGTCGCCCAGCATGAAGCCGGAGTCGTAGACGCTGACGAGGGCCTCGGCGCGAGGCTTGAGCTGGCCGTTCAGCCAGATGAGGAGCGACTCGTTGCGCGGGTCGTCCTCGGCGGTGTGGGTGGTGACTTCGGTATCCATGGCGCCACGCTAGGCAGGGGCGCGAATGTTTCCAAGGGTAAAGACGGTGTGAGGTCACGGGCCGGTGATTGGACCGCGCACGGGGGTGGCGGCAAGGGTCGGATCAACAGGAGGAATGGCGATGTTGATGAAGATGAAACGCGGACGACCGATGGCGCTGGCCCTCGCGATGGCGCTTGGAGTGGTTGCGAACTGCACGCCGGCAAAAGCCGCGGCGACAGAGGCGGCCGTTTTGGCTGGTGGGTGCTTCTGGTGCGTGGAGGCTGATTTCGAGAAGCTGAAGGGAGTCGAAGAGGTGATCTCGGGCTTTACCGGTGGGAGCGTGGCGAACCCGACCTACAAGCAGGTGGTGCGCGGCGGAACGGGGCACTACGAGGCGGTTCAGGTGAGGTACGACCCGGCCGTCGTCTCATACGAACAGATCCTGCACAGCTTTCTCCGCAGCGTAGATCCGACCGATACGGGCGGACAGTTTTGCGATCGGGGCGAGAGCTATCGGACGGCAATATTTGTCTCTAACTCTGCCGAAAAGCAGGCCGCAGAGGCCGCGTTGCGGGATGTACAGAAGGCGCTTGGGGCCAAGGTTGTGACCCCGGTACTGGAAGAAGGCGCCTTCTACCCGGCGGAGGCTTATCATCAGGATTACTACAAACAGGGAGATATCATTCTGACCCGGTTTGGGCCTAAGTCGAAGGCCAATGCCTATAAGCTGTATCGTGAAGGATGCGGGCGCGATGCGCGGGTGCGGGAGCTTTGGGGCTCGGCAGCACCGTTTGCTGGCGGATAGGCGAGACTGGTCCCGACCTACAGCGCGGCGTCGATCTCGTCGCGTGATGGCATCGCAGGCGCTGCACCGGGACGTGTGACCTGGATGCTGGCAGCGGCTGTGGCCATTTCGAGCGCCTGCTTGTGGCTTTTGCCCTCCGAAAGAGCGGCGGCGATGACCCCGGTGAAGCAATCGCCTGCGCCGGTGGTATCCACGGCCTCGACCTTGCGGGCCGCGACATGGGTGACGCTGCCATCAGATTGGTCGCGCCAGATTGCTCCGTCGGCCCCCAGCGTGACCAGGACGTGAGGCACCGGGATGTCGGCAAGCGGCATCTGGTTGCGGCGCTCCAGTTCCTCGCATTCGCCGCGGTTCATCACCAGGAGATCGATGTACGGGAGCATGACGCTCACCGCATCGGGCACAAAGGGGGCAGCGGAATAGATGACAAAGAGGTCTCTGTTTCGGCCAAGTTTTGCGGTTTCTTCAGTGAAAGGGGTCTCGTTCTGTAACAGCAGAATGTCGCCAGATACTGCCTCAGAGAGCGCAGACTCGACCGCCTCGAGTGACTGTTCGCCGTTGGCGCCGCGCTGAATGACAATCGAGTTCTCGCCCGTTGCATCGACATAGATCACGGCGTGGCCGGTTTCAGATTCGACACGCCGGATCTGGCTGATATCAACGCCGAAACCCTCAAGTTGGCCTCGCGCCCAGCTGTCGTCCTTTCCCACGGCGCCTATGTGGACCGTCTTTGCCCCGGCTTTTGCGCAGGCGACCGACTGATTGGCGCCCTTGCCGCCGAGTCCGACTGAGTAGCGCGTGGCGGCAAGAGTCTCGCCCGGTGCTGGCATGTGTGGAACCTCGTGGATGAGGTCGCGGTTGATCGAGCCGAAGTTGTAGACTGTCACGCTACGCCCTGCCTTATCCGATCTTGGCTGCCGCAAGCACGGCCATGTTGAGAATGTCGCTCGCGGTGGAGGTTGTCGAGCAAATCTGGATCGACTTGTCGATGCCAGTGAGGATCGGGCCGATCACGGTAGCACCTGCCATCTCCTGCATCAGTTTCGTGGAAATCGAGGCGGAATGACGGGCCGGCACCACGAGTACGTTGGCTGGTCCGGTTAGACGGCAGAACGGATAGTTGGCCATCTGGTCGCGGTTCATCGCCACGTCGACCGTCATTTCGCCGTCATACTCAAAGTCCACTGCCCGGCGATCAAGAACTTGCGGCGCGAGATGCATCTTTTCCGCCCGTTCCGACACCGGATATCCGAAGGTCGAGAACGAGAGAAACGCGACACGGGGTTCCAAGCCGAGGGAGCGCGCCACCGCGACACCGCGCTCTGCGATGTTGGCCAAGTCTTCTTCGTCTGGCCACTCGTGCACCAGAGTGTCCCCGATCAAAACGATCCGCCCTCGGTGGAGCAGGGCCGTCACAGCCACCGCTCCAGATTCGGGCGTGACGTCGAAGACGTTGCCAACCAGTTGCAACGCGTGAGCTGACTTGCGGGTCGCGCCTGTTACCAGCCCGTCACCGTGGCCGTGGGCCAGCATGAGCGCACCGAACACGTGGCGATCCCGGGCGGCGAGGCGGTGAACGTCTTGCCGGTCGATGCCGCGGCGCTGCAGGCGCGAATAGAGAAAGTCTTTGTAGTGATCGAGATGCACGGTGTTCGCAGCATTCACCACCTCCAGCTCACGGACAGCATCGCCAAGCCCAGCCCCCTCAAGCCGTTCCTTCACATCTTCTGCACGACCGACAATGAGCGCCTTGCCACATCCCTGCCGCTGATAAGCTACAGCGGCGCGGAGCACGCGCACGTCATCGCCCTCGGCAAAGATCATCCGGGCCTGTGCGTTGCGGGCGCGCGCATGGATTGACCGTAGGATCGAGGCGGTCGGGTCCATCCGGGCCTTCAGGTTGGCCTCGTAGGTATCCATGTCGACGATTGGGCGGCGGGCGACGCCAGTATCCATGCCCGCGCGTGCGACGGCGGGCGGGACGATGTGGATGAGGCGCGGGTCGAAGGGGGTGGGGATGATGTAGTCGCGGCCGAAGGAGAGCTTGCGGCCATAGGCCATTGCCACTTCATCGGGAACGTCTGCGCGGGCGAGCTCGGCCAGCGCCTCGGCGCAAGCGATCTTCATCTCGTCGTTGATGGCTCGGGCGTGAATGTCGAGAGCGCCGCGGAAGAGATAGGGAAAGCCGAGGACGTTGTTCACCTGGTTGGGATAGTCGCTGCGCCCGGTGGCGACGATGGCATCGGGGCGTACCTCATGGGCCTCTTCTGGGGTGATCTCGGGATCGGGGTTGGCCATTGCGAAGATGACCGGGTTCTCGGCCATGCTCATCACCATTTCCTGAGTCACCGCGCCCTTGGCGGAAACGCCGAGAAACACGTCTGCCCCCACCATAGCCTCCTTCAGCTCGCGCAGGTCGGTCTTGACAGCGTGGGCCGATTTCCACTGGTTCATTCCCTCGGTACGGCCTTGGTAGATCACGCCCTTGGTGTCGCACATGATGCAGTTGTCATGCCGCGCGCCCATCGACTTGAGCAGCTCCAGGCAGGCGATGCCCGCCGCGCCGGCGCCGTTGAGCACGATGCGGACATCCTCGATCTTCTTGCCGGAGATGTGCAAGGCGTTGATGAGGCCGGCAGCGCAGATCACGGCGGTGCCGTGCTGGTCGTCGTGAAATACCGGAATATCCATCAACTCCTTGAGCTGCTGCTCTATGATGAAACACTCAGGCGCCTTAATGTCTTCTAGGTTGATGCCGCCGAAGGAGGGGCCCATCAACTTGACCGCGTTGATGAACTCCTGCGCGTCTTCGGTGTCGAGCTCGAGGTCGATCGAATCGACGTCGGCGAAGCGTTTGAAGAGCACGGCCTTGCCCTCCATCACCGGCTTGGAGGCCAGCGCACCGAGGTTGCCGAGGCCGAGGATCGCGGTTCCGTTTGAGATGACGGCCACCAGGTTGCCCTTGGAGGTGTAGTCGTATGCGGCGGCCGGGTTCTCGGCGATGGCCTCGACCGGCACAGCAACGCCGGGCGAATAGGCCAGCGAGAGGTCGCGCTGGGTGGTCATGGCCACCGTGGCATTGATCTCGAGCTTACCGGGGCGCGGCTCTAGATGGAAGCTCAGCGCCTCTTCGGGCGTGATACGAGATTTGGCCATGTGTTTCCTCCTTGCGCCGTGCGTCTTAATCCGGCGGTGACGTGGCGTCCACCGGGGGTTTTTCCTCCCATGCGCTGGGGCTATGGTCCGCCAAATCAGCAGGCGGGGGCAAGTGTGAGTTCAGCAGCAGTCACACCGATGATGGCGCAATACCTGGAGATCAAGGCAGATCACCCGGGCGCGCTGCTGTTTTACCGAATGGGCGACTTCTACGAGATGTTCTTTGACGACGCAGTTGCGGCGGCAGAAGCACTCGATATCGTACTCACGAAGCGCGGCAAACACGATGGGGACGACATCCCGATGTGTGGTGTGCCGGTTCATGCCGCCGAGAGCTACCTGCTGACGCTCATTCGGAAGGGCTTTCGGGTTGCCGTATGTGAGCAGATGGAAAGCCCGGAAGAAGCCAAGAAACGCGGATATAAGGCTGTGGTACGTCGCGAGGTCGTGCGGTTGGTCACTCCCGGCACTTTGACTGAGGAAAGCCTGCTTGAGCCGCGCCGACACAACTACCTCGCTGCCTATGCAGATGTACGTGGGGAGGGCGCGTTGGCATGGGTCGACATTTCGACAGGGGCCTTTAGGGTCGTGCGCTGCGGGTCCGAGATGCTGGGGCCGCAACTGGCGCGACTGATGCCGCGCGAGGTGTTGCTGAGCGAGCGCTCAGAAGGTTTTTTGGCTGAAATAGTGTCTGATCTTGGTGGTGCACCCACTTTGGCCTCCGCAGAGAGCTTTGACAGCGAGAGCGGAAAAGCGCGGCTCTGCGTCGCCCTCGGGGTAAAGACGCTGGATGCCTTCGGCACCTTCGGGCGCGCAGATCTTGCAGCGCTCGGCGCAATCGTCGCCTATTTGGAACTCACCCAAAAGGGCCAACTGCCGCTACTGCGCCCTCCGGTGTCTGAGGACATGGGCGGGGTCATGCAGATCGACGCCGCCACCCGGCGAAATCTTGAGCTGACCCGCAGTCTGAGCGGGGGCCGCGAAGGGAGCCTGATCGCCGCAGTCGACCGAACGCTTACCGCTGGCGGTGGTCGTTTGCTCGAACGGCGTATTTCTTCGCCGTCCCGTAAATTGTCAGAAGTCCAACGACGCCTCGACACGGTCCAATGGGCGACGGATGCCGGGCGGCGAGAGCCGCTACGCGACTTGCTTCGCCGCGTGCCTGATATGGACAGGGCACTCTCGCGATTGGCACTCGACCGGGGCGGGCCGCGCGATTTGGCTGCCGTCCGAAACGGGCTGGCACAGGCTGAATTGCTGGCCTCGTCGCTAATCGGCGAGTTGCCGGAACTTGTGACCGAGGCCGCAGACGCCCTCCGAGGGCATACAAAGCTGGCTGATTTGCTGGATGCAGCGTTGGTCGCGGAACCGCCATTGCTGGCGCGCGACGGTGGGTTCATTGCCACCGGTTACAATGCCGAGCTGGACGAGGCTCGCACCCTCCGTGATGAAGGTCGCGGTGTAATTGCGCGAATGCAGGCGGAGTTCTCTGAACAGACGGGGGTATCCGCCCTCAAGATCAAGCATAACAACGTCCTTGGATACTTCATCGAAACCACGGCAACACACGCCGACAAGATGATGAAGCCACCGCTTTCTGAGACCTTCATCCACCGCCAAACCACAGCCAACGCGATACGGTTCACGACCGTGGAACTGAGCGAGCTTGAAACGCGGATTCTGAACGCAGCTGGTCGTTCATTGGAGATTGAGAAGCGTCTCTACTCGGACTTGAGGGAGGCTATTCTGGATGCATCTGCCAACGTGAGCGGGGCGGCGCGGGCTATTGCAGAACTCGATCTGGCTTGTGCACTTGCTGATCTGGCCAGCGGGGAAGGGTGGGTCCGACCGGAAGTCGATGAAGGCCGTGCCTTTGAAGTCGAAGCTGGTCGCCACCCCGTAGTGGAAGCTGCGCTTCGTCGTGAGGGCGGTCAATCCTTCGTAGCGAACGACTGTGGTTTGTCTGATGGTTCGGACGGCGCGCACATCTGGTTGCTGACCGGACCGAATATGGCAGGTAAGTCGACCTTCCTCCGTCAGAACGCGCTGATCGCTCTCCTCGCACAAGCTGGAAGCTTCGTACCGGCGAAACGCGCGCATGTTGGTATTGTCTCAAGCCTGTTCTCAAGGGTTGGAGCTGCGGATGACCTCGCGCGCGGCCGCTCGACCTTCATGGTTGAGATGGTCGAAACCGCCGCAATCCTGAACCAGGCCGACGACCGGAGCCTGGTGATTCTGGACGAGATTGGTCGGGGAACTGCAACCTATGACGGTCTTTCCATTGCTTGGGCGGTAATGGAGCACCTGCATGACGTAAATCGGTCTCGGGCTCTCTTCGCGACACATTACCATGAGATGACAGCGCTGAGCGCCAAGCTCGAAGGCGCAGAAAATGCAACCGTGGCTGTGAAGGAGTGGGAGGGAGACGTTATCTTCCTCCACGAGGTGAGGATGGGTGCGGCAGAAGCGAGCTATGGCGTTCAGGTCGCGAAGTTGGCCGGGCTTCCGGAAGCAGTGGTTTCGCGCGCTAGGATGGTCTTGGAGCAATTGGAAAAAGGTGAACGGGAAGGTGGCGACAAGTCAAAGCTCATCGATGATCTGCCGCTCTTCGCCGCAATGCCGAAACAGTCTGCATTGCCGAAGACAGCTGAACAGAACGCGCTCAAAGAAAAGCTCGCCGAGGTTCTACCCGACGAGCTGACGCCTCGAGAGGCGCTTGAGGTTATCTATGAGTTAAAGCGATTGGCCGACTGACATATCGGGCGCGACACAAGGGTTAACCGGGGTTGGAGCTCACACCAACCTGTGCTGGGCGCAAGAGGCGATCGTAGAGCATGAAACCCTCGGCAGCGACCTGAATGATATCGCCCTGCTTGGTATCGGGCAGAGGAGCCTCGAACATCGCTTGGTGCAGCTGCGGGTCGAACTTGTCGCCTACTTCTGGAGAAATACGGCTGATGCCATGTTTTTCGAAGATGTTCAGCAATTCGCGCATGGTCAGCTCAACACCCTCCATCAGGGCAGACATGCTCTCGCTGCGTCCCTCATGGTCGCCCGCCGCGTCGAGCGCGCGCTTTAAGTTGTCGTAAACCGGCAGCATATCACGGGCGAGCTTGGAGCCGCCGTATTGCTCTGCTTCCCGGCGATCACGTTCACCGCGCTTGCGGGCGTTTTCAGCATCCGCCAATGCGCGCATGAACCGGTCACGCATTTCATCCCGCTCAGCGCGGAGGATCGCGAGCTCGTCCAATTCCACCGCCTCGCCGTCTTCATCGGCGAGCGCGTCGATGTCGATGAGTTCTTCGGGTTCCTGCTTCGGATCTGCCATGTCTTACCCTTTGCCTCGATCCGCGATCAGCTTTCCGACAAGCTGCGCGGTATAATCCACGATTGGAACGATCCGGCCGTAGTTGAGCCGCGTCGGCCCGATCACGCCTACAGCACCGATGATCTTCCGGTCGGCATTCATATAAGGAGAAACCACCAAAGATGAACCCGAAAGTGAGAACAGCTTGTTCTCGGAGCCGATAAAAATGCGTACACCCTCACCCTCGTCGGTGAGTTCGAGGAACTCTGCGATATCCCGTTTTCTCTCTAGGTCATCGAACAGAGTCCGTATGCGGTCCAGTTCCTCTGGCTCCGACTCGGCCAGCAGGTTTGCGCGGCCACGGACCACGAGGCGTTCATGCGGCTCGCCTTGCGCCTCCCAAATCGCGGTTCCCTCGGCAACAAGTTCTGCCGCCAGGGCATCGATCTCCTGCCGACGTTGGCCAATCTGCCGTTGAATTACTCCACGCATCTCTGAAAGAGAGTGCCCCTCTGCGAAGGAGTTGAGAAAGTTGGCTGCCTCTCTCATGGAAGAGGGGGTTTGGCCGGGCGGCGGGGTAAAGATCCGGTTCTCTACATGACCATCCGAGAAAACCAGAACCACAAGGGCCCGCTCCGGCCCGAGCTGAACAAACTCGATGTGTTTGATTTCAGCCTCATGCTTGGGCGCCAGAACGAGGCTGGCAACTTGCGTGGTTCCCGAAAGCGCTGACCCGACGCGAGAGAGAAGAGTGGAAACATCTGAAGAGCTCGTGCCGAGGGTGGCATCAATCTTCTCACGGTCTTCCGCACCCAGATCGCGCACTTCGAGCAATCCATCGACAAACATGCGCAAGCCCTGCTGAGTCGGCACCCGGCCCGCGCTCACATGGGGGCTATTCAAGAGCCCAAGATACTCCAGGTCCTGCATGACATTTCGGATTGTCGCGGCAGAGACCTTCTCCTCCAGCACACGGGTGAGCGTTCGGGAGCCAACAGGCTCACCTGTTGCCAGATAGCTTTCGACCACGCGGCGGAAGACCTCGCGGGAGCGATCGTTCATCTCTTCCAGAAGTTTTCCAGCGTCATTCATGGGGTTTAGATAGGGACGCAGCACAGGAAACGTCAATCTTGCTTGCGTCCGCTGGCCGGCGGGGCCAAGACGGGGCAACCCATGAGGAGGACTGAACATGCGCCCTTCCGGCCGCGCCCTTGGCGATATGCGCCCGATCGAAATTGAAACTGAAGTCACGCGCTATGCGGAAGGCTCATGCTTGATCAAATGCGGCGAGACTCACGTCATTTGTACGGCGACAGTGGAGGAGCGTGTTCCGCCATTCCTGAAGAACAGCGGCAAAGGTTGGGTGACAGCTGAGTATGGCATGCTACCGCGGGCGACCCACAGCCGTATGCGCCGTGAAGCCAAGAATGGTCAAAGCGGAAGAACACAGGAAATTCAGCGACTTATTGGTCGTTCGCTCCGTGCTGGAGTTGATTTTCAGGCGCTAGGCGAGCGTCAGATTCAAATCGACTGTGATGTGATCCAGGCTGACGGAGGAACGCGCTGCG
The DNA here is from genome assembly GCA_017792405.1 of Oceanicola sp. Classification (GTDB taxonomy): domain Bacteria; phylum Pseudomonadota; class Alphaproteobacteria; order Rhodobacterales; family Rhodobacteraceae; genus Vannielia. Next base: position 3,726,289 of record CP051231.1, read on the forward strand.
CCTCCATCACCGGTGGCTGGGTCGCACTGAGTCTTGCGGTCAAAAAGCTCATGGCAGCCGGTCTGGTAAAGACCAATCCGATCCTCGATCATGTCGCCGCCGTCAGTTGCGGGATCTACGCGGGCCAACCGGTAGTGGACCTCGATTATGCGGAAGACAGCGAAGCGGGCACCGATGGCAATTTCGTGATGACCGGCTCCGGCAAACTGATTGAGGTTCAGGCAAGCGCAGAAGGTGCAACTTTTGCGCGTTCTGAGTTGGACGCGTTGATGGACCTCGCCGAGGCGGGGGTTGCTGAGTTGGTAGCAGCGCAAAAGTCCGCCGTGGAGGGGTAGTAGTTGCGCAAGTTTGACGACAACAAGCTGGTTATCGCGACCCACAATGCTGGAAAGCTGCGGGAGATGTCTACTCTCTTGGCTCCTTTTGACGTTGAAGTTGTGAGCGCGGGTTCGCTTGGTTTGGAAGAACCTGAAGAGACGGAAACCACCTTTGTCGGCAACGCGCGTATCAAAGCGCACTTTGCTACCAAGGCATCCAACCTGCCCGCCCTCGCGGACGACAGCGGCATTGAGGTGGATTCCCTCGGCGGCAAACCTGGTGTCTTTACTGCCGACTGGGCCGAAACACCGAGTGGCAGAGATTTCGATCTCGCGATGACCAAGGTCTGGGAGGAATGTGAGAGTATCTCTGCTCCCGAGCCACGATTGGCGAGGTTCAAAGCCACGCTCTGCTTGGCGTGGCCTGACGGGCATGACGAAGTGTTTGAGGGCGTGGCAGAGGGCCAGCTCGTTTGGCCAATGCGCGGTGATCGCGGCTTTGGGTTTGATCCCATGTTCCTACCGGAAGGCCAGAAACTGACCTTTGGCGAGATGGCGCCCGAGCAGAAGGCGCCGCTCGCGCATCGAACCAAAGCTTTCGACAAGCTCGTTGCAGGTTGCTTTGCTCGCTGACTGGCAGCACGGCGGATTCGGCCTGTATATCCACTGGCCGTTCTGCGCCGCCAAGTGCCCATACTGCGACTTCAACTCACATGTGTCCTCAAGGATCGATCACGCCGCATGGCGGGAAGCCTATCTGCGAGAAATTGCCCGGATCGGAGCCGAAACCGAAGGGCGAGTGCTCAACTCTGTTTACTTCGGTGGTGGCACCCCCTCGCTCATGGAGCCCGATACGGTGGCTGCAATCCTTGCCGAGATCGGTCATTATTGGCCTAAAGCCAACGATATCGAGATAACACTCGAGGCAAACCCTTCCTCAGTCGAAGCTCGGCGTCTTGCAGGCTATGCAGAGGCCGGCGTTAACCGGGTGTCCCTTGGGGTACAGTCCCTTCGCGACGATGACCTTCGGGCGCTGGGAAGGCTGCATGATGTAGCGCAGGCCAAGACTGCGATCGCAGTGGCAAAGTCTCATTTCAACCGTGTGAGTTTTGATTTGATCTATGCCCGGCAGCATCAGACCTTCGATGCATGGAGGGAAGAACTAGATGAGGCGCTTGAGCTCTCTGCAGATCATCTCTCGCTCTATCAGCTGACCATCGAACCCGGCACCGCATTCGGTGATCGCTATGCTGTCGGAAAGCTCAGGGGGCTGCCTGATGACGACCTCGGTGCGGACATGTATGAGCTAACTCAAGAGATGACTTCTAGCGTTGGATTGTTAGCCTATGAAGTCTCTAACCATGCTAAAAAAGGGTCTGAGTCACGACATAATCTCATCTACTGGAGGTATGGCGACTATGTTGGTATCGGCCCTGGCGCGCATGGAAGACTCACACTCGGTGGGCAAAAATTGGCGACGGTTGCATCAACATTGCCCTCGTCTTGGTTGGCAAAGCAGGCTGAGGGATCTGTAGAGTCGCGCGAGGTGATTTCTGGTGCCGAGCAGGCGTCCGAGTACCTCATGATGGGCCTACGGGTTACTGACGGCATTTCGCTTGAGCGATTTGAGGCTTTGGGTGGCGTAGCCCTCAGAAAGGTCAAACTTCGCGGCCTATTTAACGAAGGGCTCATAGTGTTGCAGGGAGACCGGATTCGGGCCACCCAACGCGGCAGAATGGTTCTAAACGCCGTGATCCGCGAGCTCATGGTGTAACATGCGTGCCCTGTGGGGACTCGCTGGATCCATCGCGCTTCTATTGGGCTTGCTAGGGGTGTTACTACCTTTGCTTCCGACTGTTCCGTTCGTTCTGCTGGCCGCGTTCTGCTTCGCCCGTTCGTCAGATCGGCTTCACCGCTGGCTCGTCAACCACCGATCCTTTGGGCCGATGATTGAGAACTGGCAGAGTAAAGGCGCAATCAGCCGTTCAGCGAAAGTTGCCGCAACACTGTCGGTGGCATTGGTATTCAGCATCTCTGTTGGCTTTCAGCTTGCCCCAGAAATCCTGATTATTCAGGGCATTACCTTAAGCTGCGTTATGCTGTTTATCTGGACACGTCCAGAGGCGTAGCTGTGAGAACGCGGCATAGGGCGTCCAGATCATCCAGATCTCGGTACGATAGAAGCATTTTACCAGATCCGTTCGCAGCATGCTCTATGGAGACTTTCAGACCAAGGTTAGCCGAAAGGTCATTCTCCAGCGCTTTAGTATCTGCATCCTTTGATGGGCTTGGCTTTGATTGCCGCTTTGACTGGGCACCACCTTTGGCGAGTCTCTCAGTGTCACGAACCGACAGCCCTTTCTGAACGACCGTGCGAGCGAGTTCAGAGGCATTTTCGGAAGTGATTAGTGCGCGAGCATGTCCGGATGACAGCCGGCCATCGCGAAGCAATCGCTGAACGTCTTCCGGCAACTGAAGGAGCCGCATGAGGTTGGCGAGGTGGCTCCTGCTTTTGCCCAGTGCTTTAGCCAAATGTTCTTGTGTGTGGCCGAACCGCTCGACCAGTTGGCGATATCCATGGGCTTCATCGATCGGGTTGAGATCTTCGCGCTGGATGTTTTCGATGATAGCGACTTCAAGCACTTCTTCGTCTGAAAAGTCACGGATGATTACTGGTACCTCATGCAGCTGCGCCATTTGCGCTGCTCGCCACCTTCGCTCGCCCGCTACAATCTGGTAAGTACCTGATTTAGAATAATTTTCACGAACTATGAGAGGCTGGATGATGCCGTGCTCGCGGATCGAGTCGGCCAGCTCCTGGAGTGGTTCCATTTCAAAGTCCCGGCGCGGTTGCTCCGGGTTCGGCTCAACACGCTCTATCGGCAGTCGTCGCTCAGCTGCTGTCGGCACCGAAGAGCTTTCATCCCTCGGAGCGACATCGGCCATCAAGGCAGACAACCCACGGCCCAGGCCTCTCTTTTTCTCAGCCATTTCTGTTCTCCCTACTGTGCCGGCCGACCCAGCAGTTCTTTTGCCAGGTCTCGATAGGCGATACTGCCTTTTGACGAAGGATCATAGTCAAGCACCGGCATAGCAAAGCTTGGTGCCTCACTGACGCGGACGTTGCGTGGGATACGTGTTTGGAAGACCAGATCACCGAGGGCCTCCCGGGCATCGTCGTCGACCTGTTGCGAAAGATTATTCCGCATGTCGAACATAGTGAGGACAACACCCTCAATTCGTAAATTGGGATTTGCTGTCTCCCGAACCTCACGAAGGGTCAGCATGAGCTGTGAAAGTCCCTCTAGTGCATAGAACTCAGATTGCAGCGGTACCAGCACAGAATCCGCGGCGATCATTGCGTTAACTGTCAGAAGATTTAACGAAGGCGGACAGTCGATCAGAATGTAGTCGAGCGAGTAGCGGTCGATTTCTGGTTGTCGGAGAGCGTCATGTAGTAGATGGCTGCGGCGCTCGTTTGCAACCAATTCAATATCGGCCGAGCTGAGATCCGTTGTTGCAGGCGCAAGCAGTAGGTTGTCAACATCGGTGGCGAGAACAACATCACGTAGCGGCGCGTCATCCAGCAGCAGATCATAAGTTGTTCTCTTACGATCAATCGGTTCGACGCCGAGACCGGTAGATGCGTTTCCCTGTGGATCGAGATCCACAATGAGCACCGCCTTGCCCTCCGCAGCCAATGCCGCCCCAAGATTGATGGCAGTCGTAGTTTTCCCGACACCGCCCTTCTGGTTGGCGACAGCGATGATCTTTGGTCCCTTGGGGCGGGTGGGATCAGACACGAGCTATGTTTCCTACTGTGAGAAGAGCGCCGGATGGGTCGGTTTCGCTTGTGTGTTTCTGAACGTCGAACGACCAGGTTTCAAGTGCCGCGGCAATCTCTTGATCGTGTTTCGCACCCTTTAAAAAAAGGCCAGTGCCGCCAAGTGTTAGATGCCGTTCGGCATACCCAATTAGTACAGCAAGTGGTGCCAAAGCGCGTGCCGAGACGACCGAAGCGCCCACAGGAGGCAGTAACTCCACTCGTTCCGCGTGGATCGTTCCGTTGATGCCCGTTTCACGGAGTACCGTTGCGAGGAACGTGCATTTTCGTTGGTCGGACTCGATGAACTCAAAATTGAGCTGCGGGCGTTTTTCATGTGCCAGTAGCGCACAGATAAGTCCCGGGAAGCCACCACCTGTCCCAATATCCAGCCAAATTCCCTTATCAGGCCCATAGGCCAGCACTTGCGCCGAATCGAGAAAGTGCCTCCGCCATAGGTCTGGCAACGTGTTGGGCGCCACTAGGTTGATGGCCTTGTTCCACTTACTCAGAAGCGTGGCGTAGATGTCCAACTTGACCGTTGTTTCACGTGAAACATCAAGTTGAGCCAAAGCAGCTTCTCGGGTCACGAGGCTTTCCGCTTCTCGTCGCGGCGCAAGCGGGCGAGAATCAAGCCCAATCCAGCAGGTGTCATCCCACCTATCCGCGACGCTTGTCCCAAAGATTTGGGTCGAGCCGCGTTCAGTTTCATCTTCAACTCGTTGGAGAGGCCCTCAAGGTCGTCGTAGTCGAAGTCGGAAGGAATGGTGCGGTTCTCATCACGCTCTAAAGCTGCAACGTCTTGTTCCTGCCGCGAAATATAGTTCTGATAAAGAGCGTCCCGTTCAACCTGTACGGCAATGTCATGCTCAACCAACGCCAACTCAGGCGCATATGAATGCAGTTTCTGAATCGAGGCATCAGGAAGACCAAGGGCCTCAAGACCACTACGCCGTGGGCCATCAGCGTTAACACGAAAACCCGCCTCCGAAAGCTCCCGGGACGAAAAGCTCACTTCTCCCAAATTGCGCCGAGCCTTCTCAATCGCGTCCATTTTCACTGAAAACGCTGAGTGTCTTTGGTCACTCACGCATCCAATCTCACGCCCCATAGGAGTGAGACGCTGATCGGCGTTATCCGCGCGCAACGACAACCGGAACTCAGCGCGCGACGTGAACATGCGGTACGGCTCAGCTACACCCTGAGTCGTCAGGTCATCAATCATTACACCGATGTAGGACTTCGCCCGCCCAAACGTCATCGGCTCTTGCTCCGCTGCGCGTCGAGCAGCATTCAGTCCGGCAACCAGTCCTTGCGCAGCAGCTTCTTCGTATCCAGTCGTCCCGTTGATCTGTCCCGCAAGGTAGAGGTTTTTAAGAGCCCGAAGCTCTAGAGACGCATCCAACGACCGGGGATCAATATAGTCGTATTCGATGGCATAACCTGGCTGGAGTATCTTCACATCCTCAAGTCCGGCGATCGACCGAACATAGTCCTCCTGCACCTCTTCCGGCAGCGAAGTTGAAATACCGTTGGGATAGACTGTTGCATCGTCTAGCCCCTCTGGCTCCAGGAAGATCTGATGAGAGTCCTTCGCGGCGAACCTAACCACTTTATCCTCGATCGATGGGCAGTACCGCGGACCAACGCCTTCAATATGCCCGCCATACATCGCGCTGCGATGGAGGTTTTCGTTGATGATCTCGTGAGTGCGAGTGTTTGTGTAGGTAATTCCGCAGGAAACTTGCCGCGCCAACGGCTCCTTTGACAGGAACGAAAAAAGCACCGGATCGTCATCACCAGGCTGAGATTCCAGCTCGTTCCAGTTAATGGTGCGGCCGTCGAGACGCGGCGGTGTTCCGGTCTTAAGGCGCCCGAGAGGCAACTCAAGTGCGGCAAGTTGATCCGCAAGCATCTGGGACCGATCAGCACCCATTCGACCACCGGGGAATGACTTATCACCTATGTGAATTGTGCCACGAAGAAAGGTTCCCGTGGTAAGTACAACCGCCGCGGACCGAAGATTTGAGCCATCGCCCAAAACCACGCCTGAAACTTCACCGCTCTCTATGACCAAGCCAGCCACCTCGCCTTCGATCACGCTGAGTAGCGGCGTGCTGCCAATGGCAGCCTGCATCGCTTGTCGGTAGAGTTTCCGGTCCGCCTGCGCGCGTGGCCCCTGAACCGCTGGGCCCTTCTTTCTGTTCAAGAGCCGAAACTGGATTCCAGCGGCGTCAGCCACTCGCCCCATGAGTCCATCAAGCGCGTCGATCTCGCGAACAAGATGCCCCTTACCCAAACCCCCAATTGCCGGGTTGCAAGACATGACCCCGAGATCACTAGATCGTAAAGTAACCAACGCAGTGCGCGCACCCATCCGAGCGGCGGCATGGGCGGCATCCGCACCGGCGTGACCACCGCCAACAACGATCACATCGAAATCATGTTTCACGTGAAACACTCCTACTTTCCGATACAAAAGCTAGTGAAAATTTCCCCCAGCAGGTCTTCCACACCGATTCGCCCTGTCAGGGCTTCAATGCGGCGCAGCGCTGTCCGAAGTTCTTCCGCTGCCAGCTCCGCTCGCCCTGGACCAGCTTCTACCTCGATTCGAGCGGCCCGCAAAGCGGCGGCCGCGTCTTCAAGAGCGGACCGATGACGAGCCCGCGTAGCAGTTGTGAGAGTTGGGACACGGGCCCCAAGCTCCCGCTCAATATGCGATAGGAGATCGTCCACGCCTTGGCCGGTCAAACCAGACAGAGGCAGACCTTCTTGAGCCTCACCGCCCAAATCTGACTTCGGATGAACAACGATATCTCCATCCTGAAGCGCCACGCCGTCGATCTCTCCAAGAAAAATGCGGAGATCGGCAGCGGTTGCCCGAGCTTTTGCCCGTTCCACACCGACCGCCTCAACGTGGTCCACAGTTTCCCGCAGCCCCGCTGTGTCAAGCAATGTAACCGGCAAGCCAGCTACATCCATTCGCACTTCAATCACATCACGAGTAGTTCCAGCAATCTCGGAAGTGATGGCGGCATCGCGTCCTGCCAGACGATTCAGCAAGGTCGACTTTCCCGTGTTCGGCGCTCCGACGATCGCAACCTCAAACCCCTGACGAATCCGCTCCGCCCCCTTCACTCCCTGTGCCTCGGCCTCGAACTCCGCAACGAGATTATCAACTAACTCTAGAACCTCAGCACTAGTATCTTCCGGCACCTCTTCATCCGCAAAATCTATCATGGCTTCGAGAAGCGCGGCGGCGCGAACAAGACGCTTCCGCCACCCTTCAACTTTAGTACCCAACGCTCCAGAAAAGGCTGCCTGCGCTGACCGTCGCTGCGCTTCGGTTTCCGCGTCTATCAGATCCGCGAGACCTTCCACTTGAGCCAAGTCCAATTGATCGTTCTCAAGCGCACGCTTGGTGAACTCGCCAGCTTCCGCCAAACGAACATCAGGCAACGAAACCAACTCGGTAAGCAGCGCTCGAACCACTGCAACCGAACCGTGCGTTTGCAGCTCAACGACCGCTTCCCCAGTGAAGCTGCCTCCAGACTCAAAAACGAGCACGACTGCCGTATCCAGGATACCATCTGAGCTGCGCAAGGGCATCAACGTCGCGCGTCGCGGCTCAGGAACACGTCCTGCCAGATGCCGAAGCGCCGCTACCGCGGAAGGGCCCGAGATACGGATTACCGCTACCCCCGCGCGGCCGGCCGCGGTGGCTTCAGCAACGATTGTATCCATGATTAACTCTTTGATTTTCCTGAGGTATCAGGTGTTCATGGAGTCGAAGAACTCAGCGTTGCTCTTAGTCTGCTTAAGCTTGCCGATGAGGAACTCAATCGCATCGGTGGTGCCCATCGGGTTGAGGATGCGACGAAGCACGAAGGTCTTTTGGAGGTCCTTCGAGTCGACCAGAAGATCCTCTTTCCGGGTGCCGGATTTGAGGATGTCCATCGCCGGGAACACGCGCTTGTCGGCTACTTTCCGGTCGAGAACGATTTCGGAGTTACCGGTACCTTTGAACTCTTCAAAGATAACCTCATCCATCCGGCTGCCGGTGTCGATCAGCGCGGTGGCGATGATGGTGAGCGAGCCGCCTTCTTCGATGTTCCGGGCGGCACCGAAGAACCGCTTGGGGCGTTGGAGCGCATTTGCATCCACACCGCCGGTGAGCACCTTGCCGGAGGACGGAACCACAGTGTTGAAGGCGCGGCCAAGCCGGGTGATCGAGTCGAGCAGGATCACCACGTCACGCTTGTGCTCCACGAGGCGCTTGGCCTTTTCGATCACCATTTCAGAGACAGCCACGTGGCGCGTGGCGGGCTCGTCGAAGGTGGAGGAGATCACCTCGCCCTTCACCGAGCGCTGCATGTCAGTCACCTCTTCGGGCCGTTCGTCGATGAGCAAGACGATAAGGTAGCACTCAGGGTGATTGGTTTCGATGGAGTGGGCGATGTTTTGCAGCAGCACGGTCTTACCCGTGCGAGGCGGCGCGACGATCAAAGAACGCTGGCCTTTGCCGATGGGCGAGACCAGGTCGATAATGCGGGCGGAGCGATCCTTGATGGTCGGATCGTCAATTTCCATGTTCAAACGCTCATCCGGGTAAAGCGGCGTCAGGTTGTCGAAGTTGATCTTGTGCCGGGCCTTCTCGGGCTCTTCGAAATTGATCTGCGTGACCTTCGTCATGCAGAAATAGTTTTCGTTGTCGCCGGGTGCCTTGATAAAGCCTTCCACGGTGTCGCCGGTGCGCAGCCCGTGCTGGCGGATCATCTCTGGCGAAACGTAGATGTCATCGGGACCGGGCAGGTAGTTGGCCTCTGGCGACCGTAGAAACCCGAAACCGTCCTGCAGCACGTCCAGAACACCATCGCCAGAGATGTCCCAGCCTTCCTCCGCGCGTTCCTTGAGGATGGCGAACATCATGTCGCCCTTACGCATTGTGGAGGCGTTGTCGATCTCCAGTTCCTCGGCCATCGACAGAAGGTCGGCAGGCGTTTTGGATTTGAGATCGTAAAGGGAGAGTTGCGGCTGGGTCATGAACGGGCCTTCGCTGCGCAGACCGCAGATCTGCTGCGGGGCGCGAAATGGAATAACTGGAGGATCCACGGCCAGAACGGCCGCTTGGGACGGTGAAATAAGCCGCAGGCCGCTTTGAGTCAAGCGTACCTCAAAAGGGACGGACGACGACAGCGACAACGATGATGACAAGTAGAAGCGAGGGTACTTCGTTCATCATTCGGTAGGTGCGGCCGGAAACGACATTGGCTCCATTGGCGAAATCCTTCCGCCGCTTCCCCAACCAATGATGAAACCAGGTGAGGCCCCCAACCGAGGCGAACTTCGCATAGGGCCAGATTGCCCCCCAATCGATGATCCCGGGGGTCAGCGCGAGCATGATGCCAAAGATCCAAGTCGCGATCATCGCAGGGTTCATGATGACCCTCAGTAGCTTCAGTTCCATCATTTGGAGCATCTCGTCCGAATGTCCTTCCTGAACGCCTTTCTCTGCATGATGCACAAACAAGCGGGGAAGGTAGAAGATACCTGCCATCCACGAGATAACGGCGAGAATATGGAGCGCCTTGGTCCAAGGATAGCACCACGTAAGAAAGTCTGAGAGCACAGGTCACCTCCTCGCACCCTTCAATAATAAAATAGAATCTTAAGAAAGGTTGTTTTTGTAGTTGGGGCTGGGGATATGGGGATTACTGGGTTTTCCACAGATCCACACACAGAGAGGATCCATGCGATCGAGAACAGACTAATGAAACATTATTCAATGATTTCATTTATATAAGCACTCAACTCATGGAGAAATCGTGGGCACATTCAGTGGCGAAACGCCACGACCACGAGTTATCCAGAACGCAAGTGACGTGTTCTCCTCATGGGGACGAAACCTGACTCCAAGTGGACAAGTGGGTCGTTTACCACCCGGTTGCTCCCTCTCCTAAAACCGGCCACATCGGAGTCACACGCTACACTCAGAGTCATCCCCGAGGTTATCCACATGACAATATCGCTGCTCTTGGCATCAGGGTCAGAGATCCGAGCGACCTTGCTTCGGAATGCCTGCGTACCGTTCGACATAGAAGTACCGAGAGTCGATGAGGGAGCACTTAGGGCGGGACTTGAAGCTGAAGGCGCCAAGGCCCGTGATATCGCCGATGCACTCGCAGAGATGAAAGCCGCCAAGATTGCCGGCAAGCGACCGGATCGAATGGTTCTCGGCTGTGATCAGGTGCTTGAGTTTGACGGGACTGTCTTCGCCAAGCCGGAGAGTGTCGAGGACGCAATTCGTCAAATCACTGCGATGGCGGGGCAAACACACCAGCTTCTGTCGGCGGCAGTCATCTACCAGAACGGAGCACCGGTCTGGCGGCATGTCGGTGTCGTCCGTATGCACATGCGCCCTCTGTCAGCAGCATACATCGAAGACTACGTTGCCCGTAACTGGGACAGCATCCGCTGGTGCGCAGGCGGCTACCAGCTCGAGCAAGAGGGTGCGCGGCTCTTTGCCCGCGTCGAGGGGGACTATTTCAATGTGCTGGGATTGCCGCTATTGGAACTGCTGAACTATCTGGCGATCAAGGGTGTGATCCCGACATGACGGAGAAGATACCGCTGGCTGGCGTGATCGGCTCGCCGATCGCCCACTCGCGTTCCCCTGCACTTCACAGGCATTGGCTCGAGGCACTTGGCCTGCTGGGACACTACATCCCCATGGATGTCAGCCATGAGAACCTCGAAGAAGTGCTGCGTGTACTTCCCAAAATGGGCTTCGTAGGGTGCAACATCACGATCCCACATAAGGTCGCGGCACTGAACTTGGCAGATGCTGTCAGCGACCGTGCGGCCCTGATCGGGTCTGCAAACACGCTCATCTTTCGTGATGACGGTACGATTTATGCCGACAACACAGATGGTTACGGCTTCATAGCCAATCTGAGAGCCGGCGCCCCAGAATGGTCGCCGCAAGATGGCCCAGTGGTGATCTTCGGTGCTGGCGGCGCCTGCCGGGCCGTGCTGGCCTCTCTGATTGAAGCTGGTTGCACCGACATCCGCCTTGCCAACCGCTCGCGGCCAAGAGCTGAAGCGCTCCGCACAGAATTCGGACCAAAGATCACCGTATTCGATTGGGTGCTGGCCGGCTCGATGATCGAAGGCGCTGCACTTATCGTTAACACGACCTCGCTTGGCATGGTCGGGAAAGCGGAGTTCAAGGTACCGCTGGACGCGCTTACCCCTGACATGGTCGTAACAGACATCGTTTACACGCCGCTTCAAACAGAGCTCCTCAAGACTGCGGCTGAAATTGGCTGCACGACGGTCGATGGGTTGGGCATGCTGATTCACCAAGGCGCACCGGGCTTCGAGCGTTGGTTCGGCCAGCGACCCCCAGTCACCGACAGAACCCGCGCCGCGGTGATGGGTTGGTGAGCAGACCGTTCCGAATAGGTCTTACGGGCAGTATCGGGATGGGCAAGTCGACGACCGCAAAGATGTTCGCAGATGCGGGCGTGGCTGTCTGGGATGCCGATGCAGCCGTACATCGCCTTTATGCTAAGGATGGCGCTGCCGTTCCGGAAATCGCAGCGTTGAGGCCAGAAGCCGTTGAAGATGGCACGGTTTCGCGCCCGGCCCTCCGCGCTTGGATCGCCGAGGACGCAAGCGCACTAACACAGATCGAAGCGCTGGTTCACCCTCTCGTACAACAGGATCGAGCCGACTTTGCCGAAACGACGGATGCCATTATCGTCCTCTTTGATATTCCCCTCCTCTTCGAGACTGGTGCAGACAAAGAGATGGATCTGACAGTCACGGTCTCGTGCAGCCCGGAAGAGCAACGCCGCCGCGTTCTTGAGCGCGGCACAATGGACGAGCAGGCTTTTGAACGTATTCTCCAAGCACAGATGCCGGATGCAGAAAAACAGGCACAAGCTGATCGGGTGATCATCACTGACACAGTGGAGAATGCGCGAGCACAAGTTGAGGCGATTTTGGGAGAGGTCAGGAGGAAAATCAATGCGTGAGATCGTACTCGACACAGAGACAACTGGGTTCGATCCGTTCAGCGGTGACCGCATCGTCGAGATCGGCGCCGTCGAACTCGTGGGCCATATGCCGACCGGCAACCACTACCACCAGTACATCAACCCGCAACGCGACATGCCCACCGAGGCCTTTGAGGTTCACGGCATCAGCGAGGAATTCCTCGCTGACAAACCGCTTTTCGCCGCGATCGCTCAGGACTTCCTGGATTTCATCGGAGACGCTAAACTCGTCATCCACAACGCCGCGTTCGACATGAAATTTCTCAATGCCGAACTCAAATGGGTCAACAAGCCACTAATCCCCGATGATCGCGCGATCGATACCGTGGCCATGGCGCGTAGAAAATTTCCGGGCTCTCCAGCGTCGCTCGACGCGCTCTGCCGGCGTTTCGGGATTACAACCGAGCGCGAACTGCACGGGGCGTTGCTTGACAGTCAGATCCTGGCTGATGTCTATCTTGAGCTCATCGGCGGTCGCCAACCTGACCTGGTGCTCTCCGAAGCGCGTACCCAGACCAACACCACCACAGTCGACACAAACTGGCGGCCATCACCGCGGCCGCAGCCACTTCCGCCACGGCTGACCGAAAGCGAAACCGCCACGCACCAGGCCTTCGTTGAAAAGCTAGGTGACGCGGCGGTCTGGAAACGCTTCGAGAGTTAGGCGTCGGCCTTTGGCGCAGCTTCTGCGCGCTGGGCGAGTTGCTGACGGTACAGCGCCACGAAATCGATGTTCTGCAGGTTCACCGGCGGGAAATTCCCGTCGCGGGTCACGTCAGACACGATGCGGCGAACGTAGGGGAAGATCTGCCTCGGGCACTCGATCAGCAAGAAGGGGTGCAGTTGGTCATCCGGAACACCATCGATCTGGAACACGGCGCCGTAGTCCAACTCAAGCAGGAAGAGCGTGCTGCCGTCAGGCTTGTTCTTACTCTCGACTTTGGTCTTCAGAGTGATTTCGTACTGGTTATCGGTCGTGCGCTTGCGGGCATCCACTGCGACCGCCACCTGCATCTCGGGCTGAACCTCGCCCTGAATACCCTTCTGAACGACGATGTTCTCGAAAGACATGTCGCGGATGAACTGAGCAAGGATCTGCAGCTGCACCTGAGGTTGCTGCTGCGGCGCGGCGGCGCCATTTTCGGGGGTGTCGGCCATCGGGCTCTCTCCGGTTATCTTGGGTAGCGCCTGCTTTATCAGGGTGCGACGGCAGCCTCAATGGCGGGTCCAGCCTGAGTTTCCTGGGATCTCCGGCTTGTCGGGCGTCACCTCGCGATAGGTGCCGTCCACCACGTCATCCCGCGCCGGGCGCTGGGCCGGGCCGGAGCCCATCGTAAAGCTCTGCACCTTCACCCGCTTACGGAGCCAGGCAAATGCGGCCGTCCGGAACGCCGGAATCAGCAGCAGGAAACCAACAGCGTCGGTGAAGAAACCTGGTGTCAGCAGCAGAGCACCGGAGAACAGGATCATTGCCCCATGTGCGAGCGGCTCAGTCGGATCGCTCAACTCATTGAACCGACCTTGTAAGTCCGCCAGAACCTGCCGACCCTGACTCTTGACGAGCCATGTTCCGAGCACGGCCGTCACCAGAACGATGCCGAGGGTCGGCCACAAGCCAATCAGCCCGCCAACTTGGATGAACAGTGCGATCTCGATGAGCGGGACCGCGATGAAAAGCGCCAAAAGGGGCATCAAACCTCCGTAAGTCTCGCAAGGCGGCTGGTGGACTTGCCCCCTGCGAAAGCCTACATATGTTCGAAACGCTCCAATTGCCACTTTTGTGCCCGAGGCCCCAATGAATGTTGCCGTGATCCAGCTCCTTGTGCTCGCCGGCGTCGCGATCTTCCTGATCCTGCGCTTGCGCTCTGTGCTGGGTACCCGCGAGGGGTTTGAAAAACCGCAAGCGCCACTCCCGGAGGCGAGCCGCAGCCGCGACAATGGCCGCCGCGAGTTCGAGGTTATCGAGGGCGGTGTGGACCGTGACATCGCCGACCACGTCGAGGAAGGTCCTTCAGCGGACGCACTCGCACGCATGAAGAGCGTCGAGCCGGGTTTCTCAGTTGGTGAGTTTCTTCAGGGCGCCCGTGGAGCCTACGAGATGATCCTCATGGCATTCGAACGCGGTGATCTGGCCAGTGTTGAGCCATTCCTTGGCGAAGATGTCATGGAAAGCTTCAATGAAGTCGTGAAGATGCGCGCCGAGAACGGTGTAACCGTAGATGCGAGTTTCATCGGGGTCCGCGAAGTGACCCTCAAGGAAGCCAGCTTTGATGAGGCAAACAACGAGGCCGAGATCACGGTTCGCTTTATCGGTGAGCTGACTAGCGTGGTTCGCGATGCAGGCGGAGACATTGTCGAAGGCGATCCGAACGCGGTTAAGCGTCAGCGCGATATCTGGACATTTGCGCGGCAGATGGGCACCGGTGACCCGAACTGGAAACTGGTCGCGACCGGCGAGTAAGGCACGTTGGCCCGGATAGAACTCGCCAACCTCCCCGGGTGGGCCGAGGATGACCACGAGGCGGCACTCCGGACCTTTCTGACAACCGCAACTCCCGAAAACCCTGCACATGGGGTGATGCCCGGCGCGGCGAAGGAGCACCTCGAGACCCACTTCCAGGCCGAAATTCTGGCAGAAGGCGCGGTACTCACGGGTTATTTCGAGCCAGTCTATCGCGGCGCATTGGAGCGAAGTGACAGTCATCCGGCACCTGTCTACGCCGTACCTGAAGGTTGGCAGACCGGGCAATCTTTCGCGTCGCGTACTGAAATCGTCGAAAAGAACCTGTTGGCCGGTCGCGAACTTGCATGGCTAGCCTCCCCGCTGGATGCATTTCTCCTTCAGGTGCAGGGCTCCGGCCGCATTGCCCTGCCAGATGCGTCGGAGCTCCGGCTCGGTTTTGCCGGAAAGAACGGTCATCCCTATGTGTCGCTCGGCCGACTGCTGCTGGAGCGCGGAGCGCTCACGCCCGAAGACGTTTCCATGCAGGCCCTTCGTGCCTGGTATGACGCCAACCCGGAAGATGGTGCGAAGGCCCTCCTCGAAAACCCCAGTTTCGTCTTCTTCAAGCCGCTGGAAATCGCACCGGAACTAGGCCCAATCGGCACGGCGGGCGTGCCGTTGACACCGCAGCGAAGCATCGCGGTCGACCCGGCGGCCACCGCACTCGGCAGCCTGATCTATCTCGACATCCCGGATGCCGACACTTCGTCTCGGCTTTGCGTAGCCCAGGACACAGGCGGGGCAATCAAGGGGCCGGGCCGGACAGACCTGTTCTGTGGTACCGGCGATATTGCCGGTGAGCAGGCCGGAAAGCTATTTACCACAATCCGATCCTACCAACTCGTGCCGCGAGCTGGCGTATGACCCGGAAGACTCCAAAGCGTCTTTCAGCCGAGGATGAGGCGCTCTGGCGCAAGGTCGTCGAAAATGCCACGCCAATGGCCAAGAACCGGCCCAAGCTCAAACCGTCCGATAAACCGCAACATGAGTCCGAGCCGCGCACTGTGTTCACACCGCAGGCCTTTTCGGTTGGCGAGCGAGCGCAGCCTCGACACCAAATCCAAAATACAGCGCCGCCACCGCCCGCAATGGATCGTAAGGCCTTCAACCGAATGAAGCGCGGTAAGTTGAAGCCCGAAGGCCGAATAGACCTGCACGGCATGACACTTGCCGAAGCCCAGCCGCGATTGATGAAGTTCATCCATTCCGCGCATGCGGACGGCAAGCGGTTGGTCCTCGTCATCACCGGCAAAGGCAGAACCAAACCAGATGATGACGGCCCCATCCCGTCGCGCCCCGGAGTCCTTCGGCGCCAAGTGCCAGACTGGCTCACCCGCCCACCCTTGGCATCGCTGGTGCTTGAGGTCACGCCGGCCAACCTGAGGCACGGCGGAGATGGTGCCTTCTACGTCTACCTACGCCGCACCCGGTAGCCGCCGCTGTGCCGCAGCCACGCCGAACGAAATGCTCAATGCCGCAAGGCAGAAGTACATGGAGATCCACGGTAGCTGGTCTTCAAACGTCAGCCCGGTGTCAATAAGCCAACCCGTGATACCCGGCCCGATTGCTGACCCGAACACCATGATTGCGCCCGCCATCGCCTTAATGGAGCCGATGTGCCGGGTGCCAAAAAACTCCGCCCAATAGGAGCCCGGTAGCGTCGCCTGCGCGCCGGTGCCTATGCCAAAAACTGCGAGGCCCAGTGCCGCCATCACGAGGCCCTCTGCTTGCCAGAGGATGAAGAAGCCGATTGCAAAGGGCAGCATGTAGAACACCATCAACCGGGCCGTCCCAAACCGGTCGATCAAGGCACCGGATGCGAAGGTTGCGGCGATAGATACCGCGGTGAAAACAGGCATGAGGGCCAGATAGTCGACCAACGCCCACCCCTTCACAGCCGCGAAGTGGACCTGCTGGAAAAAGAGGGCGGTGCCCCAAGCTGGAGGCCCGAGTAACAGTGGAACAGAGAACCAAAAGAGTGGGTGACGCAATACTTCACCCCGCGCCCAATGCCGGTTGCCCATGCCCGCTGATGGGGTGGCATCGGCGGCAGCTTTTGGTGTCCGCTCGGCGCGCAAGAGCCGGGCGAGGATTGGAAGCACCCCCAGCACCACAAGTGCAGTAACCACCCAGAGCCAGCGCCAGCTGATCCAGACCATCCCGGCCGCAAAAACCACCGGCAAAACGGCTTGACCCAAGGCGAAGCCCATCGAAGAGATCGATAGTGCAAGACCTCGCCGTCCAACGAACCATCGGGCCATTGCGACGATCGACAGGTGAGAGAACAGCCCTTGGCCGAACAGGCGCAGCGCGAATATCACGAAAACCAGTGCGACCGGCCCGGACAAGAGCGCCATCCCCAAGCAGGCAAGGGCCAGCCCAGGACCCACGACATTCGCCAGCGCCCGCACCCTGTAACGGTCCGTCAATGCGCCGGCCCAGACCATCGTTATGGCAGAAATGGTGGTGCCGACCGTGTAAATCAGGCCCCATTCACCGTCCGAAAGGCTGAAACTCTCCATAATCTCGCCAGCGAAGATCGAGATGAAGAACGTCTGCCCAAAAGATGAGGTGAACGACAGCAGAGCTCCGGCCAGCAGGAACGGGGCGTTACCACGCAGGAAGCTGAGCAAACCCATGCCGCCGTTATCGCCCCGGCCCTCGGCAATGAAAAGCGCTCAGTTTCCTGTGATGGCCGTCACCGGAGAAAGGATGATCGAGGTCGCGCTCTGAACGGTTAGGATCGTGCCGGGCAACAATCCGGCCCGCCCCGCATTGTCGCGGCCAAAGGCGGCGTCGACGGCCGTGATCTGGCCCAGAATCTTGAGCAAAGCCGGGTTTTCGGCGGCTGCGAAATGATCCAGGCCACCGGTCCCGAAGTTGGAAACATCAATCACGGTCACGTCGAGGTCTGCCACCTCCTCAACATCCTTCAGGTTGCCAAGCCGTGCTGGCAGGCCGGTGAGCCGGGCCGACAATCGCAGGGCCTTGTCGCGGCTGGATGTGAAGGTGACGAAGGGTTCGGGCAAATCGCCGATCCGGGTCGCCTGAGAGCGGAAAAGATCCACGTCCAGATCAGGTGACATGAGCACAACGCCGTTGAGCTTTGGCATCACCAGCCGGTCATTCCGAATGGCCATCTGGCGCAGGGTTTCCATCACCAGAAGCGAGCCCATTGAATGGCCCACAATTGTAATCGACCGCGCGTCGGACTTTGAGACCTCCGTCAAAAACTCCTCAAGCCCATCCCGGGCGTATAGCGCGCTGTCCCGGTCATAGGCGTATGCGAGGGGGTTCTCCGCGGATGGCCACGTGTAACTAACCGGCAGATCGTCGATCTTAAGATCATGGGTAAGCTGCGCGAGGCGAAAGACGGCGTCTCCGATCGTGTTGTTGTAGCCATGGACGTACACGATGACGTTTCCTCTGGCCGCCGGCTTCGCCTTCAATGCCTCACGGACCGCAGCCTGAAAGACCTGCGGCGTGGCAAACCGGCTGGCAGACGTGGCGACGAAATCGCGCTGCACATCCGGGCCCTTACGACGGGCGGTGCGTACATCGCCCGGGTTGCGGAGCGGCGGCACGGACACATCATAGGCCAGATAGCCCAAAGGACCGCGATCAGTGTACCTCACCACCTTCTTGTTTGGGTCACGTAACCGGGTGCTCCCAACAAAGATCTTGTAGGGCGTCCCCACCCCAACCGCACTCGGCACAACAACCAGAGTCGCTCGCGGCGCACAGGCCGTGAGAAGCAGGGAGATCAGGAGAAGCCGCGCGAACCTCGTCATGGATCAACGTTAGCGCGGCCCCACCAAGCGCACCATCGCTATAGAACGTAGCGCGACAAATCGGTCGATCGGGCCAGCTCGCCAAGGTTCTCCTCGACGTACTCTGCATCGATCTGCACAGCTTCACCGGATTTGTCGGGCGCAACAAACGAAAGCTCCTCAAAGACGCGCTCGATCACCGTGTACAGCCGGCGAGCGCCGATGTTCTCGACACTCTGGTTCACCTCGGCGGCGATCCGGGCAAGCGCCGAGATCCCGTCATCAGTGAAGCTGACATCCACGCCCTCGGTCTTCATCAACTCGGTGTACTGCCGGGTCAGCGCGTTGTCTGTTTCCGTAAGGATTCGAACGAAATCTTCTTCGGTCAGCGCCCGCAGTTCCACCCGAATGGGAAGCCGCCCTTGAAGCTCTGGCAACAGGTCAGACGGCTTGGCAATATGGAATGCCCCGGACGCGATGAAGAGGATGTGGTCGGTCTTCACCGGGCCATGCTTGGTGCTGACAGTTGTGCCTTCGATCAGCGGAAGTAGGTCGCGCTGAACACCTTCGCGGCTCACATCACCGCCCCGCGTCTCGGCGCGGGCGCAGACCTTGTCGATCTCATCGATGAAAACGATGCCGTTTTCCTGCACCGACTCCAAAGCCGCGGTCTTGACCGTTTCGTCGTCGAGGAGCTTGTCGGCCTCTTCACCAATGAGGATGTCGTAACTCTCGGCCACCGTCATCTTGCGGCGGGTCGTGCGGCCCCCAAACGCCTTGCCGAACAGGTCCTGCAAGTTGCCCATCCCCTGCATTCCGCCGCCGGGTTGGCCTGGGATTTCGAACATCGGCATTGAGGGTGTGGGCTCTGCGATATCCAGCTCAATCACGGTATCGTCGAGCGCCCCGCTGCGGAGCTTGTCTCGGAACATCTCCAACGTCTTGCCTCGCGCGTCTTCTCCGGCGATCGCCCTCAGCACTCGCTCTTCAGCCCCTTCGCGGGCCTTGGCTTTCACGTCCTCACGCATCAACTCGCGGGTCTGAGCAATGGAGGCATCAACGAGATCGCGGATGATCTGCTCAACATCCCGGCCAACATAGCCAACCTCGGTGAACTTGGTCGCCTCGACCTTGATAAAGGGGGCCCGCGCCAGTTTGGCGAGGCGGCGGCTGATCTCGGTCTTGCCAACGCCAGTAGGGCCGATCATCAGGATGTTCTTAGGATAGACCTCGTCACGGATATCATCGGCCAGCTGTTTGCGACGCCAACGGTTGCGCAGCGCCACGGCGACGGCACGCTTTGCGTCCTTCTGGCCAATGATGAAGCGATCAAGCTCCGAAACGATTTCGCGGGGTGTCAGATCAGTCATGCAGAAAACTCTCTCGGCCGCGTCCAGGGCGGCAGTCTGTCTTTTCCGGGGAAGCCGGGCATCACGGCCATGATCCCGCCACGGATGCTCTCCCAGAACGCACCAAGCGCAACGAGGAAAACGCCGAGAAGCAGGATGAAGGCCCAAGTCTGGCCTTCAGCCACAAGGGCGGTGAGTGCCACCACATAGCCGATGCCCGATATGAGGAAGGAGCGACGATCAATCACGATGGCAAAGACCGCCATGAGCACAAGAAAGCCGCTGAGGATGAGGTAGGCCCCGGCTCCACCTTGCTGGAACAGCGTAAAGGCAACCGTGTTCACGATAGCCGGGGCAGAGATGACGTGGAGCCAGAACGCTTGCGAGGCGCGGCGTGTCACCCGGTGCGGGTCGGACACATCAAACCTCAGCGCCAAGGCTAGCCCAAGCAAGCCCAGCGCAAGCGTTATCCACGAAAAGGCGGAGTTGGCGGACAGCAGGAAAACATCGCGCACGCTCTCCAGTTCCGGGCCGTTCAGCGCGGTAAGCCCGAAGCAGGTCGCATAGAAGCCCAGCGCAATGAGCAGCATCGCAAAGGGCACGCGAAATGCGAGCCAGTAGACGATCAGTGCCAGTGTAGCCAACGCCAGCATGATGACGGTTCGCACGTCATTGTAGCCGGTGATCTTGGAGATGCCGCTATCGGGGACCATCCAGTAGCTCACCGCCCAGCCTGCTTGCACGGCGGAAAAAGCAAAAATGATCGCCAGAGCGATTGAAGGCGCAACCATCCTCCGCCGGCGCGTGAAGTAAAGCGCCAGTCCGACGAGCGCAGCCATCCCGGCTAACCCGCAAAGCAGGAGTGAGACCATGCTGCTGCTGGCCAGATAGGTGGAAATGCCAGTCAATCCTGTCCATCCGGCGTAGAGGATGGTCAGCCCGACAACGATGAATATCTCGTTGAAGCCTTTGAACAGCTCGAATGGTTCGTCGAGGCCTCCAAGGTTTTCACGCGCGCCGCGCCGCGCGTCGGACAACGCAATGATGGCGGTTGCTTGCGCCTCGCTGATCTTGCCGGCGCCTACAGCGGCCCGAATGTCATCACGGGTGATGCTCATCCGCCGATCTTCTCCACGGTCAGGTTGCCATTGGTGTAAACGCAGATGTCGGCCGCAATGCCCATTGCCTTGCGCGCGATGGTCTCGGCATCAAGATCCTGATCAATCAGCCCGCGGGCCGCTGCCAGCGCGTAATTCCCACCCGAGCCGATGGCCGCAATGCCGTGTTCCGGCTCCAGAACATCACCGGCGCCGGTGATCACCAGAAGCTCCTTGCCGTCGGTCACGATGAGCATAGCTTCGAGTTTTTGCAGGTACTTGTCTGTGCGCCAGTCTTTCGCCAGCTCAACCGAGGCCCGCGCGAGCTGGCCGGGCGTGGCTTCCAGCTTCTTCTCCAGACGCTCCAGAAGCGTGAAAGCATCAGCCGTTGACCCGGCAAAGCCACAAACCACCTCATGCCCGCCGGGCGAGATGCGGCGGACCTTGCGGGCAGAGCCCTTGATCACCGTTTGGCCAAGGCTCACCTGCCCGTCACCGGCCACCACCACCTCGTCGCCCTTGCGGACACCGATGATCGTCGTACCGTGCCAACCGGGAAATTCGCTGTCGCTCATGCCGCTCTCCGTTTCGTTCTTGGGGTATATGGCCATGCCACCCGGCGCCCGCAAGAAAAAGGGGCGCCGAAGCGCCCCGATCCATGCGGTCAGACTATGCTCAGATGGACTCGGTGATCCAGCCGTGCAGCGCGGCCTTGGGCGCAGCGCCGGTCTTGTTCGACACCACCTGACCGTCCTTGAACAGGAACAGTGCCGGGATACCACGCACACCCATCTGGGCCGGGGAGTTGGGGTTTTCGTCGACGTTGACCTTGACGATCTTCACCTTGCCGTCGAGCTCTTCGGAAAGCTCTTCGAGTGCCGGGCCGATCTGCTTGCAGGGGCCACACCACTCCGCCCAGAAATCCACCACTACGGGGATATCGGCTTCCTTCACCTCGGTGTCGAAGGTGTCATCGGTCACGGCAACGGTCGCCATCTCGGCTCTCCTGATGTTTTGCGGTTCGGGTTGGGAAGGTAGGGTTGCGGTTTGGGCAGGTCAAGCAGATGCGGTAGCTTTGAGCGCATTCGTAACAAGGTCGTGTGGAAGAATGTCGAGCCGCGGGATTTTCGTCCAGAGCAGTGTCGTTTGAACCCGGTGATCTGGGTAGATCTGGGTTAGTGCCGAGGCATATGCGCCCATCTGGGCGAGCAGGCCCGACGGAATATCTTCAATCCGTTCCGGCACCACCTGATTGGACTTGTAGTCGATGGCGGTAACTGTGCTTTCGGTGACAACCAGCCGGTCAATTATGCCCTGCATCGGTTCTTCGCCTCTCTCGGGTAGGCGGGCTGTAATGGGCACCTCAACGAGCGCGTCGCCTTCGAACAACTTACTCAGTTCGGGCGCCCGCAGCACTGCCAATGCCTCTGCAATGACATCGGGCGCAGTGCTAGGCGCAAATGCCTCCAGCAAGGCGCTGGCCTGCACTTCGCGATCGGACACCTCAAATCTGGGGAGGTGCTCCAGTAACAGGTGCAAAGCCGTCCCGCGATCAAGTGCGTCCGGGTTGCCAACACCTTCAGCGGGCAAAGTCTTCGGGCCCGGCAGCCCCGACGGTGAGAGCACCTGGGGTGGCCGCGGCAGAGTTACGGGCTGGGCCAGAGCGATGTCGGGCAGAATGACCTGTCCCGCGCTCGTGTCCGTCGTTTCGGTCACGCCCTCCTCATCCGGCCGCGCGTTCTCGTAGCGCTTACCCGCTCCGAACGGGAACATGTGCGTTACGGCCCCAACCTGCTCAAGTGCGCCTTCGGTGCGGCGATACCAGTTTTCCTTGTCCTCCTTCGCGGTCCCCGCGCCGCAAACGATCAGCCATTGCTCTGCGCGGGTCATCGCGACGTATTGCAACCGCAGCCGTTCTTCTTCCTGCCGCTCCTTCAAAGCGGCCAGCGGCTCCAGCAGAAGCTCCGGGGTATCCGGCTTTGAGGGCTTCCAGAGCGGAGGCAGTCCCTCGAGCATCACGGCACCATCCTCGCGCGGCGGCAGGCGGTCTCCGCTTTCGGCGAGAAACACAATCGGTGCCTCCAACCCTTTGGACCCATGCACGGTCATCACCCGGATCGCCCGTCCGCCGCTCTCCTGACCGCGCTTGATGTCAATCTCACTGGCCTCCATCCAAGCGAGAAAGCCGGTCAGACTCGGCGTTTCGGCCTGCTCGTATGACAGCGCGGTTGCCAGAAGCAAATCTATCGACTCCTCGGCTTCTGCACCCAATCGCGTAGTCAAGCGAGCCCGGCCTTCGTGCTGGGTGAGAATGCGCTCGAGCAACTCATACGGTCGCAGAAAGCCAGCCTGATTGCGCAGGTCGCGCAAAATCGTCAGCGCAGGCTCCCCTGCTTCGTGATTCCGAAGGGCCTCCCACAGCCGGCCGTCCCGTGGCTGTGCCAAACGGTAGATCGCGTCTTCATCCCAATCAAACAGGGGCGAGCGGAGCGCCGCAGCGAGGGACAAATCGTCATCGGGCGTGTCGAGAAAGGACAGCAACGCCAGTAGGTCTTTCACCGCCAAGGCATCGGCAAGGCGCACCCTGTCGGCACCCGCCACCTCAAGCCCTTCGGCCTTGCAGGCGCGGATCACCTCATGGAAGATCAGGCTCCGGCTCTGAACCAATATGAGAACGTCGCCATCCGTGATGCGCCGTGGCCGAAACTCACCATCGACATAGTCAAAAAGTCTCTCTTCCGCCTGCATTCGCGAAATTTCCTTCGCAATTCGCTGCGCAAGCTGCACCTGAGGGTCGTCTGCACTGACCATGTCGACCGGGTCAAACCACGGGGTTTCGTCCTCGGTCTTCTCCGGCTTGGGGATGAATGGCCAAAGATCCACCCGTCCGGGCATCTCGGAGTGGAAGGCGATGTGGTTCAAGGCACCCCCCATCGCGCGTGCCTCATCAGGGAAGGCTGCGTCGACCGCCCGCAAAATGGGGGCAGCTGAACGGAAGGAGTATTGCAGCTCCATCCGCTGTGGCGCGGCGCCGGATGTTCCCAACCTCTCGGAGAACGTGTCTGCCATACGTTCGAACCCGTCAGGATCGGCGCCCTGAAAGCCATAGATCGACTGTTTCTTGTCCCCCACGACAAAAATCGTCCGTTCCCCGGCCTCCCGGCGGCCACTGCCTGACGTGATCTCGCGGGAGATCAGATCGATCACCTCCCACTGCGCCGGGCTGGTATCTTGGGCTTCATCCACGAGGATGTGGTCAATCCCACCATCAAGCCGGAACAGCACCCAATCGGCCACGCTGTCATTGGTCAGCAAATCTCGGGTCTTGAAGATCAGATCGTCAAAATCCAGTTCGCCCCGCGCTGCTTTGGCGGCCTCGTAAGCAGGGAGGAAGGCCCCAGCGAACTGGTGCAAGGCATCAGATCGCCTTGCTAGACGGAGTTGCTTTGCGCGATCATGTGCATCGGCGACCCGCGCCATCAGGTTTTCGAGTTGGGCCAGCAACTCAGATGGCATCGCTTCACGTGTGGCTTTCGTGGGAAAGCTCCCGATCCGTGGCTGACCCGCGGACCTTCCGGACTGACCTACAAACCGTTTGTCGAGTATCGCCAGAGTAGCCAGTTGATCTTGTGCAAGCTCCGCCAGTTCGCTGGCGGCCTTTGCATCGGTTGTGCTGCCCGCGGCGAGATAGGGCAAGATCGACGCGACAAGGCTGCTCTCGTTGCCGAGGAAGACCTCAGCGATCAAGGTCGCTTCATTGTACCCCTTCGGAAGGCCCACTGCAGCCGAAATAGTCTCGAAACAGCAAGGATTTGCAAATGCGTTCCTCTGTCCGGCCAACTTGGCGCAGAACCCTTCGACCTCGAGCCCTGAGAACAGCGAGGCAAAGGTATCGAAGACAGCTGGCTCATCCTCTGCGACCTTGTCCAGCGCTTCCTGCAATCGCGCCTTGGCGCTCACGTCATCGAGTTCCACAAAACCCGGGGGCACGCCCGCTTCCAGCGGGAACCGCCGCAGGATGGCGGAACAGAATGAATGGATCGTCTGGATCTTAAGGCCACCCGGCGTTTCGATCGCGCGCGCAAAGAGCCGCCGTGCTTTGGCAAGCCGGTTCGCATCCGACGTGTCTTCCCCGACCGTCGAAAGAGCTTCGGCAAGCTCCCTGTCCGTGAGCATCGACCACTCGCCCAAGCGTGAGAACAGCCGGTTCTGCATCTCAGCGGCGGCGGCCTTGGTGAAGGTGAGGCACAGGATGTTCTGCGGCGGGACATCGCGGAGCAGGAGCCGCGCCACCCGGTCGGTCAGAACGCGCGTCTTGCCGGAGCCGGCATTAGCCGAGAGCCATGTCGATAGCTCCGGTGTCGCGGCCTTGATCTGAGCGGCGGTGGCTTCGTTCGGCGCCGTCATTGGCCCACCAATATCGTTTCGGGCGCGGCGGTGACGTCCCACTCCCCAAATCGCGAGAGGTGATCGTAGTCGCTTGCGTAGATAAGGAACTGCGGGGCGCGCCGTGCCGTGTACCCCTTGGAAGGGTCTTCATAGGTTCGGATCAAGGCAGCGAGGTTTTGCAGCATCGCATCCGGGCGCCATACGCCCTCGATCTCCAGCGGCTCATCCCGCGAATTGGCGGGGTTGCCGATTGAGATGTATCCCACCCGCGCGGCCCGCTGTGCGCCGAGTTGCTTGAAGCCACCTGCCTCTGCAATGGCCGCCTCTAGCAATAGCTGCTTGTCGAAGGCTTCCACCTCCTTTTCGGACGGTGGCTTGGTCGACGTCTTGTAATCGAGCACTGCGCAACCGCCAGCTTCCAGTCGGTCAATGCGGTCGGGTTTTGCCGACACTTTAAAATCGACTCCTCGCAATTGAACAGAGCCGATTTCCTCCACAATGATTGGCATCCCGCTTGCTTGGAGTGCTGCTTCAACCCGGACCAACGCCGGTGCGGAAGAGGCCAGGCGGCCCAACCAGAGCCGTCGAGTGGCGGGCCAAGGCACGTGGGTCGCAACGACTTTTGCCGCAACCTCCATGAACGCTTCGGCAGTCCACTCCGACGGACCGGTGAAATCGAAACCGTCTTTCAGGCACTGCTCCATCACCGAATGAAGCACCGTTCCACGCATCGCGGCGTCCGGTTGCGGTGCCCTCGGGCCGAGCCTTCTAAGATTGAGGACGTTTTTTGCATAGACCGCATAGGGATCTCGGATCAGGGTCGATACAGCGGTTACAAAGAGTACCTTGGGTCGAGCTTCGGCTGGCGGAGCTGGCGCGGGCCGGGGCGCGGGCAGAGCGGAGAACGGGTTATCGGAGTGCACCGCCAAGGCAGACGAAATGGCTACCAACCGGTCTCCCCGTGCGCGCATCTCTTTGAGGCAGGCATCTCCCGTTTCCCCGAGGCCCGAAAGCAGGTTCGTCAGGCGGTTTAGCCAGCGGGAAGGCACGGTTTCGGTGTCTGCACTCTGTGCACTGCGGCTGAGTATAACCTCGCGCGCGCACATCGCCTGCTGGTAGTCATGGGCAGCGAGCCCCACGCGCCGCTCTGGCAGCAGCATCCCAGCATCGCGACGCATCGCGCGGTTCATCCACGGATCGTGCGGCAAGGCGGCTGGCCACGTCCCTTCGTTTAAACCTGCAAGAATGGACAAATCGACCGTCCGGGTTCTCGCTTCGATCGTGCCCCAGATGGAGACCAGCGGATGTGCAATTGGCGCTTCCCGCACCTCCCCTCCGGCAAGAACAGATCTGATGATGCCGAGATACTGCACATTGTCGACCGCCCCGCCGAACGGCGCCGCGATGCGCAATTCATCTACTGCAGCACCAGCGGCTTCCCCGGGTTTCTCCGCCCAGAGTTGCCCAGTTCCGCTAGCATCCGGTCCCGCTGCGATGGCTTCCGCTAAGGCGATGTGTCGTTCAAGTCGGGCCTCCAGAGGTTCGCCACCTGTGTTGGGCAAATTCTCCAGCACGCTGCCTAGCCAACCAACCCAATCCTTCGCTTCTTCCGTTGCCTTCCAACTGACCAACCAATCTTGCAAAACCGCCGAATCAACGCGCGGCACGCCCTTGCGCCTTGCCCAAGTTTCTAAGCGTCCAAGGTTCAGCAGGTGAGGGCCGCGCATGCTGGCGCTCGAAGCCGTAAGCGGATGCTTCAGGAGCGACAGCGCGGATGCGAGTTCCAACGGGCGCCCAAACAGCGCGGCTGTCTCGATCAAAAATCGCCCCGGCGGGCTTTGGTGGAGGGGCATACCAGCGGAATCGTCCGGTACGATGCCCCAGCGGGACAGAGCAGCTGTGACTTGCCGTGCCAATGTCCGGTCGGGTGTAATAAGCGCAGTCGTCTTGTTGGTCTCAACAGCCTCCCGGATGGCGAATGCGATTGCTGCCGCTTCATGGCGTGGAGTTCGCGCTTTAATCAGCGATAGTCCATCCGTAGCCGCTGGCAAATCCCCGGCAAGTTTCGGGCCATCACTGAGCCATTGATCAGTTACAGGAGCAGGCCGGAGCGACAGTGAAACCAGCCTGTTGCGCGACCGCGTGTCGGGCTCGACATCGGTCCAAAGGGCAATGTCGTCTGGAGCGACGCCCAGGCGTTTTGCGAGGGCTGCAAAGCGAAATTGCGGATGATCTTCTTCCGGCGCTCTGTCGGGGTTATCGAAGGACGCAGTTAGGTTGCGCCAGACCTCCTGAGGTGTGTCCGTGTCCACCCCTGGCAACACCACCGCGCCTTGGGGCAGGCGGGCCACAGCTTCCATCAGCAGCCGCGTCGTGCCCCGTGATCCTGTTGATCCCGCCACGATAATTGGATTCTGCGGCGGAGCAGCGTCCCACAGCGACAAAAGCACCGACAAAGCATCTCTATTGAAGGCCGCTTGAGTGCGAAAAACGTCACTATCCTGTCCTGAGAGCAGTGAAATGACTGAAAGGCTCCGCGCCCAGTGCGCCGAGTGGTCGACAACATCAAGGCCGGCAAGTTTCGCAGGGTCTACTCCCTCGTCCTCCATCTCATCAAGTAAGGCAGCCAGACTGTTGGCGAGGTCGAAAGCGGCGCTCTTTGGGGCAATGTCAGGCTGCAGGTCGATCAGCCGGGCCACGGCTTGCCGCAATTGAAGGCGTAACTGCAATGACGAAACGGCAGGCTTGAGCCCGGTAAGGTGCAGGCCACCTGCCAGGTCAGTCACCAGATGCACCCGCGGCATCAGTCGTGCCGTCCCCGCCACGAACTGATCAAGTAGGTGTCGCTTCATCCGGGTCGTATTCACGAGCAGCGTCACACGCCCCCATGCCTCGGGCGGAGCTCCAGCCAACCGTGCTTCAAGCCCTTTCAGCAGCGTCGCGCCAAAGTCTGCGCCGATCGGCGTGCCATACAGGCGTGGCGTTGCAGAAGGCTCAAACATTCCCCGCCTCCGCCAACATTTCCTCAGCCACTGCGATCCCATTAGGGTGCCCCACGTCGCACCAGCCGCCCGGATGAGCCACGCCAAACAGGCGGCCTGCGGCCTGCATCTTGTTCCAAAGCAGGTTCAGCGAAAACGCTGGCTCGGAAAACTCAGAGAGCCCATCAGCTTTGATGATCTGAGCACCGGAGTAAACGTAACCGTCACCTCTGGTCAGGCGACCCTCACGGTCGATCGAGAAGTCACCGGTCCCGGAGTAACCGCGTGCGTTCTGCACCGGGACCAGTAGCAAAAGAGCGTCCATCTCTTCTGGAAACCACGCGGTCCTCAGTGTCTCGAACGCATTGGGGCCGGTCCAAACTGCATCGGAATTGAGAGTGAATACCGGGCCAGGGCCAAGCCGTGGAAGCGCGTTCCGCAAACCACCGCCAGTGTCCAAAATCTCGGTTTCATGCACAACATCGACACTCCGACCAGCGAGATGGTCTGCAATTTGCTCGCCGAGGTAGTGGGCATTCACGACCACGCGTGACACGCCTTCGGTCAATTCCAACGCATGATCGAGCAGCGGCTTACCGGCAACTTCCACGAGTGGCTTGGGCCGGGTATCCGTGAGCGGGCGCATCCGCGTGCCGAAGCCCGCCGCAAAGACCATGGCGGAGTTTGGCGCACTCATGGTGCCACGCGGCGAATTCGGTCCAATCGCTCCGCCGTCGGCTCGGGCAGAGTATCGAGCACCGCATCTTTCAGGATCGCGAGATCAGGATGATCGAGATCGCGCATCAGATTGCGCCAGACGCGGGGCATGAGATCAAGGTATCCGGGCTTTGACAGAACAGTGCAAAGCCGGGTGAAGACGCCGAGAATTCGCAAGTTGCGCTGGGCTCCTTGCGCTGCAAGTGCCGCCCGAAACCTGCCTTCGTCACAGCCCGTCGAGTCCACATAGCAACCAACAGCGGCCTCCTGTGCGTCTGCGCCAATGTCCCGGCGTACGTCACCAAGCAGCGAGGCGAGATCATAAGCAGGGTGTCCGAGGAGCGCGTCCTGAAAATCCAACAGACCAACACGCGCTGTGCCCGCTCGTTCAGGTAACCAGATCAGGTTCTCGGCGTGATAGTCCCTATGAATCATCACTTGGGGCTGCATGTCTGTTTGGAAAAGTGCTTCCTCGAGCGCAGCCGTCAACTGGAGCCAGCCCTCATGGGTTACCGGTACTCCTGCGGCCCGCGCATAGAACTCTGCCGCTGGTCCGATCATGACCGCCATTTCCTGCGGGCCATAAGAATGAAGGCCTTCCGGCAACGGCGCCGCGTGCAGTTTGACCAGCACTTCGGTCGCCGCAACATAAAGGTCCGTCTCAGCGAAAGGGTCATCGGAGGCAAGGTGGGCGATGAGCCGATCTCCGAAGTCCTCCATCAAAACCAACCCGTAGTCCGCGTCATCCGCGAAGATCACTGGGGCGGACAGGCCATGTGCCGCAAGATGGCGGGCGATGGCGAGAAATGCCTCAACGTTACCTTCCGGGTCCACCATCAGCAAAGCCCGTTCGCTCCCGCGCGTCAGCCGCTGATAACTCCGGGCGGAAGCATCGCCGGCCAGCGGAGCAGCTTCCGTGCCCGACCATCCGGCTTTGGTCAGAAAATCTTCGACTGCACTCATGCCGCCGCCTCAAGTGGCTCTGCCAGTCGCTGTGACCAGTGCTCCGGGCCATTTACCACAAGGCTGCGTGCATTCGGTTCTTCCGCATTGAAAAACTCCAGCCGCAGCGCCCCTGCGGGTGGTTCTGGCAAGCGATCCGGCCATTCGACGAGGCAGATGGCGTCTTCAAAGGCTGCAGAAAGACCAAGCTCCTCCACCTCATCCGCACTTGACAGGCGGTAAAGGTCGGCATGCCAGATTTCGCCATCCGGTAGCGGATAAGTCTGGATCAATGTGAAGGTGGGCGAAGGCACATCCTCCACCGAACCGGTCCGCTCCATTCGCCACCGGATCAAAGCACGGGCAAAATGGCTCTTCCCAGCACCGACAGGGCCGGACAGAAGCAGCACATCACCGGCTCCCAGCAACGGTGCCAAAACGGCAGCAAGCCGGGCAGTGTGCTCGGGGGAGGCGAGGTGCAAGGTGAGTGGGAACGTAGCAGCGCGGGTCATCGCGGCAAGACTATCCGCCATTCCGCGCAGAGCAAGGCGTAAGAGATCAGGCGGTCATCTTCGCCACGTCAGACCGCTCCGGAGCACCCGCTGCGCCGTCCCCCAGCTTGAAACCTGCAAGGGCCGCTCCGCCCGCGACAGGCGCGAACCGGCAAGTAACCAAGCCATAGGCCGCGGTATCGAGAACCACGCTCCACGACCGGCGATCACTTCGGCCGGATAGAAACCGCGTTGCGCGAGTCCACAGGGCATCGTCATCCGAGAGGGCAGACCAGTCACGCACCGCTTCCTGCGCACTGACGTCAGAAAGCGATCCGACAAGGTCGCAGTTCCAAAGCTCTTGATAGGCGCGATTGCACAGCACCATCGAGCCGGTGTGAGCAAACACGGCAATGGCCTCATCAAGGCTGTCGACCACGGCTTGCCCCATTTCGAGCTCTGAGCGAAACCTGCGGGTCAGTGACATCTCGGCAGAGATATCTTCGAACAAAAAGGCCACGGCCCCATCCGGATGTGGCTGGCCGGTCACCCGATAGGTCTGGCCGGTCGGAAGTGACCAGATTTCCTGATGCATCCCTTCCGAGGCGGCGCTCTCCAACTCTGCAATACTGGCTCTCCAACTCTTGTAGTCCTTTGGCTCCGGCATTCGCTGGGCTTCCCTAAGATGATCAAGGAAGGACACGAGAGTGGGTCGGGACGAGAGAAAATGCGGTTCAAGGGAGGAAAGATCGGTCAGTGCCGGATTGAACAGGGCCAGCTGGCGGCCACGATCGAACACTGCAAGCCCGGTTGGCAGATCGGCAAAGGTTTTCGTGAGGGTCTGTAAGAACTCGATACGTGACCGTTCTGCCTGAACCAACCGATCGGCAGGTACCGCGAACACGAGCGTTTCGTCACCCATCTCACGCGTGCTGCAATCGTACCAGATGACCTGCTCGATATAGGGGATCGTGATCGAGACGCGGTGTAGCACATCCGTCTCGCAGTCATGAAAGCTGTGAGAAAATGCGCGGGGCAGGGGCCAGGCCAGCGTGGCCTTCTTGGGTTGCATCCGATGCAGCAGGTCGATGTAGGCACCATTCGCCCAGGTGACGTTGCCATCTTCATCTTCGCGCCAGGCCAGCACCGGTGCGTCGTCGACCACTGTTCGCAGCACATCGAGTTCTTCGGCCATAGCGGTCACAGCTAAGGAATCGTACTCGACTGCCTCATCCTCCTCGCCTTGATGCAGGGAGAACCGTGTGAGGCCGTTTTTCAATTCCGCATCCAGTCGTGATTTCCCGTCCCTCGCCCTCAGCTCCAGCTTGCCCAACTCTGCCAATTGTCCGAGCCGGCTGCCGATGTCGGGGAACGAGCCTGCGAGGAGCGCCAGAAAGCGCGGCCAAGGCGGCAGGGTTTCCGGCCCGGATGCCAGAAACACATGTGCCTCTTCGCTGGCGTCCACCAACTCGTCGTCCTCAAACAGGAAGGTTATGTCGTCGCCTGAAACGCCAGTCAGCTTGTCCCAAGTTACTCTGCGCTTTGGTTGCAAGTAGCCAACCGCCAGCATGGCAAGCAGTGCCGTTCCGAATGACGTTGTCACCAGAACCAATGCAAATGCCCAAGGCAGCTCACCCAACAATCCGTTCACGCTCCCAAAGAAAGTATAATCCCAGGTCAAAGGAGACGTGATTTTGGTTAACCGCAGGTTAATGCCGGGCGCGGCGGTTAGGAGTATGTGGGGGGATCAGGACTCGAAGCGCAGATTATCACCCAGTGCGCCCCGCGATTCCGCTTCCTCAGCGACGAGCAGCTTGCGCGGCCAAGTGACCTCAACGATGGCCCCACCTCTGTCGGGGCGTTCATCTGGCGCAAGGAACGGGTCGGACCCATTGGCAAAGGTCAGGCTGGCACCAATACGTTCCAGAAGTGTTTTCGCGATGAACAGACCGAGCCCCATGCCCTCATACTCGGGCCTCTTTCGCGGCTCATCCGGCGCCCGGCGGCGGCGGACGAAAGGGTCACCGATCCGGCCGATGAGATGCGGAGGATATCCCTCGCCATCGTCGATTACACGCACCACTACGTTTTGGGCCGTCCAGCGCCCCTCGATCCACACGTTTCCGGCGGCAAAATCCACGGCATTCTGGATAAGGTTGCGCATGCCGTGAATCATCTCGGAACTGCGATGGATATCTGGCTGGCGTTCATCGCTTCCGGCGCCCGGATGCATATCTAAGTGCAGTTTTTTCCCCCGGTCCTGATGCGGCTCGGCTGCTTCTTCCAGCACCGACTGGAGCGGTGCCGTTCGCATGTGCAGGTCGTCCTTCCCGGCCCGGCCCATGGACCGCAGGATTTCGCGGCATCTGTCGGCCTGTTCGCCGATGAGCCGCGCGTCCTCAAGCAATCCGTCAATCTCGGCATCGCCTTGCAACTCGTCTGCCATCTCCGAACTCACGAGCTTGATGGTGGCCAGGGGCGTACCAAGCTCATGTGCCGCGGCGGCTACAACACCACCCAGATCTGTGAGCTTTTGCTCACGGGCCAGAGCCAGCTGCGTCGCGAGCAGCGCGTCGCCCATCGCGGCGATTTCTGTTGTCACTTTGCGGGCGTAGAGCGCCAGAAAAGAAACGCCGATCACGATGGCGATCCACGACCCGAACAAAAAGATCGATGGCACACGAAGCACGAAGCCCTGAATGGTGCGAAGCGGCAAATAGTCAAAAGCCACGAAAGTCACGATGCCGATGGCTACGGCGCCAACGATCAAAACGGCGTTCAGGCCCAGCGCGGTAGCGGCGATAGTGACGGGGGTGAGCAGCAGCAGGGCGAAGGGGTTGTGGAGCCCGCCGGTGAGGTAGATCAGCAGACCAAGCTGCGCGAGGTCGAAGACCAGCATCAGCATGGCCTCCACCTCGTTGAGCCGCTTGTTCGCCGGATAGATGAACATGGCCACGAGGTTCGCAATCACCGACATGCCGATGGCGAGTACACACAGGCCAATTTCGAGCTGCAACTCGTACAAAAAGTGCGCCGCAGCGATTGCGATGCTCTGCCCGGCCACCGCGACCCAGCGCAAAACGATCAACGTCCGCAGGCGAATCCAGTTGGCCCGGCGCGGATGCTGGAAGGGGTTATCAGACAAGCCAGTCTCTGGCATTTGATTTGCGGGCAGCGCCTCTGGTGTGACAGTCGGACCCATTGTTAGCCCGCACCGGACGGGTCAGCAAAGGGCAACACGCGCCAGAGGGAGTGGACCATGCGAACGGCGATATGGGCAGGCACGGCTGTTGCCGCGATTTGCGGTGTAATCGGCTTCACGGTCTGGAAGGTCTATCTCGATGTGCCGGAAAATGCCTTTGCGCAGTGCAATGGCGGGGCCAGCTCTGCTGCAATCGGCGGGCCGTTCGAGCTGGTCAATGCGCAGGGCGAAACGGTTACGGACAAGGACGTGATCGTCGAGCCGACCCTGCTCTATTTTGGCTACACCTTCTGTCCTGATGTCTGCCCACTCGACACTGTCCGCAACGCCGAGGCAGCCGAGATTCTGGCCGAGCGCGGGTATGATGTGACGCCGGTCTTCATCTCGGTCGACCCGGCCCGGGATACGCCCGAGGCGGTGGGTGATTTTGCCGCCAACATCAGTGACAAGATGATCGGTCTGACCGGCAGCCCGGAGCAGGTGGAGGCGGCCTCCAAGGCCTACCGCACCTACTACAAGGCCCACACCGATGACGACCCTGATTACTACCTGGTCGACCACTCGACCTTCACCTACCTCACCTTCCCGGACACTGGTTTTGCAGGGTTTTTCCGGCGTGAACTCTCTGGGGAACAGCTCGCGGATGAGGTGCAGTGCTTCCTCGATGCCGGGTAAGGCCCTGTGCGGAAAGGCTTGTCGCTGAATCAAGGCCCGTATAGCCTGAACCACAACAATGAATGACCGGCGGAGGACGCGCGTGGCCGAGCGGGATCTCAGCGAGATCGGGGAGGACAGATCTCTTCTGATCGTCGATGACGACGAACCATTTCTGCGGCGTCTGGCGCGGGCGATGGAGAAACGCGGGTTCGAGCCGGAAATGGCTGGATCAGTCGCCGCAGGCCGGGCGATTGCCACGGCCCGCCCCCCTGCATATGCGGTGGTCGACCTGCGGCTTGAAGATGGTAACGGTCTCGATGTCGTTGAAACCATTCGTGAAAAACGGCCGGATGCCAAGGTGGTCGTGCTTACCGGATATGGCGCAATTGCCACCGCTGTCGCCGCGGTGAAAATTGGCGCGACCGACTACCTTTCAAAGCCCGCGGATGCCAATGAGGTCACAGCTGCCCTTCTCGCGAGCGATGATGAACTGCCTCCGCCGCCCGAGAATCCGATGAGCGCGGACAGGGTTCGGTGGGAGCATATTCAGCGGGTTTACGAGCTCTGTGACCGCAACGTCAGCGAGACCGCGCGCAGGCTTAACATGCACCGGCGCACTTTGCAGCGGATCCTCGCCAAACGGTCGCCGAAGTGACCGGATTGGCGCTGCAGCGGTGATGCACAACCGATGCACAACCCATGCACATCTGATGCATACGCAAATCGGGCTCCTTGTGATTCTGCTCGCGGGCTGCACCACTTCTGGTGAAACCAAACGCCCGGCCCAGAAACCTCTTGGTTACGAACTTCGGCAGACCGGAATTGGTGTGCCCGGCTCCCCGCAGGAGGTGAGCTTCGACCGAGTGAACCCAGGGGCGACCGTCGCGCTGCAGAAGCTGGCCGGGCCGGTCACGACCGAGGAGCCCTGCGGAAACGGCATGGCGCTGATCGGATTTCGGGACGGGCTGACGGCAGTGTTCCGGGGGCGCGAGTTCGTTGGCTGGCAGGCAGAGGGTCAGTCTGCGGGGGCGACTTGCTGAGCGGACGGTGGGCAGATTGCCCAGCTTACAGATCGTAGCGCTTCAGCACCTTGTCCACGACCGTCCCGTCACCCATCACGTAGCCTTCGATCCGGCCATAATTCTCGAAGCCTCGCGACTGGTAGTAGGCCAGCCCGCCTGCGTTGTCGGCCCTGATATTGGCCCGGATCCACGTGTAGCCAAGCGTCCTGGCCGCCGCGCGGGTAACCTCGAACAGCTTTGAGCCAATCCCGAGGCCGGTTTTGCCGCGTCTTGCGAAACTGGCGATCTCGGCGCAGGTCTCGGGCTCGTCCACCATCGGCTCGATCCACTGGAAACCGAGCACCTCCCCCGCATCATCCTCGGCCACGTGCCAAGCGGCGCGGTCGGTCGATGCAAGCTGCGCTTCGATATCGCTGCGGCTCACCGTGCCGGTGATAGCCGTAGTGCCACCGGCGTCGACAACCTCTTGCAGCAGTTCGGTGATGGCCCTTGCATCGGCGGGGGCGGCGCGGCGGATATGGATCATGAGGCAGCCTCGGCTCGGTTTGTGATCACATGCAAAACGGCGTGGTGCATGTCGTTGAGAATGAGCCTGCCCCACGGTTTCAGGTACGCGTTGACCGGGGTGGTCAACCGGTAGCTCGTGGTCAGCGTCACGCGGGTGCGGGCCGGGCCGAGGGGCTCGAAGGTGTAGCGGCCCTCCAGCATCTCCACTTCTGGCCCGGTCGGAGAGATCCGTGGATCGACGGCCCGCATCAGGCTTAGGTCAGGGAAGACGAACCGCCACGCCAGATCGGGGCCGGGCAGCAGGTGCTCCTCGAACCGTACGCCGTTTGTCCATCGGGCGTGTCTGATGCCGTTCGCGGTGCGCGCGGCAAGTGGGCTGGGCGCTCGGAGGAGGTTGTGGGTAACTGTCCAAGGAAGCTCGTTTTCCGAAATGTCAGAGACGTTTTCTGCCTGAGCGCGAACCACATTCACAGGCGCCGCAATGGTGACGGTGGTCGAGACCGAAACAAGCTCGCTTGACGTAGGTGACGGTAAATCGAAAACCGGCACCAAGAGCGGAAGTGCCAGCAGGGGGAGGCAAAGTTGGCTGCCGCTTTCAAAACGGTCCAGCACGACGCGCATTACCGCGATCCCGATGATGGCGATGAGGATGGCGATGGGCAGGATCATGGCGATACAGATCACCGTTTCGATCCAGAGGATGGCCAGCACGCAGGCGACCAGCAGCATCGCAAGGCTGGTGCGGCCGACGACTGCCCAGAAGCGGAGCCTTCGGTGCCAGTCGAATACCAACTGACCGGCCAGGCCGAGACCGAGGGCGAACCAGAGCGCCAGCCACAGAACGCTGGTGTCGGACGGAACAAAGAAGAAGATGGCATAGGCCAGCGCCGCGTAGACCACGAAGACGAGGCTGCGCAGCGCGGCGGGGGCCATCAGAGCGCCGCCAGCAGCGTGTTGTGGCGGGCGGTGAACTCGTTTCGCACCTCCACCGGCGGGCGCAGGGTGATTTCCATGTCTTCGATCAGCTCGGGGGCAGGCACGCCGAAGAACTTGTTTGCCTCCGATACGGTAAAGCCCGCGATGCGCGTCGCCTCCAGCCAAGCGGAGACCTTGTCTGCCTTCTTGATTTGCTTCTTTACCGCCACAGGCACTTGGGCGGGCAGGCCGAAGCGCAGGTGGATCGCGGCGGTGAGCCTATCATCCAGCGCGCCATAGCTCGGGCCGACGGCGGCCTTCACCGGGGAGATCATGTCGCCAATCACATATTCAGGCGCGTCATGCAGCAGGGCGGCAAGCTGCCATTTGACCGGCGCGGACGGGTTCATCCGCGTGAAAAGCGCCTCGACCAGCAGCGAATGCTCGGCCAC
Organism: Oceanicola sp.; assembly: GCA_017792405.1. Lineage (GTDB taxonomy): Bacteria > Pseudomonadota > Alphaproteobacteria > Rhodobacterales > Rhodobacteraceae > Vannielia. The sequence goes on from CP051231.1 coordinate 3,763,483, forward strand.
GGAATAGGCAAAGTCGCCATGCGTCTGGCCGTTCCAACGGGCAACGAAGGCGAGGCCGTGGGCGATATCCTCGATCTCGATATCCACCGGCGTCGGGTCCAGCAGATCAAGCCTGCGGCCCGACAGCATGCGCTGCCACGCGCGGGGCGGTGCCTTGGCCATCGTCGTCTCCCTCTCGCCCGAATTGGCAGGATTTGGGTAGCGCGATCACGCCGAGGTGTAAACGCGGGGCGGAACCGATCCTGCCACTCCCCGGTTAACTCCCCGACACGCAAGACTTTTTGAAACCGGGCCTAGCCGCCGCTGATGGCGAGCCGCCCAAGGGACAGGACCATGAAAACCATCATCGCAACCGCCACTCTCCTTCTCGCAGCAGCCCCGCTGGCAGCACAGCAGATGGATGGACCCTGCGGAAAGCGGGAGTACTTCGTGGATCAACTGGTCGAAACCTACGAGGAGCAGCCGGTAGCTGGCGGGCTCCAGAGCGAGGAGTCCCTTGTAGAGATCTGGGCCTCGGAAAAGACCGGGAGCTTTACCATCCTCGTGACTGACGCCGCCGGGGAGACCTGCGTTGCCTTCACGGGCGAAGATTTTCATGAGGCGAATGGGTTGGTTGGCGTAAAGGGCGAGGCGTCCTGACACTTTAAGCCAAGGCGAGCTTCCTAAGATTGCCCACGCTATGTTGCCGCACTTCGGGGCCGATGCTATGTGCCGATGGACGCATAACACGCATCAGGAGCACCCGATGGCTGCAGATTATATTGTTAAAGACATTTCTCTTGCCGATTTTGGCCGAAAGGAACTGAACATCGCCGAAACCGAGATGCCCGGCCTGATGGCCTGCCGCACCGAGTTTGGTGAGAGCCAACCGCTGAAAGGTGCGCGGATCGTCGGTTCGCTGCACATGACCATCCAGACAGCCGTGCTGATCGAGACGCTCGTGGCGTTGGGCGCCGATGTGCGCTGGGCCTCCTGCAACATCTTCTCCACCCAGGACCATGCCGCGGCGGCGATTGCCGAGGCCGGCGTGCCGGTGTTTGCGGTGAAGGGGCAGAGCCTTGAGGAGCATTGGGACTATCTCGACAAGTCCTTCCTCTTCGATGACGGCCCCAACATGATCCTCGACGATGGCGGCGATGCCACGCTTTACGTGCTGCTCGGCGCGCGGGCTGAGGCGGGGGAAGACATCATCCCGGTGCCGCAATCGGAAGAGGAAGAGGTGATCAAGAAACAGATCGCCAAGCGGATGGCGGCCTCTCCCGGCTGGTTCACAAAGGTGCGTGAGCAGATCAAAGGCGTGAGCGAAGAGACGACGACCGGCGTGCACCGGCTCTACGACCTGCACAAGAAGGGGCAGCTGCCTTTCCCGGCGATCAACGTGAACGACTCCGTCACCAAGTCGAAGTTCGACAACAAGTATGGCTGCAAGGAATCGCTGGTGGATGGCATCCGCCGCGCGACCGACACGATGATGGCGGGCAAGGTCGCGGTGGTCTGCGGCTATGGCGACGTGGGCAAGGGCTCTGCCGCCTCGCTGCGGGGTGCCGGGGCACGGGTGAAGGTGACGGAAGTCGACCCGATCTGCGCGCTGCAGGCAGCGATGGACGGCTTTGAGGTGGTGACGCTGGAAGACGAGGCGAGCAAGGCCGATATCTTTATCACCACCACCGGCAACAAGGACGTGATCCGCATCGAGCACATGCGCGAGATGAAGGACATGGCGATCGTCGGCAACATCGGCCACTTCGACAATGAGATCCAGGTTGCCAACCTGAAGAACCACAAGTGGACCAACATCAAGGACCAGGTGGACATGATCGAGATGCCGGGTGGCAACCGGATCATCCTGCTCTCTGAAGGGCGCCTGCTGAACCTCGGCAACGCGACCGGACACCCGTCGTTCGTGATGAGTGCCTCCTTCACCAATCAGGTGCTGGCGCAGATCGAGCTTTGGACCAAAGGCGAAGAGTATCAGCCGGGCGTTTACATCCTGCCCAAGCACCTCGACGAGAAGGTGGCGATGTTGCACCTTGAGCGGATCGGGGTGAAGCTCTCCAAGCTCTCCGGTGAGCAGGCGGCCTATATCGGCGTCACGCCGGAAGGGCCGTTCAAGCCCGAGCACTACCGCTATTGAACCTGCGGTGGGTTTCACCCACCCTACGGCAAACAGGCCCCGGGGGAGACCTCGGGGCCTTTGATTTTGGAGAGCTGACATGCGGATCATCGTTTACGGAGTGGGTGCCATCGGCGGCGTTGTTGCGGCGGCGCTGGCCCTGAGCGGGCAAGAGGTGATCGGCATTGCGCGCGGCCGGATGCTGGAGGCGATCCGGGAAAAGGGGCTGCTGCTCGACAGCGAGCGCGGGCGGGAGGTTGCGCGGTTCGAATGTGTTGGCCATCCGACCGAAATCACCTTCGGGCCTGATGATGCGGTGCTGCTCTGCGTAAAGGGGCAGGACACGGCCGCCGCGCTGGCCGATCTGCGGGCGGCGGGGCTGACCGATCAACCGGTCTTTTGTTGCCAGAATGGGGTAGCCAACGAGCCGCTGGCGCTGCGGTTCTTCCCCAACGTCCATGCCGTCACGGTGATGATGCCGGCCAGCTATCTTGAGCCGGGAGAGGTTCAGATCCACTGTCAGCCCAAGTTCGGTGTATTTGACATTGGCCGCTATCCCGGCGGGCAGGACGGGGCCGACGATGCGATGGCGGAGGCTTTGAACCGCGCCAACATCGCCACAGAAGTGCGGGACGATGCGATGGCCCCGAAATATGGCAAGCTGATCCTGAACCTCGGCAACATCACCGGCGCCTTCCTGCCGCCGGGTGCGGATTGTGCCGAGTTCGACGGGCCGCTGCGGGACGAAGGCAAGGCGGTGCTGAAAGCGGCGGGGATCGCTTGGGAAGATGTTGGCAAAACCGAGCGGCGGGCGAAGTTCATGCAGAAGCGGGGCGATAACGTGCAGGGCCGTGCGGGCAACTCCACCACCCAAAGTCTGGCACGGGCGACGGGCAGCGTGGAGACCGATTGGCTGAACGGCGAGATCGTGCAGTTGGCCCGGCAATATGGCGTGCCTGCGCCGCTGAATGCGCGGGTTCAGGCGCTCTCGGTGGAGATGATGGCTGAGGGTGGCAAACCCGGGAGCCTGACGGCCGAAGCGCTGCGGGCCAGACTGTTCGGGTAGATCCTCGGTGGCGGTGAGCAGGTCGCCCACCCGACAGGCGTGGCGCCCCGCGACAGATCGCGGAGCGCCGGAGGCTCAGTGCTTGAACCGCTTGATCTCACCGGACTTGAGCCGGGCGATGTAGCTGTTCACCTCTCGCTTCACGATCGGCATCAGCAGGTAAAGTGCGATGATGTTCACGATCGCCATCGAGAAGAGCATGGCATCGGAGAAGTCGATCACCGGGCCGAGGTTGGCCGCCGACCCGATGATGATGAAGAGGCAGAAGATGATCTTGAAGACCACCTCCTTCGAGCTTCCCTCACCGAAGAGGTAGGTCCACGCCTTCAGGCCGTAGTAGCTCCACGAGATCATGGTGGAGAAGGCGAAGAGCACAACCGCCACGGCCAGCAGCACGGGGAACCATGAGAAGGCCCTGGCGTAGGCCGCCGAGGTGAGCGCAACGCCCGAGACCTCGCCTTCGGTCGCGATCCGGCCTGCCTCGGCGTTCCAGACATAGAGCCCGGTTTCGGGATCGACGTTCAGCACCCCGGTGATGACGATGACCAGCGCGGTCATGGTGCAGATCACCACGGTGTCGATGAAGGGCTCCAGCAGGGCGACATAGCCCTCCGTCACCGGTTCCTTGGTGCGCACCGCCGAGTGGGCGATGGCGGCCGAGCCGATGCCTGCCTCATTGGAGAAGGCAGCACGGCGGAAACCTTGGATCAGCGCGCCGGTGAAGCCACCCACCACGCCGAGGCCGGTGAAAGCACCCATGAAGATTTGCCCGAAGGCCCATGCGATCATGTCGTAGTTCATGATCAGGATGATGAGCGATACGCCGACGTAGAAGATCCCCATGAAGGGCACGACCTTTTCGGTCACCCGGGCGATGGATTTGATGCCACCCACGATCACCGCGAAGGTCACGGCGGCGAGGATGATGCCGGTGATCCAGCCGGGATAGTCACCGATCACGCCCGCAAGCTGGGCATGCGCCTGATTGGCCTGGAACATGTTGCCGCCGCCGAGTGCACCGAGGATGGTGAAGACGCAGAACAGCACCGCGAGGATCTTGCCGCCGGGCAAGCCCCGCTCGTTGAAGCCCTTGGTGATGTAATACATCGGGCCGCCCGAGACGCGCCCGTCGGGATACTCGTTGCGGTACTTCACGCCGAGTGTGCATTCGGTGAACTTGGTCGCCATGCCGAAGAGGCCCGCGATCACCATCCAGAAGGTTGCACCCGGCCCGCCAATGCCCACGGCCACCGCCACACCGGCGATGTTGCCGAGGCCCACGGTGCCCGAAAGCGCAGTGGCGAGTGCCTGAAAGTGGCTGACCTCACCGGCATCGTTCGGGTCGGAATAATCCCCCTTCACCAGTTGGATCGAGTGGACGAAGCCCTTGATCTGGATGAAGCCGAAATAGAGCGTGAAAACCAGCGCGCCGACGACAAGCCAGAGCGCGATCCACGAGAAGGTAGTGCCCGGAAGGGGCGCGAAGATGAAGGACACATACCAGCCGGTATAGTCCGCGAAGATCCTGTTGATGGTTTCATCGATGCCCTGTGCCAGCGCCGGAAGGGGCGCCAGTAGCGTAACGAGCAGGGCGGCGAGAGTTGCTTTGATGTTCATCTGATTTCTCCGGCGCTCAGGGCACGATCACTGTGGGAACGGGGGCAACCTGTGCCAGCCCGATGGGCACTGAGCCGAAGACGCGGGCCGCCATGGATTGGGACCCGGCCCGCCCGACAAAGATCATCGAGGCGCTCTTTTCGGTGGCGATCTCCACGATCTTGTCGACCACGCTGCCGTAGCGCAGCTCTGCGCTGGCTTCGAGACCGGCGGCCTTTACCTTGGCGACTGCGGGATCGAGCACAATCTCCTTGGCGCGGGCCATCTCCTGCTTGCGGCGCCCGTGACGCTCTTCAAGCTCGTCAGGCGTGAGAAAGCTGTAGGGCGACCACTCCAAAATGTGGACGACCAGCAGGTTCGCCCCATCCTTCTTTGCCCTTTCGATCGCGTAATCGAGCGTGGGCGTATCGCCCTTCTCGCCCTCATACGCGACGATAAATGTCTCTGAACTCATTTGTTGTCCCCCGTTTCTCTTGTGTCAGTCCCGCCGGACTTGCCAAGAAACCGAACGCAACCGGCGGCTCGCCCTCACAACCTGTGCGATAACGCATGCCTCTGTCACGGAATTTTTGCTTTTGGTGCGGGAAGCGGGTGCGCTGGCGGGATGTCGCCCGACATGCGGTTGACCCAGCGTCGGGGGCATTTTTCCTTTGCCGGTGGGGGGGCGTTGCGTATGGTCCGATGCAACGGCGGGAGAACTCGCCGGAACGCCACCATGCGAGGGAGTGAAGCATCATGGGCAAGAGAGACGAGTTGATCGCGAAGTATGCGGACGACCTGAAGAACAAATGCGGGATGACTCCCGACATGGATCTGCTGACGAAAGTCACCATCGGCTGCGGTCCGTCGATCTACAATGATGATGCCTCAACCGTTGCCGCGAGCCAGAAGAGCGAGCTTGAGACGATCGAGAAGAACTTCCTGGTCAAGAAGCTCGGCCTGAAGGCTGGCCCCGACCTGATGGCCGGTATCGAGAAGGCGATCGAGACCTACGGCAAATCGGAGCGCAACAAGTATCGCGCGGTGTTCTATTACCTGCTCGTGAAGCACTTCAAGAAAGACTCCGTTTACAAGTAAGCGGCCAGAACCCGCCGAAACGATAAGCTGCCGTAAAGGAGTGTGGCGGGCGCTCTCTGCGCCTGTCATTGAAGGAGGGGGCTGCGTGAAGGCGGTTCCCTCTTGTGTTTTCGGTGGTTTGGCCGGATTGGCCGTGGCCCGTGGTGGCAAATCTTCCCGCAGATGGGCTGCGGGATTTTGGTTAACGCGCCTAAATGCCTAACTCACTGTAAAACAGACACTTTTCGAAACGCTGAGATTGCTTTTTGCGCTGCCCTGCGGTAGAACTTTCTCAAGCGAACGGTCAGGATGACCCGGGACATACCAGATACGAGCGGTGCGATTGGGAGCTCGTGGGAAGATGGAGGGTCTCGGGGGTCGAGGCCCTCCATTTTGTTTTGGGGTGATGATGACCGCGGCCTGGCTTTTCGACGATGGTAAGAGCGGCACATCCGGGGATGCGGATCAGAGTCTGCCGTGGTGGAGCTTTTCCAAAACGATCATTGCCGCCTGTGCACAGCGGCTTCAGGCCGAGGACAGGCTTGATCTAGATGCGCCGTGCGAGGGCGAGTGGACCCTCAGGCAGCTGCTTCGGCACGACGCGGGTGCGCCCTGTTATGCGCGGCAGAAGGCCTATCATCAGGCCGTTGCCCGGCGAGAGGTGCCGTGGAGCCGAGAGCGGCTCATGGCGGAGGCACCGAACGAGCCGCTGTTTCCGCCCGGCAAGGGCTGGGCCTACTCTAATATCGGTTACATGCTGGCGCGGGAGCGGATCGAGGCGGCGGCGGAGTGCGATCTCGGCACTCTGGCGGGCCGTTACTTTGGCGAGGGGCTGACCACTTTCAGGCTCGCCCGCAGCCCGAGCGATTTTGCCGGTGTTCCCGGCGCCGATGGCTACCACCCCGGCTGGGTTTATCACGGATGCTTCATGGGCACGCCTCCGGACGCGGTGCGGGTGCTTTCGCGTGTTCTCCCGGTATTGGAAGGCGCGCCAGTCATAACCTTGGGGGGTCCGTTGAAGGGCCGTCCGTGGGTGGAAACCGGCTATGGGCTGGGAGTCATGGCGGGGTGCGTTGAGGGGGCAGGGCGCGTGGTTGGCCATTCCGGGTCGGGGCCGTTCAGCTCCTGCGCGATCTACCGGTTTGAAGGCCTCCCTCGGCCGGTTTGCGTGGCGACATTCGGCAGCAGCCATGACGAGGCCCTGCCGGAGTGGGAGGCCTGCCGCATAGCCTTGGCGCAGGCGGCAGGTTGAGCGCCGATCAGAAAAAGCCGAGCACCAGCCCGATCACGGTTGGCCCGAGGATGGAATAGCCGCCATCGAGGATGGTCAACTCGCGCTTTCGCCCAGCGTAACCGTAGTTCATCGCCACCCAGGGCGTGATCATGAAGAGCCCGATGCCGAGCCCGACGAGGGCGGACTTTCCGGCACCCTCAATCCCGCCCATGACGAGAATGTGCCGCATCGTCCCGGCAACCAGCAGCATGGTGATGCCCGAGATGATGAAGGGCGTCACCGACCCGGCATTGGCGGGTTTCCCGTTTTCATCGGTGGCGATCCCGACCGCGGCGATCCACTGTTTCGAGAGTGTCATGTACCAGGCGGCCCCAACGGCGAACCCAGCGATGGCGGCGACGATGACTGCGATGAACCCCATGGGTCTCCCTCCCTGCGTGATCTGCAGGAAGTATGCCGCATATCAACCTTTCGGGGAATAGCCCCCAAGCTTGCAGATCACGGCCCATTCGGCCTCTGTCACGGGCTGCACCGAAAGGCGGGTGTTGTTGACCAGAACCATATCTTCCAGTGCCGGTTCGGCCTTGCAGTCTGCCAGAGTCACCGGCTTCGGCACCGGGCCGACGGCCTTGATATCGACGCACTCCCAGCGCGGGTCATCGGTGGTGCTGTCAGGGTGGATCTCGGCGCAGACTTCGACCACGCCGACGATCTCCTTGTCCTTCTGCGAGTGGTAGAAGAAGCCGAAATCGCCGAGCTTCATCTCGCGCATCATGTTGCGGGCCTGGTAGTTCCGGACGCCGTCCCACTCTTCACCAGCCTCGCCCTTGGCGACCTGGTCATCCCAGCTCCATGTCGATGGTTCGGATTTGAAGAGCCAGTAGGCCATCGGGTCATTCCTTGGTCAGAGGGCGGGAGAGTAGCAGGGCCATGGCCTCGCCAGCAGAGAGGGTGCCATCGGTGAGCGCGGCGACGGCCTCGGTGATCGGCATGTCCAGCTTGCGCTTTTTTGCGATCCGCAGCGTGGCCTCTGCGGTGGCGATGCCCTCTGTGGTGACACCCGGTTCCGGGGTTTCGCCTCGGCCCAGCATGAGGCCGTGGCGGAAGTTGCGGCTCTTGTCGGAGGTGCAGGTCAGCGCGAGGTCGCCAAAGCCGGAGAGGCCGGCGAGGGTCTCTTTCTTGCCGCCCAGCGCCGAGGCGAGACGGGCCATTTCGGCGTAGCCACGAGTCATCAGCGCAGCGCGGGCACTTTCGCCGAAGCCCGCACCCATACAGGCGCCGCAGGCGATGGCGATCACGTTCTTCAGCGCCCCTCCCAACTCTGCCCCGATCGGATCGGTAGAGAGATAGAGCCGTAGTGTGGTGGTGGAGAGCGCCGATTGCAGCATCTCACCCGTCTGCTTGTCGGCGCAGGCGAGCGTGAGGGCGGTCGGCAGCCCCCGGGCGATATCGACGGCGAAAGAGGGGCCGGTGAGGATGGCCGGGATCGCCTTTTTCGCAGCGCCCTCGATAATCCCGGTCGGCCCTTTGCCGCGCTCGAGGTCAACGCCTTTGCAGGCGGCAACGACACAGGCCTCTCCGATGTGTTGACGGTGGCTCTCCAGAAGGCCCGCGAGCGTTTGCATCGGCGTGGCCATGATGATGATCGGCGCGGCGAAGGCGCCGTTGTCATTGACCACGGCCAGCTCTGGCGGGAGCGGGACGCCCGGCAGGTAGCGGGCATTCTCGCGGCTCTCGTTCATCTGCGCGGCATGCTCCGCGTTACGCGCCCAGAGCGTGACGGTGGGGCCATCATGCCCGGCAAGCTGGCTGGCCAGAGCGGTGCCGAACGCCCCGGCGCCAATAACGGAAATATCACTCATGCCTTTGCGCCTTTCTTGCCGGAGCCGAGCATTGGAACGGCGGCGCTGTCAAGCGGCCAGCGGGGGCGGGCGGCGAGGGTCATGTCGTCGGCCTGGCCGCCCGCGCGGAGCCGTTCGATCCCGGCCCAGGCGATCATTGCGGCATTGTCGGTGCAGAGGGCGAGGGGCGGTGCGGTGAAGCGAGCGCCGGCGCGCTCGGCCTCGGCAGCAAGCGCGGAGCGGAGCGATTGATTGGCCGCCACCCCGCCGGCCACGGCCAGCGCGGGCTGGCTTGGGGCGAGTGCCATGTAAGCCTCGAGTGCGCGGGCGGTCTTGGCGGCGAGCACCTCGCCCACCGCCGCCTGAAAGCTGGCGGAGAGGTCGCAAACATCCTGCCGCTTCAGGCGGTTGCCCTCCTGCATCACCGCATCCCGCGCCCGGAGCAGGGCGGTCTTGAGGCCGGAAAAGGACATATCGCAATGCGGCTCGCGGATCAGCGGGCGGGGCAGGTCAAACCGGGAGGGATCGCCCGCCTTTGCCGCCTCTTCGATGGCGGGGCCGCCGGGCTGGGGCAGGCCGAGCAGGCGGGCAGATTTGTCGAAGGCCTCACCCGGGGCATCGTCGATGGTGCCGCCGAGCCGCTCGAAGTTGTCAGGCCCGTGGGCGATGAGAAACTGGCAATGCCCGCCAGAGACGAGCAGCATGAGGTAGGGGAAAGAGAGGCCATCGGTCAGGCGCGGGGTCAGGGCGTGGCCCGCGAGGTGGTTAACCCCGAGAAGCGGCAGGCCGGTGGCCGCCGCGAGACCCTTGGCACACATCACGCCCGACACCACGCCGCCGATCAGCCCCGGTCCGGAGGTGACGGCGATGGCATCCAGATCGCCCAGCCCGAGGCCCGCCTTTTCCAGCGCCAGTTCGACCATGAGATCGAGCCGTTCGGCATGGGCGCGGGCGGCGATCTCGGGCACCACGCCACCGAAGGCGGCATGCAGATCGGTCTGGCCGGAGACCTCGGAGGAGAGCACCTCCGCCGCAACATCCCAGCGCAGAACGGCTGCGGCGGTGTCGTCGCAGCTGGATTCGATACCAAGAACGGTGATGGTGCTCATGTCTTGCCTTTTTCGGGGGCGCACGGCATCACCCGCGCTGATGGCTGAACGTTGTTATCCCGCCGGATGCGCCTTGTGAACCGCCTCCCCGTTTTGCTCACCCGCCCGGAGCGGGGATCGGCGGAATTTGCCGCGCTGCTGCGCGAGGCGGAGCGCGACATCGAGATCATCACCAGCCCTCTCATCCGGATCGAAGCCGTGCGCCCTGCTGAGTTGCCGGGTCCGGAGGATGCGGTGATCTTTACCTCTGCCAGCGGTGTCGAGGCGTTCAGCGCATGGCAGGAGGGTTCGGGTCGTCGGGCGTGGTGCGTGGGAGAGCGCACGGCGCGGGCGGCGCAGGCGGCAGGGTTCGAGGCCGTGGCGGGGGCGGGGACGGCTGCGCAACTGCCTGAGATCGTTCGGGCCGAAAAGAGCAATGGCCTACTCTGGCATTTGCATGGGCAACACCAGCGCGGCGACCTTGCGAGCGACTTGCTTGCACTCGGCATTCAGGCCCGCAGCGTGGTGATCTATGACCAGCCCTCCGTGCCGTTGGACCCCTCTGTGCGCGCCCGGATCGGCGCCGGTGAGGCGATGGTTACGCCGCTATTCTCACCGCGCACGGCAGGGCTATTGGCCGCAGAAGTCAAAAACATTGGTGCGAATCTGCGGGTTGTCGCGTTGAGTGAAGCGGTGGCCGACAAGTGGCCGGGCCCCTGCGCCCTCGCGGACCGGCCGGATGCAGAGGCGATGCGCGACACTGTGCTCCGTGAGTCCGGTTGAGCGCTTGAGGGCGGCAGGCTAGGGTGGCATGCGGCAGCGCGGCAAAGTGACGAGAGGAATGACTGTGGCGGGTTCTGACGACAAGCCGGACAAAACAACGGACGACGCGGCCAAGGCCGACACCAAACTTTCGATCCCCGAACAGAGCGGCCTCAAGAACCCTTCGGCCAAGGGTGATACGTCTGACGCGACCGACTCCGCGGATCAGACAGCCAAACCAGAGCCGGTTTCGGCCGCCGATGCCCCCAGCGGTGATGCCGCCGCGCCCGATGCCACGCTAGAGCCTGCCGAGCCCTTGAAGGCCGGCGCCACAGATCGAGGCCCTGACACGCTGGAAGACGATGCATCGGATGGATCGTCTGATGCCTCTGCTGACGATGTGCCCGACCTCACGAGTGAGCCGGAGCCGAAGGCAACCGTGACCGTGCCCGCGACGCAGAAGTCCACCGTGGTCCCCATGCTCTTCGGCGGCCTCCTTGCCGGGCTGATCGGTTTCATCGCCGCATGGTACATCTGGGGTCGCGATGGATCGGCGGCCGAGCTTACGGCCCGCGTCGATGCACAGGCGGAGGTACTTGAGGGTGTTCAGGCCGCTGTCGAGTCCAAGGCTTCTGCCGAGGCGGTGACGTTGCTGGATGGCCGGATTGCCACGCTGGAGTCGGCCCCTGCGGCGGATACCAGCGAGACAGAGACCACCATCGCCAATCAGGCAGAGGCCCTGGCCGCGATATCTGCGCGGATCGAGGCGCTGGAGAAGGCTCCGGTCGAGGGTTCGTCTGATGAGGCGAGCCAAGCCGCGTTGGCCGCCTACGGACGCGAAGTCGAGGCGCTGCGCAAGGAAGTCTCGGAGCAGATGAGCCAGATGAACGCCGCTCTGGAGGCTGCCAAGGAGACCGAGGCACAGGCCGCCGCACGGCAGGAAGAGGCTGCCGCCGCCGCAGCCCGCGCCGCCGAGCAGCGTGCGCTGCTGGATGTGCAGCAGGCGCTGGAGACCGGCGTGCCCTATAGCGAAGCGCTGGGCCGGATCTCCTCTGCCGAGATCCCAGAAGGCTTGGCCTCCCCCGCTACCGAGGGCGTGCCCACGCTGGATTCGCTGAAGTCGGGCTTCCCTGCAGCGGCGCGTGAGGCGCTGAAGGTGTCGCGGGCCGAGACGGCGGGCGAAGATGGCGGCGGGTTTGGCTCGTGGCTCACTCGCCAGGTCGGCGCGCGCTCGCTCGAGCCAAAGGAGGGCGGCGACCCAGATGCCGTGCTCTCCCGTGCCGAGGCCGCGCTGAACACCGGCGCGCTGGCGACCGCGCTCGAAGAAATTGCCGCCCTGCCCCCAAGCGGTCAGGACGCCATGGCTGACTGGGCCGCTCAGGCCCGCATCCGCAACGATGCCGTCACCGGGGCCGAAAGCCTCTCTGCCACACTGACAAGTAACTAGGAGAAACAGGCGAATGCTCTGGTCGGTTCTCAAAATCCTGTTTTTCGTGGTGATCGTCGCGGCGCTCGCGCTGGGCGCCGGGTTCGTGATGGAAAATGGCCCATCGGTGCTGCTGCGCGTCGGCTCCATCGAGTTTGCGCCCTCGCCGCTGGTGGCGATCATCTGCGCGCTGCTCCTGCTGCTGGCGGTCTGGGTCATCCTCAAGCTGGCCGGGCTTCTGGTGGCCGTTGTCCGCTTTCTGAACGGCGATGAAACCGCGATGAGCCGCTACTTTGACCGCCACCGCGAAAAACGCGGCTATGAGGCGCTATCGGACGGCATGATGGCGCTGGCCTCGGGTGAGGGACAGCTGGCGCTGACCAAGGCCAACCGGGCCGAGCGCTACCTTGGCAAACCCGAGTTGACCCGCCTGCTCACCGCGCAGGCCGCCGAACAGGTGGGCGACCGCAAGACGGCGGAAGAGGCCTACAAGGCCATGCTCACCGATGACCGCACCCGCTTTGTCGGCGTGCGTGGCCTGATGAAGCAGAAGCTCGCCGCTGGCGAGACCGACACCGCGCTAAAGCTCGCCGAGAAGGCGTTTTCGATGAAACCGGGCCATGAAGAGGTGCAGGATACGCTCCTGCAACTTCAGGCGGGCAATGCCGATTGGACCGGCGCTCGCAAAACCCTCAGCGCCAAGCTGAAGCACGGCTCGTTGCCGCGCGATGTGCATCGCCGCCGCGATGCGGTTCTGGCGCTGTCGGAGGCGAAGGGAGTGCTCGACGAAGGTGGCAGCATCGAGGCCCGCGAAGCCGCGATCGAGGCCAACCGGCTCTCGCCCGACCTGGTGCCAGCCGCCGTCATGGCCGTGCACAGCTACATCGAGCAGGACAAGCCGCGCTACGCGACTCGCGTTATCAAGAAGGCTTGGGAGGCGCAGCCGCACCCCGATCTGGCCTCGGCCTTTGCCGCGATCCAGCCCGATGAGTCGCCGGAAGCCCGGTTGAAGCGCTTCCAGCCGTTGCTCCGCTCGCACCCGGAGCATGAGGAAACCCGGCTGTTGCTGGCCGAGTTGAACCTCGCGGCAGAGGATTTCCCGGCTGCTCGCAAGGCGGTCACGCAGATTGCCAGCGCCGAGGGGGCCAACGCCCGTGCGCTGACCATCATGGCCGCTGTCGAACGCGGCGAAGGCGGTGATGATCACGTCGTTCGTGCATGGCTTGCCCGCGCCCTCACCGCGCCGCGCGGCCCGGCCTGGGTCTGCGAAAAGTGTCAGAACATCCACGGCCAATGGTCGCCGACCTGCGATAACTGCGGCGCCTTCGATACCCTCAGCTGGCGCGAGCCGCCGAAGGCCGAAGTCAGTATGCCCGGCGGCGTCGAGATGCTGCCGCTCCTCGTCGGCCCCGCGCCCGAGCCGGAGCCCGAAGAGGCCCCTGTGGTCTTGCATGAAGGCGAGGTCGAAGAGGCCGAAACCGTGGAGCCCGCCATGGAGGCGGAAGAGGACGGCCCGTTGGAAGAGAAGGCAAAATAGGGCTGGCCCGCAAGAAGCGTCCGCGCTATAGACCGCGCCGGTTGCCGCTGTAGCTCAGCTGGTAGAGCACGTCATTCGTAATGATGGGGTCGGGGGTTCGAGTCCCTTCAGCGGCACCAGTTTTCTCAAAAATGTTAAATCAAAACAATCGTTTGGCGAACTGACTGCCGAATGTATCCACCCCTCTGCCCACCTTTGGTGGTTTGGTGGTTTGGTGAGTGGAGCTTCGGCGCTGTAGCTTGATGCCGGTAAGGCCATGCTCTGAGGTTCATCCCCGACGCGTTCGGGCCTGAAACTTGCACACCCGCCCCCTCGTGGTCCAAAGTGCCTCTCGGGAATGGGGACTACGACATGTATTTACAAAGCTTGCGCTTCTTCCGGCACGAGGAAGAGGCTGACACCGGACAGGCCGATGATTGGCCTTCGGGGTGGTGGATCGTGCCAGCGGCTATTTTTGGCCTCGCTTTCTGGGCGGGGATCGGTTGGTTCGCCTAGTCACTGCTTTGAGGCTCAGGCGCGGGGCGCTCGCCCTAACCGATAGGGTGGCTTCACCCGGCCTATGTGGCTGACTATGTTTGCTCCATGAGTGCGAAGCTCCGCCAGATTCTCGACCGCATACCCTTCTTGATTGCCCACGCCGAAGCACCGCGCGGTATCGTTGACGAGGGTCGGATCTTCGCACTTGGCTCCATTGCTACTGATGAGCACGACTTTGAGCGTGTCATCGATGTCGTGCAGTCACTTGGGGGCCATCTGGGTCAGCCCTTCGATCTTCACCCGTGGGCCTATACCTTCGATGTCATCAGTTCAAAGATGGATGGCAAGCGAGCGCGCGGCACGACTGTTGGCATAGTGTGGCCGAATGCCGAGGGTACGGTGACCGTCAGGGACTATCTGGTTGTCCCCAGGGGCCTGATACCTGTGATGAGGTTTGTCTTCCACCACTCTGCGAAGGGAACTGTCGCAAGGGAGGCCCAAGGGCTCGGCCCATTCAAAGACTCAGTGCCGACGAGCCAATATCCAACGGCAATAGCAATGCTCAATACACGAGGCTGCCAGATTGACCTGGTGCGTGCCCCGAGCCTGCAAAACGAGCGGCTCCGCAAGCTCGGAAAGCCCCCAGTCCCTGCTCACTACAATGTGGACGCACGAGAGTACTTTACGGCGCTCCGTGCGCAGAAGCCTTCGACCAAAGGCAGCGGCACACACGCAAGTCCAATCCCCCACCTGCGCCGCGCACATGAGCGTATCCTGGCGAATGGGAGTCGCACTTGGATCCGCTCGGCGCTCATCAACGTCCGCAGGGAGGGCGACATCGCGTTCGTTGAGAGGCGCAAGTCCTACGTCCGTGACAAGCCACGACGGCCTGAACCTAATCTCTCAGATTCGACGGGAACAGAAATGCCCTCCGGCGACGGCTAATCAGACAGCCCGAGCTTCCTCAACGTGGGGCGATCTGGAGCGCCGGTTTGCTCCAAGCCCACTGATGCTTGGTACTCGCGCATAGCCTTCTTTGAGGCTGGGCCCCACTGGCCATCAGGATTGCCGACGTCATATCCGCCTGCATTCAAGGCTGTCTGGATAGCTCGATAGTCATCTGCTGACAGAGAAAGCGTTGTCCAGCCGCAGGCACCGGCGACTGCCTCGAATGCGTCCTGTGCTCCGGCAAGGTCGAACACTGCGTCATGTTTTTGACCATTGCGCTCTTCTATTCGAATGAACAGCTGCTTTGCGTCGTAGATGGACCGAATGAATGGCTCGGCGCTGGTACCGAACAGCCCGGCACCCTTGTTGTTAGTGAGGGTATTCCACCGCGCCCGTGTCGGCGGAGCCTCATCAATCCTAAGTGTCACCTCAAAGACATTACTCCGGAAGTCGTTGATCAAGTAATCGTCCTGTATGAGGATGAAGGCAGTTTCGCCCTCGCTGCACCTCACGATCAGCGCCGTCTGATCGCCGTAGATGCTGGGGCTAAACGCCGAATGATTGATGGCCGTTACTTGGGGGCTGTCGTCCACTGCGGCTCGAGTCCTTTCGACTGTCCACCATCCAGAGATACCCTCCCCATTTTCGCTGGCCCTTTGGAAGGGCGCCAAGCTGTAGTCTATCGATGGAAATCGTTCGTCCGCCCAGGCAACCATCTTCGCGCCAGGGTTTGAAGTGGCGTCTACCGTATCGTCCCCGGCAGAATCCGATATGGTAGGGTTGGGCGCTGCTGATGTTTGGATGACGGGAAATGCGATCCCATACTTCGCTTGCAGGTATCCCATCTGCAGTTGAGCCAAGCTCAGTCGCTCGGTTTCCAGCCTGCTAAGTACAAGTGCTTGAATCAATCCTCCAGCCCCGGCGGCCTCGCGTTCGGCCTCTTCAATTCGCTGCTGAACTGTAGCCATCTCTCCGAGGATTTGGGCCGCGCGCGCGACGTCTGGCTCAACTGCAGAAACAGCGATATCCAGAGTGGCCTCGCCTGCTTCGGCGGCGATGCGGTTCTCCACCAGCGTCTGTGCCACCAAGAGGGCTTCACGGCGGGCCGCAAGCAGGCCCAGAATTAGGCCAGCATCATACTTCTGCGCCCCTTCCTCGACTTCCTCAAGCTGCGCGCGAATGGCATCGAGTTCCGCTTCCAAATTTCCGTCTTGGCCAACAGCAGGCCACGCGAAAGAAAGACAGGCAACTAGCGCGACTGTTCTTCGCATTATTTTTTCCCCTTCCAAGCAAACTTGAGATGTTCGAAGCTTATCGCAGGAAAGGCCCCGATCAAGATAGCAGGCAGTCTGGACGGCAGCCCATGCTTGATACGTCGGGCATGATGCTAATAGCATCAAGCAGCCAGTGGGCGCGGGAGCTGAACACATGCGGCGATCCTTAGCCATCGTCAAAGCGATGTTTCTCTCCGTCTTGAGTGTCACTCAAGCCGAGGCACAATCACTTATTACCGCAGGCCAGTGCGCAATAGTCGTCGCCTCACGACCAGATACTCAGGCCGCTCGGCAGTATATTCACGAGCACGACCTCGGAGATGGTGTTCGGGTTTTCCAAAGCCGCAACGGCTGGCTAGCGATAAGTGCAGCCACAATCCCAAACACAGGCTCGTCCGCCGTCCTAGCAGACATGAAAGCGAAAGGTGTCCTTCCGAAAGATGCGTACTGCTCAACCGGTGAACTCTACGTCCAGGAAGTGGACTGGAGGAACGGTGGCACGACATCTGTGCAGAACACCGGGCTGTGGTCCGAGTTTGATGCACGTCCTATGACGCAAACAGAGAAGCGCTTTCTGCAGGCGGCGTTAGCCATGAAGGGCTATTACAGCGGGCTCGCAGACGGCATCTGGGGCAATGGCAGTCAGCACGCACTAGAACGATACACGGCAGCCGAGTTTGAAGGTGAGAAGCCCTACAATGCGCACGCGGCCTATCTTGCGACCGAGGTCATTGGCACATGGCTGGACGAGGGCTGGGAATATCAACACATCGAGTACCTTAACTTCTCGATGATGTTGCCGGTGGATAGCCTTCGTCTGGAAGATGAGGACGGAACCTTTCAGGAGTGGCATCATTCTACCAAGGACCTGCAGCTCATGTTCAACGACTTGGACACTGTTGGCATGGTGCGAGTGCACCAAGGGCTGGTAGAAGCGCCCGGCCTGACCGCCGAGCCGTATGCCCTGCGCCGTGACAACACTTGGGTATCGTCCGGGCAGCTCAGTACTGGCACGCTCTACGTTCGCAGTGACCTAATCGGTGGCACCTGGTCGACCGTTTACGTTTCCGCTGGTCGCTCTCTCCAAGGCGAAGTTGGGTTGATAGCTAGCAGTATTCGTCCCGGGCGGCCCGCGAGTATATTCCCTGAGGAGGACGGTGTGCTCCTGAGCTTCGTGGCCGAACTGGTTGCAATGTTGGAAGGTGAGACTGCGCCGAGTAATCAGACGCCAGATACCGGCGTTGCCCGATCCGGCACCCCGCCAGGTTCCGACAACCAAGATGTGGGCGGTTCAACCGGTACTGCATTCTTCGTTACAGACGAAGGTGTTGCGATAACAAACGCACATGTAGTTGATGGGTGCACGGCCCTCAAACTGGGTGGCGAACCTGCAGAAACCATCGTCGTAAGCTCAGCATTCGACCTCGCGGCTATCCGCTTGCAGGAGCCGCAACAAACCGTCCCACTCAAGTTCTCGGGGCAGGACGCGGGCCTGAACGCAGACATCACGATTGCGGGCTATCCCCTTCACGGATTGCTCGGCGGTCTCAACGTCAGCCGTGGCAGTGTATCCTCGCTGAAGGGCATTCAGGGCGATGAGAAGAGCATTCAAATATCTGCGCCCGTCCAACCTGGAAACTCGGGAGGCCCCGCCATCGACAAGCAAGGTGGTGTGGTCGGGGTCGTCGTGTCCAAGCTAGACACCGTTGCGTTGGCTGATGCCACCGGTGACATCGCGCAGAACATCAACTTCGCCATTCGCGGGTCGCTAGCTAAGGTCTTCCTGGCCTCCAACGGTATCATTTACTCCGAAACTGAAGGGTCGGACCTTGTCTCACCAGAGAAGGCCGCCGATCTGCTTCAGGCTTCCACACGTCTTGTCGAGTGCAGCAGGTGAGTTGCCAGCATGGAGATGTCACGATTAGGGTTCGTTTGCCATTTGCGTTTAGAAGACGGAGCGTTCGTACACTGATGAAGATCAACCCTATCGCAAATCGATGCGCCCGAGCCCTTTGCCTCACAACGATTGTTGCTTCGCTATCAGCGTGTGCGACTACCTATCCGGTGGTTGGGATTGCGGATCGGACCGGAGAGCGTTTCTTTGGAACCGCAACGTCTGTCGCCGGCGGCACGAGCCGAGTTGAAATGTCCAACGCGCGAGGTGTTCGCTGTACTGGCACTTACAAAGCTACGGTTGTCTATGACTACACGACCGGCGCGACGACCACTGGCACCTTCAAGTGTTCCGACGGCCGAACCGGGAACTATGTCACCACCGGCACTGCAGTCGGCGGGCAAGGTCAAGGGTTTATAGGTGGCCAACCGTTCACTGTGTACTACGGTCAGTTCGCCTCGCACCAACAAGTTCGATAGCCGCGTTGACCTACGTTACAGTGAGATGGCGAACGCTATTCACGCTGAACCGCTGCGAGCAAAGTTCCCTCAGGACGAAGCCAGCACCATGGGCGGATAGGCCGGAAAGCTCCGTAGATCGAACCATGTGAACTGCGTGCCATCCGGGTTCGTCTTGTTACCCCAGCGCAGGCCCTTCTCCCCGTAGCGGACCAGCCCAGCCCGGAAGGCCCGCAGGTCGATCAGCCACCACTTCTCGATGCCCTCGCCAGAGGCGCTGGCGTGGCCGTAGAACATCCAGTCGCCCGCCCCGTTGATGATCTTGGCAAGCTCCGTCTCGCCGCCAGAGGGCAGCTTGGAGCGGATGGTGAAGTCGTAGGGATACCGATCAGCGTATCCCGGCCTGCGCACCCGAGCGGCTATCCGCATGTCGCGGGCATCGAGCATCAGGAGGTCGGTCGCGTGGCGCTGGTCGAGAAGGTCAGGGGCTGCTTGGAGAAGGTGTGATCCGACGAGGCTTTTGATCTGGGGAATGTAGCGGTCGGACCACTGCCTGTTGATGTCGTAATGCGCGTTCATGGCAATGGGCTTCTGAAATGGAGGGGTGAGACGACGACCCGATGAATGGTGGGCCGTCGCCTAGGGTTTCAGTGTGCAGGACCTCGCGGGTCATTGGTGCTTGCTTGGGTAGCGCGTTCGACTCGTTCTTCGTTTTCAAGAAGCGGAAGGAGATCGTTGAGCAGTCCTTCCGCAAGTTCGAGGGACGCAGAACCAAAGCGTCGAACGGGGAACATCGCTTCTGCGTTGCAGGTCGTATCCTTTGCGAGGATGTGGTCCTGCAGGATCGCCATTGCGGCGCAGAGTTTCTCGTAGGGACTCATGCCGCATCCTTCTCCCTCAATAGCTCAAACAGCCCATTGAAGGCGGAGTTCAGTTCCTCCGACTTGGCAAGGGTTGCGCTAATCACTCCGCACGCTGCATTCCGGCGGCTGTTTGCGAACTTGTCGCCGAGCGGCAAGGCAGCAAGTTCATCAGCGATCAACTCGACGGCGTCCAAGAGGTTCTTAAGTTCTCCCAGCGTGAAGCTCACGCCTTCCAAATCAACGCGAGTAATCATGCTCGGCCTCCTTGCGCCGCACGGAATGCTCCCAGGATCAGGCTTCGAGGCGTACCCAACCAGAGCCAGTCGAGTGACAGACCAGTGTCGTTGGCGAAGTCGAGGAGTTCGGTAGAGAAGGTCAGGCCATCGCCCTGATCTTCGGTCACCCGTGAGGGCGGCTTGGTGCCGGTCCAAGCGGCAAACTGTGACAAACGTTCTTTGACTCCGGTTGGCAAGCCGACACCGGTCGCGCTGGCGCGTTTTTCAGTGGTCATTGTCAGGGTCTCCTGATTGCGGGTATGATCCGTAAGGATCAATATGCATATGTGATCCCTTCGGATCAAGGGGTAGAATGAACGGCAGGCAAATTCAAGCGGCTCGGGCGTTGATCGGATGGTCGCAGGCGCAACTGGCAGAGGCGGCAGACGTCTCGGTTCCAACAGTAAAGCGGGCGGAGGGGGCGGCGAGAGCGAGGGCTTCAGAAGCAGCATTGACGGCGATGCAGGAGGCCCTAGAGGCCGCGGGCGTCCAGTTCATCGAAGAGAACGGTGGAGGGGCTGGTGTGCGCCTGAGAGAGCGCTCCTGAGGCGATCAGTGGGTGCCCACATCAGAAGACATGGCCGCAGCAGGATCTTCGTCCATGGCCTCGATAAGTCTGTCAGCACCTTCCGCTGCCGCGGCCACGACCAAAACGGTAACGGCAACAGAAAGAAGGCCGAGAACGAGCCCAATGCCCGCCACGAGGCCATCGCGTTCCGTGAGGCCGACACCGACGACAAACAGTGAGACCGCTGGGAACCATCCAGTGAGCGGCAAAGGTACAAACAGGGCAAATGCGATCACAAACATCAGCGCACCTAACGACCGCTCGTACCTCTCACGGAAAAGGCCACTGGCGCGCGGATGCAGAACTCTCTCAAGCCTGCGCGTAACGGGCCTCAGCCGGAGGAGCGTTCGACGGAGCTTGAGATAATCCAGCCGAATCTCGGCAATGCGCCTTGGCAAACGGATGTGCGGATAGCCCAGCGCCATCTGCGCAGTCGCAAGGAGAAGCGGCAAGGCCGTAATCAGCGTAGTCGGCGGCGGCAGAGGCAGAAGTGTGACCAGCGAAAACACAATGATTGACCAGCCAAAGGATCGTTCGCCCAGTGAGGCCAGGAGTTCACCCAATGTCACTGATCCGGCTACGTTGTGTACGCGAGAGGCACGAAGTATCGGAAGTGAAAGCGATGGCCGCCGTCTTATCTTCCCATCTCTTTCGGACATTTCGATGCCACCTCCCACATTCCAGACATATCGGGGCTGTGGCAAAGCTTTGCAACGTGGTCACTTAAGCCATCCACCTCCAAGCTGGAGTGGCTCAAGCGCTGTAGCGGTAGCGTGGGTAGGGCGCGTCCATGTACTTCGATGGTGCCCGAAGTCCTTAGGCAATGGCAGGCATTGCGCCTCTCATCAAGCTTCGTTGGCGCTCTGCCACACACCGACAACTTCTGACGCCAACGTGAGTGGGTCAAAGGGCTTGGGGATAACCTTAAGACCACCCAGTTCGATGAGGTGCGCCACGTCATCAGGCATAGATTTCGCGGTTAGAAACACTGTCGGTACATTCTGAAGGCCGGGTTGCCTACGAAGCTCGACAAACGTCTGCTCGCCACTCATTTCTGGCATCATAACGTCGAGCAAGAACAAGTCGGGTTTAAACCCAGCAGCACGCTCTACCGCCTCCTTGCCACTGGCGCACTGCATGATCTCAAGACCGCCCACGACGGCCAGTGCAACTTCAGCTATCGCCCTAATGTCGGCGTCGTCATCCACATGCATTACGCGCGGACGACTGCCTCGATCATTGTCCATTTGGTCAATCAGGATCGCGTTACATAGACGACCTGCTCCTCCGACCTAACTTGGCCTCCACAGTTACTAGCGTAGCACCTAAAGAAGAGAAAATTAAGGCAAATACACGCTCAACGTGCGCCGAGTGGGAGTACAGCGGAAGCAGACACCCGCAAGACCACTCCCCGCTTGGGCGAAGCGCACAAGGAACGCCAATCGCTTGCCTGGGCCGAAATCGATTTGGCGACAACGAAAAGGTGATTCACCTGCCTACTTAGACAGGTTGTGCGTGTATCGGCTGTCGCTATCGTGGCGCCCAAGCTGGAGGTGACGCAAGATATGCAAAAGCTGAGCTGCGAAACTTTTACACAAGTGATGTTCTTGCCGGAGCGACAGCGGCAAGACCTCCTTGAGTTCATCGGCGGCAGCGAGGTGAACGATGCCGAAGTGCAGCGCCTTGTGCGCAGCATGAACACTAGACGCAAGCCTACTACGTACCCGTGCCCAAGAGACATCGGTCCCGGCGTGACATCGGCGGAAATCTAGTCAGGATTGCAGGCGTTCGCGATCAATTCAGCGGCGACCGGGGACTTTTCCAAGGTACGAGCCCCAGACTCAACATCTGCGTTATCGCCATAAAGCAAGGTCCGCCAATCCTGAACGGCCATCGCGAATGTGTCGGGCCGCGATAACTTTTTCTTGGTCATAGGTACATGCACCTCCTGGCTGCTTTCCCAGCCCCCATGATCCCAGGTATCACCCGATACGTTAGGATCATCGAGTCTGTGCACCAATCATACATTGGTATCAGGAGAGCCTGATAAACCGGAAATTTGAGCTACGTTGTCGGGCAACCCGATGACATCGCGATTGCACGAGGCAGAGCGCGCTCGGGCTTCGTTGATCGCTTTGATGTCACGCAGAAAGTCCCGAAGGCCGACCTTATCGACCACCATGCACCAAGGCCCAGAGATGTCCTTCATCGCGTCCTCGCATTCGCCCCCATGCCACTGGGCAGCTAAATGGTTAATAAATCGTTAACGCCAAACGAAGGCATTCGCTGAGCACTACACGCCAGTGTTGGCGGATAGCGCCTTCACCTCCTCCGCTAGCGTTAAAGGATCGAACGGCTTTGTGATTACCCCAATCGCCCCGATGGATTTGAGATGGTTCTCCGACTGGTACTTCGCTGCAGCGGTCATAAAAATGACGGGGATGTCGGCTGTCTCCCGACTTTCGCGCAGGATTTTCAGTAAGGTCGGCCCGTCCATCTCGGGCATCATCACGTCCAGCAAGATGACGTCTGGCGCGCCGGTCGAGATACTTTCAAGGGCAGCTGCCCCGCTTTCGACGGATACAACGTCGATGTCCGGATCAAGCGCCAAGGCAATCGCGGTGATCTCCCTGATATCTGGCTCGTCGTCGACATGAAGAAGCTTCATGTTTGGATCCCCCTCCTTGGCCCGGTTCAGGCTAGGTCGAACTTGGAAGTTCCACGCTGACCAGCATCTTTGAGCACGGTCAAGACAGCCTCAACCACGTCCGTCTCCTTTACCCTCGATTTCGTCATGACCGAAACCGCACGTTCGGTGATATCTCGATCCACATCGTGAGCCGAGAACACAATGAACGGTATCGAACGCTCAACTTCCTGCAGTAGGTGAGCGCCATGGCCGTCCGGAAGTTCCAGATCGAGCAGAACAAGATCAAACTGTTTCTTAGCGATACTAGCGCGGGCTTCCGCGAGTGTCCTTGCGCCCGTCATTCGGACTGTTTCGCCAAAATTCTGCTGGAAAATCTGTTGCAAGTGGACGTCGTCCTCCACGTACAAGACATGCGATTGAGACCGGTTGGCAGGCAGCGCAGCACGGAGGGAGTGATCAAGTGCAGACTTGTCTGACTCCTTGGCAACGATGGTGACAGCGCCATCGAAAGTCCCCTTTCCGTCCTTTGAGGCGACAATGACCGGAAGATCGTGCGTTTGAGCAGTCTGCCGGAGCTGCTCCAGGAAGGATATCGGGGCAACAGTGTCAGCATCGAGGGTTAGGGCGGCGTATCCACCCGTGCGGGCAAGGTTGAACGCCGCGTCGAAATTGCCGACTACGTCCGCAGAGAGATCGCACCCTTGCGCCACTTCGGCCAGCGTCCGCGTGAAAGCCTGGTCATTGCTGCAAACCAAGAGTCTCTGCCCGCTGGCTCCCGAGACCGCGGAACGATGGGCGAAATCGGCAGACTGTTCGATAGATGGCAAGTCAATATGAAACGTCGCTCCGTGGCCTTCAATTGAGTCGAAGCTAAGTTGGCCGTCCATCGCTTCGACTAGGGCCTTACTGATACTGAGGCCAAGGCCGGTGCCACCGATACTCCGCGTGGATGAAGCCTCTGACTGGCTGAACGGATTGAAGATCTTGTCTCGAAATTCCGCGGAGATGCCGATCCCTTCATCTTTAACCGAGACGCGCAGCTTGTCCTCGAAGGACAGAAGCGAGAGTGTGACGGTACTGCCCTCCGGCGCAAATTTTATCGCGTTAGACAGCAAATTCGTCAGAACCTGTTCGAACCTAATGGGATCGATCTTCACCATAATACCGGGGGCAGTATCGCGGAGTACGAGCGAGATCCCTTTGTCCGGGGCGTAGTTCTCTGAAGAGGCTAGGGCACTTGCAGCAATGGGTCGCACATCCTCTACACTCAGTGAGAACTGCATTTGCCCGGAGCGGATCTTCTGCATGTCAAGAATGTCGTTAATCAGCAGAACCAGCCGCTCCGAGTTGCGGTTCGCAATGCCGAGCATGTGCAGAACTTTCTCCGGAAGATGCGAAGACGCACTGCCAATTACGAGGCCTAAGGCCCCCCGGATCGATGTCAGCGGGGTCCGAAGTTCATGGCTAACTGTCGCAATGAACTCGTCCTTGAGCTTCGCAGCGATCTTCTCCTCGGTGATGTCGATGACGGATCCATCCCAAATGACCCGATCATCGGAGTCCTTGCGGATACCGGAATGGATACGGAGCCACTTTTCGTTACCTTGGCGCGGCATGCACTCAATATCGGCGCTCCAGGGAGCAAAGTCTTTCTCCGAGACGTCGAGGTTGGACGTGATCTCTTCTGCTATTGCTGCCTTCGAGATCTGGTTGACTGCGTTAAAGTCACGAAGCAGCTCGTCCGAGTGGACACCCAAAATGGACATCGCTGATTGAGACACATAGGTGAAGCGGGCTGCCCCGTGCGGCTCACGAACGATCTGGAATAAAGCCACTGGCGCGTGCGCCGAGATTGCGTTGATTTGAGCTTGCTTCTCCTCGCCGAGCTTGATGGCATTGGCACGGTCCAGGTCGCGCACCAGCATCGTCCCCATCAGCAGCACAGCACCGAAGTTCGTTGGAGCGCTCAGCAAGTTGGAGGTGAGGAACACATCCCAAGGGGCTGCGCTGACAAACAGCAGAACGATGGTGGGCACCGTTCCGGCTATGACGGCCTGCACAAGGACAAACTGGATGTTCAAACTTTTCTTGGCGATACGAAACCACCAGATCCAAGCCAGTCCGGCAACGATGCCTACGCCAACGATGTAGGTGGCACCCGGCACAGCCCCGACGCCGCCCTGCACCAACCTCAAGACCGCGAGGCAAGGGGCGGTGATTGCTACACTCACAGGACCACCGAATGCAGCCGAAAGGACTACCACCGCACCCCTTGGATCGGTTCGGATGCCCTGAACGATCTCGACGGAGTTCTCCATAACAAGCATGCCGACGAAGGCAAAAAGGACTCCCAGCAGAACGCTAACCGTCCAGAACTGCCGAGCGAACCTGCTGTAGATCATGCTCACGGCCAGAACCGAAAGCAACATGATCGAGCCACTCTCGATCATCGTTACGACCTTCGACATCAGTCCACGCCCCTGCTAATTCCCGCAAAGATTCAGCGACATAGCCGACTTTTGCAACCAAAATTAGAAATCCCCGATGGGTAGATACCGTCAGATTGTGCGAGGCTGCAAGCAATGCGGACAGTAGACGTTACGGCATGTATGACCGGAGTTTTGCAGGCGCCGCACCGAAAGGGACTCTGCCCAGAAACATGATTGCGCCACCTGCACGTTGCCGCCGCCACTCTTGACGCTTTCATGCAAGGCTTGCGAACGACCGGGTCTACTGCTGAGATGCAGCTTGCAGATCTGTCGCGCCATCGCGAGATCTTCCTTACATGCGCGTTCGGCGAGCACGTGGCATTTCTGCGAAGAGTTCCAAACAGACCTTCGAAGAGGTCACAGCGCCACGCACCCTATAGGCCATTTATGCCCTCAATTTCCTCCCGGCATACTTCTCGTTCAGGCTTGGACTGATGCTTGTTTTGCGCGCCTTGGCGGGGCTATCGTGCCTTCAGAAAGTCGCGAAAGCTTCTTGAGCGCATGAGCGAAGACTTCGCCGTTGACCGGCTGAACCGCCGCCGGAGAAGTCCTATGCATAATCATGCCGGACAGTAACCTCTCTGGAGGCCAGTGTGATCCATGCAGCAATATCCGACTTTTTGACGTCCTTGGTTGCCCAAGTGGCTGCTGGCGTGACCTTGGGAGTGGTACTTGGCTGCTTCGTCGTCGGGGCAGTCTCAGCGCTAGTTGGCGGAGGGCGTAAGGACCTTGCGGGCATCGGTTTGGTTCTCGTGATGTTGACCTTCGTTTCGCTCTTCGTGGTGGCGGTGGCCGTTGCCAACTCGCCACCCGTCTGAGCTTCCTCTAAGCCAGCGAAACCGTTAGCTCGGTCCTGCCTGTGTCGTACCGTGGTAACCCAGTGAAGCGGCATTTCGTGCTACTAGGCTCCCAATCAGACGAGCTTGAGTGTCCAAGACCGGCTGGCCCTCCATTGCGTTTCGAATGACACCCAGTGCCTTTTCTGCCGCTGGACCTTTGATTCTGGTCAGTGCATCGGCAATCTCGGCAAACTGGGCAGCTTCTACCCGGCTGATACTTGCGGGGTCTATCTCCATGATGCTCTCGCTTATCTCTCTCGCTGCATCCAATGGATTGCCACCCTTGCCAAGCGTCCTGCGCAGAAGGCTGGGCTGTGTTTCTGCACGTGCCTGATGCTGGACCGCCTGCCGGATAGCGGTTGCAGAGTTCCGCGACACAGCAGCACGAAGGGCCAACGCATCCGAGGTCCTCGCGAGTTCTTGTACCAGTCGGTTGGCGTCAGTGGGGCCAAGGATCATCTTTAGCTTTTTGATGTTGGCCTCGGTTGTCATGGCCCTGACAGCATCAAGCGCTTGTTTGGCGGCGTCCTGACCTTGTCCGAAGTCAAAGGAGCCATCCTCGATGCTCTGCAAAGTCGTGCGGGCGTTGCTCATGATTTCATCCAGGTTCTCCCGGATACCCCTCTTGGCAGCGGCACGTGTTTCTGCCGACATTCCGCCCTTCATGAACTCGCGCACATCTTCAGCTTTGACCGATTTGCCAAGTAGCGAACGGCCTAGATTCAGCGCGTGATCTTCACGAAGTTTGTCGCCTCCTAGCCTGACCGCCCGCCCGTAAGCCGGTACGGCATCAGTGAGTGCGTCCCGGAGGTCGCCTGCCAGACGGTTGGCCCTGACCCCTGCGGCGGTCGGCCTGCCGAACTTGTCAACTTCGTCAGCACCCACGTTCCCGAGGGCCTTCTTGATCTCATCGAGTTGCCGCACATTAGGCATTTCGCGGAACGTTACGCTTCCGTCCTCCGCGATGTCCGCAAGGATCTGCAGGTTTCGCTCCCCCGCCTCCTGCATAGCCTCGTTTGCCTCAGAAACAGCCCGGCGCAGAGTGTTCGGGGGAACGCGTTCAAGAACGCTCTCGATCCTGCGCCCCGCATTGGAGGAGTAATCGACGGGTTTGGAGTACGCGGCTCTATAGGCTTGGCTCCGAGCCCCCGAGGTTCTTACGGCGATGTCACGAGCGGCTGACTTCACGCCTCCAGCCTTGCCGAGAACATCGTCGAGGATGTGAACGAACCTCTTACCCTGAGCAGCCGAGCGCGCGCCTACGCGGTCACGGGTCACAGCGAGGGCACGACCGCCAGTCTGAGAGGAGGCATCCAGCAACGCACGTGTCGAAGGCCCAGCATCTGCCAACATAGCGTCATCGCCGCCGCGTGCTAAAGCAGCGGTTGCTTTCCCGAGATCATCGTTAATCAGCGCGCCCTTAACGATGCGAGCGGCCTGCATCGAGATGCCCATCTCGTCGGCAATTGATCTGACGTCAAGCTTCCCGACCCAACGCTTCACAAGCGCAGGACCGACTTTCCGCATGCCTTCTCGACCTGCTTCGAAACCCTTTTTGACACCGGCACCGATGAAGGGGGCAAGAAGACCGAACGCCCCTCCAGCCCCGGCCCCAACCGCACCGCCTCGCGCGCTCTGTGCTGAGCGTTCACTAGCAGTCTCGCCAGCGCCAAATCCGGAAACCGCCCCCTCAGCGCCACCGCCGACCACCCCGACACCTGCGCCACGGACAAGCGTGCCTGCACCAGTCTGAGCGGCCCCCACATAGCCAGCGGCAGCAGGCAGTAGGGGCAGCGAACCTGCGACGCCCCCGGCAATGTTTAAAGTAGCTGATTGGCCGGGGTGCTCCCGATCCATCGCATCGGAGGTGCGACGCCAGTTTTCCTTCACTCCATCCCCATAAAATGCCCCAGCAGCCTCATCCAAATACTGACCAACGAACGGCACCCCCTCCACGAACTTCGCTCCACGTGCCGCTACAGGATTCTCCGCTATACGATCCCTGTCGATGTCGCCCTGAATTAGTTCACTTGGTGTCCGTCCACCTAGAAGCTCAGCGATCCGCGATTGATCGGTCGTCGAGAACCCGGGAGATGAGTATGCGAACGAGCCATCTGCGAGACGGTAAACCTTGCCGTCTCCAACCTCGCGAACTAACTCGCGCCCGTCACCTTGGTAGTTCTTCCACGGGCCTTGCTCTTCTGCCTGGTACTTGTTCCAAGGGCCAGGCTGGGCGATTACTGCTTCACGCAGCCTGGCAGCTCCTTCCAAATCACCAGCCGCTTCGGCGCGCTCTGCTGCCTTGACGACCTCTTGAACTGACACGGCTTGGCCGTCCCCCCCTCCATCAGACTTGCTTGACTGAAGTTTCTTCGCGATTGCTGCAAGCCTTCGTGCGCCTTCCGTATCTCCCGCCTCGTAGGCGTTACGCATGGCGCTGAGCACTTCTTCGTAGGCAATCTTGCCTTCGGCACGCCGAATGGCCGCACTTTGCTCGGCGTTCAGAGCTGGTTTTCCTGTAGATGGGGGTGCCGTCTCTGCCGCAAGCTCTGCTCTGCGGCGAGCGATAAGCTCGTCGACATTTACCCCCTCCGCCCGAAGTTCCTCGCGCCGCTTCGCAATTCGTTCTTCAATGCTGCTCATTGTTCAGTTCCCGTCCTACATGCTCGTTTCTGGTTGTGCTCTCATTTGTGCCCGATCCGGCCCTACCGTGTGTCACCGGAGTCGCTGCTCCGGTGGCGCAGCGTCGCAACGTAGGCTGGCCACTGATTCCGCAGCCACTCAGCCGTTTCTTCTCTTTGTTCAGCGGTTACCGGGGAGCGCTCAGCGACTTGGTCCAAGTAGCTCTTCAGGCGCTCCTTCGCGCCAGACGTGGCGCGCATCGGCTTTCTGGCTTCGAGCGCTTCCAGTCGTTTGTTGAGGTCGCTCATTGGACTTCCCCAGCTTGTGCGGAGATATCGCTCAGCGTGTCCTCAAGCATTCCCTCCGACACATCGACGCCGGAGGAGTGAGCTAGCGATATTTCCGACTTGTACGCAGCTAAGAACACTTCCAACTCGGCATCGGACATTCCCCGGAGACCCCGAGCCAACCCGGCTTGGCGATAGACACGAACGAGAAAGGCGCTCTCTCGCTCTCCTTCTTCCCTCCATATGGTCCCGGCTGGGGTCGTCGCCATAACATATGATGCTGCCTCATCGGGCGACTTTACGATCCTCCTAAGAAGGATGGGTATTCGCTTACCTTGCCCGGTTTGATCTTCCAGCCGATTGAGACGGCGCTTCAAAGTACTCATTCCCTTGCCTCCAGTGCTTCGATCCGGTGCTCCAGCTCGGTGGTTTCCAGCGTCTTCCTATATCCCTCCACGAGGGCCATCACGCTCGCGCCCTCCATTGGTGTGAGGTCGCCATCTGAGACGGCCTGCAGGATCGCCTGAGCGGCCCGTGAGGCGTCCTTGGCGCTTTTCATGCGGGGAAGCTCAAATTCGACCGGCGAGTCCTTCCGCTGCGGCGCTATGCGCTCCAGGCAGAGGCGCAGGGCCGTGGTGTCTCCCTCCAGCGCTTTCTCGATGGCCTTGCGCGTCAGCCCCTCGGCTTCGCCCTCCAGCAGGCTTTCAACCACTCGGGTAACGCGATGCCGTGCGCCAGCCGGGCGACCGGGGTTTCCAGGAGCGAAGGTGCCGTCGGGATTGCGGCCATCCGTAGTCGGCCCGTTGTTACGGTCTTCAGACGCTGACATGGCGCTGCCCTCCTGTATTTTGCTGCACCACCTCGCGCGGAACAGGTGACGCAGCATCACCACCCCCCACCCCCCCTTTAGGGGTGGGGGTGGTGACGCACCTGTAATTGGGGGTGTTTGCGTCACCCTGCGTTACCCCTGCTCTGGGGGTGGTGACGCACATCATACGGTTGCCCATTCGCCTACCTCCAAGGTGGGAACTGGTTTGCGGATAGGCCCGAGTTTCTGTCCCTTCACCAGCGCACCAGACTTGAGCCAGGCCTCGATCATCTTCTTGATGCGTTTGCGGTCAGCGGTGGCGTCCAGGTCCAGCACCTCGGCAACGGCCACGCCCGCCCATTCATCGCCAGCTTGATCGGAGTAGCGCAGTCCCCTGCCATCAAGCGTCCGCTGCACACCCAACAGGTCCTTCGCTGTGAACCCGTCGAAAGTGTCCGGCCATTCCCATACCTCGGCAACACCGACGCTATCACCGTTGGCCAGATGCACGGACGCCATGCGCCGCCAGACTCGATCACCGACAGGCGCAAGGTTGGCTTTGTCGCGGGTGATAGCGAAGTAGGTTGCGGGATCATCTTGCACCCCGGCCTCGGCCTTCATCGCATCGCTCATCTTGTTTAGAACCCGCCCAGACCGCGCCGCAGCAAGCAGTGCAGATGCCCCGCGCCCGCTTTCGGTGGTAGCTTCCTCGCCGTTGGTCTTGCGGGTGTGGTGAACCAACTCGATAGCGCAGTTGCACCGATCCGCCAGCCGCGCCCATTCCTTCGCCACGAGGTCGATTGCCCCATTGTCGTTCTCAGAGGCTTGATGCGAGGAAACGAAAGGGTCGATCACCAGCACGTCGATTTGACGCGCTTCGATCTCATCGGCCAGCGCATCCAGTTCCGGTTTGATGATCTGCACACCCTCGCGGGTTTGAATAGCTGTGCTCAAGGTGCGTTCCCGGCCCGTGTCTACATAGAGTTGCCCAGCGATTTCATCGGGGCTGACCTGGTGGTGCTGCATGGCCGCGATGATGCGGCGGTCCATCTCGTCGCGCGGGTCTTCCAAGTTGTAGAGCCAGACCTTGAGACCCTTTGCCGTCCAGTCGCCAAGAAGCTCGCGCCCGGAAGCCATAGAAAGCGCCTCACAGATCGTCAGAGACGACTTACCGACGCCGCCAGGAGCGACCGTCACTGAAACCTGCTTTCGGATCAGGTGGCGTCCGTAGAGCCAAGGGCGGGGCGGGATATTCAACGGATCGCGCCAGACGAATTCGGTAGCCAACCGAACATTTGCCTGCCGATTGATGGACGACCGATGAGCGTCAAGCTGCAGTGCTATTTCGGAGAAGTCTCGCATCATGCGGCCTCTCCATGCACGTAGTTAAGGAAATCGAACCGGTCGCGCTGCGAGAGGGTGTTGAAGATGGTCACCAGGTAGGCCCGCCGCTCTTCCGGCCCTGCATGGTCTACCCAGAATGAGGCTTCCGCTACCGGATCGCCCAGGGCAGCCACGGGCCAGCCAGAGCCAGCGAAAGCGGCGTTGAAGGTGTCAGCCGCAGCTCCGGGAGGGAGGGTCTTGAGCGCGGAGAAGGCTAAAGCCGCTCGTTCGGCGTCGGTCAACCAAACGGAAGCAACCGTGACGAAGCCCGACCAGCCTGTGCTGGTTCCTATGGTGAGCGCATAGCCAAGCATCCGCGCCGCGCGCTTATGGCCAGGCTTGGCATAGAGAGACATTGCGGAGCGGGGGCGTTTCGGTGTATGTTTGCTAAGAAGCTGCCCTGCTTCACTTTTTTCGGCCCCGGTCGCGTCTGCAAACGCTTCCGGGGTTCTGATTTTTCTGCTCATGTTTTGACGCCTCAGGCAGCTTCGCGATTGGCTTTTGCTGACTCGATGAAGGCCGCGATCTCAGAGGCCGACCAGCGGGTCATACCACCAATGCGAATGGGTTGCGGGAGCGTGCCGCTCGCTACGCCGCGCCACACCGTTGCGACGCTGCATCCAAGCGCGGCAGCGGCGTCCCTCACGCTGACCAGGCGGTCGCTGTCTTTCTTAGTCATGTTCAACACCTCGATACGAGTTTCGATGTGATGATGCTGCCAGCGATTCGCGCCTATGTAATACGCCCTATTATCGGGGATTGTCCGCATGGGTAGCGACCAGCAACCCACGTTTCGCGCCGACGAACAAGGCCCAATGAAATCAATAAGTTCTCGTTGTACTGATTGGCAATAATGTTGGCACGATCCCGGTTCCGTTTGTGCTTTCCGTTCGTGAGCCAATCGCGAATCCGGGTGTATTTCAGCGTGACGCCTCGGGCCGCCAAGGCGATGGAAACAACGTCGGCGGCACTATCGTGCTCCATTCCATCCCCTCGGGTCAGGGGGATATCAAAGATGTCTGAGAGTTGTTCCGCCGCCCAAACCGCGACGATAAACAGGCCAAAATCCTTTCCGGACTTCGGACCCGTCCTCTTCGCACCCACGCTTTTGCCCTGCAGTAAGGAGAAGCAGATCGGCCTGAAAGCTTCCGGAATTGGTTTCGCGTTCCAGAGGTTTGCGCACGAAATATCCAAGAGCAATTCCAAGGTTTCGGGGTTTCCATGGGCGGAGACCGCAATATTTTTTGCAGCGATGTCATCCACTTCGTAGAAGACTCTGTTCGGCCCGATGACCACTGAGCGAATCCCTGGATGAACCAGCAAAAGCACCTGTAAGAAGTCGTACTCCGAAAATTCCTTGAATGAGATTTGCGTGATCTCTTCTAAGCCACAAACCATTTGCTCAACGCACTCTATTGGGTTCAAGTTGGGTGCTTCAGGAAATGAAGGGCGGCTACGGCGTGTCAAAGCTGCACCACATTGGTGAGGTGGCAACAAGTACTTAGCAGGTTCGCCCAACGCTCCATCAAAGCGCGCCGCTGCTCAAGGAAATCTGTGCGCCGGTAGGCCCGCTCAACCGCAGAACCCGCAACATGCCCCAGTGCCGTCTCGGCTACCTCGTGTGGTGCATCGGTCGCTTCAGCCAACCAAGTCCGAAGGCTAGACCGGAAGCCGTGGGGCCGCTCTTCCATACCCTTACGCTCCATGAAGCGTGCCATTGTCGCATCCGAGATGACCCCCTTGCGGACGCTGGGGAAAAAGTAACCGTCTCTCGCGTGCGGCTTGGCCATCTCGATCACGGCCAGTGCCTCAGTTGAGAGCGGCACCCGGAAGTCTGAAGTCTGACCCACGCGGCCCTTCATCTCCTCGCCGGGTATCGTCCAGGTGTCGCCCTCGATGTCCTCCAGTCGCATGAAGCGCAGCGGCTTGGACCGCACCCCGGTCAGGATCAGGAGCCGCAAGGCAAGCTGGGTGACGGTCGGTTCAGTGAGCGATTGGTAGAAGGCCGGGACCACCTGCCACGGCAGTGACGGAATGTTGGTGGCCTTGTGACGGCTCTTCCCGAGCAGCGCCTTGGCCTTGTCGATGGCCTGCAGGTCCACATCCAGCCCGAGGGCAGCGGCATGGCGGAACACGATGCTGAGCCGGTTCATCGCCTTGCGAGCCGTGTCGGCCTTCTCGTGCCAGATCGGCGCGAGGGTGTTTTTGATGTCCTGCTGATCCAGCTCCTCGACTGGCACCTTGCCCAGCTTAGGCAGAACGTGAAGCTCCAGAGGAGAGAACCAGCGCCCTGCCTTGCCGTCTCCCTTCAGTTCAGCCTTGCGGGCCTCAAAGGCATCCTCGGCCACCGTGCGCAGGGTGTTATCGTCTCGCGCCGCTTCGCGTTCCAACCTCTGCCGTTCCTTAATCGGGTCTTTGCCCGACCGAGCTACGGCACGCCAGCGCTCGGCAGCCTCTCGGGCCTCCTTCAGAGACACGGCTGTGAGGTTGCCCAGTCCCATCTCCCTGCGCCGACCATGAACCGTCACCCGCAGGAACCACTGAGCCCCGCCATCCTCGCGCTTGTGCAGCCAGAGGCCTCCGCCGTCGCCGTACTTGCCCGGCCCGGCGGACTTCACCTTGACGCTGGTCAGCTTGTTCAATGCCCTCACGGTCCTACCCACCTCTCAATCCACCCCGATATATAGTATGGGGTGAGACCGGATGGAATGACCTGAAACACCAGAAGTCAATTTTTATTGGCTAAGGTGCTAACCCCGGTACAGCGTGAGACTACATGATATTGATGTTCAATGCCCTTCAGCGGCACCAGTTTTCTCAATCATCTTTAGCCGCTGGGCATGCCCTTTGCCCGCGTGAGCCGCTTTTGCGCGGCGATGCGGAAGGGCGCGTTGGGGGCGCCGTAGCCGGTGTAGCCGTCTTTGCGCTGGAGGATCTCGAAGAAGAGGCCGCCGGCGAAGGCGCGGCTGTAGAGTTGGAAGAACTCGCCGTTCTCGTCGGCGTCGTAGAGGATGTTGGCGGCCTGCAGGCGCTCCAGCATTTCTGGCGCCAGCGGGAAGCGCGCCGCGAGATCGGCGTAGTAGTTGGCGGGCATGGGCAAGGGCTGGAAGCCACGGGCGGCGAGGGCTTCGGCGGTGGCGAAGATGTCGTCGGTGGCCAGTGCCATGTGTTGTAATGGTGCGCCGAAGGTATCTGACAGGAAGCGGCCTGCGAGGGTGCGGTGACTGTCGGCCCCGTTGAGGGTGATGCGCAGGGCGCCATCGGGCGCGGCGAGGGCCTGGCTGCGCACCAGCCCGTCCGGGTCGATCACATCGACCATCGGGGTTTTGGCCATGTCGAAGAGCGTGGTGTAGAACAGGGTCCAGCTGAGCATGTCGTCGTAGCTCATGGTCTGTGCGAGGTGGTCGATCCGGCTTATGCCAGCGCCCTCATTAGCCTGCTCGACCGGCTCGAACTCCACCTCCCAGACCCGCTCGAGCCCGCTGCCGTCATCGAGAAAATGGAGAAGGCTGCCGGAGAGGCCGCGAATGGCCGGGATTTCCAGTTCGCCGGGGCCGATGGGCTGAGAGAAGCTCTGCGCGCCGAGGGCCGTGGCGCGGGCGATGGTTTCGGCCGCGGAGCCGACCTGAAGGCCGATGTCGCACTCCGTGGTGCCCCGCGCGGCCCAAGCGGAGGAGGCGTAGCCCTCGGTTTCCTCGTTGAGCACGATCCGCACATCGCCCTGCTGCCAGAGCGACACCGCCTTGTTGCGATGCTGGCCGGTGTGGGAGAAGCCCAGCGTCGACAGTAGCGCGCCCAGCGCACGGGCTTCATCGCCGCGGGTTGCGAACTCGATGAAGGCCACGCCCTTGGGTGCGATGGGGGCGGGAAAGGCCGGCAGGTCGACATCCAGCGTTGGTTCCGAGCGGCGCACGTCATCCATCACCGCCATGAGCGAGCGGTAGCCGTCACGGGCGATGGCCTTGGTGTTGCCGCCCCGGAACTGGTCATTGAAGATTTCGAGACTGATCGGGCCTGAATAACCGGTGGCCATGACCGCGCGCATGAAGTCTGTCACCGCGAGGTCGCCCTCGCCGGGCATGTTACGGAAGTGGCGGGACCAGTAGAGCAGGTCCATCTCGATGGCGGGGGCATCGGCCAGCTGCACAAAGAAGATACGGTCGCCGGGAATGGCGCGGATGCTCTCGGGCGAGAGCTTGCGGCCGAGGGTGTGGAAGCTGTCGACGATCAGGCCGATGTTGGGGTGGTCGGCGCGGCGGACGATCTCCCAGGCATCGCGATGGTCGTTCACGTGGCGGCCCCAAGCCAGCGCTTCGTAGCCCACCCGTAACCCGCGTGCGGCGGCGCGCTCGCCGAGCTCGCGAAAGTCGGCTGCCGCCCGGTCTATCCCGCCCAGCGCCTCGGGGTGGCAGGAGGAGCAGAACAGCACCAGATCGGTGCCCAACTCCTGCATGACATCGAACTTGCGCTCGGCCCGGTCGAAGGCGCGGGCTCGAAGCGGCTCAGGCAGGCCCTCGAAATCGCGGAAGGGCTGGAACAAGGTGATTTCGAGCCCGTGGTCCCTGACCATCCGGCCCACATCGCGCGGGCTACCCTCGTCGGCGATGAAATCCTGCTCGAAAATCTCGATCCCGTCGTAACCCGCTGCTGCAATGGCTTCGAGCTTTTCGCGCAGGTTTCCGGATATCGAGACGGTGGCAATTGAGGTCTTCACGGGCAGGTCCGTTCTGGTGTTGGGCCGCAGGCAGCATGGCTGCCGCGGTCGAGAGCTGTCAATCAGGCGGCGGTGAGGGGGATTACGTCGACGCTGTGGTGCGTGTCTTGCTCCCCGGCGGTCCGGATGACGCCTTTAACGGGCGCGACATCGCCGTAATCCCGGCCGACTGCAACGGTGATATGGTCCATCCCGGCGCTGATGTTATTGGTCGGGTCGAACTCGACCCAGCCAAGTTGTGCGCCGCACCACGCCCGCACCCAGGCGTGCATGGCATCGGCGCCTTCCAGCCGGGTTTCGCCTTCGGGCGGGATGGTGCGCAGGAAGCCCGAGACATAGCCGGCGGGTATGCCGAGCGCCCGCAGGCCCGCGATCATGATGTGCGAGAAATCCTGACAGACCCCGTGGCGGGCGGCGAAGGCCTCGGACGCGGGGGTATCAACCTCGGTGGCCTCGGGATCAAAGCTCATCTCTTCATGCAGCGCCTTGCCGAGGCTGCGCACCGCCTCCAGCACGGGCATGTTGGAGGCCGCCACCTTGCGGGCGAAGGCGCCAATATCAGGGTCGGGCGACACACGCGGGCTGGGGCCGAGAAAGTGATGCGGGGCGGTGCCGCCGATGGCGTTGTGTGCCGAGATCTCGGCGGGCATTTGCGCCAGCGGCGGAGACAGCTCCAGCCCCGGCGGTTGCAGCAGCCGTTCGGCCCGGGCGGCGAGGGTCAGCGAGATTTTGTCGATCGGCTCATGAAAGGCGATGAAGGTCATCAGGTTGCCGTAGAAGTCGAACAGGTCGCGGCGCTCGCTCGGGATCGGGTCCACCGTCAGGAGGCTGGCAGAAATGCGCTGCCGGTCGGGGATTTCAGCCGGCAGGAGGTGGAGCAGGTTACGGGCATGGTCGGAGGTGCCCTGATACTCGTACTCGATCTGGAGTTTCACATCGTAGCGCACCGGGTCACCTCAGATAGAGCGTGGAGAGCAGGTTGGAGATGTTCGCCAGCTCGGCGCGCAGCTCGACAAAGGCCTTGCAGCCCAGAATGCCGGGGTCGGTGGTTTGCAGCCGGGTCTCGGTGGGCATGATCGCCCGTGTCAGTGCCGATGGGCGCCCTGGCGCGGTGCTGCCGGGCATCATGCGGGAGAGCTCGCGCATCTCGGAGAGCTGGAAGACCACAGCTCGCGGGTTGTTCGGGTCGAGCGCCAACAGATCGACCACGGTGCCCCGGCTCGCCTCTATCGGAAAGCGCTGGCGGTGGGTCATGACTGCGTCGCCCAGCTCGAGCGCGATATCGAGGCTCCCCTGCGGCTGGCTGGCCTCGCCGAAGGCGGCGAGGATCGACGAGAGGCCATCGGCCCGCTCAAGCGCCCGCCCGAAGGCCAGAAAGCTCCAGCCGATGGAGCGATACATGTTCTCTTGCACGAGGCCGGAGAAGCCGGTGATCTTGCGGAGCAGCACGCCCATCTCGTGGGCCACGCCATCGCCCGGATAGGTCGATCCGCGGATCGCATCGAGGCCGCGGGCGAGATCGGAGAGCGCGTTCCAGCCGTCGATCGAGAACCGGTCGCGCACCTTGCCGGCGCAGGTGCGGGCAGAGCCGAGCAGGGCCTCCAGCGCGGCGGGCACCGGCTCGTCACTGTCGATCCCGAAGCTCTCCATGAACTTGGATAGGGCCACTAGGCGCGGGTCTTGCCGGTCGCCGGTTTCGGCGAGGCGGAGGTGGTAGGCGCGAAGCAGGCGCACGGCCCCCTCGAAGCGCTCAACATAGCGGCCAAGCCAGAAGAGGTTCTCGGCCGCGCGGGCGGGCAGGGTGCCGGTACGTGGCGCCAGCGCCGAGGTGGAGCCGAGCATCGACTCCGCTGCCACCGGCGCATCGCCGAGAATCCAGACATCGGCCACCGTGCCGCCGCGCTGCATGGCGAGGGCGGAATGATCATCCGACGAGCCGATGCGGGCGTAGCCGCCGGGCATGAAGGTCCAGCCCGTGGGTGTGCGGGCGGCGGTGACGCGCACGGTCATGGGGCGGGGCACGAGGCGCCCCTCTTCCCATGCGGGCGTGGTGGAGAGCGTGACCATTTCCTGCGCCACGAGGTTGCCGCCCTCGGCTTCAATCCAGGCGTCGATGGAGGGCTGCGCGCTTGAGCGGAAGTCGCCGCCCTGCGCGGTTGTCGCGCCCAGCTCGAACGGCAGGTCGGAGGCGAGGGCCTCGCCGATCATCATCTCGGCGGTGTGGCTGCGCACATGTTCCCGCTCGCTCTCGGTGCCGCACCACCACGTGGCGATGTTAGGCAACTTAAGCGGCTGGCCGGTGAGCACCTCGGATATCCGGGGCAGGAAGGCCTGAATTGCGCGCATCTCCAGCACGCCCGCTCCGAGCGCATTGACCATCGAGAGCGTGCCGAGCCGCAGCGCCTGCACCAGCCCGGGCGTGCCGAGATAGGAGGTTTCATCAAGCTCCAGCGGGTCGGCAAACTCGCTGTCGAGCCGCCGCCAGAGCGTGCCAAGCGGCTCCAGCCCCTCGACGGTGCGCACTTTGAGCTGCCCGTCATGGACGATCATGTCTTCGCCCTCGAGCAGCATCATGCCGAGGTAACGGGCAATGTAGGTGTGCTCGAAGTAGGTGTCGTTGCCCGGCCCCGGCGTGAGGATGGCGGCGCGGCGCCCGGCGGGGCCTGCCTGACTGTCGAGCGCGGCGCGGAAGGCGCGAAAGAACCCGGCGAGGCGGTGGATGTTGGCGCGGGGGAAGGGATCCTGAAAGATCCGCGAGGTGGCCATCCGGTTTTCGAGTGCGAAGCCTGCGCCGGAGGGAGCCTGCGTGCGGTCGCCCAGTACGAACCAGCTGCCATCGGGGTTGCGGGAGATCTCGAAGGCGATGAGGTGCAAAAAGTGCCCGGAGGCCGGGGTGATGCCCACCATCGGGCGCAGCCAGTTGGGGTTGCGGGCCACCAGTTCGGCAGGCAGGTGGCCGCCCTGCACCAACTCGGCCGGCCCGTAGAGGTCGGCCATCACCTGCTCCAGCAGGTCGGCACGTTGGGCCAGCCCGTCGCAAATCGAGAACCACTCCTGCTCGTGCAGGATCACCGGCACATGGCTGA
The DNA here is from genome assembly GCA_017792405.1 of Oceanicola sp. Classification (GTDB taxonomy): domain Bacteria; phylum Pseudomonadota; class Alphaproteobacteria; order Rhodobacterales; family Rhodobacteraceae; genus Vannielia. Next base: position 3,802,858 of record CP051231.1, read on the forward strand.
AGGGCCAGTCGCGCTCGGGCGCCGGGTCATTGGAATACTGCCGAAAATACACGCCGGCATCGCGCAGGTAGTGGGTGCCGCGGGCAAAGAGTTCCTCAGTCTCCTGCCGTGACAGGTTGCTGAGCGAGGAGATGAAGCTCTCCCACACCGGACGCATCCGGCCCTGCCCGTCAATCAGCTCATCCGCTGTGCCCTTGCGCGGGCTGTAGCCTTTCAGCAGATGTGAAAGGCCATCGGCGCGGAGGGCGTTTGCGTCACTCAAGCGTCGAGCCTCGGATCGCGCCGCAGATCGAGCGTGCAGGGGAACTCGGGGTGCGGGTGTTCGGGTGCGGGCCGGTAGGCGCCGGGGGCGTGGCCATAGGGCTCGAACCGCGCCAGACGCCGCGCCTCGGCTTCGTTACCGTTGACCGGGAAGGTCTCGTAATTGCGCCCGCCGGGGTGGGCCACGTGGTAGGTGCAGCCACCGATGGGGCGGCCCGTCCAGTCATCGTAGATGTCAAAGCTGAGCGGCGTGTTCACCGGCAGCACCGGGTGCAGCGCCTCGGGCGGTTGCCAGGCTTTGAAGCGCACGGCCCCGACCCGTGTGCCGCTCTGGTTGCCGGGCGACAGCGGCACCGGGCGTTGGTTGACCATGATCCGATAGCGTCCCTGATGCTGGGTCGTCAGCTTGACCTGCAAGCGCTCCACCGAACTGTCAGTGTAGCGCACCGTGCCGCCGATGGCGCCGGTTTCGCCCAGCACGTGCCACGGCTCCAGCGCCTGCCGGACCTCCAGATGCGCGCCTTCCACCTCGAGCTGCCCGCAGAACGGGAAGCGGAACTCGGCCTGCGCCTCGTACCAGACGGGGTCGAAGGCATAGCCGTGCTGCGCGAGGTCTTCGAGCAGTTTGAGGAAGTCGGCCCAAAGGAACTCGGGCATCATGTAACGGTCGTGCAGCACGGTGCCCCAGCGGACCGGCTTGCCCTGCACCGGCGCCTTCCAGCAGCGGGCGATGATGGCGCGGATCAGAAGTTGCTGCGCTAGGTTCATCCGAGGGTGCGGCGGCATCTCGAAGCCGCGGAACTCGATGAGCCCAAGGCGGCCGGTGGGGCCATCAGGGGAGTAGAGCTTGTCGATGCAGATCTCGGCGCGGTGGGTGTTGCCGGTCACATCGGTCAGCATGTTGCGGAAGAGCCGGTCCACCAGCCAAGGCGGCGGCATGTCGCCCTCGCCGGGCGCGGGCACCTGCGCGAGGGCCATCTCCAACTCGTAGAGCGTGTCGTGCCGGGCCTCGTCGATCCTTGGCGCCTGGCTCGTCGGGCCGATGAAGAGGCCGGAGAAGAGGTAGCTTAGGCTCGGATGACGCTGCCAGATTAGGATGAGCGATTTCAGTAGGTCGGGGCGGCGGAGGAAGGGAGAGTCGTTGGGCGTTTCGCCCCCGACTACCACATGGTTGCCGCCGCCGGTGCCGGTGTGGCGCCCGTCGATCATGAACTTGTCGGCCCCGAGGCGGCAGTTGCGGGCCTCTTCGTAGATCGCCTCGGTCGTTGCCACGCAATCCTGCCAGTCGTAGGCCGGGTGGATATTGACCTCGATAACACCCGGGTCGGGCGCGACGCGGATCACGTTGAGCCGGTGATCATGGGGCGGGGCATAGCCCTCGATGTGAATCGGCAGACCCATCTTCTTGGCGGTCGCCTCGGCTGCGGCGAGCAGGTCGAGATACTCCTCCACGCTCTCCACGGGCGGCATGAACACGCAGAGGCGGCCATCGCGCGGCTCGACGGAGATCGCCGTGCGGACGGCGCCGCCGATGGTTAGCTCCTGCTCGACGATATCCTGCGTGGGGCCGGTTGACTTGGGGGCAGAGACCGGCTGGCTGCGCTCTTCCGTGACCTCGGGCAGCGCATCCCCGGCTTCCTCGTGGTAGTCGGGCAGAGGGCCGCGCTCGATGCTGGGATCGGTGATGTATGTGTAGGGGAACTGGCTGGGCGGGACGTAGGGCAGCGTGCCGAGGGGCAGGCGGTAGCCGACCGCGCTGTCGCCCGGCACGAGGAAAACCTTGCCGCGCCGTAGCTTCCACTTCTCGGAGCGCCACTTGTTGCCGGAGGCCTTGGACTGCCACGCCTGGATCGGCAGCACATGGCCGGCGGGCTCGGTGAGGCCGCGCTCGAATACCTTGGCGATGCGGGCGCGTTCCTCGGGGTCTTTCAGCTTGGAGTTCTCGGGCGTCACGTTCTCTGGGAGGTTGGCCTCTTTCAGGATCCACTCGCCGGGGTCCTCAAAGGCCGGGGCGACATAGTCGGCGCCCACGCCAAGCTCTTCGGCCATGCCCTCGAGAAACTGCTGTGAGTGCTCGGCGGTTGCGCCTGTGTCTTCACCTTCCTTGGCGACCAGTGCCTCATCGGCCCAGACAGGCTTGCCGTCGCGGCGCCAGTAGAGCGAGAAGGTCCAGCGCGGGAGGGTCTCGCCCGGATACCACTTGCCCTGCCCGTAGTGCAGGAACCCGCCGGGGGCGAAACGGTCGCGCAGGCGGCGGATAAGCTGGTCGGCCAGTTCGCGCTTCATCGGGCCGACGGCGGCGGTGTTCCACTCGGCGCCCTCGAAATCGTCGATCGACACGAAGGTCGGCTCGCCGCCCATGGTGAGGCGGGCATCGGCGGCCTTGAGGTCTTCATCGACCTTGTTGCCAAGGTCGTTCAGCCGCCCCCAAGCCTCGTCGGAAAAGGGTTTGGTGATACGCGGGTGCTCTGCCACGCGATCGACCTTCATGTCGAAGGCGAAGTCGACCTCGGGGGTGCCCGCAGCGGTGAACCCGCCGGTGATGGGGGCGGCGTTGCGGTAGTGGGGCGTGGCAGCCAGCGGGATGTGGCTCTCGCCCGTCAGCAGGCCGGAGGTGGGATCGAGCCCGATCCAGCCGGCGCCGGGGATATAGACCTCGACCCATGCGTGCAGGTCGGTGAAGTCGACTTCGGTGCCCGAGGGGCCGTCGAGCGCCTTCACATCGGGCTTGAGCTGGATCAGGTAGCCAGAGACGAAGCGGGCGGCAAAGCCGAGGTGGCGGAGGCACTGGACGAGCAGCCAAGAGCTGTCACGGCAGGAGCCGGATTTGACGGTGAGCGTTTCTTCCGGCGTCTGGACGCCCGGCTCCATGCGGATCGTGTAGTCGACCGTGTTCGAGATGTGGGCATTGAGCGCCACCAGAAAGTCGACCGTGCCATCTGTGCCAAAGTCCAGCCCGCCGATGAACTGGGCCAGCTTGGGGCCTTCCGGCTCGGGGCGGCGGTAGATGCTGAGATCTTCGCGCAGATCTTCGGGGTAGTCGAAGGGCCACTTCTCGGCGCTCTCCTCGACGAAGAAATCGAAGGGGTTGTAGACGGTCATGTCTGCCGTCAGGTCGACCTCGATCTTCAACTCGCGGACCGGCTCGGGGAAGACGAAGCGGGAGAGCCAGTTTCCGTAAGGGTCCTGCTGGTGGTTCACGAAATGCCCGCCGGGCGAGATCTTGAGGCTGTGAGAGAGCACGCGTGTGCGCGAGTGTGGCGCGGGCCTGAGCCGGATGATCTGCGGCGCAAGGGTGACCGGACGGTCGTACTTGTAGTGCGTCAGATGATAGATGCTTGCGAGAATGGCCATGCCGCTGTGCGTGCTCTTAATTGTTCCGAACACACAATTTATGCCGCATCTGCGAAAGGTTTCCTAGCAGGCAATCTCAAGGCCGAAGGGCTGGCCCGGCCGCACGGGAGGCGGCCGGGGCCCCGGAGCGGCTCAGAGTGCCTCTGCGTCGAGCCCCACGGTGATGGCGCCGATGGGCTCGCCGGTGGCCGGGTCGGAAATGGTCATCGAAACCTGGCCCTGATAGGTGTCGGAGCTTTCATCATACTCGACCTCGTCCACAAAAGTGGCTCTGGCGCCCATTGCGTAGGTCTTGGCGTGTTTGTCCTCGTCGCCCTGCCACATGTCGGAGGTGACGGCGGAGGAGGCGACGTTGAGGCCATGACTGTCCATCACGAAGACCTCGGAGATCAGCCCGCCCGAGCCGGCGACCTGCTGGCGCAGAAATTCGGCGGCGGCGTTCTGCATGATCGGGTCGATGGTGGGGCCGGTGCCGGCATCGGCCTCGGCGCGCCAGGCTTGGTCCATCGAGTCGATGTCGGCTTGCGTCAGCGCGGCGCGCTCGGCGTTGGCGGCCTTGATGGCGGCGACCAGCACATCGTTGCTGGCCCAGGTGGCGACGCTGGCCGAGAGATAATCGGTCATGGCGGCATGATAATCCTGCGCGGCGGCGGGCAGGGCGAGGGCCGCGAGGGCGGCGGCGAGGATGGGTTTTTTGAACATGGGGTCTCCGGTGTCTGCGGTCTGCTCAGCAGGGAAATGCGGCAGCGAGAGTGCCGCCATGACCGCGGAAGCTAGGGCCCTTGGGTTAAGAGCGGGTTGAGGCCAGACCGGCTTTCAGCAGTGTTTTCATAAAACTTGCATCACCCTCTTTAGACAGGGCGGCGCATATTTTTGCAGCCATGCAGCACGCAATGGCCTAATCTTTAGGCGAATCTCGCTGACGTTGTGTTCCTGTCCCGGCGGCAATTCACCTTGGCGCGGCGGCGTGGCTATGTCGGTCCGCTCAACACCTGAAACGGAGGTTTTCACCCGTGTTCATTCGCACAATCCTCGGCGCCGGAGCGCTGGTTGCCGCCACTCTGACCGCAACACAAGACGCCCGCGCCGAAAGCCATGCCATGGCGCTGCCCTTTGCCCTCGACTGGAAGTTCGAAGGCCCCTCGGCCCCCTATTTTGCCGCCATCGACAACGGCCACTTCGAGGCGAATGGCCTGAACGTGGAAATCACCGCAGGTTCCGGCTCGCTCGACGCGATCCCGAAAGTGGCCACCGGCGCCTTCCCCGTGGGCTTTGCCGACATCAACTCGCTCATCAAGTTCCTCGACCAGAACCCCGGCGCCCCGGTGACCGCGGTGATGATGATCTACGACAAGCCGCCGTTCGCCGTGATTGGCCGCAAATCGCTCGGCGTGTCCGAGCCCAAGGACCTTGAGGGCAAGGTGCTGGGTGCGCCGCCCCCCGATGGCGCCTGGGCACAGTTCCCGATCTTTGCCGCGGAAAACGGCCTCGACATGGCGGCGATCACCGTGGAGCCTGTGGGCTTTCCGACCCGGGAGCCGATGCTGGCCGAGGGGAACGTGGCCGCGATCACCGGGTTCTCGTTCAGCTCCTACCTGAACCTCGTGCGCCTCGGGATCGAAGAGGACGATATCTCGACAATCTTAATGGCTGATTACGGGGTGGACCTCTACGGGAATGCCATCATCGTCAACACCGAGTGGGCCGCCGAAAACAGCGATACGCTGAAGGGCTTTCTGGCTGCTGTCGCCGCCGGCTGGAAAGACGCGATTAGCGACCCGGCGGCCGCGACCGCGAGCCTGATGGAGCGCAACCCGGCTGCCGATGCCGAGCTGGAGCAGCGCCGCCTGCAACTTTCGATCGATGCCAACGTGCTGACCGACTACACGATGGACGGCGGTTTTGGCACCATCGACGAAGAGCGTCTCGCCTCCTCGGTGGAGCAGATCAAGAGCACCTATGAGTTCGTGAATGAACCCGATGCGTCGCTCTACTTCACCGAAGAGTATCTGCCCGAAGGCGGCTTTGCGCTGAAATGATCGGAGGGTCCGTGGCGGTGGGCGGGTAGCCCACCCTGCGGGCTGGGCAGCATGACGAACCTCATAGAAATCAAGGGCGTCCGCCACGCCTACCAGACCCCGAGCGGGCGCTTGCCAGTGCTCGACGGGCTGGATGTGGCGGTGCCCGAAGGCGGCTTTGTTGCCGTGGTCGGCCCCTCGGGCTGCGGCAAGTCCACCCTGACCCGGCTGGTGGCCGGGCTGATGAAGCCCGACGAAGGCGAGGTCTGGCTGCACGGGGAGAAGGTGAAAGGGCCGCGCTCGACGGTGGGTATGGCGTTTCAGAACCCGGTGCTGCTGGAGTGGCGCTCGATCCTGAAGAACGTGATGCTGCCGCTGGAGATCGTACCCACCAAGATGGGCCGGAAAGAGCAGAAAGAGCGGGCGCGTTACCTGCTTGGGCTGGTGGGCCTTGAAGGGTTCGAAGACAAGCGGCCGAGCGAGCTTTCGGGCGGGATGCGGCAACGCGCCAGCCTGTGCCGCGCCCTTGTTCACAAGCCTGAAGTGCTGATCCTCGATGAGCCTTTCGGGGCGCTGGATGCCTTCACCCGCGAGGACCTTTGGCAGACCATGCAGAAGGTGAAGGAGGCGGAGCCGTTTACCGGCGTGCTGATCACCCACGACCTGCGCGAGAGCATCTATCTGGCGGATCAGGTGGTGGTGCTTTCAGGGCGTCCGGCGCGCACGCAATACGTGCTCGACGTGCCTGATCGGGGGCATGACATCGAGCAGCTTTACACGCCTGAATCGGCGGAAATGCTGGCGATCCTGCGGCACCAGATCGAGGTGGCGCAGGGGCGGGCCCCGGCTGAGGAGGGCGCGGCATGAGCCCGAGATTGCGCAAGATCGCGGTGCCTCTGGCGGCGGTCGTCATCTTCCTGATCCTCTGGGAATTGCTAGTCTGGGCAATGGGTTGGCCGAACTACAAGATGGCCTCGCCGTCTGACCTGGTGCCAGCCTTCAGCCGTTACTGGGAGCTGTTCCTGGTGATGGGCTGGCAGACGCTGTGGCGCACCGTGGTGGGGCTGATCCTCGCCATCATCGTGGGCGTGGCCATCGGCATGGTGATGGGCTTTTCGCGGACCATGCGAGAGGCGCTTTACCCGCTGCTGGTGGGGTTCAACGCGATCCCGAAGGCCACAGTCGTGCCCATCGTGGCGCTGATGTTCGTGGGGGCGCATGACTTCAACACGGTGCTCATTGCCTTCATGATCTCGTTCTTCCCGATTGCCGTTTCCATCAGCATTGGCCTGAGCACGCTGGAGCCGGAATATCGTGATATTCTAAGGGCTTTGGGGGCATCACAGAGCACGATCTTCTGGAAGATCGCGCTGCCGAAGACGCTGCCGGAGTTCTTTGGCGCGCTGAAGGTGGCGGTGACTCTGGCCTTCATCGGGACCAACTTGATGGAGATTGTCAGCCCCCATGGCAGGGGCCTTGGAGCGTTGTTCGACAGTGGCAAGACCAACTCGGATTATCCGCTGATGTTTGCGGTGCTCATCGCGCTCGCGGCGCTGGGTATCCTGCTCTACTACATCGTGGTCTGGCTGGAGAGCATTTTTGCCGGTTGGGCGGAGCGTACGCCGGGTTAAGATATGGGCGTTAACCCCATATTTTATTGATGCACAACTGATGCACATCCGATGCACAAATGATGTGTATGTCAGATGACATAGAGGGCCATTAATCAATGCACCGTGCGGTGCTTTTGGGCCGCGCGTCGAGGGTTTGATGAACCCCGGTCAGCCGGTCATGAAGCGCTGCATCATCACCGCCTCCTGCCCCTCCATCAGCGCGCGGGCGGTAGCCATGTGCTCGGTCATGATCGCGCGGGCCTCTTCGGCCTCGCCATCGCGCAGGGCATCGACGAGGCGGCACTGGAAATCGCGGCCCTTTTGCCAGAGTTCGATGTTGGGCGGCGCGTAGAGCTCGCGGTAAACCGTGATGTCGGAGAGCAGGGCGACCATGAAGTCGATGCAGAAGCTCAGCAGCGGATTGGGCGACTGGGCGGCCAAGAGGGCGTGGAAGCGGAGCGAGGCGATGTGCTGCTCGCGCTCTTCCTCGATGGTCTTCGACGGCTCGGCGTAGGTGGCGATGTTGGCCTCAAGCTCGGCCAGCACATCAGGTGAGAGCTTTCCGGCCAGAGAGGCGACCAGCTCGGGCTCCAGCGCCTGCCGAAGCTGGTAGATGTCGGCGATCGTGAGATCCTTGAAGTAGAAGTAATTGCCCAGCAGCGCCCGCGCCCGCTCGCGGCTGACCTCGTGCACGAAGACGCCGCCGCCGGGGCCGGTGCGGGTTTTGACAAGGCCCTGCGCCTCGAGGATTCGCATGGCTTCGCGGATAGTGCCCTTGGCCATTCCGAAGCGCTCGATCAGCTCGGCCTCGGCGGGCAGACGGTCGCCGGCTTTCATGCCGTGCTCGACGACCCAGGTCTTGATCGCCTCGGCGACCTGAACGGGGCGGCTGAGGCGGGTGTCAGAGGGGGTGGAAACAGGCGGCAAAGTGATCTTCTCCCATGGCCTCGAGCGGTGGCTCTTCGGCGCGGCATTTGTCGGTGACCCGCGGGCAGCGCCCGGCGAAGGGGCAGCCGGGGGGCGGGTTGAGCGGGTCCGGCAGCTCGGCGGCGGCGGATTCGGGGGCGGTCAGCGGGCGGCCAACCACGGGGGCGGAGCCTGCGAGCAGCTTGGTGTAGGGGTGCTTGGGTGCGGAGAAGACATTCTCGGCGCGGCCGATCTCCACGACCGAGCCGAAGTAGAGCACCATGATCCGGTCAGACACGGCCTCGACCACCGCGAGATCGTGGCTGATGAAGAGGTAGGTGAGGCCGAACTCTGCCTTGAGGCGGGCCATCAGGTTGAGGACTTGGGCCTGAACAGAGACATCCAAAGCCGAAACAGGCTCGTCGAGGATGATGATCTCGGGGGAGGCGGCGAGGGCGCGGGCGATGCCGATGCGCTGGGCCTGACCGCCGGAAAACTCGTGAGGGTAGCGCTCTAGGAACTCCTCGCGGAGGTTCACCGAGGCGAAGATCTCGGAGATGCGGGCATCGCGCTGCGGCTTGTCCATCCCGTGGAGCAGTTTGAGGGGCGCTTCCATGATCTGGCGGATGGTTTTGCGCGGGTTCAGAGACGAAATCGGGTCTTGGAACATGTATTGGATGAGCCGCCCGAACGCGGCGGGGTCGGCATTGTCCAGCGCCTTGCCGGCGATCTCGATATGGCCCGTGGTCGGCTCCAGCAGGCCAACGAGCATGCGGGCGAAGGTGGACTTGCCGCAGCCACTCTCGCCGACGATGCCGAGGGTCTCCCCCTCGGGCACCTCGAAGGACACCGGCCGCACGGCGCGGACCCCGGCCTTGGGCTTGGAGAAGAGGCCGCCGCCGATGGGGAAGGTCTTGGAGAGGTCCGAAACTTTGAGGGCGAGTTTTTGCGTGGTCATGCCAGCACCTCCTCGGGGTGGATGCAGCGGACGGTGCGTTTATCGCCCCCTTCCAGCGGGATGTAGCCGACCTTGCACTCGGGCTGGCACTTGTCGCAGCGGGCGGCGAAGTGGCAGCCGGGGGGCAGGTCATTCACAACCGGGGGCAGGCCGGGGATGGCCGCCAGCTCGCGCCGCCCGCCGCCCAGCTCCGGCACGCAGGCGATGAGGCGTTTGGTGTAGGGGTGGGCGGGGGCATCGAGCACCGATTGGGTTGGCCCCTCCTCCACGATCCGCCCGGCATACATGACTGCGACCCGGTCACAGAGCTGGGCGACCACGCCGAAGTCATGGGTGATGAAGATGATCGCCAGCCCGCGCTCGCGGCGCAGATCGTTCAGCAGAGAGAGGATTTGGGCCTGAACAGTGACATCCAGCGCCGTTGTCGGCTCGTCGGCGATGATGATGTCAGGCTCGTTAGCGAGCGACATGGCGATGCCGACGCGCTGGCGCATGCCACCCGACATCTCGTGCGGGTAGTTGCCGAGGCGAGATTCCGGATTGGGGATGCGCACCTGCTTCATCAGCTCCAGCGCGCGGGCGCGGGCGGCGGATTTGCTCACCCGGCTGTCATGGACGCGGATCGCCTCGGCCAGCTGGTCACCCACGGTGTAGAGCGGGTGCAGGGTGCTGAGCGGATCCTGAAAGATGTAGGCGATGCGGTTGCCGCGGGTACGGCGCAGGGTTTCGTAATTGGCGGAGAGCAGATCCTTGCCCTCGAGCCGAACCGCGCCGCCGGTGATGACGCCGGGGGGCGAGGCGACGAGGCCGGTGACGGAAAGTGCGGTGACGGATTTGCCGGAGCCGCTCTCGCCGATGATGCCGAGGCACTCGCCGGGTTTGACCGAGAGGGAGACCTTGCCGACCGCTTCATAGACCCGGTCGCCGACGTGGAACTGGGTTTCCAGCTCCTGAATATCGAGCAGCGGGGCCTCGGGGTTGGCGGCGGGGAGGGTGCGGTTCTTGGCGACGTTAGTCACTGGCAGGGGCCGGGAGAGGGCGCCGGAGCGCAGTCGCGGGTCGAGCGCATCGCGCACGCCGTCGCCCAGCAGGTTCACCGACATGACGATCAGGAAGATCATCACGCCGGGGATGATGGAGGTATGCGGGTGCGTGGTGAAGTGGTTCTTGGCCTGCCCGAGCATGGAGCCAAGGTCGGAGTCGGGCGGCTGGGAGCCGAGGCCGAGGAAGGAGAGGCCCGCAGTTTCTAGGATCATCCAGCCGACGGTGGTGGACATGGCAATGACGATCACCGGCAGCACATTGGGCAACACCTCGGTGAGGATGATGCGGATATGGCCCTTACCCGCCAGCCGGGCGGCATCGACGAACTCGCGGTGGGCGAGGACCACGGTGATGCCGCGGATGTTGCGGGCGAAGAAGGGGATGTTGACGGCGGCGACGGCGATGAGCGCGTTGATGAGGCCTGTGCCCAGCGCGGCGACGATGGCCAGCGCAAGGAGGATGTAGGGGAAGGCCATGAGCATGTCGATCAGGCGCATCAGGATGTTGTCGGTGCGCTTGCCGAAGTAGCCGGCGATGATGCCGATGGCGGAGCCGAAGAAGGCGGCGAGGAAGGCGGCGACGGCGCCCACGGCGAGCGAGGTGCGAGTGCCGTAGAGCAGGCGGGAGAGCTGGTCGCGCCCGAGATGGTCGGCGCCGAGGAGGTAGCCCTCGGTGAAGGGGCGGGCGAACCGGTCGCCGGTGTTTGTGATGTTGGGGTCTTTGAGGGGCAGGACGGGGGTGAGCAGGGCCAGCAGGAGGATGATGCCGAGCACGACCGCGCCCATGGCGGCGAGGCGGTTGCGGAAGAGGAGCTTGAGGAAGGCGGTCATGGGCGGGGCTCCTCATGGGTGGCAGTGCCGGAGTGCGACAGGCCCGGAATCAAGGCCGCAGGCCGCCGGGCAGCGCCGTCCCGCCCGTCGCACCAGAGGTGCGCCGACCGTACGCGGCACGCCTGTGGCGTGACGGGGCGGCGCTTCGGTGAGGGTGGTGCTTCCTTTTGAAGGGCGACTAACACGGCGCCATAAAGTGCCACGTAGGGCCGCCGCGGGCGCCACCCCGCGGGACGGCGCTGCCCGGCTTCCACGGGGGCGCTCATGACTTGATCCTCGGGTCGAGTAGGGCTTGGGCGACGTCGACCACGATGTTGAAGAGCACGTAACAGGCGGCGACCACCACGACGCCACCTTGGACCAGCAGAACGTCGCGCTGGGAGATGGCGTTGACCAGCATCTGGCCGATGCCGGGCCAGTCGAAGACCATCTCGATGTAGACCGCGCCGGACACAACGAAGCCGGCCTGAATGCCGAGGACGGGGATGATCGAGACCATCGCGGCCTTGAGGGCGTGGCCCATGATCACACGCCGCTCGCCTACCCCCTTGGCGCGGGCGGTGCGGATATAGTCCTGCCGGAGCACCTCGAGCATGGCGGAGCGGGAGAGGCGGGCGATGACGCCGGTGGCGACAACGGCGAGGGCGGAGGCGGGCAGGACAAGGTGGTTCATCAGATCCACCGGGCCGCCGCCGCCGTAGATGAGATACATGCCGGAGACCGGGAACATCCGCAGTTTCAGGGCGAATATGATGATCAGGATCATGCCCAGGAAGAAGCTGGGGATGGAGATGCCGATGAGGACGGTGAAGGTGATCAGCTTGTCGGCGAGGCCGTATTGCCGCGCAGCCGAGACCACCCCGGCGAGGATGCCGAGCACCGAGCAGAGCACGAAGGCGACGCCGGCGAGGATGAGGGTGTTGCCGAAGCGGCCCATCACCTCGTCGATCACCGGTTTGTTCTGCGAATAGCTGCGGCCGAAATCGCCGGTGAGCATGTTGCCGAGCCAGATGAAGTAACGCTGGACCAGAGGCTTATCGAGGCCGAGGTCGGCGTTGATCTTGGCGACGTTCTCGGGCGTGGCATAGGCGCCGAGGATGGCGAGGGCCGGATCGCCCGGGATCATCGCCATGATGAAGAAGACGAGGACGGAGACGCCGATGAGCACCGGGATCGCGGCGACGAGGCGTTTGAGGATGTAGCTGCCCATGATGTCTCCTGCGGTGTGATGCGCGATGACGGCGCACCCTGCGTGGGGGGTGCGGCGGGCACGGGGAGGTGACACAGGTGCCCGCCGCGGTGGCCGCTCCCGGCGCTCCGGTCCTCATCGCGAGCGCGAGGAGAGCCGGGGGTGGCCGTGGAGCAGCCGGTGGTTACTCGTTACTTTTTCACCACCTTTTCGAGCTGGAGCAGGAAGGAGGGCTCCAGCGTAAAGTTTTCGACGCGGTCGTTGGTGACGGCGTTCTGCTTCCAGTTCGCGATGAAGGCCCAGGGGGCGTCTTCCTGCACGATCTCCTGCATCTGCTTGTAGAGCTCGGCGCGCTTTTCCTGATCCACGGCAGTGCGGGCCTCTTCGAGCAGGGCGTCGACCTCGGGGTTGGAGTAGTAGCCCGAGTTGAAGCCGCCCTTGTCGGGCCAAGCGTCGGTGCGCAGGGCCAGATAGGGCAGGGTGTCGGGGTCGTTGGTCATCCATGCCATTTCGGCCATGTCTGCCTTGCCCTCGAGACCCGGGTTCACGTTGCCGAGGAAGGTGTTCCATTCATAGGTTTCGATGGACACATCGAGGCCCACGGCGGCGAGGTCGGCCTGGATCGCGGTGCCCATGGCGACCGGATCGAGCATGCCTGAGCCGCCCTCGGTCACGTAGAAGGTGAGCGAGGCGCCCTCGGCCCCGGCCTCGGCCAGCAGGGCCTTGGCTTTTTCGGGATCATAGGGATAGGGCGACAGGCTGTCGTTATAGGCCCATGCGAAGGCGGGCGGCGTGGGGCCAGCGGCGACCTCGGCGGTGCCTTCGAGCACATCGTTGACGATGGCTTCCTTGTTGATCGCGTAGTTCACCGCTTGGCGCACCTTCTTGTCGGCCAGCGGGCCTTCCTTGGCGTTCAGGATCAGAAACCAGACGTGCGGGCCGGCTTGCTCGACCACGTTGAAGCCATCTCCCTCGAACTGGGAGAGCGCGGTGGGCGGGACCTCGACCATCATGTCGATCCCGCCTGCGATCATCTCGGCGACGCGGGTGTTGGCATCTTCGATCGGGCGGAAGACAACGGCCTGCGCCCCGGCGGGCTCGCCCCAGTAGTCTTCATACTTGTCGATCACCACCGCCTCGTTGGCGCGCCACTCGACGAACTTGAAGGGGCCGGTGCCCACGGGGCTGCGGCCAAAGTCGGCGCCGCCCGCCTCGACGGCGGCGGGGGAGACCATGAGGCCGGTGGGGTAGGCGAGGTTGCTCAGGAAGGGCGCGTAGGGCGCGGAGAGCTTGAACTTGACGGTGGTCTCATCGACCGCCGTGGTCTCCTCGACGGAGGAGAAGAAGAACGCCAGCGGGAAGGGGCCGGTGTTGTGGAAGGGGTGATCCTCGTTGAGCATCCGGTCGAAGTTGAACTTGACCGCCTCGGCGTTGAACGGGGTGCCATCGTGGAAGGTGACGCCGGAGCGCAGGGTGAAGGTATATTCGGTGCCGTCTTCCGACACCTCCCAGCTTTCGGCCAGACCGGGGGCAACCTCGAGCGTGCCCGGCTTGTAGCGGGTCAGCCCCTCGTAAAGGTTCACCAGAATGCGGAAGTCGTTCACCGCGGTCACGGCGGCCGGGTCGAGCGACTTGGGTTCGGCCACCTGGCCGACGATCAGTACGCCCTCGGGCGTTTGCGCGGTGGCCGCCATCGGTGCCAACGCGAGCGCGGCTCCGGCAGCGAGGACCGCGCGGCGGGTCCAGTTGAAGAGGGTCATTGGAGCATCTCCCTGTGGTTTTTATGGCGGCGATTCCCTTGCGGAAGCCGGGTGTTCGTGTGAGAAATTAATCATGATAAATTTGACCGGTCAATTTTTCATGATAAATTTCTTCGCAAGGAGCCCCGCGCCGATATGACTTTCTCGATTCTTGTGCAGGACGCCCAAACAAACGCCATTGCCGGTGCGGCGGCGACCGGAAGCCTCTGCGTGGGCGGCTGGGTGTTGCGGGGCCGGTGGGGCGCGGGGATGAGCGCGAGCCAAGGCGCGGCGCCCTCGACCATCTGGGGCGAGCAGGTGCTGAACGAGATGGCAGGCGGCAAGGGCGCGGCCGCGGCGGTGGATACTGTGACTGGCCCGGACGAGGGGCGCGACTGGCGGCAGCTTTCGGCTCTGGATATGGGCGGCGCGGGAACCTGCTTCAGCGGCAAACGAAATACGGCGCTGGTGGCCTCGCATGTCTTTGACGGCGGGGTGGCGGCTGGCAACATGCTGGGCAGCGCGGAGCTGCCGGAGGCGATGGCGCAGGCCTACCTCAAGGCGCAGGGCAGCTTGCCGGACCGCCTGATGGCTGCGCTCTGGGCGGCGGCGAAGGGCGGGAGCGACAAGCGCGGGCTGCTCTCTGCGGCGCTGCTGGTGCTGCGGCCCGATGCGGCGCCGCTGACGCTGCGGGTGGACTACTCAGAGCAACCTTTGGAGGCGTTGGGTGCGCTGTTGGAGCGGGCCACGAGCGGGGACTACGGCGATTGGGCGCGGCAGGTGCCGACGCTGGAAGCGCCGGAACGGGTGCTGGACGAGGCACTGACGGGCACGCTGGTGCCGGAGCCGGAGGAATGACCGGCAGCGGCAAGGATTGGGGCGCGGAGGCGGCGCGGCATTTGCAGGCCTTGGCGGAAATCTCGGCGCCCGGCCCCGGCGTGACCCGCCTGCCCTACGGGCCGGAGCATCGGCAGGCGGTGGATTACCTGCGGGAGATGATGCGCGGCGCCGGGCTGGTGCCGGCACTGGATGCCGCCGCGACTTTGGTGGGCCGCGCCGAGGGAGGCGGGGCAGGAACTTTCTACATGGGCAGCCATCAGGACTCGGTGCCGCAGGGCGGGGCGTTTGACGGGATCGCGGGCGTGGTGCTGCCGGTCATGGCGATGCAGATGCTGGCGGAGGAGGGCGTGGCGCTGCCCTTCGCGGTGGAGGTCATGGCCTTTGCCGATGAGGAGGGTGTGCGGTTTCCGACCGCGTTGGTGGGCAGCCGGGCGGTGGCGGGCACGGTGGATATCGCAGTGCTCGACATGGTGGACCGGGACGACGTGAGCCTGCGGGCGGCGCTGGAGGGCTTTGGTTGTGACCCGGAAGCGATTCCGCAGGTGGCGCGGGACCGGGCGCAGGCCTTGGGTTACCTGGAGGCGCATATCGAGCAGGGGCCGGTGCTGGAGGCCGAGGGCGAGGCGCTGGGCGTGGTGACGGGCATCTGCGGGATCGAGCGCCATGCGCTGACGTTCACCGGAGAGACGGGCCATGCCGGGACGGTGCCGATGGAGGCGCGCAAGGATGCGCTGGTGGGCGCGGCGCGGGTAATTGCCGAGGTCGACCGGCTGGCGCGGGCGACGCCGGGGCTGCGGGCGACCGTGGGGCAGGTGGATGTGCGCCCGGGGGCGGTGAACGCGGTGCCGGGGGAGGTGCGGATGCCGGTGGAACTCCGCAGCGAAGACGACTCGGCGCGGGAGGCGGCGGGGCAGGCGATTGCCACTTTCGCCAGCCGCGTGGCCGCCGAGATGGGGCTGACGCTGGAGGCCCGGCGGACTTATGCCCAACCTGCCGCGCCCTGCGACCCGCGCCTGCGGGCAGCGCTGGTCAAGGCGGTGCAGCAGGGCGGGGGCAAGGGGCTGGAGCTGACCTCGGGCGCGACCCATGACGCCAGCGCAATTGCCGATCTTTGCCCGATTTCCATGCTGTTCATCCGTTGCCGGGGCGGCGTGAGCCATAGGCCCGATGAACATGCGGAATCGGACGACCTCGGCGCTGCCGTCCGGGCCATCGCGGCCACCCTCAGGGGCTTGGCGGACGCCTAAAAAACGGGCAATCTCGGGGAGATACAGGATTCTGTGTCATTTCGCTTTGTATTGCCATCGGGGACGTGGATAATTGAAGCAATGACAAAAATCTTTGACGAGATGTGGGGGAGAGAAGACGCGCTCAGGGCGCCTTACTCCCAATTCGGGCAGTGGTTCGAGGGCGAAGACCCGGCGAGACTGCGGGCGAAACAGCGCGAAGCGGAGGAGGTTTTCCGGCTCACCGGCATCACCTTCAACGTCTATGGGCAGGCCGCCGCCGAGGAGCGGCTGATCCCCTTCGACATCGTGCCGCGGATCATCAGCGGGGCGGAGTGGAAGAAGCTCACCCGGGGCATCGAGCAGCGGGTCCGCGCAATCAACGCCTTCTTGCATGACATCTATCATCGCCAAGAGATCGTGCGCGCCGGGCGGCTGCCGGTGGAGATGATCAAGAACAATGAGGCCTACCTGCCGGAGATGGTGGGCGTGACCCCGCCGGGCGGGGTTTATACCCATATCGTCGGCATCGACCTCGTGCGCACCGGCGACGACGAGTTTTACGTGCTGGAGGACAACGCCCGCACGCCAAGCGGTGTGAGCTACATGCTCGAAAACCGCGAGACGATGTACAAGATGTTCCCCGAGCTGTTCAGCCAGACAAAGGTGCAGCCGGTGAGCCAGTATCCGCGCTCGCTGCTGCGCTCGCTCTCGGCCTGTGCACCGAGCTGTGCCGAGGGGACGCCCACGGTGGCTGTGCTCACGCCGGGCAGCTACAACTCTGCCTATTTCGAGCATGCGTTCCTTGCCGATCAGATGGGCGTGGAGCTGGTCGAAGGCTCCGACCTGCGGGTTGTGGACGGACGCGTGGCGATGCGGACCACGCAGGGCTACAAGCCGATCGACGTGATCTACCGCCGGATCGACGATGACTTCATCGACCCGCTGACCTTCAACCCCGAGAGTGCGCTGGGCGTACCGGGGATCATGGATGTTTATCGCGCGGGCAACATCGCCATCGCCAACGCGCCGGGCACGGGCATTGCCGATGACAAGGCGATCTACAGCTACATGCCGGAGATCGTGGAGTTCTACACCGGCGAGAAAGCGATCTTGCAGAACGTGCCGACATGGCGCTGCAACGACCCGGAGAGCCTGAAGTACGTGCTCGACAACCTCGACGAGCTGGTGGTGAAGGAAGTGCATGGCTCGGGCGGCTACGGCATGCTGATCGGGCCGACCGCGAGCAAGAAGGAGCTGGCCGAGTTCCGCAAGAAGCTGGAGGCGAAGCCGGGCAACTACATCGCCCAGCCCACGCTCAGCCTTTCGACCGTGCCGATCATGACCAAGGCGGGCCTTGCTCCGCGCCACGTGGACCTGCGGCCCTTTGTGCTCGTCAGCCCGGAGGGGGTGAACATCACCCCCGGCGGCCTCACCCGCGTGGCCCTGAAGAAGGGCAGCCTCGTGGTGAACTCGAGCCAGGGCGGAGGCACCAAGGACACCTGGGTGCTGGAGGACTGACGCGATGCTAGGCAAGACGGCAGGCGGGTTGTTCTGGATGTACCGCTACCTTGAGCGGGCCGAGAATATCACCCGGATGATCGAGACCGGCCAGCGCATTGCGCTCACCCGGAATCAGGAAAACGACGACGAGTGGGCGAGCGTGCTTCAGACCGCCTCGGTCGATCTCGGCTACTTCGAAAAATACGACGAGCTCAGCAAGGACACGGTCATCGACTGGATGCTGCGCGACAAGGATAACGCCTCCTCGGTGATGAGCGCGGTGGAAGCGGCGCGCAACAATGCCCGGCAGGTGCGCGGCGCGCTGACCCATGAGACTTGGGAGGCGATGAACGGCTGCTGGATGCGGCTGAAGGAACTGCTGAAGCGCAAGGTGAACGAGCGCGACCTGCCGCAGGCGTTGGGCCTGATCCGGCAGCGCACCGCGCTCGTGCGCGGCGCGACCCACGGCACCCTGCTGCGCAACGACATCTACGATTTTGCCCGGATCGGCACCTTCCTCGAGCGGGCCGACAACACCGGCCGTATCCTCGATGTGAAGTATTATGTGCTACTGCCCTCGGCCAATGCGGTGGGCTCGCAGCTCGACAACGTGCAGTGGGAGACCATCCTGCGCTCGGTCAGCGGGGAAAGCGGCATTCGGATGGTCTATGGCCACAACCCGACCCCGCGCGACATTGCCGCCTTCCTCATTCTGGACGGGCGGATGCCGCGCAGTCTCTACTTCTGCGCCAAGAAGTTGCAGGACAACCTCGGCTATCTCGCCCATGACTACGGCGAGACTGCCACAAGCCACGACCTTGCCGTGCAACTTGGCAAACGGCTCAAGGAACGCAGCATCGATGAGATCTTCGATATCGGGCTGCACGAGTTCATCCAGGAGATCCTCATTGCGCTGGGCGAGCTCAGCCGCCAGATTGAGGTCGACTATCGGTTTTATGAATAGGCCGGACAGACCATGCGCCTGAAGATTGCCCACGAGACCCGCTACAGCTTTTCGGAGCCGGTGCGCTATGGGCTGCAACAGATGCGGAAAACGCCCAAATCCTACCGCAACCAAAAGGTTGTGAGTTGGGAGACCTCGGTGATCGGCGGCAAGAAAGAGCTGCAGTACGAGGACCAGCACCGCAACACGGTTGAGCTGATTTCGATCACCCCCGGCGAGACCGAGCTGCTCTTGCGCAGCGAGGGCGAGGTGGAGTTGGAAGAAACCAACGGCGTGATCGGCCCGCATGAGAGCCTGACGCCGCTCTGGCTTTTCGACCGGCAGACCCCGCAGACCAAGCCCGGCCCGCATGTGCGGGAGCTGGCCCGCTCGCTGCACGGCCGCGAGGGGCTGGACCAGCTGCATGCACTGATGTCGGCGGTGGCCAAGGCGGTGAAATACACCGCGGGCGCCTCGGCCTCGGACTGGAGCGCGGAAAAGGTGATGGAGGCCGGAAAGGGCGTGTGCTCGGATCAGGCCCATGTGTTCATCTCCGCCGCGCGGCTGCTCGGCCATCCGGCGCGCTACGTTTCGGGCTACCTGATGCTGGACGACCGCCAGAGCCAGGAGGCGATGCACGGCTGGGCCGAGGCCCATGTGGACGCGCTGGGCTGGGTTGGCTTTGACGTGAGCAACGATCAGTCGCCCGACACACGCTACGTTCGCGTTGCGACAGGGCTGGACTATGCAGGCGCTGCGCCGGTAACTGGAACGCGCACCGGTGGCGAGGAAGAATCCCTCTCCGTCGCCATAGAGGTGGCGCAACAGATGAGCCAGAGCCAAGAACAGTAACATGACCTATTGCGTCGGAATGAAGCTCGATCGCGGGCTCGTTTTCATGTCTGACACCCGGACCAATGCGGGCGTCGATAACATCAGCGTTTTCAAGAAGATGCACTCTTGGGAGGTGCCCGGAGAGCGGGTGATCACCCTGATGAGCGCGGGCAATCTGGCGACCACGCAGGCGGTGGTTTCGATCCTCGAAGAGCGGACCAAAGCGCAGAGCGAGCGCAACCCCTCGCTGCTGGAAGCGCCCAGCATGTTTCAGGTCGCGCGGATGGTGGCCAAGGTTCTGAAGGATGTGATCGCCGAGCATGAGCAGGCAGGACAGCAGGCCGCTGCCTTTGGCGCGACGCTGATCCTTGGGGGCCAGATCGACGGCACCGCGCCCCGGCTGTTCCTGATCTACCCGGAAGGCAACTTCATCGAAGCGGGGGACGACACGCCGTTCTTCCAGATCGGCGAAACCAAATATGGCCGCCCGATCCTTGTGCGCGCCTATCGCCCGGAGATGAGCTTTGCCGAAGCGGTGAAGCTGCTGATGGTGAGCTTCGACTCGACGGTGAAGGCCAACCTGACGGTCGGCCTGCCGTTTGATGTGCAGTTCTACGAAGAGGGCAGCCTGACGCTGGGCTACCAGAGCCGGATCGAGGCCGATGATGCCGATTTCCAGCGCATCTCCAGCGGCTGGGGCGAGGCCCTGACCGCCGCGCTCGACAGCCTGCCCGACATCGAGCTTTAGAGCGGGTGACTGCCCTGCAGCCCTTTACCCGCGAGGAGTTGGAGCCGCGGCTGCGCCGGTTGGTGAACGCGGAGGTGCCGGAGGCGGAGGAAGAGGCCTATGTGGCCGAGCTTTCCGCCCGTATCCTCGACCCGCAATGGCTGGATTACCTCTATGCGAAGGAGTGGGAGCATCTGACGCTGGAAGAGGCCTGCGACAAGATCCTGAGCTATCGCGCCATCCGGCTGTGACACGGCAACCGCTTGGACAGGCGTTCATAAGGCGGTAAGCAGGGAGAAAGACCCGTTGAAAGGCCCGCTCCGTTGAACCAGGACGCTCCCAAGCCCATCCCGCCGCGCCGCCCGTTGACGCTCCGAGACGTTTCGGAGGCGTCGGGGGTCAGCGAAATGACGGTGAGCCGGGTGCTGCGGAACCGGGGCGATGTGAGCCAGGCCACGCGGGAGAAGGTGCTCGCCGCCGCCAAGCGGTTGGGCTACGTGCCGAACAAGATCGCAGGGGCGCTGGCGAGCAGCCGGGTGAACCTTGTGGCGGTGGTGATCCCCTCGCTTTCCAACATGGTCTTCCCCGAGGTGCTCACGGGCATTGGTGCGGTGCTGGACGACACCGACCTTCAGCCGGTTGTTGGCGTGACTCATTACAAGCCCGAGCGCGCCGAGAAGGTGCTGTACGAGATGCTCTCGTGGCGGCCCTCGGGAGTGATCGTGGCCGGGCTGGAACATACCGATGCGGCCCGCGCGATGCTGGCCAACGCAGGCTGCCCTGTGGTGGAGATCATGGATGTGGACGGCGAGCCGATCGACTCGATGGTCGGCATCAGCCACCGCCGCGCGGGCCGGATGATGGCCGAGGCGATTGCCGGGGCGGGCTACAAGAACATCGGATTTGCGGGCACCAAGATGCCGCTCGATCACCGGGCGCGAAAGCGGTTCGAGGGGTTCACCACGGCGCTGGCGCGGGCCGGGCTGGAGGTGCGGGACCGGGAATTTTACGCCGGCGGCAGCGGCCTCGCCAAGGGGCGGGAGATGACGGCGGCGATGCTGGAGCGCACGCCGGAGCTGGATTTTATCTATTATTCCAACGACATGATCGGCGCGGGCGGGATGCTGCACTGCCTGACGGCGGGCATCGACATTCCCGGCGAGCTGGGGCTTGCGGGCTTCAACGCGTTGGAGATGCTGGCCGCCTTCCCGCAGAAGCTGGCGACGATGGATGCCTGCCGCCGCGAAATTGGAGAAGCGGCGGCGCGGATCGTGGCGGAGCGCACGGCGAGCGGCGATCTGGCAGGCGAGGGCGGCGGCACGGTCACCGAGCTGGAGCCGGTGCTGGCGCTGGGCGACACGCTGGCGCGGGGCTGAGCGCATGTCTCCCAAGGTTTCGGTGGTGATCCCGATGATGAACGAGGCGGAGAACGCGGCGCCGCTGATCGGCCGGATCGTGACCGCCTGCGCGGATGTCGAGTTTGAGGTGGTGGCGGTCAACGACGGCTCCACCGATGCGACCGGTGATGAGTTGCTGAAGCTCGCGCGGGAGGATGCCCGCATTCGGGTGCTGCAACACCCCAGACCCGCCGGGCAGAGTGCGGCGGTGCATTCGGGCGTGCGCGCGGCGCGGGGTGCGGTTTGCGTGACGCTGGATGGCGACGGGCAGAACCCGCCGGAGGAACTGCCCAAGCTCTACGGCCCGCTGCTGGCCGACACCACCGGCAAGCTGGGCCTCGTCGCGGGCCAGCGGGTGGACCGGCAGGACACCGCCAGCAAGCGCTGGGCGAGCAAGTTTGCCAACGGACTGCGCGCCCGCATCCTGAAGGATGGCACGCGCGACACCGGCTGCGGGCTCAAGGGCTTTCGCCGTGATGCCTTTTTGGCCCTGCCGTTCTTCAACCACATGCACCGCTACCTGCCTGCGCTGATGCGGCGGGACGGCTGGGAGATCGCCCATGTGGACGTGAGCCATGCCGAGCGCGCTGCGGGGCGGAGCAAATACACCAACTTTGGCAGGGCGCTTGTGGGGATTTACGACCTGATCGGCGTGGCTTGGCTGATCAAGCGGCGCAAGACGCAGACCCCCACGGAGATCACGCCGGATGGCTGAGTGGCTCTTCAACATCCTGCATGTCGAGACGTGGGTTGAGTTCTGGTGGGTGATCATCGGGCTGGGCGGGCAGCTGATGTTCACCGCGCGATTTCTGGTGCAATGGATCGCCTCGGAGCGGGCCCGACGGTCGGTGGTGCCGCTGGCGTTCTGGTACTTTTCGATCTTCGGCGGGCTGATCCTGCTGGCCTATGCGCTTTACCGGAAAGACCCGGTGTTCGTGCTGGGGCAGGCGATGGGGCTCTTCATCTATGTTCGCAATCTCTACCTGATCCATGTCAGCAAACGCGAAGCCTGAGGGCGCCGGCTGGTTTGGCCCCGCCTTTGCGGTGGTGGCGGCGCTGGTGATCTTCCGGCTCGCGCTGCTGCCCTTCGCGCAGGCCGAGATCTTTGTGGATGAGGCGCAATACTGGCTCTGGGGGCAGGAGCTGGCCTTTGGCTACTACTCCAAGCCGCCGATGATCGGCTGGCTGCTGCGGGCGGTCACCGACCTGGCGGGCAGCGATGCCGCCTTCTGGCTCCGCGCCCCGGCGGCGGTGCTGCACGGAATCACCGCGCTGCTGCTGGCCGGGCTGGCGGCAGAACTAGCCGACAGGCGCACGGCGATCCTCGTGGCGGCGAGTTACATCACCCTGCCGCTGGTGGCGGTTGGTAGCTTTCTCATAAGCACCGACACGGTGATGTTCCCCTTCCTTGCGGGCGCGCTCTGGGCGTGGGTGCGGGTGATCCGCGAGCAGAGCCGCGTGGCGGCAGTGGTGGCCGGGGCCTGCGTGGGGCTGGCGGTGATGAGCAAATACGCGGGCATCTACTACGTGCTTTGCGCCGGGCTGGCAGCGCTCTTCGTGCCCTCGGCGCGGGTGCGCTGGGGTGATGCGGTGGCGGCACTGGTGGCGCTGCTGATCGTGATCTCGCCCAATGTGATCTGGAACATTCAGAACGGACTCTCGACCCTCGAGCACACGATGGACAACGCCGATTGGGTGCGCGACCCGGGCCAGCGGGCGGGGCTGAACTGGGCCTCACTGGCGGAGTTTGCTGGGGCGCAGATCGTGGTGTTCGGGCCGGTGCTGCTGGCGGGGCTGCTGTGGTCGGCGGTACGGCGGCGGAGCGCGATGCTGCTGTGGTTCTCCCTGCCGATCCTTGCGCTGGTCTGCGGGCAGGCGCTGCTCTCGAAAGCCTATGCCAATTGGGCGGCGGCGGCCTATCTGGCGGGCACAATCGCTGCGGTGATCGTGGTGCGCGGCTGGGGCCGCTGGGCGATGGGGGCGAGCCTTGCGCTGGGCACGGGATTTGCCGTGGTTCTGGTGGGGGCGACCGTCTTTGCAGCCTCGCTGCGGCTGGGCGACGGGCCGCTGCTGATGGAGCGCTATCTGGGCCGGATCGACATGAGCGCGGAGATTGCCGCGCGGGCAGAGACGGCGGGGGTGACGACCATTGTGGCCGACGACCGCGATGTGCTGGCCGACCTGTTCTACCGTATCCGGGGCCGGGGCGTGGAGGGGCAGGTCATCGGGCTGGAGGCCTATGCCCGCCCCGAACTGGGCCGCCCGCCGAACCACTATGTGCAGAGCCATGCGTGGCCGGGCGGCAAAGGCGAGGTGCTTTATGTGACCCGCCGCGCAGACCCGCCGATCTGCGAAGGGGCCGAGGCACTGGAGCCGATTATCCCCCGGGAGGGCGCCTTTCGGCGGCGGCCGCAGCAGGTCTGGCGGGTGCCGGGCGACTGCTGGGGCCAGTGACGGGCGATGTAGAACGGCGACAATCCTCCACTTTGTGAGCGGAGGGCTTTTGCGGTGACGTGCCGTTGCTATAGTCGGGTGCCGACAGGATGCGAGGGGCGAGCCGTGGCACGGATCAAGACTTGGGCGGGTGTGAGTGCTGTGGCGCTGGTGGCGGGCCTCGTGGCGGGAGCCGGGCCGCGGGCCACCAAGGCCGACCCCCAGATCACCGACAGCCTGACCCTTTCCGGGACGCCCGGCATCCTCTCGATGCCCTCTGCGGAGGCGCTGGAGGACGGACAAATCTCGGCCACGCTCACTTCGATGGGCGGGCAGACGCGGGCGAGCTTTTCGTTTCAGCTTGCGCCACGGATCACCGGCAGCTTCCGCTACTCGCGCATTGAAGACTACTACATGGACGGCGAGCCGCTCTCCGACCGGAGCTTTGACCTGAAGTTTCAGGTGCTGCAGGAGCAGCCCGGCAAGTGGTGGCCGGCGGTGGCGGTGGGCTTTCAGGATTTTCTGGGCAGCGGGATCTACAGCGGCGAATACATCGTGGCGACCAAGACGGTTTCGCCGCGGCTGCGGTTCAGCGCCGGGCTCGGCTGGGGCGGGCTGGCGCGCTACGGGGTGATCGGCAGCGCGGGCGAGCGCGAGTCTTACATCCCCGGCGACGAAGGCGGCACTGTGAATGCCAGCAGCTGGTTTCAAGGCGATGTGGCGGCCTTTGGCGGCCTCGCATTTCAGGCCAGCGACAGGCTGACGCTGAAGGCCGAATACTCCACGGCGGGCTATGTGGACGAGGCGGGCGACGACCTGATCGACCGCAAGAGCCCGTGGA
Organism: Oceanicola sp.; assembly: GCA_017792405.1. Classification (GTDB taxonomy): domain Bacteria; phylum Pseudomonadota; class Alphaproteobacteria; order Rhodobacterales; family Rhodobacteraceae; genus Vannielia. The sequence goes on from CP051231.1 coordinate 3,827,514, forward strand.
ACTTTGGCCTCGATTACAAGATCCGCGAGAACGCGCATTTGCAGGCGGCCTATATCGGCGGATCCGAGGTGGCGGTGCAGCTCAGCTTCAGCACCAACCCGCGCAAGCCTGCGGTGGGGCCGGGCAACGAGACCGCGCCGCTGCCGGTGGCGGGGCGCCCCGCCCGCCGGTCAGACCCCGGCGCGTGGGACACCGCCTGGGCGAGTGATCCGGCGACCAAGCCCGGCCTGCGCCGGGTGCTGGGCAATGCGATGGCTAAGGAAGGGCTGATCCTCGAGGCGATGGCCTACAGCGGGCGGAGCATCGAGCTGCGCTATCGCAACACGCGCTACATTGCCGAGCCGCAGGCAATGGGGCGGATCTCGCGCATTCTGACCCGTGCCCTGCCCGCCTCGGTCGAAACCTTCAGCCTCGTTCCGGTGCAAAACGGGGTGCCGGGCGCTCGGGTGACATTGAAGCGCAGCGACCTTGAGGCATTTGAACACGCAGGCTCGGCCCCGGTGCTGGCTGCCGCGCAGATCACCGATACCGCCGCTGCGCCCGATCCGGCGGGGCTGGAATATCTGCCTGGGCAGTATCCGCGGTTCACGTGGTCTCTCTCGCCCTATGTGGCGCTCACCGCATTCGACCCCGAAAGCCCCCTGCGCGGCGACGTGGGCCTGCGGCTCTCAGGCCGGTATGACCTTGCGCCCGGTTGGGTGCTGGAGGGTGCGATCACCAAGAAGGTGTTTGGCAACGGGGGCGAGGATGAGAACCCATCAACCTCGGTTCTGCCGCATGTCCGTTCGGATGCGGCGCTCTATGCCGCCGAGGGCGACCCGGCGATCGAGCGGCTGACGCTGGCCTACTATGGCCGCCCCGGCCCCAACCTCTACAGTCGCCTCACGGTGGGTATGCTGGAATCGATGTTTGGCGGGGTTTCGGGCGAGCTGCTCTGGAAGCCGGTCGACAGCCGTCTTGCGCTGGGCGGCGAGCTGAACTGGGTGAAGCAGCGGGACTATGACCAGCTCTTCACCTTCCGCGAATACGAGGTCGTGACCGGCCATGTCTCGGCCTACTACGACTTTGGCAACGGCTATCACGGCACGCTCGACGTGGGCCGTTACCTTGCGGGCGACTGGGGCGCGACCGTGGCGCTGGACCGGGAGTTCGACAACGGCTGGCGGATCGGGGCCTATGCCACGGTCACCGATGTATCGGCGGAGGACTTTGGCGAAGGCTCGTTTGACAAGGGCATCCGGGTGACCGTGCCCTACAGCTTCTTCACCGGGCAGCCGAGCAAGAAGACCGCGGGCACCACGCTGCGCTCGCTGGCGCGGGACGGGGGCGCGAAGCTCTCGGTCAACGGGCGGCTCTATGACACGGTGCGCGACACCCACCGCCCTGAGCTGGAAGACCGGTGGGGGCGGTTCTGGAGATGATGCGGAAGATGCGTTGGATTGGGGCGCTGGCCGCCCTTGCGGTGCTGGCCGGGTGCAGCAACGACCCTGCACGGCAGGGGCCGGGGCTGTTGCAGATGGCGGTGCAGAGCGTGACCGCCAAGCGCGGAAAGCCGAAGGAGGTGACCCCGGCGCAGGTGGCCGCGCTGATCCCGGTGGCGCTGCAGCGCATCCGTGGCTCGGCGATCATGATTTTGCTGCGCGACAACACTCAGTTGGCCGCCTTGGGCGAGCAGGAGACGCGCGGGCCGTGGCGGACCTATCTGACCACCGAGGGCCAGACACTGGTGCTGCGGCGCGGGATGCTGGCGGAGACGCGGGGCGTGGGGTTTGACCTGATGTCCTCGGAGATCACCCAGAGCACCGCGCTCGTCACCGGCCGCCGCGCCGGGCAGGCGGTGCGGATGATGCGCTGGCTCAATGGCGAGAACGATGAAGTCCCCACCCGGTTCGACTGCCGGATCACCCGAGACAAGGCCGAGCCGATCCAGACTGCGACGGCGGGCACGGTGGGCGCGGTGCGGATGGTGGAAATCTGCCGTGGTGGCGGCCAGACCTTTACCAACATTTACCAAGTGGCCGGGGATGGCACGATCTGGAACTCGCGCCAGTGGATGGGGCCGGAGATCGGCTACATCGCGATTCAACTCCTGCGCAGGTAAGGCCCAATGACCCGCACCGCGCTCGTGACCGGCTCCGCCGGGTTCATCGGCTCTCATATCACGCGCCGTTTGCTGGACGATGGCTTCAGGGTCATTGGGCTGGATGCGATGACCGACTACTACGATGTGAGCCTCAAGCAGCGGCGGCAGCAGCGGCTGATGCAGAGCGAGGGGTTCAGCGCGGTGGAGGCGCGGCTGGAGGAGCCGGGGCGGCTGGAGGAATTGCTGGAGGAGCATGCGCCCGAGATCGTGATTCACCTCGCTGCGCAGGCGGGTGTGCGCTACTCGATCGACGCGCCGGAGAGCTACGTGGAGGCCAACCTGATCGGCACCTTCCGCCTGCTGGAGGCTGCACGTGCTCACCCGCCCAAGCATATGCTGATGGCATCGACCAGCTCGGTCTATGGCGCGAACGAGAAGATGCCCTATGCCGAGACGGACCGGGTGGCGCATCAGATGAGCTTCTACGCCGCGACCAAGGCTGCCAACGAGGCGATGGCGCATAGTTACGCGCATCTTTACGGCCTGCCGATCACCATGTTCCGCTTTTTCACGGTCTACGGCCCGTGGGGGCGGCCCGACATGGCGCTCTTCAAGTTCGTGAAGGCGATTCGCGCCGGGGAGCCGATTGACGTGTACAACCACGGCAAGATGCGGCGGGATTTTACCTTTATCGACGATCTGGTGGAGGGCATCCGGCGGCTGGTGGATGTGGCGCCCGAGCGCGGCGCACCGGTGGGCGAGGCCGACAGCCTTTCACCCGTGGCGCCGTGGCGGGTGGTGAACATCGGCAATGCCGCGCCGGTGGAACTGGGCACCTTCATCGAGGCCATCGAGGCGGCGCTGGGCGAGACCGCGCAGAAGAACATGATGGATATGCAGCCCGGCGACGTGCCTGCCACATGGGCCGATACCACGCTGCTCACCGAGCTCGTGGGCCCGCTGCCGCAGACCGATATCACGCAGGGCGTGCGCGCCTTCGTGGAGTGGTACGACAGGCATTATAACTGAATTTCAGGGACTTACCCGGAAACAGAAAACGCCCACCGGGTCTCCCCGACGGGCGCTTGAACTCTTGGCCGTTGGCCTGGCCTCAGTTTTGCACAGCCTGGGTCGGCTCTTCGGCGGTGTCGTCGTCGGAGCCTGCGAGGGCGCCGATGACGGCCAGAGCCAGAACGCCGCCGATGATCGGGCCGGCGTTGGCGCCGCCGAGCGACGGGCCGCTGGAAGCCGAGCTGCCGCTCTCTTCAACGAAGACTTCGCCTTCGAGATCGGGCTCTTCGAAGCCGCCAGCGAAGGCGGAAGTGGCCAGCGCGGAGGCGAAGGCGGCGGTGGTGAGAATCTTGAACATGTCTGGCTCCGTTACGCGAAAACTTTCACAGCCATTATTGTTATCAGGGCGTTAACCGTAAAGCGGCAGATGACGTTTTCCGGCGCAATCGGCGGGAATCTTCGTATGACCTTAAGTCACCCCAGGGGTGTGGGCCCGAAAATCGTTTGAAAACAGAGGGGTTGGACGGCCCTGCACGGGCCAGTCCCACAGGGATTTGTGGCGGAATCGTCACGCTGCCCTTGGTGGAGCGTTTCAGCCCGCGAAGTTCTGGGTGATGAACAGCGATCCGCAGGCGCGGCCACGAGGGTCATGCGCAACCGCCGTGGCGGCCATGTTGTACTTGCGCCCGAGAATGTTGACCCGGTGGCTGGGCGAGTTCATCCAGAGCGTAACCGTGTAGCGGGCCAGCGAGGCATAGCTGTGCCGCCCGATGCGCTTGCCCGCCGGGCTCGCAAACTGGCAAGCGGAGGCATTGACGATCCGGTAACCGGTGCTGCCCTCGACCTGATAGAGCGCCACGCGCGCGATGTTCTCGGAGCCACGGCGGATTTTGAGGCCGGAGGCGAGGATGCGGGCCTTCACCGTGGCGCGGCCGGGACGGGTGGATTTGTGGCTGAGCGTGCTGTTGCGGGCCATCCACTTGGCGTGACCAAGGGCGGCGTTGCGCAGGGCCGGTGCATCGGCCAGCGGAGACAGCCCCTTGCGGCAGCGCTGGTAGTTCACTTCGACGGCGATGGCGGCATCCAGCAGCGGCTGGTTCAGCCGGGCCGGGTCGATCGCTGCGTTGGCGCCGGAAACCGCACCACGGGTGCAGGCGCTGGCGGATGTGGACAGGCTCGCCACTGTCATCACGGCCCCGAGGGCCAGGCGAAGTGCCTTCTGCATTGGTTACCTCAAGCATCTGGCCCCCACCATCTGCTTTGAGTGCAGACAATCCTCCCGAGACGGCCAGAATAAGGCGCCAATTGGGAAACACCGTTGCACAGGTTGCTTTTGAGCGCCGCTGCCGCCATTCAGGGGCGGCAGAACCGCAAGGCGCATAAGGATGGGCGGACGATGAAGATTGCGATGATCGGCACGGGCTACGTGGGCCTGGTCTCGGGGGTGTGCTTCTCGGATTTCGGGCATGAGGTCGTTTGCGTCGACAAGAATCCCGAGAAGGTGGCGCAGTTGAACCGGGGCGAGGTGCCGATCTACGAGCCGGGGCTGGATGTGCTGATGGCCAAGAACGTGGCCGCCGGGCGCCTGACCTTCACCGAGGATTTGGCGCCTGCGGTGGCCGGGGCCGATGCCGTGTTTATCGCCGTGGGCACGCCGACCCGCCGCGGCGACGGCCATGCCGACCTGACCTATGTGTTCGCCGCCGCCGAGGAAATCGCCCAGTCGCTCGACGGGTTCACCGTGGTTGTCACCAAGTCCACCGTTCCGGTCGGCACCAACCGCAAGGTCTACGAGATCATCGCCAAGACCTGCAAAGAGGGCAGCTTTGATGTGGCCTCCAACCCCGAGTTCCTCCGAGAGGGGGCCGCGATTGATGATTTCATGCGGCCTGACCGGGTTGTGGTGGGCGTCGAGACGGAGCCGGCCCGCGAGGTGATGGGCGACATCTATCGCCCGCTGTTCCTGCGCGATTTTCCGATCGTCTACACCGATCTGGAGTCCGCCGAGATGATCAAATACGCGGCCAACGCCTTTCTGGCCACGAAGATCACCTTCATCAACGAGATCGCCATGCTCTGCGAGCGGGTGGGGGCCGATATCAAGGCGGTCTCCAAGGGGATGGGTCTCGACGGGCGGATCGGCAACAAGTTTCTCCACGCCGGGCCGGGCTATGGCGGCTCGTGCTTTCCGAAGGACACCAAGGCGCTGGCCCGGATCGGGCAGGACCATGCGGTGCCGCTGGAGATCACCGAGGCGGTCATTGCCGTGAACGAGGACATGAAGCGCCGGATGGTCGAGAAGCTCCGCGACCTTTGTGACGGCTCGTTCAACGGCAAGGTCGTGGCGGTGCTGGGCGTGACCTTCAAGCCCAACACCGATGACATGCGCGAAGCGCCGAGCCTCACGATTGTGCCCGCGCTGGTGGGTGGCGGGGCCGAGGTGCGCGTGGTCGATCCGCAGGGCCGCCGCGAGGGCGAGGCGCTGCTGCCCGGCGTGACGTGGGAGGAAGACCCCTACGCCGCCGCCAAGGGCGCTGATGTGCTGGTGCTGCTGACCGAGTGGAACGAGTTCCGCGCGCTGGATCTGACCCGGATGGCCGGCGAGATGCGCGGCGCCCGCATGGCGGACCTGCGCAACATCTACTCGCGCAACGATGCCCGCTCTGCCGGGTTCGAGGCCTATGTCTGCGTTGGCCGCCCGGATGCCACGGCGCTGCAGAGCGAGCCGGGCGTCGCCGCGGCTGGCTGACACCGGGCCGGGCGGGAGACCTTGGGGTGACACCCTCAAAGCGGATCTTCGATGTGGCACTCGCTCTGCTGCTGCTGGTGCCGGGTCTGCCGGTGATGGCCGTGCTCTGGTGCCTGATCGCCCTGCGCGACGGGCGGCCTGCGCTTTATACCTCGGAACGGATGAAGGCGCCGGGGGTGCCGTTTGACCTCTACAAATTCCGCACCATGCGGAAGGGCTCGGGTGAGGCCGAGGTGGGCGTGTCGGGCGGCGACAAGGCCGACAGGATCACCCCGCTGGGCCGGACCCTGCGCCGCCTCCGGCTCGATGAGCTGCCGCAACTCTTCAACGTGCTGAAGGGCGACATGAGCTTTGTCGGCCCGCGTCCGCCGATGCGGCAATATGTGGAGCAGTTTCCGGCGATTTACGGCGAGGTGCTTAGGAGCCGCCCGGGAATCACCGGGCTGGCGACGATCATGCACCACAGCCACGAGGAGCGGTTGCTTAAGCACAGCCGCTCGGCGGGGCAGACCGAAGAGATTTACGTGCGGCTCTGCGTGCCCCGGAAAGCGGCCATCGATAGGCTGTATACCGCCCGCCGGAGCCTCTGCCTTGATCTCTACATTCTCTATCTCACCGCCGGAAAGCTGGCGCCCCTGCCCGGCGCCCGCCTGAACCGCCTGCGGGCCAAGGCGGCGCGGGTCTGAGCCCCTTTTTCGGCGTTTCCACTGCATGTTTAACCCTTTGGTCAGCTAGCGGGGGTATTCCGCCGAGAGACCGGCTTACGCGGGGATCAGGGTTTGCCTGCGCGGCGCTTTCGCGTAGAGGCAAAATCAAGGGGGTGCAGTGAATTGCACCTTCCGCGTGTGTGCGGAGCCGGTCAGGCGACGGCTTTTTGATGGAGACGATATGCTGGGTGTGGGTGCATGATGAAGGTGGTGATTACCGGCGCGCGCGGGTTCATCGGGCAGAATCTGGCCCATTATTTCCGCAGCACCGGCAGCAAGGTCACCCTCATTGGGATCGATCGCTACAGCGACGGACCGGCCTCGGAACGCGATGTTTTCGACCAGTTTCACACCGGCTGTTTCACCTCCGACGCGGCGCTCAGGCTGGCGGCCAGCGGTGATGCGGTGGTGCATCTGGCGGCGCAGGCCTCGGTGCAGCAGAGCATGATCGACCCGCTCGGCACCTTCGAGAACAACGCGGCCCGCTCGCACCGGCTGATCGACCATCTGCGCCGCCACGCGCCGCACGCGCATTTTGTCTTTGCCTCTACCGGCGCCGTCTCGCAGGACGAAGGGCCGATCGACGAGAGCGCCACGGCCAACCCGGCCTCGCCCTACGGCGCTTCCAAGCTGGCCACCGAGGCGCTGATGGCCGCCTATGCCAGCGCATGGGACTTTGCCGGGGTCTCGCTGCGGTTTTCCAACGTCTACGGCCCTCGGTCGCGGCGGCAGGGCGGGGTGATTCCGCACTTTTGCCGGCGGTTGTTGGCGGGCGAATCGCTGCGGATCAACGGTGATGGCGGGCAGACGCGCGATTACATCTATGTAGATGATATCTCCCGTGCCATCGCCGGTGCAGTCGCCATGCGGGCCGAAGGGCTCTACCAGCTCGGCACCGGGGTGCCGACCTCGCTGAACGAGGTGGTGAGCATCTTCCGCGCGCTTGGTCCCGGCGCGGCGCTGCAGGTGGAACATGGCCCGGCGCTGTGTGGGGAGATCCGCCACAACTGCGCCAATATTGCCCGCGCCCGCGCCGACCTTGGCTTTGTGCCGCGCCACAGCCTCCGCGACGGGATTGCGCGCACGTTCGAATGGTACGACGCTGAACTTGTAAGCTGAGAGAGGCGGGAGCCAGACTGCATGAAATTGCTGGTGTTCGGAGAAACCGGTCAGGTGGCGCGCGAGCTTGCGGCCCTGGCCAAGGCAGACCTTGAGGTGACGTGCGTGCCACGGGCGCAGGCGGATTTTGCCGACCCTGCCGCCGCCGCCGGGATCGTGGCCGAGGCAGAGGCTGATGCGGTGATCAATGCCGTGGCCTACACCGCCGTGGACAAGGCCGAGGAAGAGGAGGCGCTGGCCCAAAAGGTCAACGCCGAAACGCCGGGTGCCATCGCCAAGGCCTGTGCCGCCCGCGGGCTGCCGCTGGTGCATATCTCCACCGATTACGTCTTCGACGGCAGCGGTGATGAGCCGCGCGCGCCCGGCGCCGCGACCGCCCCGCTCGGCGCCTATGGCCGCACCAAGCTGGCAGGCGAGGAGGCGGTGCGCGCGGCGGGCGGAGCCCATGCGATTCTGCGGACATCCTGGGTGTTTTCAGCCCACGGCGCGAACTTCGTGAAAACCATGCTGCGGCTCGGGGCCGAGCGCGACAGGCTGACGATTGTCGACGATCAACGCGGCGGCCCGACCGAGGCCGCCGACATCGCCGCCGCCTGCGTGGCCATCGCCCGCGCCCTGCGCGACGACCCGGCCAAGAGCGGCACCTACCATTATTCAGGTGCGCCCGATGTCAGCTGGGCCGAGTTTGCGATGGAGATTTTCGACCAGGCCGGGATCACCTGCCAGGTGGCACGCATCCCCAGCAGCGATTACCCGACCCCGGCGCAACGCCCGCTCAACTCGCGGCTCGATTGCAGCACCACCGAGGCCGCCTTTGGCATCCCCCGCCCGGATTGGCGGGGGGCGCTGGCGCGGGTGCTCCAGCAAAAATGATCCGCTCTGGCCGCATTGCTCCGGCCTGATTAAGATGACTTCAGCCAAAAGGCGAAAGGCACCGTGAAGATAGAACAGACCCCCCTGCCCGGCGTGATGCTGATTACCCCGCAGCGTTTTGGCGACCATCGCGGCTACTTCGCTGAGACCTACTCGCTGCCCAAGCTGGCGGAAGCGGGGATCGACACGGTGTTCGTGCAGGACAATCACTCGCTGTCGCGGGTGACGCCGACGTTGCGCGGGTTGCATTTTCAAGCCCCGCCGCGCGCGCAGGACAAGCTCGTGCGTTGCGGGCGTGGCGCGCTGTTCGATGTGGCGGTCGACATCCGCAAGGGCAGCCCGACCTACGGCCAGTGGTTCGGCGCCGAGCTGACCGAGGAGAACGGGGCGCAACTGCTGGTGCCCGCGGGCTTTGCCCATGGCTTCGTGACCCGGGTGCCGGATACCGAGATCGTCTATAAATGCTCCGACACCTACGCGCCTGAAACCGAGGGCGCGCTGCTCTGGAACGATCCCGACATCGGGATCGACTGGGGCTTGGACGGCGCGGATCCGGTGCTTTCGGAAAAGGACGCCGCGGCCAGCCGCCTCGCGGGATTTGACAGCCCGTTCACTTGGGAGGGCAGCGCATGAAGTTGCTGGTGACGGGCGGTGCCGGGTTTATCGGCTCGGCTGTGGTGCGGCAGGCGATTGCGGCGGGGCATGAGGTGGTCAACCTCGACGCGCTGACCTATGCCGCCTGCCTCGACAACGTGGCCAGCGTGGCCGATGCGCCGGGCTATGCCTTTGAGCACGTCGATATCCGCGACCGCGCGGCGCTCGACCGGGTGCTCGCGCAGCACAAGCCGGACGCGATCATGCACCTCGCCGCCGAAAGCCATGTGGACCGTTCCATCGATGGGCCTGCGACCTTTATCGAGACCAACGTGATCGGCACCTTCCAGCTGCTCGAGGCCGCGCGGGCCTTTTGGCAGGCGCAAGGCCAGCCCGAGGGCTTCCGGTTTCATCACGTGAGCACCGATGAGGTTTTTGGCTCGCTGGGGGCGGAGGGGCAGTTCACCGAGACCACGCCCTACGACCCGCGCAGCCCCTATTCGGCTTCCAAGGCGAGCTCCGACCACCTCGTGCAGGCTTGGCACGAGACCTATGGTCTGCCGGTCGTGATGACGAATTGTTCCAACAATTACGGGCCTTTCCACTTCCCGGAAAAGCTGGTGCCGGTGGTGATTCTGAACGCGCTGGAGGGCAAGCCGATCCCGGTTTATGGGCGCGGCGAGAATGTGCGGGATTGGCTCTTTGTCGAAGACCACGCCGATGCGCTGCTGACGGTGATCCAACGCGGCGCGGTGGGGCGGAGTTACAACATTGGCGGCGAGAACGAGGTCCGCAACATCGACCTCGTCCGGATGATCTGCCGCCTGCTCGACAATGCCCGGCCCGCCGACCGCCCGCGTGAAGAGCTGATCACCTTCGTCACCGACCGCCCGGGGCATGACATGCGCTATGCGATCGACCCGAGCCGGATCGTCAGCGAGTTGGGTTGGCGCCCGAGCGTGACGCTGGAGGAGGGCCTGCGGCGGACGGTGGCGTGGTATCTGGAGAATACGGGCTGGTGGCAGGCCCTGCGCGACCGCGCGGGGGTGGGCCAGCGGCTGGGCCTTTCGGCCTGAGGAGAGCGATATGACCGACCGCAAGGGCATCATCCTCGCCGGGGGCACCGGCTCACGGCTCTATCCCATCACCATGGGGGTCTCGAAACAGCTGCTGCCGATCTACGACAAGCCGATGATCTACTACCCGATCTCGGTGCTGATGCTGGCGGGCATCCGTGACATCGCGGTGATCACCACACCGGAAGATTCCGATCAGTTTCAACGACTTCTGGGTGATGGCAGCCAGTGGGGCCTGCGGTTTTCCTATATCGAGCAGCCGTCGCCCGACGGGCTGGCGCAGGCCTTTATCCTCGCCGAGGACTTCCTCGCCGGCGCACCTTCGGCGCTGGTGCTGGGCGACAACATCTTCTTTGGCCACGGCCTGCCGGAGATGCTCGCGGAAGCCGGTGCGAAGGCTGATGGCGGGACCGTCTTTGGCTATCGCGTGGCCGATCCGGAGCGCTACGGCGTGGTGGACTTCGACGGCGAAGGCCGGGTGCGCGCGCTGATCGAGAAGCCGCCGGTGCCGCCCTCGAACTATGCAGTTACCGGGCTCTACTTTGTCGACGGCAGCGCGCCGGAGCGGGCACGGCAGGTGAAACCATCGGCGCGGGGCGAGCTGGAGATCACCACGCTGCTGGAGAGCTATCTTGCCGATGGAAAGCTCGACGTGAAGACGATGGGCCGGGGTTACGCCTGGCTCGACACCGGCACCCACGGCAGCCTGCTCGATGCGGGTAACTTCGTGCGAACGCTGGAAAAACGGCAGGGGCTCCAGACCGGCTCGCTGGAGGAGATCGCCTACGGCAAGCGGTGGATCAGCCGCGAGGCGCTGGTTGAACGGGCGAAACTCTTCGCGAAAAACGACTACGGTGCCTACCTGCTGAACCTGCTCAACTGATCGTTTTCGAGGCGCTTGGCTGATTCGTTGGGCGGAAGCGCTAAAAGCGCTTTGAAAGATTCGGGCCAGAACCCGCCGAAGTGACCCAAGGGAACCTCCGGAGGGTGCGCGAGAAGGTGCCGATTGCCCCCTTCACCGCGGATTTCACTCACTTTTCCCCTTTGAGGCGAGCGACCGGCTGAGTAGAAGTAATCGACTCTTTACTGCTTCCTGTCAGGCTCGGGGAAGGAGCCATCTGGAGACGGCAGGCATGGGTCGATGCGGGGGCGTTCCACGCGCTTTCGTAGGTTTCGCAGAGTTGCATGGCGTTCTCCCGCTGCGGGGGTTTGCTTGGTTGGAATGATTTTGGGGCTGGTCATGCTGCAATTGACGCCAGAATGGCGAAAGAGCGCATCTGGATACACGGGCAATCAGGAGTCGCAGCCCGTCACCGTGCTGATGGCCGTGCATCAGGGCGCCTCGCATCTGGAAGAGCAACTCGACAGCCTCACCACCCAAGAGCACGAGAATTGGCAGCTGGTCGTCAGCATCGACGGCGAGGACGATGGTTGCGCGAAGATCATCGAGAACCACGCGGCGGGCAACCGGATCAGCCAGATCAGCGGGCCGGGCAAGGGCGCTGCGGCGAACTTTCTGCACCTGATGCGGCAGGTGGACCCGGGCAACTACTGGGCCTTTTCCGATCAGGATGATTTCTGGCTGCCGCACAAGCTCTCCCGCGCGATCGAGCGGCTGGAGGGGGTCTCGTGGAACACGCCGGCGATGTATCACAGCCGCTGCCTGATCACCGACGACTCGCTCGACAATCACCGGATTTCGCCCGCCCGGCCCAAGCCGCCGAGCTTTGCCAATGCGCTGGTGCAGAACATCGCGGGCGGCAACACCATCGTGCTGAACCCGGCGGCGAGCCGATTGGTTCATGCGGCGGCCCAAGACGTGGACGATGTGACCGTGCACGACTGGTGGCTCTATCAGCTCATCACCGGTGCGGGCGGCGTTGTGGTGCATGATGATGCTCCGAGCCTGCTCTATCGCCAGCACGGTGCCAACCTGATCGGCGCGAATGACGGCATGCGCGCCCGTGCCCGCCGTCTGCGGATGGTGATGGATGGCACCTACAAGGGCTGGATGGAAACCAACCTGAAGGCGCTTAAGACCTGCGCGCCTTACTTCACCCCCGAAAACCGGCGCCTGCTGCGCCGTGTGATGGCGGCCCGCCGCCAGCCGCTGGCGGTTCGGATGAAGATGCTGCGCGAGGCAGGCATTCACCGACAGACCCAGTTTGCGAATTCGATCATGTGGCTCTCGGTGGCACTCGGTCGGCTCTGAGCGGCCGGTTAACTCCCCGAAGTCAACGCTGTGGGCGCGACCCTTTCAGGCCGCGCCTTCTGCCATGGGTTCCGGCAAAGCGCTGATGCCGGGGGCGGGCAGACGGTTGTCATAGCCGAACTCCTTGAGAAGCGCGGTGTTGTGATGCTCGAATACCGCCTCGATCCAGGCTTTGCGTTCGGGCGTGCGCCCTGCGTCGGGCGTGCTCGGAGCGTGGAGCGCCTCCTTCACCCGCTCGACGATGCGGCGACCGGGCAGATTGCCGGAGTGGATCATCGCGGCAATGCGGTCACAATCCTCGGTGCGTAGCGAGGGGTTGGTGAGGTGGCGCGGCACCTCCCAGTCGACCTCCGCCCCTGCGAGGAAAGGCTCTACTGTGCCCCGGATCGCCCGGTGGCTGGCGAGGGTAAAACGGGCGAGCGGCAAGGCCTGCCGCCACGCGCGGAGCCAGCCGCGCGGGTTCATCTGGCGGCTGCGGGACACGGCGAAACGCTCGAAGCTCTTGCCGCCATAGGCGGCGCCTGCCGCGATGAAGGTGCGGAAATGCTGCTTCATCACCTGCGAGTAATCGCCAAAGACGATCTCGCTGAAGGGGCGGATGAAGGCAACGATCTCAACCTCGACGCCAAGGGTGGTGACGGCTCGGGCAAAGGGCTGGGCAGCCGCGCCTTGAGAGATCAGATCCTCATAGGAGAGCAACAGCCGGTCATGCGGGCCGAAGAGCGCGGCAAGCCGGGCCGCTTTGGCGGCCTCAATCCCCTCGGCATTGCCCGGATGGCCGACCCCCTTGTGCGGATAGGCGATGCCCGCCGCCTCGAGCCGGGCCTGATTGCGCAGCAGAACCTGCTGCAGGTAGGTCGAGCCGCATTTGTGCATGCCGATGTGAAGCAGGAGTTTGCGGGTCATGCGGCGGAGGCCTCCGGTTTGAGAAGGGGGAAAAGCCCGGCAGAAAGCTCGTCGACCATCGCGTCGAGCGGCAGGCCGAGTGGCGTGAGATCGAGCTGGCGCTGCCGTTCGGGTACGGGCCCGGCGGCCCACGCCTGCGAGAGCGCGGCGGCGAGCGCCTCGGGCGCGGGCTCGGCGGAGAGGATGGCGGGCGAGAGGCGGCCAAGATCCTTGACGCCAAAGCGGTTGGTGACGACGCGCACCCCGGAGGCCGCCATCTCCAGCGGTGGGTGGCTCGGGTGGGGCGAGTACATCAGCGACAGGGCCAGATCGACGCCGAGCAGAAAGTCGGGATACTCCGCCCACGGCAGCTTGCCGAGGCTCTCCAGCCGGACGCCGGTGGAGAAGGCCACTGGCTCGTGGCGCAGGCCGACAGAGACGAGCGAAATGTCATCGGGGCCGAGGCCCTCGGCGGTGAGGAAGCCTTCGAGCGCCTCGATTGCCATCGGGAACATGTTGCGATCCACCTCGGGGCGCCCGTAGAGCGCCAGTCGGCGGGGGCCATTCCGGGGCGGACGGGTGCCGCGGGCATAGCGCTCCACCTCGATGGAGGGGCGGAAGGCGAGGGCATCTGGGGCGCAGAGGCCAAGCTGGGCGAAGTGATCGCGCAGCAGGGTGGTGTTGAAGACCGGCAGATAGTCCATCGTGTAGGAGGCCGCGGCATCGGCGCAGGTGGTGCCCCAAGCGTAGAAGTTGGGTTCGAAATCCTGGATCAGGTAGAGGAACTGCGAGTTCAGGAGCGGGTGCCTGCGGGTGAGTGTTTGAGCGACATGGGCGGTCCACCATGCGGTGGCGAGGAACACGTCGCCGACATGCTGGGCGATGACCGGCCCGTTTGGCCCGTTACTGTCTCCCGTCAGGCCGCAGTGGAGGCTGATGCGGGCCATGGCCTGTGACCCGGCCTGCCCGGCCCGGTCTTCGACGAAGGCGCGGGAGGCGGCTTGGTTTGCCATCGGCAGGTCGGTGGCGATCATCCGGACGCGGTGACCGCGGGCGGCGAGGCCGATGCCGATATCAATCGCGGTGGCGATACCGGCAAAGGCCTCGGTCGGGTTGAGGGTTGGGACGAGCAGCGTAAGGGCCGGCTCCGGCGCGGTGAACTCGGGCGTCCACGACGGGGTTTTTCGGGTGTCGACGAAGGCGGCGGAGGGCTTGGGCTGCGCGTGGGGCTTGGGCTGCGGTTGCGGGTGCTGCACGTCGGGCGTGGGAAGGCGCACGACGTTGCCCGCCGGGTCGATCTCGGGTGGGGCGATGCCGGGCGAGAGGGTGAATAGTCGGGTGTCGAACCGGGAGAGCGCGCCGAGCAGACCCTCGGTGAGCGCTTCGCGGAGGGACCACAGCAGCCGGCCCGCCGCGATGGTGAATTGCGAGGCGGCAATGCTGGCCAATTCGCCGCGGAATTGGAGCGCCAGCCGCAGGCTGTCGGTCAGATGCGGCAGGCCGAGCCCGCGCCGCCGAAGATAGGGGCGGAGGTCGTGGGTTGCGGGCTTGTCGGGGGCGAGGCGGCCTGAGATCACTGCTTCCGACACGCGGGCCTGCACGCAGCGGGCGAGATACCGTGCCAGCGCGTAGCTGGTGGCCCTCGGTCGCAGCCAGATCCGAAGCGCCGGGCGGCGGAATTGCCAGAGCCGCAGGCGACGGGCCCCGCCGATGGCCCCCACGGCATTGGCCCCGTGCTGGCGATAGTCGACCAGCGGCTCCTCGATCAGCGCCACCCGCCCGGTGGCGGTGGCAAGGAGCGCGAGCCAGAGATCGTGGTAGAAATGCACGCCAGACTGGCCGGGAAAGGGCAGGGACAGCTCGGCCAGCTCGCGCCGGAACAGGGTGGTCATGCCGGTCACGGTGTTGCGGTAGAGCAGGTCACGCAGAGAGGGCGCGCGCATCCGCCGTTCGAGCGCGAAGACCGAGGGATGCAGCTCGGCCCCCTCTGCATCGACGACGCGGGCATCGGAATGAACGAGCTGAACCTCCGGATCCTCCAGCAGGGCGGCGCCGCGCGCCAGCCGTTCGGGGTGCCAGATGTCATCCTGATCGGAGAGGGCGATGAGGCTGCCGGGCGCGCTGCGTTCGACCGCGGCGGCCAGCCCGGCGGCGAAGGCCCGCGGCGCATCGAGGCCGCGTTCCGGCAGCACGAGATAGCAGGCGAGCCCGTGCCGCGCGGCGACTTCTTCCACCAGCGGCCCCGAGGTCAAATCGGCGATGACAGCCACGATCTGTGCGGGCCGCAGGCTCTGCCCGGCGATGCTGGCCAATTGGGCCTCGAGCTGCTCCGGGTCAGGGCGGAACACGGCGAGCACCACGGTGGCGGACTTCCTCAGTTGTGAAGATTGCCCTGTTCCCAGATCGGCAGTGCTGGGGTATTCGGACACCGCCTCTTTCGGGACAGAAAGAGGCGCTTGTGGGAGCGGTGGAAGACCGCGGAGCGGCGGTGAATTGCGGACATTTGGTGCGTGGTGGCACGTTTTCGTCATTTATACGCCCTACGTTGGTCATTCGGCCCGTGGATGGATGGGCCCGGTCTGTGGTGCGTCGGCACTGCGATGGGCGGATAATGGATAGGAATGGTTTAAAATGTGTCAGCTTTGCTATCAGGTCGCGAAAGATGTTTCGATCTCACCGCTGTTCGGCATTTTCCAAGGCGAAGCGGCGACGCGACATTTCATCAACGATGTGCCCGATGCGGATGTGACGGAAGGCTCCACCGACGCGCCTGACAGCGCGGACCCGAGCTACTCCATCGACCTCGGCGACACATTCGAGGGCGAGATCACCTCTGGCGACAGCGACTACATCGCAATCTACCTCGAGGCGGGTGAGTCGATCGTACTCTCGGCCTACGGGACCAACGGCAATAACGTCGGCCTATCGGATTCTGTGATCCACCTTTACGGCTCCGACGGGACCACCGAGCTTGCCTACAACGATGCGGCCAACGAGTCGCTCGGACTGTATCACTCGCAGGTCGAGTACACCGTCACCAGCAGCGGGACTTACTACATCGAAGTCAGAGGCTATGGCGGCGATACCGGCGACTACATTCTGCGCACCTCGACCAACGAGTTTGACGTGGACGATGTCGTCAGCCAGCTGACCGAGTTTGGCTGGGGCTACTCCACGGCCATCGGGCACGACGAAGACACCGGCGATACTATGACGGTATTTCTCAATGACCTGAACGCCGATGGCCGCCAGCTTGCAGAGTGGGCACTGGAGCAATGGTCGATCGTCACTGGCATCACCTTTACCGAGACCGTTTTCAGCGGTTCTGCGGATATCGTCTTCGATGACAGCCAGGAAGGCGCCTTTGCCGGCCCGCAGAGCTGGAGCGATTACAACAGTGGCGAGATCAGCCAGGCTCTCGTCAATGTTGGCACGGGGTCTGAATTGCCGCCGGGGGCGTACGACTGGCTTGCGGTCAACGGCACCACAATCGACAGTTACTCGTTCCAAACCTACCTTCACGAGATCGGCCATGCGCTGGGCCTCGTGCACTCCGGCAACTACGACGGGTTCGCGACCTACGGTGTCGATAACCATTTTATCAATGACACCACCCAGATGACGGTGATGTCTTACTTCGGCGCTGATGAGGCGGAGCTGGGCGACTATGTCACCATTGCCACGCCGATGATCGCTGATGTGGCGGCCATGTGGGTGCTCTACGGCGAGCCGACCACACCAGTCTACGCCGGCAACACCACTTGGTTTGGAAACTCCAACGTCGGCGGGATCATGGGGACGGTCTTCGGCTACATCTTTGATGGCGACACCTGGGACACCGATATCTACCAAGGCGGCGACCTCGGAATGACGGTGGTGGACACCGATGGCATCGACACTTGGGATCTGTCCAGTGTTGTGGTCGCGCAGGTTATCAACCTGATGGAAGGCGGGGTCAGCGATATTGGCGGGGTTGTCGGCAACATTGTCGTTTCGCTCGGCACGATCATCGAAAACGTGATCGGTGGTTCCGGGAATGACGACATTTTTGGGAACGATGCCGACAACGACATCGAGGGCGGCGGCGGCAGCGACTGGTACTTTGAGAGCCTCGGCAACGATAGCTTTGATGGCGGAACCGGCACAGACCGAGTGATCTACACTATCGACACCAGCGGTATCTCGGTGACCGACATGGGCGGCGGCACGCTTCAGGTGACCTCCAGCCTTGGCACGGACACCTACACCAGCGTCGAGTTCTACGAGTTCACCGACGGGATCCTGACGGAGGCTGAGGTCCTTGCGCTGGCTGTTGCCGGTGTGATCGAGGGTGACAGCGGTCCCAATGCGCTCGACGGCACCGAGAGCGACGACGAGATCTACGGGTTTGGGGGGAATGATACGATCAAGGGGTTTGGTGGACTCGACCTCATCTACGGCGGACCTGGCAATGACCTCATTTATGGCGGTGATGGGGACGACACCGCCTTCGGACAGAACGGCAACGACACGGTCTACGGCGGCGGCGGCGCGGACTTCCTGCGCGGCGGTGGCGGCAAGGACAACATTCTCGGAGGCACGGACAACGACCGGATCTTCGGCGATGAGCATGACGACACCCTGAATGGCCAGTCCGGCGACGATGAGGTTCGGGGGGGAATCGGCAACGACACCATCACTGGCGGCAGCGGCACCGACGAACTGTATGGCGACGAGGGCAATGACCTCATCTTCGGCGGCGACGACAATGACACCATCTATGGCGGCGACGGTGAAGATGAGATCGAAGGCAACAGCGGGAACGATAGCATAAACGCCGGAACGGGTGCTGATATGGTTCTTGGCGGGGACGGAGATGACCAAATCCTTGGTGGCACGGACAATGACACCCTTCTTGGCGAAGCCGACAATGACACGATCAACGGGCAGAGCGGCGACGACAAGATCTGGGGCGGTACCGGCGCCGACACCCTGACCGGTGGGAGTGGTGTGGACGAGATGTACGGTGAGGAAGACAACGACACGCTCTATGGCGGCACCGGCAACGACACGATGGTCGGCGGTGAAGGCGACGACAGGCTGTACGGTGGCGATGACAACGATACGCTCCGCGGCGGTTCCGGCAATGATCTGATCTTCGGTCAGGACGGCGTCGATGATCTCGATGGTGGCAACGGAGCCGACAGACTCTACGGCGGTGTAGGCGGCGACCAGATTGCCGGTAAGGGCGGCAAGGACCGTCTCTATGGCGAAGCCGGAGACGACGAGATCGACGGCGGCAGCGGCAACGACAAGATCGATGGCGGCTTAGGAGATGACATTCTAACGGGCGGCGCTGGTGCTGACGATTTTGTCTTTATCGACTACAACACTGCCGACGAGGATATCATCGTCGATTACCATTCCTCCGAGGGAGACTACATCACAATCGCTACCGTCTCCGGCCTGACAGACAATGCAAAGTTCGCCAACCTTTCCATCACTCAGGTCGGCCTTGATGTGGAGATCACCTGGGCCGGCGGGCAGACCATCGTACTGGCCGATTACGACGCGGTTGATGTGACGGTGAACGACTTCAACTTCGTCTGATGGCGTCTCCCTGGCCGGCATGCGGAGATGTTGCGCGTGCCGGTTCGCCGCCAGCGCGCAAGCCAACGCCCCTCAGAGATTGATGATGGTCCGGTGGTTGCGGTGCAGAAAGACCAGCCCCAGCGCCATCGGCACCGCGCCGAAAGCGAAGGCATAAGCTGGGGAGGCGTAGCTTGCATCATAGGTGGCATAGACCCCCGATCGCACCATCCCGACGCAGTGCACCAGTGGATTGTACCATAGCCAACCTTGGAAGGGCTCCGGGATGTCGTCGAAAATGAAGAGCACACAGGACACGATGAAGAGAGGCCTGTTGAGAATTGCCCAGGCTCGCTCCCATGGTGGGAAGGTAGAGAGCAGGTAGGCGTTGAGTGTGCCGACGCCGAGCGCCAGCCAAAGCGCCATTACCAGCCCGAGAGCGAGGCGGTTTATGTCGAGGATCAACGAAAGATCGAACATCTGTATGATGAGCGTGAGCAGGATCATGAACACCAAAAGCTGCGTGATGGAGTTGAGCAGAAAACGAGCCGCGAGGGCATCAACGAAGGTGACGCCAGGGTAGAAGATCAGCTGGCGTGAAAAACGGATCGACTGGGCGACCTTCTGGCTCACGTTCATGTAGGCCATGAAGGGCAAGAGGCCGGACGCGTAGAACAGCGGAAAATTGGTGCCTAGCGACGGTGAGCGAAACGCCACGGAAAAAACCAGAGACAGCAGTGCGATTCCGGCGACCGGCTCCAGAATGGCCCAACCGTAGCCGAAGGCATTGCGCCCGTAGGTCGCGGACATCTCACGAATGAACAGGGCACCAATGGTGCGTAGAGTCCTGGCACGCGCGGGGCGCGAGAGTGGTAGAGGCGGTTGCGGCGGATCTGTCGCGGCCTTTAGTTCATTCCGGCGGGTCGTCACAACTGGCGCAACCTTTTGCTGTTTGCTACCACTTGATCGCACAGCCGCAGGATGAAGGGCAACAGAGTGAGTGACACGCCCCCGAGCAAGCAGCCCGACTCGCAAGTCGGGGCCGGCGCAGCAACAAAGACCACAAAGCCGGTGCCTGGCCCGGTGCCAGACGACGAGCAACCGGGTGGAAAGGCTGATAGTCGGAAAGCTCAGCGTCGACAAAAGGCGCAGCCTCAACAACGAAAGCCGCTGCAACCAGAACCCGCGGCCGTACCCGTGGCCAACCGCCCTCCGGCGCGCCGTGCGCACGCTCGCGGCCGCCATTGGTCGCTCCTTCTCTCGCTGTTGCTCATGGTGGCCGCCCCTGTCGGCGTGACGGCGTGGTATCTCTTCACCGTTGCGGAAGACCAATACGCCAGCAATCTCGGCTTCTCGGTGCGCAAGGAAGACATCGGCAGTGCGGTGGAGATCCTTGGCGGGATCACCGACCTCACCGGCGGGTCATCGACCAACGATACCGATATTCTGTTCGAGTATATCCAGAGCCCGAACATGGTGCGGGCTGTGATGCGGGATGTGGACCTTGTTGCGGCCTATACGCGGCCAACAGACCCGGTGTTTTCGCTGGGGGATGATACGCGGATCGAGGCGGTTTCGGACTATTGGGGGCGGATGGTCAATGTGTATTTCGACCGGTCCAGCCACCTGATCGAGATCCGGGTGAAGGCCTTTACACCGGAGGATGCGCTGAACATTGCCGAGGCGATCCGCAAGGAGAGCAACCGGACGATCAACGAGCTTTCGGCCATCGCGCGCGAGGATGCCACACGCTATGCCCGCGCCGAGCTGGACCGCTCGCTGGAGCGGCTGAAGGCGGCCCGTGCGGCGCTGACCGACTTCAGGACGCGCAACCAGATCGTCGACCCGGCGGCGGATATCCAAGGCCGGATGGGGCTGCTCAACACGCTTCAGGCAGAGCTGGCCAATGCACTCATCGACCTGGACCTGCTGCGCCAGAACAGCCGCGAGGATGATCCGCGGATCGTGCAGGCGGAGCGGCGGGTTGAGGTGATCCGGGTGCGGATCAGCGAGGAGCGGGCCCGGTTCAGCGAGGATGGCGACGCCAGCCAGGAGCAGGAGGCCTACTCGCAGCTCATTAGCCAGTATGAGGCGCTGGCGGTCGATCAGAAGTTCGCCGAAGAATCCTACGTGGCCACGCTGGCTGCATATGACGCGGCGATTGCCGAAGCGCAGAGACAGTCGCGCTACCTTGCGACCTATATCGAGCCCTCTGCCGCCGAGACGCCGCTGTTCCCGCGCCGCTGGACGACCCTGCTCACGCTCTTTGGCGCGCTGGCCACGGCATGGACGGTGCTGACGATGATCTACTACTCGCTGCGCGACCGGCGCTGAGTGTTGCCGCCCGTGCCGGACCCATCGCGATGATCGAACTTTGCAACCTCACCAAGTCCTACAGCGTGAAGGGCACGCGCAAGATCGTGGCCGACAACCTGAATGTCACATTTCCGGCGCGCACCGCGGTTGCGATCTTGGGGCGGAACGGGGCGGGCAAATCGAGCCTGTTGCGGATGATCTCGGGCGCGATGGAGCCGGATTGGGGCGAGGTGAAAATTCGCGGCACGGTCTCGTGGCCGGTGGGGTTTGCGGGCAGTTTCCACCCAGAGTTGACCGGCCTTCAGAACGTGCGGTTCATCGGGCGGGTCTATGGGGTGGATACCGATGAGCTGGTGGAATTTGTCGAGGATTTCGCCGAGCTGGGCGCGCATTTTCGGATGCCGGTGCGGACCTATTCCAGCGGGATGCGTTCGCGGCTGGCCTTTGGCACCTCGATGGGCGTGCATTTTGACACCTACCTGATCGACGAGGTCACGGCAGTGGGGGATGCGAACTTCAAGGCCAAGTCGGAGGCCGTGATGCGGGCGAGATTGGAGCAGTCGGGCGCGATCTTTGTCAGCCATGGCATGGCGCAGGTCAAGCGCATGTGTAGCGAGGGCGCGGTATTGGAAAACGGTAAGCTATACTACTACACCAACGTGGACGATGCGATCGCGCACCACAAGGAGATCATGAAGACAGGCAGCGACGAGTAAGCGCAAGCGGCGCGGCCCGGCTCAGACGAAGGTGAAATCCGCGAGGGTGAGATCGGTCAGATTTACGTTTTCGAGAATGATCGTGTGGCCGGAATAGGTGAGCACCACGTCATCGCCCAGTTGGGTCGGGGTTAGCGCAGCGAGGCGGCCAGCCAGTGAGCTGCCGGAGATGCCCGCGAGTTGGAGCATGTCGCCGCCCAAGCAATCGAAATCTGTGATCACATCGATCTCGCCAGCGGTGAAGGCGGCGAAGACAAAGGTGTCAGCGTCGGCGCCGCCGGTCATCACATCATCGCCGGTGCCGCCGTTGAGCCTGTCGGAGCCGGTGCCGCCCTCCAACGTGTCATTGCCTGCGCCGCCGTTTAGCTGGTCGGCTCCGCTGCCACCCCAGACGTGGTCATGCCCGTCTCCGGCGCCGACGACGTCATTGCCGCCGCCGCAGCGGATTTCGTCGGAGCCTGCGCCGCCGCCGATGTTGTCATCACCTGCGTTGCCATAGATCAAGTCGGTACCTGGGCCGCCCGCGATATGGTCATGCCCGTTTCCGCCATAGATAGTGTCGTTTCCATAGGTGGCGGAGAGCTGGTCGTTGCCATCGCCGCCGGAGAGGTAATCGTCGCCCGGGCCGCCGCCGAGGTGGTCATTGCCGTCATCACCATAGAGCAGATCGTTGCCGTTGCCGCCGCCGAGCGCATCGTTGCCCGCGCCGCCATGCGCTTCGTCATCGCCGTCGGAGGCCGCGATATTATCGTCCCCGGCGCCGCCCTCGATGTAATCGTTGCCCGTGCGGCCCAGCAGCGAGTCGTGACCCTCCCCGCCGATCAGGGTGTCGTCGCCCTCCAGCCCGTCGAGCCAGTCGTTGCCATCGCCGCCTTCAAGCCGGTTGGCGAGGGCATCGCCGGTGAGGCTGTCGGCTAGCGCGCAGCCGATCAGGCTTTCGATGTCGTAGAACAGGCTCTCCGCCGCCGCGCCTGCGTTCTGGCTGGGATCGGAAAGGTTGATGGTGATCGCCGTACCGGAGCCTGCGAAGCTCACGGTATCGGTGCCTGACCCGCCCCAGAACCTGTCTGTCCCGCCGCCGGAGATCATCAGGTCGTCGCCGCCGCCTGCGTGCATGTCGTCGTCGCCATCGGTGCCGTTGAGCACATCATCCTCGACCGTGCCGATCAGGTCGGCGCCCGTCTCTTCGCCGACTTCTTCCAGCGGGCCGCGGACCACGTCGTAGTTGCTGGAGAAGGTGAAGGTGATGTTGTCGAAATCGGCGAAGGTCAGCGGCTGGCCGTCGGCGGAGAAGATCTCGAGGCTTTCGCTGCCGTAGTTGATCCGCAGTGCGCCGTTGTGCCACTCGTAGACATCGAGCCAGGCGGTGCCGTAGCACATGGTCCAATCGGAGAGGTCGACGGTGTCGATGCCGATCTCGAAGTCCATGATCCGGTCGCGCTCAAGATCGCCGCCGATGATGACGAAGGTATCGGCTCCGGCCTCGCCATAGAGCCTGTCGCGCCCGAGGCCGTCGACGATGATGTCATCGCCCGCGCCGCCGTAGGTGTAGAGGGTGCCAAGCGCGTCGAGTACGATGAGGTCGTCCGCCGCGGTGCCGTGGTGGCCGCTGGCGGTGGCGAAGTCGAGCGGGCCGAGGTCGCTGACATCGAGCGTATATTGCACTGCGCCCGGTGCGCCCTCGGTGGTGACGAAGAGGTCGAGCTGGGTGCCGGAAAGGTGGGTGCCGATGGCAGAGATCCTGTCGAGCCCGCTTTCCAGATCGCCCTCAATCACCTGACACGGGACGAGGTGGCCATCCGGCAGAAGGGTATAGACCGTGAGCCCGCCATCACTGCCACCGGCAATGACCAGAGTGCGCCCGCTGCCGAGTTCGACGATCTCCAGCGCGGAGACGCCATCAAGGCGGGTATCGAGACTGTCAACGACATGTTCGGCAGGGGCCATGAGGCCGCCAGGCTGGACCTCGACGACGCTGAGCGAGCTGGAGTCGGAGGCGGCGATGACGGCGTAAGTGGTGCCGTTAATCTCGGTGCTGTCCATCGCGGTGACGGTTTGCACCGGCAGGCTCTCGTCTCTGCCAAAACTGTCGACCTCGGTGAGGGTGCCGCTGGCGTTGATGCGGTAGCAGCTGACGCCGTCTTCGCTGGCCGAACCAGCCAGCAGGTAGGGGGTGCCGTCCACCGTGACCACCGTCATGGCGGATACATTGGCAGCGTAGTGGCTGGAGGCATCGGGCTGGCTCTCGACGAGGGTCAGAGTGTTGCCGGAATCGGTGACGGCATAGACCGCCACGCCCGCGCCGTTCTGGGGCGCGACGAAGAGATAGTCGGTTCCGCCGACGCTGGCGCAGATGAGCGTTGCGGCATTGGCCTGGCTCTCGATGGTGGAGAGGAAGGCCCGCTCTGAGCTGGTGTCTCCTGCGGCCAGCTCTGCCAGCATCGCGTCGATCACGCTGCCGGCGAGGCTGACGCTCTGGCCGAAGAGGGTGAAGCTGATGCGCCCGCCGAGGGCCGAGCTGCTGCCGGTGCTCGCCAGCCCTGCGCCGGTGGCGTCGTAGCTCACGACCGCGTCGTTGCCGTGGTCGATGAAGGTGACGCCGGTGGATGTGCTGGCGAGTGTGCCCAGCATCACGGGAAAGGGGCTGCCGTCTCCGGGAAGAAGGCCCACGAACTGAAATGCCGCCATGATTGCTCACCTGAAAAGCTGCGATGGCGGATTTCTGGCGGCTGCCACGGGCGGGAGCCGGGGCGCGATTGTGGCTGAACGGCGCATCTTGCGAACAAGCTGCTTAAAATGATGGTAAAAATCCGAATGATTCCAAGGGCCCTTGGCCAAGGGTGGCGGGAGGGTGCCGCTGCGCAAGGACCGCAGCATCTTGGTTGACCTGACTGTGCCTGCCCCTCTATTTTGTGCCCAAGGTGCGGCGCAAAGACCGCGTCGAACGGGCGCAAGGGACAGCGGCGTGAAGATTCTCCGGCCATTGATCGTGATGTTGCTTCTGGCGGCTTGTTCGCTTCCGCGGGGGGCCGCGATTTCGAACGAGGTGCTGAAGGAGCAGAATGCGGAGAACCCGCAGATCGCGGTATATCCGGTGACCCGCGCCCTGCTGCCCCGCTTTGCCTCCTGGCCTTATACCGGTAGCGGCATCCGCTCGGACGGTTGGCTGCGTGGCTCCGGGCGCACCGGCGAGCCGCATATCAAGCCCTTCGACCGGGTTGACCTGATCATCTGGGATTCAGAGGACAACTCGCTCATCACCCCGACCGGCGCCAAGCTGGTTGAACTGCGCAACCTCCGGGTCAACCAGAGCGGCCACATCTACGTGCCCTATCTCGGCGAGCAGCGCATTGCCGACAAGACAGCCGATGCCGCGCGCCGCCAGCTGGAAAGCCGGATGATCGAGATTGTCCCCTCGGCGCAAGTGCAGCTCACCGTACTGCCCGGCACCGCGAGCGCTGTTTCACTGGTGGGCGGGGTCAACGCGCCGGGCACCGTGGCGCTGCCCGATGGCGGATTTACCGTGCTTGGCCTGATCGCTCAGGGTGGTGGGCCGCAGGCAGGGCTGCGCAACCCGCGTGTACGCCTGATCCGCGGCGGCCACACCTATGCCACCTCGCTTCAGCGGCTCTATGACAACCCCTCGCTCGACACCACGCTGGTGGGTGGCGACAAGGTGATGCTGTTTGCCGATGATCGTTACTTCCGGGCGCTGGGCGCCAGCGGTACGGAACAGCTGATCTACTTCGAGAAAGAGCACATCTCGGCGCTGGATGCGATGTCGCTGATTGGCGGGCTGGAAGATACGCGGGCCAACCCCAAGGGCGTGCTGATTCTGCGGCACTACAGCCCGCGCGCGGTGCGGGCCGACGGGGTGAAGGGGCCGCAGAACGTGCGGACGGTCTTCACCATCGATCTCACGCGTGCTGATGGCCTGTTCTCGGCTGAAAAGTTCGCGATCCACCCGCAGGACACGGTGCTTGTGACCGAAAGCCCGGTGACGAACGCGCGCACGATTTTCTCGCTGGTGGGCAGCGCGGTGGGTGTTGGCAATCAGCTGAGCAACTGACGGGAGCGGGCCGGCGCCGATGCGGCGCAAACGGCCCCGCCTGTCAGACGAAGCCCAGCCGCTCGATGGCCTGAAGCGCCAGCTCGCGCGAATCGGAATTGCCGCGACGGACCCCGTCATTCAGCAGGTGCAGTTTGGAGCTGAGACGTTTGTGCGATACTTCACACCGAATGAAATCAGCGACTTCGACGTCGCCGAGCGACAGGATGTGCTTGGCAACCGCTTGGACACTCTGGTCTGGCATGTGAATCCCCCGATGGCACATGAATCTCCCCGCCGAAACGCTAGCGAGAACGGCGCTTTTTCGCAACGTGCAGACCGGGTTTGCACGTATGGCGGGAGGTAGCGGCGCGATGGCGGCTGCGCGGGCGATCGGCTGTGACGGCGGCGGAAGCGGCTCGCGGCTTGTGCTGCTGTGGGACGGTGCCCGCTACGAGGTGATCGGCGGGCCAGCCAATGCGACGAGCGACAGGGCGGGCGCGGTGGCTGAGGTCTCGGCACTGCTGGCGCGGGCGGCGGAAGCGGCAGGCGTTGCGGTGGAGGCGTTGAAAGGCCTCCCGGCGCATTACGCGATTGCGGGTGTTGTCGACGAGGGCATTGCCCAGGCAGTGGCCGAGGGGCTGCCGGTGCGGGGCGTGGTGGAGGAAGATCAGCGCGCTGCGGTGCGGGGGGCGCTCGGCGCAGAGCCGGGCTTCGTGGCAGGTATCGGCACCGGCTCATACCTTGCGCGGCAGGGAGAGGCAGGATTCGCCACCATCGGCGGGCATGGGCTGGTGCTGGGCGACGAGGCCTCGGGCGCTTGGCTGGGGCGAGAGCTGTTGCGCGCCGTGCTGGCGGTGGCGGACGGGATGGAGCCTGCCACGCCGCTGACGCGGGCGGTGAGCGCGGAGTTTGGTGGCGTCTCTGGCGTTGTGGCCTTTGCCGCCAGCGCGAGGCCGCAGGAGTTTGCCAGCCTTGCGCCGAGGGTGTTCGAGGCTGAGGGTGACGCGGTGGCACGGCACATGCTGGTGCGCGGCGGCGACTATATCGCGCGCGGCCTGCTGGCGCTGGGCTGGGCGGCGGGCGATGCGATTTGCCTGACCGGCGGCGCTGGGCCGCGCTATGCCGGGTTTCTGCCGCAGGAGATGCAGGACGCGCTGGCGCCCGCGCGCGGCACGGCGCTGGATGGGGCGCTTGCCCTCGCGCTGGAGCAGTGCCCGTGAGCGCCGTCGCCTACTCCGCCGGGGCCGTGCATGACGGTGCCGCACTTCGCCGTGGCGTGGCGCTGGTGGTCGAAGGTCCGGTGGTGCGCGGGCTGGCGGCGCCCGGAGAGTTGCCCGAGGGCTGCGCTTTGGTGGAGACCGGGGCGGCGATCCTCGCGCCGGGCTATGTGGACTTGCAGGTGAATGGCGGCGGTGGGGTGATGCTGAACGACGGGCCTTCGCCTGAGCGGCTGAGGGTGATGGCGCGCGCCCATGCCGCTTGCGGCACCACCTCGATCCTGCCGACGCTCATCACCGCCGCGCCCGATGCCACGGAGCAGGCCATTGCCGCTGTGGAAACGGCGATTCCGGGCGTGATCGGGCTCCATCTGGAGGGGCCGCACCTCGACCCGGCGAAGGCGGGGGCGCACAGCCCCGGGCTGATCCGGGCGATGGGGGAGGACGACCTCGCGCGGCTTCTGGCGGTGCGGGGACGGCTGAAGGTGACGCTGGCGCCTGCGAGCGTGAGCCTTGGCCAGGTCGAGCGGCTGGCGGCGGATGGGGTGCTGGTCTCGCTCGGACATTCGGCCTGCACCTTCGAACAGGCGAGAGACTATGCGGCGGCGGGCGCGCGTTGTGTGACCCACCTGTTTAACGCGATGAGCCAGATGGAGAGCCGCGCACCGGGGCTGGCAGGCGCGGCGCTGGCTTGCGGCGAGCTGAGCGCCGGGCTGATCTGCGACGGGGTGCATGTGCATCCGGAGACCATGCGCTTGGCGGCGCGGGCCAAGCAGGGGCCGGGGCGGCTTTTTCTGGTCAGCGATGCGATGGCCTGCGCGGGCAGCGAGATTGAGAGCTTCACGCTGGACGGACGCGAGATCTTGCGGCGGGACGGGCGGCTCACGCTGGCCGATGGCACGCTGGCGGGGGCCGATCTGGTGATGGCTCAGGCGGTACAGAACGCTGTGCGGCTGATGGGGCTGAGCGTGGAGGAGGCGATTGCGATGGCGAGCTGTGTACCTGCCGCGCTGGTGGAGGTCGAGGTGGGGCGGCTCAGGCCCAAGGCGCCGGCCGACTTCATCGCGCTGGATGCGGAGCTGAACGTGCAGCGCGTCTGGCAGGCAGGGTCAAAGCTTTAGCGGCGCCCGGCTGAGCGCATTGCCCGCCTCGGTGGCTTTTTGCAGAAGGCTCAGGAAGGTTGCCTGCTCGTCGGTGTCGAGACCCGCGAGGATATCGGATTGCAGCGCGGCGACGACCGGCTTGGCCTCGGCCAGCAGGGCGGCCCCTTGCTCGGTGAGCGAGAGTTCACGGGCGCGACGATCACGCGGGCTGACCCGGCGGGCGACGAGGCCCTTGCTTTCCATCCGGTCGAGCACGCCGCCGATGGTGACCTTGTCATAGGCCACGGCCCCGGCGAGCGCCGCCTGCCCCAGCCCCTCGGATTCGCCCAGCGTGGAGAGCACGGCGTATTGCACCGGGGTCAGCTCCAGCCCGCGCTCGGCCAGCCGCTCGGTGAAGATCGCCACCGCAATCTGGTTCAGCCTGCGGATCAGGTGGCCGGGCATGTTGTGGATGGCGGGCAAGGCGGGCCTCTTGTGGTGGGGCGGATGGCTTGGCAGGGTAGAGTCGCGGAGGGCAATTGACAAGCATGCTTATAGTAAGTATGCATACCAATAACGTGACAGGGAGGAAGCGATGGCTCAGCTCGGAACACTCGAGGAGCTTCCGGAGGACTACCGGGAAGACATGACGGCGGCGGGCGTGGCCCCGCTCTGGCCGATGATGCGCAACGTGCTGCCTCATGGCGCGCCCAAGCCGGTGACCAAGCCGGGCCACTGGCGCTACGAGGCGATCCGCCCGCTGCTGCACCGCGCGGGCGAGCTGACGCCGGTGGAAAAGGCCGAGCGCCGGGTGCTGGTGCTGAGCGATCCGGGGCGTGGGACGGGCGCGATGCAGGCGACCTCCTCGATCTACCTTGGCCTCCAGTTCCTGCTGCCGGGCGAGACGGCCCCGGCCCATGTTCACACCCCGAGTGCGGTGAGGATCATCGTGGAGGGCGAGGGCGGTTATACGGTGGTGAACGGGGAGAAGCTGCCAATGCAGGAGGGCGACCTCGTGCTCACCCCCGGCGGCGAGTGGCATGACCACGGGCACGAAGGCAAGGAGCCGGTGGTGTGGCTTGATGCGCTCGACCTGCCGCTGTTTGTCTACCTCGAAGGCTCCTATGCCGAGGAAGGCCCGCTGCAAAACCAGCGCAACCGGCCCGACCCCAGCCAGATCGACTATCGCGCCGCCGGTCTCGCCCCCGCCCGCAAGCTGGGCGCGCAGAAAAAGCGCTACCCGATGGCCCGCTACCCCTGGGCGCGGACCCGCGAGGCGCTGGTGGAGACGATGAAATACGATGGCGGCCCGGTGGTTGAGCTGGATTACATCAACCCCGAGACCGGGACAGATGTGCTACCCACGATGGGCTTCACCGCTATGATGATCGAGGCGAGCGGCACAGAGACTCCGCCGCTGCGCTCCTGCTCCTCGGCCTTTCATGTGATCGAGGGCAAGGGCCACTCCATCGTCAACGGCGAGCGGATCGACTGGGCGGCGAAAGACACGTTTACTGCCCCCGTCTTTGCAGAAATCACCCATCACGCGGATGAGGAAGCCTTTCTCGTTCGCATCCATGACCGCCCGCTTCAGGAGAAGCTGGACTACTACGAGGAACGCGCCCGATGACCGACTACCTGTTTGATGCCCCGGAGGTGAAATCCGTGCCGGTAGAGGGTGAAATCGCGGAATACCCGATTCATCGGATCTTCTGCGTTGGCCGGAACTACGCCGCCCATGCCGAGGAGATGGGGTTCGAGGTGGATCGGGAGGCGCCGTTCTACTTTTCGAAGCAACTCCACGCCGTGCTGCCGACCGGAAGCACCCTGCCCTACCCGCCGGGCACCGAGGACTTTCATTACGAGATGGAGCTTGCGGTGGCACTGGGCGCGGAGGTGTTCAAGGGGACGCCCGAGCAGGGCGCGGCGGCGGTGTATGCCTATGGCTGCGGGCTAGATATGACCCGGCGCGACCAGCAGATCGCCTCGCGCAACAAGAAACGCCCGTGGATGCTGGGCAAGGATGTGGAAGGCTCCTGCGTGCTCTCGCCGATGACCAAGGCGAGCGGATTCAGCGTGGGGACGCAGCGGATTCATCTGGAGGTGAACGGGGAACAGAAGCAGGATTCGACCCTCGACCTGCTCATTCACAAGGTGCCCGAGGTGATCGCCCACCTCTCCGGCTTCTATCACCTGCGGCCCGGCGACATCATCCTGACCGGCACGCCCGAGGGCGTTGGCCCGGTCGTGGCGGGTGACAAGCTGACCGGCGGGATCGACGGCCTTGCGCCGATCGCCCTCGATATCGGGCCGGCGGAATGAAGTTTCACGGCTATTTCCGCTCGTCCAGCAGCTATCGCTGCCGGATTGCCTGCAATCTGAAGGGGGTGGATTATGACTTCGTGTCCGTTCACCTCACCAAGGATGGCGGCGCGCAGAAAGGGGCGGGCTACAAGGCGTTGAACCCGCAGGGGCTGGTGCCGAGTTTCGAGCTGGAGGGCGGCGAGGTGCTGACGCAATCGCCCGCCATTCTGGAGTGGCTCGACGAGACTTACACGGAGCCGAAGCTGCTGCCAGATGACCCGATTGAGCGCGCCCATGTGCGGGCCTTCTGCGCCGCCATCGCCTGCGAGATCCACCCGCTGCAGAACTTGCGGGTGCTGCAATACCTGCGCGGTGAATACGGGCAGGATCAGGAGGGCGTGGAGGCGTGGTGCCAGCGCTGGATCGGCGATGGGCTGGCGGCCTGCGAGGCGCTGCTGGCCAAGCGGCCGGCGCAGGACTTCTGCTTTGGCGCCACGCCGGGGATGGCCGATATCTACCTTGTTCCGCAGGTCTTCTCTGCGGCGCGGTTCAAGGTGGACCTGAGCGCCATGCCCAATGTGCGGCGCATTGCGGAGACCTGCAAGGCGCTGCCGGCCTTTGCCGAGGCGCACCCGAGCAAACAGCCCGATGCCGAATGACCGGCGCTGACTAGCCACAACGGGGGAGGAGACCCGATGAGCAACGACCGTTTCGTGATTGCAGGCGGTGGGATAGGCGGACTCGCCCTCGCCATAGGCCTTGCCCAGAAGGGGCAACGCTCCATCGTGCTGGAGAAAGCGAGCCAGCTCGGAGAGATCGGCGCGGGCATTCAGCTTGGGCCCAACGCCTTCCATGCCTTCGACTATCTTGGGGTGGGCGACACCGCGCGGGAGATGGCGGTGTATATCGACAACCTGCGCCTGATGGATGCGATGAGCGGCGACGAGATCACGCGCATTCCGCTGGGCGAGGACTTCAGGGCGCGGTTCAAGAACCCCTACGCAGTGGTGCATCGGGGCGATCTGCACGGCGTCTTTTTGAAGGCATGCATGGCGCATGATCTGGTCGAGCTGCGCACCTCCTGCGAGGTGACGGGCTACGAGCAGGACGAAGAGAGCGCCAGCGCCGTGCTGGCCAGCGGCGAGCGTGTCACGGGCAAGGCGCTGATCGGGGCGGAGGGGCTGTGGAGCAAGATCCGGCAGCAGCTTGTGGGGGACGGGATGCCGCGCGTGTCGGGTCACTCGACCTATCGCTCGGTGATCCCGACCGAAGACATGCCGGAAGATCTGCGCTGGAACGCGGCAACGCTCTGGGCCGGGCCGAAGTGCCATATCGTCCACTACCCGCTTCAGGGCGGCAAGACGTGGAACCTTGTGGTGACCT
Organism: Oceanicola sp.; assembly: GCA_017792405.1. Taxonomy (GTDB): domain Bacteria; phylum Pseudomonadota; class Alphaproteobacteria; order Rhodobacterales; family Rhodobacteraceae; genus Vannielia. The sequence continues at coordinate 3,859,460 of CP051231.1, forward strand.
ACCACAACCATGCGCCCGAGCCGGTGGCGGGTAAGCCGGTGACCCACGAGGAGGTGGCGCGCGGGTTCGAACACATCAGCCCGAAGGCGCGGCAGATCATCGAGAAGGGCAAGGACTGGAAGGTCTGGGTGCTGTGCGACCGTGACCCGGTGCTGAACTGGGTCGATGGCCGTGTGGCCCTGCTGGGTGATGCGGCCCACCCGACGATGCAATACTTCGCGCAGGGTGCCTGCATGGCGATGGAGGATGCGGTGGCGCTTTCGCATCTGGCGGAGGAGGGCGGCGAAGTGGGGACGATGCTGACCCGCTACAACGAGATGCGCCGCCAGCGCACCGCCCGCATCCAGCTGCAAAGCCGCGAGATCGGCACTCATGTCTACCACCCCGAGGGCGCCCATGCGGAGCTTCGCAACACCGTGATGAGCGCCAAGAAGCCGGAAGACTGGTATGAGGCCGTTGCTTGGCTTTATGGTTCCACGGGGCTTGAGGGGGCCGTCTCGAGTGAGACATTGGGCGCAGCGCGGACATAAACAGGGTTTACAGGTGCGCGTCCAATATAGTTATGTGCCATAACGAAATTGCAGGGCTTCGGCGGCGGTGGATGAATCTTGCGGGAGCATCATTCAAAAACCGAAAGTGAAGCTGGAAATGGCGTGCAACTCAGGCTAGGGGAGCCGCGTCGCCAGCCTTAGGGAAACAAGGCCGGGCGCGCCCTTGGGGAGGGGGAGACAGTGCTTAGATTCATGACAGGTCTTGCAAGAGGCATGGCGTTGGCTGGCGGGGTCGTGCTGGTGGCCCTGATCCTCCTCACCTGCATCAGCGTGGTCGGGCGCGGGCTCAACACCTTTGGCCATTCCGACTTTCTGCAGAACGCCGCCGAGGGGCTGGCCAACACGCTGCTGGGCACCGGGGTCGGCCCGGTGAACGGCGACTTCGAGATCGTGGAAGCGGGCATCGCCTTTGCGATCTTCTCCTTCCTGCCGATCTGCCAGCTCTTCTCGGCCCATGCGACGGTGGATGTGTTCACCTCCTTCCTGTCCAAGCGGAAGAATGCGGTGATCATCGCCTTCTGGGAAATCGTCTTTACCGTAATCGTGCTGCTGATCACCTGGCGGCTCTACTACGGCCTCGAAGATAAGATCGGCAACGGGGAGACCTCGCTGCTGCTGCAATTCCCAATCTGGTGGGCCTTCCTCGCCAGCTTCATCGCCGCCGTCGTCGCTTCGCTGGTGGCGATCTATTGCGCCGTGGGGCGGGTCATGGAGCTGACCACCGATCAGCACTGGCTGCCCAAAGCAGAAGGAGCGGCACATTGAGCGTGCTCGAGCTGGGATACCTCTCGTTCCCGATCCTCCTCATCATGATCTTCCTGCGGGCGCCGATTGGCCTCGCCATGCTCGTCGTCGGCCTTGGCGGGCTCTACTACGCCACCGGCGGCACGACCGTCTTCCTCGCCAAGCTGAAGAGCGAGGTCTACACGACCTTCTCCAGCTACTCGCTGAGCATCATCCCGATGTTCCTGCTGATGGGCCAGTTCGCCACGCTCTCGGGCATGTCGACCGCGCTTTTCAAGGCCGCCGAAAGCTGGCTGGGCCACCGCAAGGGCGGCGTGGCGATGGCCTCGGTGGGCGCCTGTGCGGGCTTCGGCTCGATCTGCGGCTCCTCGCTCGCCACCGCGGCCACCATGAGCCGGGTCGCTCTGCCCGAGCTGCGGCGCTACGGCTACTCCGGCGGGTTCAGCACCGCCACGCTGGCCGCGGGCGGCACACTGGGCATCCTGATCCCGCCCTCGGTGATCCTTGTGATCTACGCAATCCTGACCGAGCAGAACATCGCCAAGCTGTTCCTCGCCGCCTTCATTCCCGGCGTGCTTGCGGCCATCGGCTACATGATCACCATCAGCATCTACGTGCGGCTCTACCCCGACGCCGCCGGCACCCGTGAGCCGGTGCCCTACAGCGAACGCATCCGCGCGCTGCTGGATGTTTGGCCGGTGCTGCTGGTCTTCGGCCTCGTGGTGGGCGGCATCTATCTTGGCTGGTTCACCCCGACCGAGGGCGCGGCCGTGGGCGCGGCGGGCACCGGGCTGATTGCACTGGTGAGCGGCCAGCTCGATTGGGCGCGGTTCAAGGAAAGCATCATCAGCACGGCCCAGGCCACAGCGATGATCTTCTTCATCGTGTTGGGCGCGGGCTTTTACAACTCGTTCCTTGCGCTGAGCCAAGTGCCGCAGGAACTCTCGAACACAATCGTCGGCCTCGGCTGGAGCCCTTGGATGGTGCTGATCATCATCCTCGCCTTCTACCTCGTCTTCGGCTGCCTGATGGACAGCCTCAGCATGATCCTGCTGACGATCCCGATCTTCTTTCCGATCATCTCCAACCTCGATTTCGGCCTGATCTCGCTGCACGCACTGCAAGAGGCCCGGTTCGAAAGCTGGTTCGCCGAGGCGCAGATGTGGTTCGAGGGGCTACAGGCCGGGGCGATTGAGGGTATGCGCGAAAGCCGCTTTGCCCGCGAGTTGGAAGGCGCCAACAAGCAGATGGCCGTGCTGGGCCTTGGCACCGTGGCCGATGCCGCCAGCCTTGCCCCGATGCAGATTGCCGCGATTTTCGGTGAGACGACGCCGGACGTGGTGCAGGCCGCCCGTGCGACGCTGGAATCGGGCGCTACGCTGGATGATGAGACGATGAAGGCCATCGGCTTGCGCGGCGCGAACGAATCCAACCTCGCCCGTGTCTCGCTGGAGCATGTCGCGATCTGGTTCGGCATCCTCGTGCTGATCGTGGTCGAGGTGGGCCTGATCACGCCGCCGGTGGGGATGAACCTGTTCATCATCAACGCGATGGACCGCAAGACGCCCATGGTGGAGACCTACAAGGCGGTCATGTGGTTCGTGACCTCCGACATCGTGCGGGTGGCCATCCTCGTGGCTTTCCCGATCATCACGCTCTTTCTCATCCCGGTCTGACACCCGCGCCAAAGCCGTGCGCGGGTGGCTTGCGCAAATTTAGGTATGAGTTATAACTGTTTTAAATTCGTCTGGGAGGACTCATGGATATCAGCGGAAACGTAGCCCTCGTGACGGGCGGCGGAAGCGGGCTTGGCGCGGCGACTGTGCGGCACCTGGCCGGGCTTGGCGCCAAGGTCGCCGTGCTCGATTACAACGCCGAGGCGGCAGAGGCCGTGGCGGCAGAAGTTGGCGGCGCGGCCTGCCCGGCGGATGTGAGCAACGAGGCGGCGGTGCAGGCGGCGGTCGAGAAGGCCGCTGCCGACTTGGGCGAGGCCCCGCGCATCGCGATCAACTGCGCCGGCCTCGGGCTGGCCGCGCGGATCGTGGGACGGGAGGGCAAACTCTCCACCGATCTCTTCGAGAAGGTCATGAAGGTGAACCTCTTTGGCACCTACTACGTGATGTCCCATACCGCCCGGCTGATGCAGGACCTGCCCGCAGTGCACGAGGACGGCGAGCGCGGCGTGATCGTCAACACCGCCAGCGCGGCCTATCAGGACGGACAGCTTGGGCAGGCGGCCTATGCGGCTTCCAAGGGCGGCGTGGCCTCGATGTGCCTGCCAGCGGCGCGTGAGTTCGCCAAGACCGGCATCCGGGTGAACGCAATCGCCCCCGGCCTTTTCAACACGCCGATGATGGAGAGCCTGCCGGAAGAGACGACGCAGGCGATCATCGCCAACGTGCCCTACCCGCACCGCCTCGGCCTGCCGCGCGAATACGCCATGCTGGTGCAGCACATGATCGAAAATGCCTACCTGAACGGCGAGGTGATCCGGCTCGACGGCGCAACCCGCCTGCCGCCCCGATAAGGAAACACGATGAGCGACATGCTGAAAATCGACGTGAGGGACGACGGCATCGCCGTGCTCACCATGAACCGCCCCGGCAAGCGCAACGCCATGTGCGACGAGCTGCTGGAGGCGATTGACGGGTTCTTCCGAAAGGTGCCCGAGGGCGTGCGCGTGGTGGTGCTGACCGGCACCGAGGGGCACTTCTGCTCGGGCCTCGACCTGAGCGAGCACAAGGCGCGCGATGCCGAGGGCACGATGCGCCATTCGCGCGGCTGGCACGAAGTGATGGACCGTATCCAGTTTGGCGGGGTTCCGGTGGTTTCGGCAATGTTCGGCGCGGTAATCGGCGGCGGGCTGGAGCTGGCCACCTCGACCCATGTGCGCATCGCCGAACCCTCGACGATCTTCCAGCTGCCGGAAGGACGGCGCGGGATCTTCGTAGGCGGCGGGGCAACCGTGCGCGTGGGCCGTATCCTCGGTGCCGACCGGATGATCGAGATGATGCTGACTGGCCGGAAGTATGGCCATGAGGAGGGCAAGGCACTTGGCCTCGCGCATTATGCCGTGGGCGAGGGCGAGGCGCTCGATCTGGCGATGGAGCTGGCGAAAAAGATCGCCTCCAATGCGCCGCTTTCCAACTACATCATGGTGCAAGCCATCTCCCGGATCGAAGACATGGCCAAGGCGGACGGCCTCTTCACAGAAAGTCTCTGTGCCGCCCTGACTCAAACATCGCCCGACGCGCTGGAGGGGTTGGCGGCCTTCCTCGAAAAGCGCGCGCCGAAGTTCAGCTGATGCCCACGCCGCGCCCCCAACTCGTGCAGCCTGACCCGGATGACGAGGGGCTGCGCGGCCACGTCGGCTACAACATGAAGCGGGCGTTTCACATGATCCAGATGGATGTGAACGCCACGCTCGCGCCCTTCGGCCTGCGGATGGTGACCTTCTCGGCGCTGGTCGTGGTGATGGAGAACCCGGGGCTGCGGCAATCGCAACTGGCAGAACTGCTGGCCATCGAGCGCCCAAACCTCGTGGTGATTCTCGATGAGCTGGAGCAGGCCGGGCTGCTCACCCGCGACCGCGCGCCCGACGACCGCCGCGCCTATGCGCTGCACGTCACCGCCAAGGGCCTCGCGCTCTGCGAGGAGGCGCGGATCGCCGTGAGCGCGCATGACAAACGCATGGCCGAAGGGCTGACGGACGCCGAACTCGACATGCTGATCACCGCCCTGCGCCGGATCGAGCGCAACGGCAAACTGGGGAGGAGCCCGAAATGACAACCGACAGCCGATATCTGGCGCATCGGGTCGAGCAAGAGACCCGCGCAGATGGCACCATGCTGCTGCGCTCCGGCTACCAGATGAGCACACCCGCGCGGGTGACAGGCGATTGGCTGCACCGCTGGGCCAAGGAGGCGCCCGACCGCGTGTTCATCGCCGAGCGCTCGGGCGCTGGCTGGCGCGAGTTGGCCTATGCCGAGGTGTTGGAGCAGGTTCGCGCTGTTGGGGCTGCGCTCGTCGGTCGGGGCCTTGGCGCCGACACGCCGATCCTAGTGATGTCGGGCAATGGGGTGGACCACGGGTTGTTGGCACTCGCCGCGCAATACGTGGGCATTCCGCTGGTACCCGTGGCCGAGCAATACGCGCTGATCCACGGCGCTCACGGGCGGCTGAAGCATGCGGTGGAGTTGGTGAAGCCGCGGATGATCTACGCCGACGACGCCGCCCGCTACGCGGAGGCGCTGGCGCTCCCAGAGATCGCCGCGCTGGAGCGGCTTGTTTCGGTCAACGCCGAACCGGGGATGGTTGCGTTCGATGTACTTCTGAAAGGCGACAGTGGCATTGATATCGATACTATCCATGCGGAAATCGGCCCCGATACGGTCGCGAAATACCTACTGACGAGCGGCTCCACCTCCAACCCCAAGGCCGTGATCACAACCCATGGCATGATGTGCGCCAATCAGGCCCAGCTGCTCGACGCCCTGCCCTTCCTCGGCAGCAAGCCGCCCCGGATCGTCGATTGGCTACCGTGGAACCACGTGTTCGGCGGGTCGCACAACTTCAACATGATGCTGGCCAACGGCGGCTCGATCTACATCGACGACGGCAAGCCCACCCACGCGCTGATTGACCGGACGCTCGAGAACCTCAACATGAAGGCCGGGACGATCTGGTTCAACGTGCCGGTCGGCTTTGGCATGGTCGTGGACGCGATGAAGAGCGACGAGGCCCTGCGCCGCAGCGTGTTCTCGGAACTCGACATGATCTTCTACGCAGGCGCCTCTTTGCCGCAAGACGTGTGGACGGCGATGGAAGAGATGGCGATGGAGGTGCGCGGCGCGCACCCGCTTATGACCTCCTCCTGGGGCCTGACCGAAACCGCGCCGGCCACCATGCTCCAACATGAGCCGACTGACCGTTCGGGCATCGTCGGCGTTCCGCTGACAGGCGTGACCACCAAGCTCATCCCCGATGAGGAGATGCGTTGCGAGGTGCGCGTTAAGGGGCCGAACATCATGCCCGGTTACTTCGAGGACGCGGCGAAGACGGCAGAGGCGTTTGACGAAGAGGGTTTCTTCATCACCGGCGATGCGATGGTCTTCGTAGACGCGGGCGACATCAACAAGGGGATGAAGTTCGACGGCCGGATCTCGGAGGATTTCAAGCTGCAAACCGGCACCTGGGTTCGCGCGGCGGGTTTGCGGATGGAGGCGCTGAAGCTGCTGGATGGCATCGCCTCCGATCTTGTGATCACAGGCGCCGACCGCAAGGAGATCGGCCTGCTGATCTTCCCGAACATGGCGGCGCTCAAAAAGGCCGGTTTCGAGGAAGACGCTGCCGATGGCGCGCTGATCGGCGAGCACCTGAAGCGCGAAATTCGCCACCGCCTTGCCGAGCGGGCCGGCCAAACATCCGGCTCCGCGTCGCTCATCACCCGCGCCCTCGTGCTCTCCGAACCGCCCTCGATGGGTGACGGCGAGATGACCGCCAAGGGAAACCTCAACTTCCGCAAGGTGCTGACGCGCCGCGCCGAAATGCTGGAACGGCTCTACGATAACGCCGATCCGGCTGTGATCACATTGAAGGAAAGCTGACATGGTCGATATCTCCAAGGTCCGCGCGATCGACATTCACACCCACGCCGAGGAGCCCTGCGGCTGCCACACGGATGACGGCTACGACGACCTGCAAAGCACCATGGCCAAGTACTTTCGCGCCCCGTGGGAGCATCCGCCGACCATACCCGAGACGGCGGCGCACTTCCGCGAACAGAACATCGCCTCCGTGATCTTCCCCGTCGATGCCGAGCGCGAGACCGGCTATCGGCGCTATTCCAACGATGAGGTGGCCGAGCTGGTGGCCGAGAACAGCGATGTGCTGATCCAGTTCGCCTCCATCGATCCGTGGAAGGGCAAGATGGCCGCCCGCGAGGCGCGCCGGCTGATCCGCGAATACAAGGTGAAAGGCTTCAAGTTTCACCCCACCATGCAGGGCTTTTTCGCCAATGATCGCATGGCCTACCCGCTCTACGACGTGATTCAGGAAGAGGGCTGCATCGCGCTTTTCCACACTGGCCAGACGGGCGTTGGCAGCGGGATGCCGGGCGGCAACGGGATGCGGCTGAAGTACTCGAACCCGATGTATATGGATGATGTGGCGGTGGACTTCCCCGACATGAAGATCATCCTCGCGCACCCTTCCTTCCCTTGGCAGGAGGAGGCGCTTGCGGTCGCGCAGCACAAGCCGAATGTTTACATCGACCTCAGCGGCTGGTCGCCGAAGTATTTCCCCGAGATCCTCGTGCGCTACTGCAACTCGATCCTCCGCAAGAAGGTTCTCTTTGGCTCCGACTGGCCGATGATCACCCCCGAGCGCTGGCTGGCGGATTTTGAGAAGATCGCGATCAAGGACGAGCTGCGCGAAGACATCATCAAGGGCAATGCCGCGCGGCTCCTTGGGCTGGCATAGAGACTGATGAAGCCGTTCAAAGCGCCGCTGGAGGACATTCTTTTCAGTCTCGAAGCCGTGGCAGGGGCCAAAGGCCTGCCGGGGTATGACGCCGAGCTGTCCGCCGAGATCGGGGCGCATTTTGCCGCCTTCGCGGAGGGTGAGCTGGCGCCGCTGGACGAGGCGGGTGATGCCCAAGGCGCGCGGCTGGAGAATGGTAGGGTCCGCCTGCCTGATGGTTTTGTGGCGGCCTACAAGAGCCTCGCCGAGCAGGGCTGGCAGGGGCTTATGGCGCCCGAGGCCTACGGCGGGCAAGAGATGGGGCGGCCGGTTTTTGCGGTGACCTCCGAGATCTTCACCGCCGCCAACCATGCGCTGCAGATGCTCACCAGCCTCGCGCATGGGGCGATCGATACGATCCTGCATTTCGGGACCGATGAGCAGAAAGCGCGCTGCATCGCGCCTCTGGCGTCCGGCGAATGGCTCTCGACGATGGCGCTCACCGAACCGGGCGCTGGCTCTGACCTCAGCCGCATTCGCTGTCGGGCCGTGCCAGCGGGCGATGGCTGGAAGATCACCGGAGAGAAAATCTTCATCTCCGGTGGCGACCAAGATGCGACGGACACGATACTGCACCTCGTGCTGGCCCGCAGTTCTGATGACGGGCTGCGCGGCCTTAGTCTCTATCTTTGCCCATCCGTGAAAGCGGATGGCAGCCGCAATGCGGTGAGCGTGACGCGGATCGAGGAGAAGATGGGGATCCATGCCCAGCCCACCTGCCAGCTTGCGTTCGACGGCGCGGAGGCGGAACTGATTGGGAAGGAGGGCGAGGGGCTGATGGCGATGTTCACGATGATGAACCACGCGCGGCTCGACGTGGCCTTGCAGGGCGCCGCCCATGCCGCCCGTGCCTGGGACGTGGCCAAGAGTTACGCCGCCGAGCGGGTCCAAGGGCGCGGGCCAGAGGGCGAGGTGACGCTGGACGTCCATGCCGACGTGCGACGCATGATCGACGAAATCGATGCCCATGCCGTGAGCGCCCGGGCGATGGCCCATGTGGCTCTGGTCCTGCTGGAATCGGGCGACAATCCGGCGCTGGTGGAGTTTCTGACACCGCTGGCGAAAGTGTGGTGCACCGAAGCGGGCATGCGGGCGACCGAGACCGGGATGCAGGTGCTCGGTGGCTACGGCTACCTCAAGGAATACCGGCTGGAGCAAAGCTACCGCGACGTGCGGATCGCCGCGATCTACGAGGGTGCGAATGGCATCCACGCGCGGACTCTGGCGGAGCGGTTCGTGCGAGGCAAATATGCCGAGAGCGCGGATGCCTTCGGGGCGTGGTTAGAGACTGTTTCAGCCGAAACAGGGTCTGATGCCGTGGCACAGGCTGAGCGGGAATGGGGCGAAGCGCGCGTAGCTTTGGCCGGAGCGGAAGACGCTGCGCCCTTGGCGCACGACTTCTGCCGCTTGTCCGGCTGCACCATGGCGTTGGCGCTTTGGGCAAAGATCGCAGCAGTCGCAGGCGAGAGCCACGCGCCGGAACGGTTCGCCCGGCTGGCGGCGATTCAGACCCGCCGCCTCGCCGCCGAAATTGCTATGCTGAAGGGCTTGCTGACCGCTTAGTCCGGAAGAACCTTTCCGGGGTTCAAGATGCCCTTCGGGTCCATCGCCTGCTTGATTGCGCGCATTGGCACAAGCGCCGGGCCGTGCTCCGCCTCCATGTATTTGCGCTTGCCGAGGCCGATCCCATGCTCGCCGGAGACGGTGCCACCGAGGCGTAGGGCCGTTTCGGCGAGATGGGCCGAAAAGGTCTCGATCATGGCCAGTTCAGCGGGATCGTCGCGGTCGAACCCGATGCCGGTGTGAAAGTTGCCGTCGCCGACATGGCCGACGATGCAGGGCTCCAGCCCGAGTTCTCGGGCCTTGTCCTCGGCTTCGGTGACGGCTTCGGCCAGCTGAGAAATCGGCACGCAGACATCTGTCGCCAGAATGCGCTTGCCCGGGTAGAGCGCCTTGGAGGCGTGGTGACCGTTGTGGCGCATGGCCCAGAGCGCGTTGCGCTCCTCCATCCGGGTGGCGCGCTTGAAGTCCTGCGCGTCGAAGTCCGCGGCGATCTCCTCAAACATCGCCGATTGCTCCTCGACCGCCGTTTCGGAGCCGGAAAACTCAAGGAAGAGATGCGGTTCTTCCGGCAGGCCTGCGTTGCTGGCACGGTTGAAGCCGCGGACCATGGTGCCGTTGACTAACTCAATCCGGGCCATCGGGATGCCGGTCTGGATCGTTGTGATCACACAGTTCACTGCGTCTTCGACCGTCGGGAAGCGGCAAGTGGCGGCTACGATGCTCTCGGGCTGGCCATGGAGCTTGAGGGTCAGCTCGGTGATGATGCCCAAGGTGCCTTCGGAGCCGATCAACAGGTGGGTGAGGTCGTAACCAGACGACGATTTACGGGCACGGGAGCCGGTGCGGATCACCCGGCCATCGGCGAGCACGGCCTCCAGCGCCAGAACATTCTCGCGCATGGTGCCGTAGCGCACCGCCATCGTGCCGCTCGCACGGGTCGCGGCCATGCCGCCAAGCGAGGCATCGGCGCCCGGGTCGATCGGAAAGTAGAGGCCGGTGGCGCGAAGCTCATCGTTGAGTTGGGTCCGGGTGACGCCGGGCTGCACGGTCACATCCATGTCGGCATCGTGCACGGCGAGGATGCGGTTCATCAGCGACAGGTCGATCGTGAGGCCGCCCTGCACGGGCAGGTGATGACCCTCCAGCGAGGTGCCGGTGCCATAGGCGACCACCGGCATTTCCTCGGCGTGGGCGATGCGCATCACCTCGGCGACCTCCTCAGTGCTCTTGGGGTAGGCCACCGCGTCGGGCAGCATATCGGGGAAATGTGCCTCGTTCTGGCCGTGAGCCGCGCGCTCGGCATCAGAGCGTTTCAGCCGGTCGCCGAGGAGCGATTCAAGCTGGATTAGAGCCTTTTCATGCGCCATTTCAGCCCTCCAGAACCTTGCCGATCCGCGACAGCGCCTCGCGGATGTTCTCCTCGCTGTTGGCATAGGAAAACCGCAGGAAGCCCTCGCCGAAGGCCCCGAAACTGGTGCCCGCAACGGTGGCGACGCCGCATTCTTCAAGGAATCGGTCCTGCGCCACGCGGGCCGAAAGGCCAGTGCCTTCGATGTTGGGGAAGGCGTAGAATGCCCCGGCTGCATCGGCGCAGCGCACGCCGGGAAGCGCGTTGAGGCCTTCGACGATGGCCTGGCGGCGGCGGTCGAAGGCTTCGACCATCTTCACCACCTCGTCCTGCGGGCCTTCCAGCGCGGCGATACCGGCGAACTGGGTGGGCGCGTTGACGCAGGAGTGGTCGTTGATGCAGAGGCGTGTCGCATGATCGACCAGAGCATCTGGCCAGACGGCATAGCCAAGGCGCCAGCCGGTCATCGCGTAGGTCTTGGACCAGCCGTCGAGCATGATGAGGCGATCACGGATTTCGGGGTAGTTCAGCAGGCTCACGTGGGAACGGCCGCCGTAGAGCATGCAGGAGTAGATCTCGTCCGACATCAGCACCACGTCGGGGTGATCGGCGAGGCCCGCGACCAGTTTGTCGATCTCTTCTTTCGGGGTCACGCCGCCGGTGGGGTTGGCGGGGGAGTTGATGATGATCAGTCGGGTGCGCTCGGTGATCTGGCCCAGCACCTCCTCGGCGGAGAAGGCAAAGCCCTTGTCTTCGCGCAGCGCGATCGGCACGGGCGTTGCGCCGGAATACTTGATGACGCTCTCGTAGATCGGGAAGCCGGGGTTGGGATACATGATCTCGGCGCCGGGCTCGCCCAGCAGCATGCAGGCGAAGAACATGGTGGGCTTGCCGCCGGGCTGCACAACCACGTTGTCAGGGTTCACCTCGCAGCCGTGCCGCCGGTGCAGGTCGGCGGCTACCGCCTCGCGCAGGGCCGGGAGGCCGTTGGCAGGGGTGTAGCCGTGATGGCCGTCGCGCAGCGCCTTGATCCCGGCCTCGACGATGTGGGCGGGCGTCTGAAAATCGGGCTGACCGATGCCGAGGTTGATGATGCTCTTGCCCTGCGCGGCGAGCTTGCCAGCGCGGGCGAGGACCTCGAAAGCGCTTTCGGTGCCAAGGCGGCCGGTGCGCTGCGAAACTGTGACCATGGGTGTCTCCTCCTTGGCACAGCTTTTGGCCCGTGGGCGCGCAAATGAAAAGGCCCGAGCACCGGCGCACCCTTAAGCTGGGCTTCAGGATTGATCGACCCGCCCGCGCGGGCTAAACCCGCCCGGCGTGGTCCCGTGGCTCAACTGGATAGAGCAGCCCCCTCCTAAGGGGCAGGTTGCAGGTTCGAATCCTGCCGGGATCACCAGCCCTCATGCCAGAACCCGCAGCGGCGCGCCATCGAGCCAGCCGCGGATGTTTGCGACCGCCTCGGTGTAGAAGCCTGCGTAGTTGTCTTGTGAGACATAGCCGAGGTGGGGGGTGAGCACAGTGTTGGGGGCGGTGAGCAGGGGCGAGGTGCCGTTCAGGGGTTCGGGCTCATGCACATCGACCCCGGCGCCGGCGATCTGGCCACTACGCAGTGCTGCCGCGAGGGCGTCGGTATCGACCACGCCAGCGCGGGAGGTGTTGAGCAGGTAGGCGGCGGGCTTCATCGTGGCGAGGGCGGCGGCGTTTATCATCTGGCGGGTGCTGTCGTTGAGTGGCACATGAAGGCTGACGACATCGGCCTCGGCGAGCAGGGCGGGTAGGCCGTTTGCCCGGCGCACGCCTTTCTCGGCGGCGGCCTCGTCGGTGAGACTGCGGCTGAAGGCGAGCACCTCCATCTCGAAGGCGATGCCATAACGGGCCATGGCCTGGGCCACCCTGCCAAAGCCGATGAGGCCAAGGGTTTTGCCCTTCAGGTCCATCCCGAGTGTGGTTTGCCAGCCGCCGGCGCGCAGGGCGGCATCCTCTTGCGGGATGCGGCGGGCGAGGGCGAGGAGCAGGCCCCATGTCAGCTCGGGCGTGGGGTGGCCGAGGCTGGCGGTGCCGCATACGGTGATGCCTTGGGCCTTGGCGGCCTCCATGTCGATGGAGGCGTTGCGCATGCCGGTGGTGACCAACAGGCGCAGGTTGGGAAGGCTGGCGAGCAGGGCGGCGTCGAACGGGGTGCGCTCGCGCATGGCAACGATCACCTCGAAGGGCTGGAGCCTGTCCACGAGGGCATCGCCCGCGATCGTGTCGGAAAAGACGACCGGCTCGACCGCGGGGGCGAGGCCCGACCAGTCGGCGCAGGTGAGCGCCACGCCTTGGTAGTCATCGAGAATTGCGCATTGCATGGCCATGGGCCGGCCTCCCCTTGTCTGCCGCCCGCTTGAGCTGCGGGCGCTGGGGCTAAGCTACTGCGGACGGGCCGGGGATGGGAGGGGCAAGGGGCGGATCAAGCGGCGGACTTTCTCAGCGCGGGGCTTTTCTCGACGGCGGGCAGCATCCGTGGGCCGTAGAGCAGTAGATCGGGCAGGTGCGAGCGCTCCGGCCCCTGCATCTCGGCGGCGAGTTCGGCCATGCGCTCGCTGCGTTCAAGGATGGTGTTGCGGTGCGTATTGGCCCGCTCCTGTGCGGCGGCGAGCTGGGCGATGATATCGCCGATCCCTGCATTGGCCTCGCCTGAGCGGCTGTCTTCGATCTTGAAGGCGACGCGGAGGGTATCGAGGCCGAGCAGCATGCGCTTCATGTCGCGGCAGGAGGCAACGATACGACCTGCCTCGCTCGCGACCTGGGCGAAGGCCTCGCGTGACTTGGCCTTGTAGCTGGCCTGCAGCTCGCTCAGCATCGCCCGTTCGGGCAAGATATCGACCCCGCCCAACCCGCGCCGCTCGGCCAATAGCTGTTTGTCGCAGCGGGCGAGGATCGTGGCGACCGAGCCCACGAGCATGGCGCGTTCGATGGTGCCGCGAATCGAGGAAAAGCTGGTGTTCTCGCCCACCACATGAGCCTCGAACCACTCCGACATGTCGATCGACATGCCCTCGTAATTGCGGGCCAGCACGCTGAGCGGCCCATCGGTGCGCTCGACCCGTGCGGCCTTGATCTGGAGGTTGCGGGGGATGCCCTCAAGGTAGGAGAACTCGCCGGACAGCTCCCGCGTGGCCTCGACGATCTGCTTGGCGAGGTCGACAAGCTCGGTGGCCCCGGTGACGTTGGCGGTAGGCGGAATCCCGAGTTCACGGCATTCGCTCACAAGTTCGGTGCCTAGCGCCTTGAGCACGAAACTGTCGTAATCGGCAAAGCCCATTGCGCGCAGCCCTTCCAGCAGCGCGGCGGCGCTGTCATCCACCGAGCTGCCCTGCACCTCGGCCTTGTGCAGCTTCTGATAGAGCGCCTTGACTGGTTCCAGCAGCTCGCTGGTGGGCTTGATCCGGGCCGAGAGGTAGCCGCCCTTGCAGGGCGCAACGATGGCGAAGACCCAGTAGTGCAGCCCGTCCTTGGCGCGGTTGTTCACGTAGGCGGCGGTGACCTTGCCAGCCTTCAGCTCATCCCAGAATACGCGGAACACGGCCTTGGGCATTTCGGGGTGGCGCACGGTCTTGTGCGGGGCGCCGATCAGCTCATCCCACTCGTAATGGGCGACGCGCTGAAACACGTAGTTGCCGCTCTGGATGATGCCGCGTTCATCAGTGCGCGAATAGAAAACTTCGCCAAGATCAAACGGCGCTTCGCCCCGTTCCGGGCGCCATTCCTGCCGCCGCTCCTGTTCAACGCTCATCCACCGCCTCCTTGCGAGTGCGGGCGCGACTGGCCGCGCCCACGCTCTCAAGGTGCTAAGGTGAAAGCCCTATCTTTTCGTTAACCGCGACAGGGCCTTGCGCTCATTCGCCGATCTTCTCGTCGAGGATGGCGGCGAAATCGTCGTAGCTCATGTTGGTGTGCTTTTCGCCGTCGATGATGAAGGACGGCGTGGAGCTGATGTCATCGGCCTCGGCGTTCTTCAGGAAGACGGCATAGAGGGCCTGAGCCTTCTCGGCATCGGCGAGGCAGGCATCGACTTGTTCGGCACCGAGGCCAGACTTGATCGCCAGTTTGCGCAGGTCACCGTGGATCCCGGCCAGATCGCGGGTTTTGAGCCACTCGGTCTGCTCCTTGTAGATCGCGTCGGAGAGGCCGAAGTAGCGCACCGGACCGGCGCAGCGGGCGACCATGCCGGCCCAGAGGCCAGGCTTGTCGAAGTAGATCTCACGGTAGGTGAAGTGGACCTTGCCGGTGTCGATGTAGTTTTCCTTCAGCTTCTTGAACACGTTCTGGTGGAAGCTGGCGCAATGCGGGCAGGTGAAGGAGGCATATTCGATCACCTTCACCGGGGCGGATTCTTCGCCCAGCGTCATCTCGGCGATGCCCGAGGTGTCGACATCCGCTGCCGTCTGGGCCTGTGCCGCAAGGTCGAAGCCGGTGCCGGCCGGGGTGCTGGTGCGGCTGATGGCAAAATACGTCCCGGCGGCGATGGCCACGGCGAAGACGGCGGAATAGAGGATCTTGGAGTTCATAAAGGGCCTTTCGGACTTCTGCGCGGGCCTTCAGCCGCGTTCGGATTTGTGGATGACATGAGCGCCGAGCCGGCTCAAGGCCGCTTTCAGCGCGGGATCGGTGACGCCCTGCGCCAGCACCTCGGCGGCCTCGCGCTGGGCGGGGGCGGGCTGTGCGCGGCGTTTGGGGGCGTGGTTGAAATCGGCCTGCCCCTCGGCAAAGCCGGTGGGGGCCGTCTGGGTGAACTGGATGCGCTGGATCGCGGCAAAGCCATAGACAGCATTGATCCGCTCGCGAATCTGCTCCTTTTGCATTTCGAGCATCGGGGCGTGGGCCCCGGTGGTCAGCACGCGCAGGGTGGCACCAAAGGCGCCGCGCCCGAATTTCACATCGATCGGGCGGGTGACGGCGGCGGTCTCTTCGCCCACGACCTCGGCCCAATGGGTCAGCACGCGCATCTCGGCAAAGCCCCGTTTCTCCGTTGCCTTGCGGATATCGCCGGTCACGAACTTCGCCGTCTGGGCGAAGCCGCGCATGTGGCGCTTGAGAGGTTTTGCAGGTGCCTTGGCCATGGCCTCGCATTTCAGCTGTGTGACCCCTATCTTACCGCCCGCGGCCACGGCGGGGCCAGCCAAATGCGGGCAGGGGAGCCATAAACATTGCGTGACGAGTTACAGGCCGGGGAGATGAGTGCTGCGCTGCTGGAGTGGTATGATGCCCACGCTCGCGTGCTGCCGTGGCGTGTGCCACCGGGCAGCGGCGAGCGGGCCGATCCTTACCGCGTGTGGCTCTCGGAAGTGATGCTGCAGCAGACCACGGTGGCGGCGGTGAAAGACTACTTTCACACCTTCACCCGGCTCTGGCCCACCGTGGAGGCGCTGGCGGCGGCGAAGGACGAGGATGTGATGGCCCGTTGGGCGGGCCTCGGGTACTACGCCCGCGCTCGCAACCTGCTGAAATGCGCCCGTGTGGTGGCTGAGCGCGGCGGCTTTCCCGACACAGTTGAGGGCCTGCGCGATTTGCCGGGCATCGGCCCCTACACGGCGGCGGCGGTGGCGGCGATTGCCTTTGGCCGGTCCGAGACCGTGGTAGATAGCAATGTGGAGCGGGTGATGGCGCGGCTCCATGCGGTGCAGGAGCCGCTGCCCGCGAGCAAGCCGGTGCTGGTGGGTCATGCCGCCGCGCTGACGCCCGAGGCGCGGGCGGGGGATTATGCCCAGGCGGTGATGGACCTTGGTGCCACCATTTGCACTCCTAAGAATCCGGCCTGCGGGATTTGCCCTTGGCGGGAGCCCTGCGCTGCGCGGGCGGAGGGCATCGCGGCGGAGTTGCCGAGGAAAACCCCGAAAAAGCCCAAACCGGTGCGGCTGGGGCGTATTTACGTGATCCGCCGGGGGGACGGGGCGTTTTTGCTGGAGCGGCGGCCGGAGAAAGGGCTGCTGGGCGGGATGCTGGGCTGGCCTGGCTCTGGCTGGGCCGAGGAGCCGCCAGAAGGCGCGTCTCCTGTGAGCGCCGCGTTGGAGGAGATCGGGGAAGTGCGCCACACCTTCACCCATTTCCACCTGATCCTTCGGGTTCATGCCGGGCGGGCGGAGGCCGAGGCGCCGGAGGGGCTGCATTGGGAGCGGCTCTCCCCCGCCGCGCTGCCCACCGTGATGCGCAAGGCCTACGACCTTGCCGCAACGTCGCAAGCGCTGAATGTCACAGGCGATTGAAACGCCGCCCTGCCCCCGTATGATCTGGCCGGGGCGCGCATGACCATCGGGAGAGGGCCAATGGCCTCTGCACCTATCTCAAGTTTCCGCGCGGCGGCGCCCTTCTGGGTGTCGCTCCTGACCGTGCCTCTGGTGATCGCCTCCGCCGCGTGGGGCGGGCTCTGGGTGCTGGGTGTGCCGCTGTTCACACTCGTGGGCTTCACCCTGCTGGATGGGGTCACCGGGCTGAACCTCGACAATCCAGAGACCGACACCGAGGAGGCACAACTCTTCTGGTACAAGCTGATCACGCTGCTCTGGTGCCCTGTGCAGGTGGGGCTCTTGCTGCTGATGCTCGCATGGGTGCCGGGGGCGGATCATCTGAACGTGGTGGAGAAGATCGTGATCTTCTTCGGCATCGGCGTGACCAATGGCGCGATCGGGATCGTCTATGCCCACGAGCTGGTGCATCAGCGCAACCGGCTGGAGCGGTGGCTGGGGGATATCCTGCTGGCCTCGGTGCTCTACTCGCATTTTCGCTCGGAACATCTGCTGGTGCATCACGTGCATGTCGGCACCCGGCGCGATGCGGTGACGGCCCGGTATGGCGAAAACTACTGGCGTTACCTGCTGCGGGTGGTGCGCGAGGAGCCGGTGAGCGCGTTTCATGCCGAGAACGCGATGCTGGCGCGCAAGGGGCTGCCGTGGTGGCACCGGAGCAATCCGCATTGGCGCTATTGGGGGCTGCAACTGGCCTTTGTCATTGCGGCCATTGCGCTGGGCGGCTGGGCCGGGCTGCTGCTGTTTCTCTATCAGGCGGGCACGGCGATCTGGCTGCTGGAGCTAACCAATTATATCGAGCATTACGGGCTGACCCGGAAGCACCTTGGCAAGGGACGCTACGAGCCGGTGCGGCCGCATCACTCGTGGAACGCGGCGCATAAGGCGACGAACTGGCTGCTGATCAACCTGCAGCGCCACTCGGACCATCATTACAAGCCATCGCGGCGGTTTCCGCTTTTGCAGACCTACAATGCAGGCGAGGCCCCGCAGCTTCCTTTCGGCTACCCGGCGATGGGGTTCATGGCGCTGGTGAGCCCGCTGTGGTTCAGGGCGATGAACCCGAGGGTGCGGAAGTGGCGGGCGATGTATTACCCGGAGATCACCGATTGGGGGCCTTACAAGCGGGAGGAGTTGCCGCTGCCGGGGTGAGGTGTCGCTCCATATGCAACGGTGATGCGCCGGGCAGCGCCGACCCGCGGGGTGGCGCAGGCAACGGCTGTGCATGGCGCTTTATGGTGCAGTAGTCATCTTCCCTAAGAGATCTTACCCAACCTCACCCAAGCGCCGCCCCGGGGGGCGGGTCGGCGCTGCCCGGCGCCTGCGGCTTGATTCCGGGCAAGGCACTGGCCTGCAACCGGCGCTTCACACCATCCGGATCACATCCTTGTCGATGGCGAGCATGTAGCCTTTGCGGGCGATGTTCTTCACCAGCAGCTCCGAGACCATCTGATTGCCGAGCGAGTCGCGCAGGCGTTTGATCCGGGTGGCCCCTGCGGCTTCGTCGCAATCGGCCTCCGGCTTGCCCTGGATCACGCCCTCAATGGCGGCGCCGGAGAGGACATCTTCATCCATCCGGGCCTCGGCCAGCACGGCGAGGGTCTCGATGGCGGCCTCGGTGAGCTTGAATTCCATATTGTTCAGCAGAACCACACGCTCTTCGCGAGAGATCACGAGGCTACTCACCTGAATCCCCTGTTTCTCGATCTCGCCCATCCGCTTGTTCAGCGCGATGATGGTGACGAGAAACACCAGCGCGGCGATCAGCAGGGCGGTGGAGAAGATCAGCAGCACGAAAATGACGATCCGGTAGCTGACCAGAACGTCGCTGAAAGCCGTGCCGGATTGGGCCAGAACCTCCAGCAGCTTTACCGCCTCGGAGGTCACCAGCGCATCGTTCTCGGTGAAGATCTGCTCCACCCGCTCGTTGAAGGCGTTGCCATCCGGCAGGGTCAGAAACAGGAACACCGCGGCAAGGCCGAGGATCGCGACGATCCCGGCGATGCCGAAGGTGACAACACGGTTGCCCGTGCTCCGCAGGTCAGTAGCGAAGGAAGTTTGATCCGGCATTCTGCTGCTGCGCCTTGCTGGGGGTGCCCTCGAAGAGCGAGATGACATTGAGTAGCACCCAACCGCCGCGCTGCAAACGGGCGGCGACCTGGGCCTTGGCATCGCCGCGAGGCGGGCAGGCTGGCCCGAGCTCCATCACGCCGTAATGGAGCTTGAGCGGATTGTCCTGCTTGGCCTTGTACTCGGCGTAGCAGGTGGCCCCCGCAGGGGCGGCCGCCAGCGCGAGAGCCAGCGCGGCGGCAGGGAGGGTGAAGAGCGTTTTCATGCGCATAGTCATGCGGTTACCGGCGCCGATATTCAATAACAACAGCCCGATTTCGGCCTGATAGCCAATAGCCGGGCGGCGATATTGTTTGTCTGGCCCACCCCCGCCCATCCTCATCTCATCACCGCCCCGGCGCGTCTCGGACAGACGCCCAACCCGGGCTCCTGAGACGCAAGAAAGGACACGCCATGTTCAAGACCCTGACCGCAACCGCCCTCGCCGCCGCCGTGGCGCTCACCTCCTTCAGCTCGCCCGCACAGGCCGAGATGGACCGGGGCGAAACCCTGCGCCTGCTGCTCGGCCTTGGCGCCATCGGCGCGCTGGTGGCCGCAAACGAGCGCAACAAGGACCGCGCCAGCACCTCGCGCCGCGACAACGGCCGGGTGATCCGGGTCACCCCCGGCTACGGAGGCGACCGCTACAAGGACCGCAACCGCCATGCGCGGCTGCCGCAGCGCTGCGAAACCGCCGTGCCGACCCGCCGGGGCACGCAGATCTTCTACGGCCAGCCCTGCCTTGAACGCAGTGGCTTTCGGGCCCGGCTGCCGCAGAACTGCTCTTACACGCTCGATCTCGGTCGCAAGCGGGTGAAGGCCTACGAGCAGCGCTGCCTGCGCCGCGCCGGCTACCGGACCTGATGCGCCGGAACTGAACACCGAACAGGCAAGGCGCGTCCCGGTCTCCTGGGGCGCACCGCCGAGCAGGGCGTGGCTGTCATCCCCATGGGGCCACGCTGGACTGGGGGCGGAGGGTGAGGCTCTCCGCCCCATTTTTATGGCCTCTTCCCCATTGCACCCCGCCGCCTGCCGGGTGATGGGAGGGCATGAAAAGCTTTCCTGATTTCTCGCTTGAAGAAGCCGCCTTTGCCCGTGGTCTCGCCCGCGTCGCCGGGGTGGACGAGGTGGGGCGCGGCCCGCTGGCCGGGCCGGTGACGGCGGCGGCGGTGGTGCTGGACCCCGCGAATGTTCCGCCCGGGCTGAACGACAGCAAGAAGCTGACCGAGAAGCGCCGCCTCGCGCTGAACGAAGCGATCCATGCCTCGGCGCAGGTTTGCATCGTGCATGTGAGCGTGGAGGAGATCGACGAGATCAACATCCTTCAGGCGGCGCTCACCGCGATGACGCGCGCCGTGGCAGGCCTGCCGAACGCCCCCGACCACCTGCTCATCGATGGCAACAAACTCCCGCAGGGCTGCGGATCGGCGGAGGCGGTGGTTAAGGGCGACGGCAAATCACTCTCCATCGCGGCGGCTTCGATCGTGGCCAAGGTGGCCCGTGACGCGCTCATGGTGGATTTGGCGCAACAACACCCCGGCTACGGCTGGGAGAGCAACGCGGGCTACGGAACGAGTGTGCACTTGAGGGCACTCCAGCAATTGGGGGTCACACAACATCATCGGCGTTCCTTTGCCCCGATACGCAATATCTTGATGCAACAAAAATCTGCAAACCCCTGATTCAAAAAAGAAATTGACCGCGAATCGCCTCTGACTCATGCTCAAGCCAACAACACCGAGCGCCAAAAGAGCGCAGGGACAGAGGCAGACACATGACGAAGACGACGACCCGACAGGGGCAGCGTGAGCTGCCGCTCAACCAGATCTTGGCTGGTGACTGCATCGCGGAGATGAACAAGCTCCCCGAGGCCTCGGTTGATCTTATCTTCGCGGACCCTCCCTACAACTTGCAGCTCAAGGGCAACCTCCACCGCCCCGACAACTCGCAGGTCGACGCCGTCGATGACCATTGGGACCAGTTCGACAGCTTCAAGGCCTATGACCGCTTCACCGAGGAGTGGCTGGCTGCCGCGCGCCGGATTCTCAAACCAGATGGTGCGATCTGGGTGATCGGCAGCTACCACAACATCTTTCGGGTCGGGACCAAGCTACAGGATGCGGGTTACTGGATTCTGAATGATGTGGTCTGGCGCAAATCCAACCCCATGCCCAACTTTCGCGGCATGCGGCTGACCAACGCCCATGAAACCATGATCTGGGCCAGCAAATCCGAGGGTGGCAAATACACCTTCAACTACGAGGCAATGAAGGCGCTCAACGACGACGTGCAGATGCGGTCGGACTGGGTGCTGCCCATCTGCAATGGCCACGAGCGGCTCAAGAACTCCAGGGGGGAGAAGGCGCATCCGACGCAAAAGCCGGAAGCCCTGCTCCATCGTGTACTGCTCGCCACGACGAACCCTGGCGATGTGGTGCTGGACCCGTTCTTCGGGACCGGCACCACAGGCGCCGTGGCCAAGATGCTCGGGCGTGACTTCATCGGCATCGAGCGGGAGCCCGAGTATCGTGAGGTTGCCCAGAAGCGCATTGATAACGTTCGGAAAATCGACAGCGACGCGCTGACGGTCAGCACCTCCAAGCGGGCCGAGCCGCGGGTGCCCTTTGGCCAGCTTGTGGAGCGCGGGATGCTGCGCCCCGGCGAGATGCTGGTGAGCGGCAACGGCAAGAATGCGGCCAAGGTGCGGGCCGACGGCACGCTTGTGGCCAATGACGTGAAGGGCTCGATCCACAAGGTGGGGGCGCATCTGGAAGGCGCGCCGAGCTGCAACGGATGGACCTATTGGCACTTCAAGAAAGATGGCAAGCCGGTGAGCATTGATGTGCTGCGCCAGCAGATCCGCGCCGAGATGCGCGACTAGAGACCTTCGAGTTCACAAAGTTACCGCCGGTGCCTGTGGCCTGACACATGGCACGACCTTCGGCCCCGTTTGCCCCAGTGGCAACGGGGCCCCTTTTTTGCCCGGCGCGGGCCTTGGGCCGGGGCAGCGTGCCTTGTGTTAACCCATAGGGGTTAACGGCATTTCGGGGCATGCACATCCGATGCACAAGTGATGCACATCCCATGCATACGCACGTTGGGTTTTGCGCATTAACTAATACAACGCACGCTGGTCGGGGCGCGGTGTTCGGGGTGCGGCCTGCGGCGGAGGAGACGAGTCCCGGCCTAGGGCAGGGCGGCGTCGAGGGCGGACCAGTCGGAGAGTTCGAGGCGGACGGGGAGGGTGAGCACCTTCTGGCGGAAGTCGGGCGGCAGGCGCACGGCGTCCTTCTCGGTGGTCACAAGCTGTGCGCCGAGGGCTTTGGCCTCCAGCTCCAGCCGGGCCATGAGCGCGGGGGTCAGCGGCTGGTGATCGTCCAGCGCCTCGCCGCGCAGCACGTTGGCGCCGAGGCCGCGCAGGGTGGCGAAAAACTTCTCGGGGTGGCCGATCCCGGCGAAGGCGAGCGTGGGCAGGCCCTCCCAATCCATCCCGGTTTGCAGTGGCTCGAGGTGGCCGGTGAGGTGCGGCACGGTGATGGCATGGCCCCAGTCGGCGGCGAACTTCTGCTGCGCGGGGTCCGGCCCGATGGAGAGCAGCAGGTCTGCCCGCGCCAGCCCGGCGGCGACCGGTTCGCGCAGCGGCCCGGCGGGCAGGCAGCGGCCATTGCCGAAGCCGCGATGGGCGTCGACCACCACCAGCGAGAGGTCCTTATGGACCGAAGGGTTCTGGAAGCCGTCGTCGAGGATCACCGCCCGCGCGCCTGCGGCCTCGGCGGCGCGGACTCCGGCGGCGCGGTCCTTGGCGACCCATGTGGGCGCGAAGGCGGCGGTGAGCAGCGGCTCGTCTCCAACCTCGGCGGCGGTATGGCTGCGCTCGTTCACCTGCACCGGGCCTTCGAGGCTGCCCCCATGTCCGCGCGAGACGATGTGAACGCCTTCGATGCGCTGGGCCAGCGCGATGGTGGTGGGGGTCTTGCCGGTGCCGCCCGCGTTGATGTTGCCGATGCAGATCACCGGCACCGAGGCGCGCATGCCGGGGCGGGCGACGCGGCGAGCGGTTGCGCGGGCGTAGAGCCAGCCGAGCGGGGCGAGGGCGCGGGCCTGCCACGCCGGGGCCTCTGGCGGGGTGTACCAGTAGAGCGGTGCGCGCATCAGATCGCGCCCCCGGTTTCGAGCTGGGTGCCGAGGTGGGTGGCGAGCCGCGAGATGACGGCGGCGCCTTCGGAGATTTCCGTCCATGCGGCGGCGGCCAGTTCGGCGGCGCGGTCGGGGGAGAGCAGCTCTGAGACGGCGGCGGGCAGCGCGGCGCCATCGGCCAGCGCGCGGGCGGCGCCTGCGCCTGCGAGCCGCGCCAGCGTTGCCGCCTCCGCCCCGCCGTGGGGGCCGAAG
The DNA here is from genome assembly GCA_017792405.1 of Oceanicola sp. Taxonomy (GTDB): domain Bacteria; phylum Pseudomonadota; class Alphaproteobacteria; order Rhodobacterales; family Rhodobacteraceae; genus Vannielia. Next base: position 3,882,967 of record CP051231.1, read on the forward strand.
GTGATGGCCGAGCCGAGCGCGGCGGCGGGGGCCGCGGGTTGCACAGGGGTGCCGGTGGTCAGCGTGCCGCCGAGGTAGCAGAGCGGCGCGAGGCGGAACCAGAGACCATCTTCCTCGGGGGAGAGCCGGTCGGTGATGTAGATTTCGGTGCTGTCGGAGGGCTCGTCGCCCTCTGCGCGGCTGGCGATGGAAAAGCCCTCGCCGGAGAGCGTGGCGGCGAGGGCATCGTCGTCGGGGCAGTCGTCGCCCGGCATCAGCAGCAGCAGGGCGCGGTGGGCGATGGCCAGCGCGGCGCGGTGGGCGGCGAGCACATGGGGCAACTCATCGGCGGCAGGGCGGGCGGCGAGCCAGACCGGGCGGGCGGCGAGGCGCTCGGCCAGCTCGGCCCGGTCACTCTCGATGCAGGGCGGCGGCGCGGGCGGGGCGAAGAGCGCGCCGGTGACGCGGATGCGCGAGGGGCCGATGCCGGTGGCGCGGGCGGCGCCAGCGACGCTGGTGCTGCCGACCCAGATCTCGGCCACGAGCCGGAGCGCGGCGCGGGTGGCGCGGTCGGCCCCGGCGAGCCGGTCGTCTCCCGCGGCGATCAGCGTGGTCGGGCAGGCGGTGCCGAGGGTTGTGAGCAGGGGGGCATTGTCGGGCGGGCCGACCCAGAGCCCGGCATCGGGCCGCCATGCCGCGAGAAAGGCGCGGGCCGCGGTGCGCCCGGCCACGGGCGGCGCGCGAAACAGCAGCACGCCATCGCTCTCATCGTGGATCGCCGCGCGCTCGCCCAGCCCGGTGACCAGCAGGGTGACCGGGTGGCTCTCGGCCATGTCGCGGGCGAGTTCGATGAGGGTCTCCACATCACAGCCGCCCGCGACGTGGCACCACACCAGCCGCCCCGGCGGGCGCTGCCCGGCAGGGCTGGGTGCAGGCGCAGTGCGGCTGCGGCCGGTCAGACCGGCGAAGGCCCGGGAGAGCGGCGAGGGGCTCATGGCAGGCCGGGCGCGGAAAGGGCGGTCAGCCCAGTTCCTCGGTCGGAGAGGCCTCGGCCTCCTCGTCGCGGAGGCGGTGGATATGGGCGATGTAGTAGCGCATGTGGGCGTTATCCACGGTGCGCTGGGCGGCGGCCTTCCAAGCGTCGAAGGCGGAGGCGTAATCGGGGAACATGCCGACGATGTCGATCGCGTCGACATCCTTGAAGGCACTTTTGGACGGGTCGATCAGCTCGCCGCCGAAGACGAGGTGAAGGCGCTGGGTCATCAGGGTCTCCCGTTGTTGGGGTGGGTTGCGGGCAGGGTAGAGGATTATGCCGGGGGGTTGAAGAAGGGTTGAGCCGGGGGCGGTGCGTGCAGTTTGACTCACTTGGTTCATTTTCTTGCGGCAAATACTCCCGCCGGAGGCTCTGAATCTCTTCTGGTCAGACGTTTGCCCTTTGGCGCGTTGGGTGGGGAGGCCGGAACGAAGCCGAGCGGGACGCCCTTCCACCCGGCGCAGAAGCGCTTAGGGTGGGGGCCAGACCTTTGCCGCCCGGAAATGCCGATGCATCCCAACCCGATCTACCGTGACGCGCCCACCGCGCAGAGCCTCGAATTTGCCGCCGAGCGCGGTTTCGGCACGCTCTGCGCCAATGGCGAGACCCTGCCGCTCACGGCGCATGTGCCCTTCGTGCTCGATGCCGAGAGCGGGGTGGCGCTGTTGCACCTGATGCGCTCCAACCCGCTGGCCCGGGCCTGCACCGCGCCCCTGCCTGCGCGGCTCTCGGTGATGGGGCCGGACAGTTACATTTCGCCGGACTGGTACGAGATGGACCATCAGGTGCCCACGTGGAACTACGTGGCTGTGCAACTCGACGGCACGCTCCACCCGATGCCGGATGGCGAGCTGCGGGCGGTGCTCGACACTCTTTCAGAGCATTTCGAGGAGCGGCTGTTGCCCAAGCCGCCGTGGACTGCGGACAAGATGCCGGCCGACGCGCTGGCCCGGCTGATGCGGATGATCGTGCCGTTCCGCTTTGCCGTCGAGAAGGTCGAGAGCACGTGGAAGCTGGCGCAGAACAAGCCGGCGGAGCACAGGATGGCAGCGGCGCGGCAGGTGAAGGGCTATGGCATCGGGCAGGAGGTGGCGCTGCTGGCGGCGCTGATGATGGGCGCGGAGGACTGAGCCTGCGCGGCGATCCGTGGCCGGAAGCGGGCCGCCCATAAGGTTAACTTGCCAGTGGCGCAAACTTCGGCCAACGTGAATATCTCACAAACACAGCCGGTTGCCCCACCATGCCCTACATTCTCCATCACAGCCCCGCCTCGCCCTTTGTCCGCATGGTCATGGTGGTGGCCCATGAGGTCGGGCTGGCCGATGAGATCGATTGCGTCGAGGCCGTGGGCACCCCGCTGGAGCCGGGCACCATGCCGGTGGCACAGAACCCGCTCGGCAAGATCCCCACGCTGGAGCGGCCCGATGGCCCGGCGATGTTCGACAGCCGGGTGATTTGCCGTTTTCTTGACACGCAGGGCAGCGGCACGCTCTATCCGGAGAGCCGGATCTGGGAGGTGCTGACGCTGGAGGCGCTGGCCCATGGCTTTACCGAGGCGATTCTGGCGATGACCTACGAGGGCCGGTTGCGGCCCGAGGCGATGCAGAGTGCCGAGATCGTGGAGGCGCAGTGGGGCAAGGCGCAGAGGGCGGCGACCCATGCCAACGCGCGCTGGATGAGCCACCTGTCTGGCCCGCTCGACGTGGCCCAGATCGCGCTGGCCTGTGGTCTTGGCTATGCCGATTTCCGCCATCCGCACCGCGACTGGCGCGCGGGCAACGAGGCCTTGGCCGAGTGGTACGCCCGCTTTTGCGAGCGCCCCTCGATGCAGGCGACCCGGCCGCCCGAGGCGTAACCGGCGCTCAACCTGCCGGGCGGGTGCTGGCACCCACCCCTTTCATCAGAACTTGTAGCTCACACCGATGTTGATGGCGTTGGTGAGGATGTTCGATTCCCACTCGCCGCCACCTGCGAGGTCGCCCTTGTTGGACGAATAGGTGCCCTGATACTCGCCGAACACCGACCACGTGTCGTTGATCGCGTAGGAGGCACCGGCCAGCCAGCGCGCGGCGGGGCCGGTGAACTGGTATTCGAAGGTCTTGGAGCCGCCGGTGGGGGTGATGTCCACATGCGGCACGGCGATGCCGAGGCCCGCGCCCACGTAGGGCGTGACCTTGCCCGAGGCCCACTGGCCGGGCCAGCGATAGAGCACATTGGCGGTGATGATGTTCAGCCCGTCGGTCAGCTCGAGACGGTCAAAGCCGTTGTCGGAAAGGGTTTCGTCGGAGGCATAGACCTTGGTGTGGGTGAATTCGGCGCCAAACCCGAGGTTGGCGTTGCGCCACCACGTGGCGCGAATCCCGTAGTAGGGCGGCATCTCAAAGCTCCGGCCCTCCCATTCGGACAGGAAGGAGAAGTCGGCGGTGCCGTCATTGCCCTCGACCCGGCTGTGCGGCGCGGTCTGGTAACCGGTGTAGACGCTCAGCTCCATCTCGGCCTGTGCCGGAAGGGTGACGGCCAGCGTGCTGGCGAGGGAAAGGGCGAGGGCCGCGGCGATGCGGGGCAGGGCGGAAATGCGCATGAGGGCTGTGCTCCGGGGGTCTTCAGGTGCGTTCTCCCTCACCTAGCACGCCGCTGGCGGATTTACAGCCAGCGGCCCCCGCGCCGCTGCAGAACCGGCCTGCCTGTGCCATTTTTCCGGCAGTTCCGCGATTTTTGCGTCACTTGGCCGCAACTGCGCGGGAATGTCCGCTGGACTGGCGCGGATGGGCCAGCTAATAACCGCGCGAAATGGCTGGGGTTCACGCCCTTGTCATGCCGCGTCATGGCCCGCCACGCGCCGGGCCGGTGAGAAGGAGAACAACCCGTGTCGGACACTCACGAGCCCGAAGGTACACGCCGGGATTTCATCTATTATGCAACCGCAGCGGCGGGCACCGTCGTTGCTGGCGGTGCAGCATGGGGTCTCATCAACCAGATGAACCCCTCTGCCGACGTGCGGGCGCTCAGCTCGATTCGCGTCGATGTTTCGGGTGTCGAGACCGGCACCCAGCTGACCGTGAAGTGGCTCGGCAAGCCGGTGTTCATCCGCCGCCGCACCGCCGAAGAGATCGAAGAGGCGCGCGCCGTCGAGGTCAGCCAGCTGGTCGACCCCGAGGACCGCAACGCCAACAAGCCCGGCCTGCCCGCGACCGACGAGAACCGCTCGCTGGACGAGAACGGCGAGTGGCTGGTGATGATGGGGGTCTGCACCCACCTCGGCTGCGTGCCGCTCGGTGACGGTGCTGGTGAGTTCGGCGGGTGGTTCTGCCCCTGCCACGGCTCGCACTACGACACCTCGGGCCGTATCCGCAAAGGTCCGGCGCCCGAGAACCTTCCGGTGCCTGTCGCCGAGTTCGTCGACGAAACCACCATTCAGCTCGGCTAAGGGAGAAAACGCGCATGTCCGGTATCCCGCACGACCATTACGAGCCCAAGACGGGCATCGAGAAATGGCTTCACTCGCGCCTCCCCATCGTTGGGCTGGCCTATGACACTCTGATGATCCCAACCCCCAAGAACCTGAACTGGTGGTGGATCTGGGGCATCGTCCTGACTTTCTGCCTCGTGCTGATGATCGCCACCGGCGTTGTGCTGGTGATGCATTACACCCCGCACGTGGATTACGCCTTTGCCTCCATCGAGCACATCATGCGCGATGTGAACGGCGGCTACTTCATCCGCTACACCCATATGAACGGCGCTTCGCTGTTCTTCTTCGCGGTTTATATCCACATCTTCCGCGGCCTGTTCTACGGCTCTTACAAGGCGCCCCGCGAAGTGACCTGGATCGTGGGCATGCTGATCTACCTCGCGATGATGGGCACCGCCTTCATGGGCTACGTGCTGCCTTGGGGTCAGATGTCTTTCTGGGGTGCCACGGTGATCACCGGCCTGTTCGGCGCGATCCCCTTCATCGGCCCCGACATCCAGACCTGGCTGCTGGGCGGACCGGCCGTGGACAACGCCACGCTGAACCGCTTCTTCTCGCTGCACTACCTGCTTCCGATGGTCATCGCGGCGCTGGTGGCGGTGCACATCTGGGCCTTCCACACCACCGGCAACAACAACCCGACGGGTGTTGCCGTGCGGACCGCGACCAAGGAAGAGGCCGAGAAAGACACCCTGCCCTTTTGGCCTTACTTCGTGATCAAGGACCTGTTCGCGCTGGCGGTGATCCTCGCGGTGTTCTTCGCGGTGGTGGCGTTCATGCCCAACTACCTCGGCCACCCCGACAACTACATCGAGGCGAACCCGCTCTCGACGCCTGCGCACATCGTGCCTGAGTGGTACTTCCTGCCGTTCTACGCGATCCTGCGGGCCTTCACCTCCGATGTCTGGGTGGTGATGTTCGCCGAGTGGATCAGCTTCGGCATCATCGACGCCAAGTTCTTCGGTGTGCTGGCGATGTTCGGCGCGATCGCGGTGATGGCGCTGGCGCCCTGGCTCGACACCTCCTCGGTGCGCTCCGGTCGCTACCGCCCGATGTTCAAGTGGTGGTTCCTGCTGCTGGTCATCGACTTCGTGGTGCTGATGTGGCTTGGCGCCATGCCGGCAGAAGAGCCCTACTCGAGCTTCTCGCTCGTCGCCTCGGCCTACTGGTTCGCCTACTTCCTGGTGATCCTGCCGCTGCTCGGCGTCATCGAAAAGCCGTTGCCGCGCCCGGCGACGATCGAAGACGACTTCAACGCCCACTACGGCAAGGCCAAATCGGCCACGCCCGCCGAATAAGAGGACGGAGAGAGAGACATGATCCGCAAACTCGCACTCACCGCCCTCCTCTCGCTGGCAACGCCGGCCACCTCCGCCCTCGCGGCGGGGGCCGAGGGCCACGTCGAAGACTTTGCCTTCTCCTTCGAAGGGCCCTTCGGCAAGTATGACCAGAACCAGCTGCAGCGTGGCCTGAAGATCTACACCGAGATCTGCTCGGCCTGTCACGGGCTGAAGTACGTCTCCTTCCGGTCGATGGCCGAAGAGGGCGGGCTGGGCTATTCCGAAGATCAGGTGCGCGCTTACGCCTCGCAGGTCGCGATCCTAGATGAAGACGCCAACCGGGATTACTACGATGCCGAGACGGGCGAGTTCCGCACGCCCACCCCGGCAGACAACTTCCCGGCCGTGACCACCGCCAATGCGCCCGACCTCAGCCTGATGGCCAAGGCGCGCGCCGGCTTCCACGGGCCTTACGGCACCGGCATCAACCAGTTCTTCAAGGGCATGGGCGGCGCCGAATACATCGCCTCGCTCCTGACCGGTTACACCGGCGAGGAGAAGACCGAGTATGGCGCGACCCTTTACGAGAACACCGCCTTCCCCGGTGGCTGGATCTCGATGGCCCCGCCGCTCGCCGGCGAGGACGTGGACTTTGACGATGGTCACAGCAACGACCTGCATCACGAATCCGAGGATATCGCCGCCTTCCTGATGTGGGCCGCCGAACCGAAGATGATGCAGCGCAAGGAGACGGGCTTCCTGATCGTCGGCTTCCTGATCTTCCTCTCGGTGCTGCTCTACCTGACCAACAAGCGCCTCTGGGCGCCGCACAAGGCGAAGGCCAAGGCGCTCAACGCCAAGGACTGAGCCTTGACGGCAGATTGACAAAAGGCGCGGACCGCAAGGTTCGCGCCTTCGTCGTTCAGGGGGTTGCTCATCCGCCCTTCGAGGCGTCTTCGCATGTGCGAGGAATGGCCAGGGGCCGATGACGAGCTACCCCAGATAGGCCCGCAGCGCCTCGGGCGGATCATCCAGCAGCGGGCCGGTCTCGACCGGCGGGGCGGCCTGCCCATCGGCGACCACCACGGTTTGCCCGGCGAAGGCGCGGGCATCGGCGGGGTCGTGGGTGACCATCAGCACCGTGGCTCTGGATTCGCCCGCGATTTCCTCTACCAGCGCCAGCATCTCCCGCTTCAGCGCAGGCCCCAGCGCCGCGAAGGGCTCATCGAGCAGCAGCACCGGGCGGGCGCGCAGCAGGACGCGGGCGAGCGCCACACGGCTGCGCTGGCCGCCGCTCAGCTCCCGTGGGAGCCTTCCGCCCTTGCCGCCCAGCCCGACGCGGTCCAGCGCCGCCTCGACGCGCTGCAGCTCCTCGGCAGAGAGCCGCAGGTCTGGCCGCAGGCCAAGGCCGGTGTTGCGGGCCACGCTGAGGTGGCCGAAGAGGTTCTCTTCCTGAAACAGCACGCTGACGGGCCGCGCGCCGGGGGGCAGGGCGCTGATCTCGGCGCCGTCCCAGAGCACCCGGCCCGCCGCAGGCTCAACGAAGCCCGCGATGCCCATCAGCAGGGTCGATTTGCCCGCGCCGGAGGGGCCGATGACCGCCGCGCGGGCGCCGGGGGGCAAGGCCCAATCGGCGGTGAGGGTGAAACTGCCCTGCGTGAGCCGCAGCCCTTCAAGCGCCAGCATTTGCGCGCCCTCCCCGGTCGAATCCCCAGAACAGGCCCAGCGAAAGAGCCAGAAGCAGAAGCGCCGCGCCTGCCGCCTGATCGATCCGGTAGGAGGCCATCAGGCGGTAGAGTTGCAGCGGCAGCGTGGCGGTGTCGCCATCGGCGAAGAGCGCGATAACCCCGAGGTCGCCCATCGAGAGCGCGGCGGCGAGGCCGAGGGCAAAGCCGATGGGGCGGCGCAGCGCGGGGAGGGTGACCAGCCGCATCCGCGGCCAGCCACTCATGCCGAGGCTGTCTGCCAGCCGCCCGGAGCCTGCGCGCATCTCGCGGGTAGCGGGCACCAGCGCGGCGAGGGCGAAGGGCAGGGCCAGCACCGCGTTGACGAGGGCGGTCACCGCCAGCGCGATCTCATCGGGGCGGACCCAGCGGTAGCTGAGGATGAAGAGGCCGGTGCCGATCACGAGCGGCGAGGCGGCGATGGGCAGCACGCCGACAAGCTGCACCCAGAGCCCGCGCCGGGCGGCGAGCGCCATTGGCAGGGCGAGGGCAAGGCAGAGCGCGGCGGAGGCGAGGGCCACGAGAAGGGAGCGCAGGGCGGCCCACCAAACGGTGGCGGGCATCTCGGCGAGGCCGGTAATGCCACGCAGACCAACGGCCAGCAGCGGTGCGAGCAGGAAGAGCGCGGCCAGCGCGATCACCGTGGCATCCTGCAGGCGCAGCCAGCCGCCGCCATCCCACCGGCGCACCACGCCGCCCAGCCCGCCGGCAAAGACTGCAGGCCGCGCGAGGCCCCACGCTAGGGCGGCGGCGACGCCTGCGAGGGCGAATTGCACGAGGCCGAGCACCGAGGCGGCGCCAAGGTCATAGTCGAACCGGAAGGCCTGGTAGATTGCCAGCTCGACGGTGGTGGCGCCCGGCCCGCCGCCCAAGGCCAGCGCCACGGCAAAGCTGGTGAGGCAGAGGGCGAAGATCAGCAGCCATGCGCCGGGCAGCACGCTGCGGAGCATGGGCCACTCGAGCGCCCTCTGCACCGCGCCTGCCTCCATGCCGAGCGAGGCGGCGAGGCGGAAGCGTTCGGCCGGGATCGAGAGCCAGCCTTGCAGCACCAACCGCACGGCCAAAGGCAGGTTGAAGAAGACATGGGCCAGAATCACCCCCTGCGGGCCATAGGGGCTGACCTCGGGCAGACCGAGCGCCCGGAGCGCCACGTTGACCACGCCGGAGCGCCCGAAGACGGCGACGAGGCCCAGCACGGCGACGATGGTGGGGAGGATGAAGGGGGCGCCCATGAGGGTGATCACCGCCCCCCGGCCACGAAAGCGCCGCCGGGCGAGGGCGCGGGCCACCGGGACGGCGAGAACTACGCTGAGGCTGGCCGAAACCACGGCCTGCCAGAGTGTGAACCAGAGCGCATCGCGCGCCGCAGGGCCAACCCCGGCAAAACCCTCGGCCCGCCATGCCACGGCGGCGAGCGTGCCCAGCGTGACCGCCAGCACGAGCGCCGCCGCGAGCGCGGCGAGGCTGCGGGTTACTGGCTGAGACCCTGCCGCCACGTTTCGATGGCCTCATCGCGCATGGCCTCTGCCGTTTTGGCATCGACGTAGAGCGCCTTGTCCGGCACCGGGAGGGTGCGGAAGGTTTCAGGCAGTTTCTCGGCGTCCAGCTTGGCGGGGAAACTCCAGTTGCCTTCGGGGATCGCCGTCTGGAAACCGTCGCTCAGGATGAAATCCATGAAGCGCTGCGCAAGGTCGGGCTGGTCGGTGCCGGCAAGCTGGGCGGCCAGTTCGACGTAGAGGTAGTTGCCCTCTTCGAAGATGGCGGCCTTCTTGCTTTCATCGCCCTCGGCCATGATGTGATAGGCGGGCGAGGTGGTGTAGCTCAGCACCATGTCGGCCTCGCCCTCGGTGAACATGCCGTAGGCCTCGCTCCAGCCCTTGGTGACGGTGAGGATCTTCGGCGCCAGCCGGGCCCAGGCCCCGCCCGCCTTGTCGCCGTAAAGCTCCTCCACCCACATCACCAGCGCCAGCCCGGCGGCAGAGGCGCGCGGGTCTTGAATGACGATGCGGGTCTCGTCGGGCATGGCCAGTAGCGCCTCGAAGCTGGTGGGCGGGGTCTCGGTGCGCTGGTCGTAGATGAAGGCGAGGTGGCTCCAGTCGAATGGCAGGAAGGTGTCATCCTCCCACGAAACCGGCATGGTCAGGGTCGAAACATCCTGCCCGTGGGCGGCGAAGAGGCCGGAGGCGGCGGCGCGGGCCATTTCATCCTGGCTCAGGCCGATGGCGACATCGGCGTCGCTGCGGGCGCCCTCCAGCAGGATGCGCGGCAGCACGTCGCCGGTGACGAACTCAAGCTCGCAGCTGCACTCGGCCTCGAAGGCGGTTTTGATCGCGGGGCCGGGGCCCCACTCGCTCGCGAAGTAGTCAGGGGCATAGACCGTCAGGGTTTCCGCCGTCGCCATGTGAGCGACAAGGGCAAATCCCGCGGCGATGAGGGGGGTCTTCATGGGTATCCTCCATTGCATGCGGGCGGAGCGGGCAATCGAGGGGACTCGAAACCTTCCCTCCGCCGGTTCTAGCCGGTTCAGGTTCGACGGGTTCGCGGGCGCATGGCCGGCATCTCAGCCCCACTGCTGGGGCACCCCGAGGTGAGGCGCAGCATAGAGCGGTGCGGTGCAATGGCAAGGAGGTCACAGATGCTGCGCTGCGGCACGCCCGGGTCTTCCCTTTTGATGCGCGCGGCCTAGCATTTGTGACTGTTCAATGGAGACCGACATGATCCGCCCAATCGCCCTCGCACTGGCCTGTCTTCTGCCGCTGCCCGCCGCAGCGCAGCAGGCCACTGGCTTTGAGACCTTCGGCCTGACGCTGGAGGGCGGCGGCCATCCGGCGGGGGATTACCTTGGCCTGACCGGCGAGGCCCGCGCGATCTATGGGCTGGGCTGGGGCGAACTGGCGGTGGATCTCACGCTCTCCACCACCGAGGCCGGGTCTGAGAGCCTGACAGCCGCCGGGGTGCTGGTGCATGCCTCGGCGCGGCCCGCAAGCTGGGTGGCGCTTGGCCCCTATCTCTGGCTCGGCAGCCAGAACGAGGGTGGCGGTGCCTATGCGCTGGGGGTCGAGGCCGCAGTGCAGACCGCCTCCGGCTGGGGCGGCGAGATGTGGTTTGGCGAAACCCGGGGCGGCTTGCTGGGCGATGATGGCTATGCCACCAATAAGGGCCTGCGGGTGGGCTACACCGGGCAGGGGCCGGTTACGGCCTATGGCGCCTTTCTGAAAGACACCGCCAACCTCGCCTCGGGAGATCAGGATTTCTACCGCCTCGCCCTCGGGGTCGACACATGGCTGGAGATGCCCGGCTCGGGGCGCGAGATACAGCTCTCTGTTGCCGCCGGGCAGCATCATTTCGACCTGCTGGACGAGCGCGAAAACTGGGTTGCGGTGGGCATCACCATTCCGCTCGACGGGCGGCGTGCGGCGCGGCCTGAGTTCTCCTCACGCCGCGGGGTGCTTCACAACCTTCCGTTGCCGTAAGAAAAATCACTCGCTTTTATAGGGTGTTACCCGAAGTTAACCCAGCGTAACTCATCTGCAACATTCCCAGAGCCGCGTGCGGATTGGCGCGAAATGCGAAACGGTTCGCGCCGGGTTGTGATATGTTCTCTGACATAACGAAGGCGCTCCAAGCGCCTCGCAACGACCAGTGTAGTTACGATGCCCCCATGGTTACCGGGGGTTCGTTGCTGAACTGAATCGGCAGGAGCTCGGGCCCCCCAATATGCCACCGGGGGCCTCTGAAAGAGCTGGGCGGTGGCATTGTCATCATTGATTGTCCCGGGCTCCTGCCGGTTTGTTTCTCCTTGGCACCGCGCCGCGCCTTGGGTAACTCCTTGCTGCCAAAGGAGCCCTGCCCATGAGCCTCAACACATTCGGCCACCTCTTCCGCGTCACCACTTGGGGCGAGAGCCACGGGCCTGCCCTTGGCTGCACCGTCGATGGCTGCCCGCCGGGCGTGCCGGTGACAGCGGAGCAGCTGCAGGTCTGGCTCGACAAGCGCAAGCCGGGGCAGAACAAATACACCACCCAGCGGCGGGAGCCGGATCAGGTGGAGATCCTTTCGGGCGTGTTCGAGGGTGTCACCACTGGGACGCCGGTGCAGTTGATGATCCGCAACACCGACCAGCGCTCGAAGGACTATGGCGACATTGCCGAGAAGTTCCGGCCGGGCCATGCCGACATCACCTATTGGCAGAAGTACGGGATCAGGGACTATCGCGGCGGCGGGCGTTCATCGGCGCGGGAAACCGCGGCACGGGTGGCGGCGGGCGGGCTGGCCCGGAATGCGCTGGCCAAGCTGGCACCCTCGCTTTCGATCAAGGGGTTCATGGTGAGCATGGGCGACCGCGCCGCCGACCCGGCCCGCTACGACATGGCCCAGATCGACCAGAACCCCTTTTGGACCCCCGATGCGCAGGCGGCGGAGGAGTGGGCCGGATACCTCGACGAGCTGCGCAAGAGCGGCAACTCTGTGGGCGCGGTGATCGAGGTTGTGGCCTCGGGCGCGCCTGCGGGGCTTGGCGCGCCGGTTTATGGCAAGCTCGACACCGACCTTGCCGCCGCGATGATGAGCATCAACGCGGTGAAGGGCGTGGAGATCGGCGATGGTTTCGCCGCTGCCCGCCTTACTGGTGAGGCCAATGCCGACGAGATCAGTATGAGCCAGGGCGGGGCTGTCTATAGCTCGAACCACGCGGGGGGCATCCTAGGCGGCATCTCGACCGGGCAGGACATTGTGGTGCGGTTTGCGGTGAAGCCGACCAGCTCGATCCTCAAGCCCCGGCGGACGATCAACACGGCGGGTGAGGAGACCGAGATCATCACCAAGGGCCGGCATGACCCCTGCGTGGGCATCCGCGCGGTGCCGGTGGGTGAGGCGATGATGGCCTGCGTGCTGCTCGATCACATCCTGCTCCACCGCGGGCAGGTGGGCGAAGGATTGCCCGGCAAGATCGGCTGACTGCCTCCTGTCGCCGATCCTGCCAGCGCTCCTGACACAACCCTGTCAGGGGGGCTCTGCTAGGGAGGCGGCAGACACAGGAGACAGTCATGATCAGATTCTACCATTCAGCACATTCACGCAGCGGCACCGTTGCCATGGCAATCGAAGAAATGGGCCTTTCCGCAGAAATAGAGACGAAAATCGTCTCTGTTGCGCGGAAGGATGGCTCCGGCGGGCCGGACGCCGACAACCCCCACCCCGAAAAGAAGGTGCCTGCACTGGAGGTGGACGGAACGCTGGTGACGGAACGCGCCGCGATCCTCGCGCTGCTCTCCGAACTGTTCCCCGATGCGCCCACGGCGGTGCCGCCCGGCCACCCCGAGCGGGGGCCGTTCCTGATGTGGCTGGCCTATTACGCGGGGGTGGTCGAGCCGCTCATCATGGGAATGGTCTGCGAGGTGGCGGACAATCCGATCTGGGTGACGACCTATCGCGATATGGGGGCCATGACCGCGCGCATGGAAGCGGCGCTGGAAGGGCAGGACTACCTGCTCGAAAGCGGCTTTTCGGCGGCCGACCTGATCATGGCCTCGCCCTACCAGTGGAACCGCGACTGGTTGCCCAAGGTTCCGGTGATCGAAGCGTGGTTCGACCGGGTCAACGCCCGCCCGGCGGTGCAGGCCGTGGTGGCGCGCGAGACCGCCTAGGTTAGCCCTCGGCCTTCTTGGCGACCTTGGCGAGTTGCACCAGCAGGATGCCCACGGCGATGATGGCGACGCCCGCAATGTCGAGTGGGCCGATGCGCTCATCGAGGAAGATCCAGGCGACCAGCACGCCGAAGAACGGGTTCAAAAAGTGGAACGTGGCGGCCTTCACCGCCCCGATCCGCCCCACCAGCAGGAACCAGATCCAGGTCGCCAGCAGGCCGGGGACGAAGACGGTATAGAGGAAGGCCAGCAGCAGCGAGGTGCTTGGGGTATATTCCCACGTCTCGAAAAGGGCGGAGGGCAGGATCAGGCAGGCCCCGCCGATGAGCATCTGGTAGCCGACAACGACCATCAGGTTGCCGCCGCCGCCGGAGGCACCACGCAGGGCCAGCGTGGCCACGGCCAGCGCGAGGGCTGCCACCACGCAAAGCGCCACGCCGGGCAGGCTGACGCCCGCCTCAAGCCGGGCGCCCATGATCAGCAGCACCCCGCCGAAGCCGAGCACGAGGCCCAGCACGCCGATACGCGGCAGGCGGTCACCCAGCGCGACCCAGCCAATCAGGCCCACGAGCAGCGGCATGGAGGAGGCGATGATCGCCGCCAGCCCGGCCTCGACCCATTGCATGGCGATGAAGTTCAGGCCGAGATAGAGCGCATTCTGGCAGACACCGAAGATGATCGTCGCCCGCCATTGTCCGCGCGTGAGGTTGAAGCTCTGCCCCAGCGCACGCGCGATCAGCAGCGCGATGCAGCCTGCCAGAAAGAACCGGATCGAGCTGACCGCCAGCGGCGGGGCGGCGGTGACGATGATCCGCGCCGAGGTAAAGGCCGACGACCAGATGAAGGCAAAGGTCAGCCCCATGAAGATTGCGCGGATATCCATATTCAGCCCCTTGTCGTCGCCCAACCGCCCTACGCCTCCCGCGCGGAAGGGTCCAGCCGATTTGTATGACGGGAGCAAGCATGTTGGCGGGTGCCGCGCTGCCGTGGGCCCGGCTCCCCAAAGTAAAAGGCCGCCCGGATGGGGCGGCCTCGAAAGCCTTGGCAGCTTTTAGCGGTCGGCTCAGCCGTTCACGCTGTCTTTCAGAGCCTTGGCGATGGTCATCTTCACCACCTTGTCGGCCTCTTTCTTGATCTGCTCGCCGGTGGCGGGGTTGCGCACCATGCGCTCGGGGCGCTCACGGCAGTAGATCTTGCCCACACCGGGGAGGGTCACGGCGCCGCCGCCGGAAACTTCCTTGGTGATGATCGCAGTGATCGCTTCGAGCGCGGCACCGGCGGACTTCTTGTCGCTGTCCAGCTCTTCGGCGATGGCGGCGACCAGTTGAGTCTTGGTCATCGGTTTGGTTGCCATGTACTTGTCTCCTCGTAAGTGACCCAAGTCTGGGTCTTATGTTTGGCAAATCTACGCCATCTTGCGGCGTCCCACAACGTTTAGTGGCCCTTCGCCCAGTAAATCAAGGCGTTTTCTGCGATTTTCGGGATCAGAGGAAGGCAGTTTCGTCAAAACTGCGCAATTTCCGGCTGTGCAGCCGCTCCAGCGGCATTGTCCGCAGGTGTTCCATCGCTCGTATCCCGATCAGAAGATGGTTTGCAACCTGTGATTTATAGAACTCCGAGGCCATCCCGGGCAGTTTCAGCTCGCCATGCAGCGGCTTGTCGCTCACGCAGAGCAGCGTGCCGTAGGGCACCCGGAAGCGGAAGCCGTTGGCGGCGATGGTCGCGCTCTCCATGTCCAGGGCCACGGCGCGGGACTGGCTGAGGCGTTGCACCGGGCCGGACTGGTCGCGCAGCTCCCAGTTGCGGTTGTCGATGGTGGCGACGGTGCCTGTGCGCATGATGCGCTTGAGCTCGAAGCCCTCGAGCTGGGTCACATCGGCCACCCCCTTCTCGAGTGCGATCTGGATCTCGGCCAGCGGCGGGATCGGCACCCAGACCGGCAGGTCATCATCCAGCACGTGATCTTCGCGCAGGTATGCGTGGGCGAGCACGAAATCGCCAAGGCTCTGGCTGTTCCGCAGCCCGGCGCAATGGCCCACCATCAGCCAGGCGTGGGGCCGGAGCACGGCGATATGGTCGGTCGCCGTCTTGGCGTTGGAGGGGCCGACGCCGATGTTGACGAGGGTGATCCCCGCGCCGTTCTCGGCCTTGAGGTGATAGGTCGGCATCTGCGGCATCTTCGCCGGCGTCAGGATCTCGGCCTCGGGATCGGTGATCTCGACGTTGCCGGTGCTGACGAAGCTCGTGTAGCCGCTCTTCGGATCGGCCAGCACGTGCCGGGCGTAGGCCTCGAACTCTTCGACGTAGAACTGGTAGTTGGTGAAGAGCACGTGGTTCTGGAAGTGGTCCGCCGCGGTGGCGGTGTAATGGCTGAGCCGGGCGAGCGAATAGTCGATCCGCTGGGCGCTGAAGGGCGCGAGCGGGTGGCTGCCATCTTCATGGACATAGCCAAAGTCATCCACGATCGCGTCATTCGTGGTGGAGAGGTCCGGCACATCGAATACGTCGCGCAGCGGGTAGCTGAGCGCGCCGTCTTGCGGGACGGAAACCTTGGCGTCGTTAGCCACGGCAAAATGCACCGGGATCGGCGTGGCAGAGGGGCCGATCAGCACCGGCTGGTTGTGATTGTGGATCAGCAGGCCGATTTGCTGCTTGAGGTAGGACCGGAACAGATCGGGCCGCGTGACCGTGGTGCTGTAGGTGCCCGGCCCGGCGACATGGCCAAAGGCAAGGCGGCTGTCGGTCTTGGCGTGGCTCGTGGTGGTGAGGCGGATCTCGGGGTAGTAGGCGCGGTAGCGCACGGTCGGGGCATCGCCGGTGACCGCCTCGCTGAAGTGCTTGGCCAGAAAGCGGGTGCTGTCGTGATACAGTTCCTCCAGCCGCTCCACCGCCTTGGCCGGATCATCAAACAGCTCGGCCCGCTGGCCCTCTGGCGTGACGACCGGGGTGATTTGCTCGTTCGCGTTCATCCTGCCCCCTCCTCGAACAGCTCGGTCAGCTCGAACTTGGTGACATCGACAAGCCCGAGATCCGAAATCCTGAGTTCGGGTATCACGACCAGCGCGAGGAGAGAATGCTGCATGTAGGCATTGTTCAGCGTGCAGCCGCAGGCCTCCATCGCGCTCACCATCTGAGCGGCCTTCTCGGCGACCTCGCTGGCGGGGCTGTCGCTCATCAGCCCGGCGATGGGCAGCTCGACCAGCGCCAGCTCGGCGCCGTCCTTCCAAACGGTCACGCCGCCGCCCACCTCGCCCAGCCGGTTGGCGGCCTTCGCCATCATCTCGCGGTCGGTGCCGACGACGATCATGTGGTGGCTGTCATGGGCGACGGTGGAGGCCATCGCCATGCGCCCCTCGTAGCCAAAGCCCTTGACGAAGCCGTTGGTCACGCCCCCGGTGCCGCGATGCCGCTCGACCAGCGCGATCTGGCAGGTGCCTTCCGCGCCCTCGGCCACGCCATCGACCACCGGCAGATCCTCGACCAGCGCCTTGGTAGGTGCTTGATTTTCGACCACCCCGATGACGCGGGCGCGGACGGAATTGGCCCCCTCCGGAGCCTCGATGATGAAATCGGGCGCCGTGAGGGACTTGCCGAGATGCATCGTGTTGCGGGCCTTCTCGGGCCAGTCGAGATGCGGGAAATCGACACTGATCTTGCCGGAATCGGCCACAAGCACGCCTTTGGCCCAGACCTTCTCGATCGGCAGGGTCTTGAGATCGGAGGTCAGGATCACATCCGCCCGCCGCCCCGGCGCGATGGAGCCAAGCTCCCGCTCTAGGCCGAAGTGGGTGGCGGTGTTCACCGTGGCCATCTGGAGCGCGATCAGCGGGTCGCATCCGCAGTCGATGGCATGGCGGACCACCCGGTTCATGTGGCCATCGTTCACCAGCGTGCCGGAGTGGCAATCATCGGTACAGAGGATGAAGTTGCGCGGGTCGAGGCCCTTTTCGGTTACCGCGGTGATCTGGCTTTCCACGTCATACCAGGCCGAGCCGAGGCGCATCATCGAGCGCATCCCCTGCCGCACGCGCATCACCGCATCGGCCTCGCCGGTGCCCTCGTGATCATCCGCCGGGCCGCCGGCGACATAGGCGTGAAAGGCGGGGCCGAGATCGGGCGAGGCGTAGTGGCCGCCTACCGTTTTGCCGGCCCGCTGGGTGGCGGCGATCTCGGCCAGCATCTTGGGGTCGCCGGCGCTGACACCGGGAAAGTTCATCATCTCGCCCAGCCCAATGATGCCGGGCCAGCCCATCGCCTCGGCCACATCCTCGGGGCTGATCTCGAAGCCTGTGGTCTCGAGCCCCGGCGCGGAGGGGGCGCAGCTTGGCATCTGGGTGAAGATCGAAACCGGCTGTAGCAGAGCCTCATCGTGCATCAGCCGCACGCCCTCCAGCCCCAGCACATTGGCAATCTCGTGCGGGTCGGTGAACATGACGGTCGTGCCGTGGGGCGTGACCGCGCGGGCGAACTCGGCCGGGGTCAACATGCCGCTCTCGATATGCATATGCCCGTCGCAAAGCCCGGGGATCAGGTAGCGCCCTTCGGCCTCCACCACCTCGGTCGCATCGCCGATGCAATGGGAGGCATCCGGCCCGACATAGGCAAACCGCCCCGCCTTCACCGCCACCTGCCAGCCGTCCAGCACCTCGCGGCTCTGAACGTTCACCAGCTTGCCGCCACGGATCACCAGATCCGCCGCCTCGCGCCCTGCGGCCACGGCCACCAGCTCGGGTGCCGCCTCCGCCCATGTTTTGAAATCAGCCGTCATGGCGCAATTGTCCATGCGCCGCCCGGCTGCGCAACCCCCGGCGGAACCGCCGTGGCGGCAGATGCGTTTTCTGGCCATGAACGCCGCGCCCGCCTCCCTCGTGTACTACCCCGACAGCCGCCCCGGCATCGCCCGGCGCCGCTGCGGCCGGGGCTTCACCTACACCGCGCCAGACGGCACCACGATCGACGACCGCACGGAGCGCGCACGGCTCAAGGCGCTGGCGGTGCCGCCCGCCTATGAGGATGTGTGGATTTCGCCCAAGCAAAACGGCCACCTGCAGGCCACCGGGGTCGATGCGCGGGCGCGCAAGCAATACCGCTACCATCCTGATTGGACGGCCTTTCGCGCGGCGACGAAATACTCCGAGCTGCCCGCCTTCGGAGAGGCCCTTCCCGCGATCCGCCGCCGCGTGGCCCGCGACCTGAACCTCGATGCGGGAGAGGAGGCCTTCGCCCTCGCCGCTGTCATCGCGATGATCGACAGGCTCTCGCTGCGGGTCGGAAACAGTGACTATGCAAGCGAAAACGGCACCTACGGCGCCACCACGCTCCGCTCTCGCCACCTGCGGCTGAAGGACGGTGACCTGCACCTTGGCTACACCTCAAAGGGCGGCAAGAAGGTGCGGCGGAAGATTGGCAACAAGCGGATGCAGCAGACCCTGCAGAAGCTTGATGATCTGCCCGGCGCCGAGCTGGTGACATGGGTGGATGAAGAGGGCGAGGCGCGCACCGTCAGCTCCTCTCGAGTGAACGCATGGCTGGCGGACCTCACCGGCACACCGCGCATCACAGCCAAGACCTTCCGCACATGGTCGGGCTCGGTGGCGGCCCTTGAGGCGGCGTGTTCGGCAGAAACAGTCACGATCAAGGCCATGTCGGAGGCCGCGGCGCAGCGGCTCGGCAACACCGCCACCATCGCCCGCAACAGCTACATCCACCCCGCCGTGATCGACCTTGCCGAAGACCCCTCCGCCCTGCCCGAGACCGCGCCCGACTGCCCCGGCCTGCGCCTGCCCGAGCGGCGGTTGCTGAAGCTGATCGCACGCTGGCAGCCCTAGGCGAAGGCCCGCTCTGCGCCGCAGCAGGGCCTTGACCCGCCAGCCCACCTGACTATTCAGGATTTCATGCAAAAAGGCCTCTTTTCCAGCCTGCCAAGCATCAGCAACTGGCCCGATCGCACCGACCTCTCGGCGGCGAGCGGCTGGGCGTTGCGCCACGGGCTGGGCGAACCGGGGGACTTTCTGGCGCTGTTGAAGGCCGATGGCGACACGATGCTCGTGGCGGGCGGCGCGGGCGCCGGGCCGGATGCCATTGGCACCGAGGCCCCGCACGGGAAGGGCGCCGCATTGGCCGCCGCGCTGGCGCAGGTGGACGCCCGCTGCCTGATCTTCGCCCGCCCTCAGAACGCCCTTGCGCTGGCCGCGCTTTCCGAAAGCCTGCTGCCGCCGATCTGCCCGGACTCCGCGCTCTTTCATCACCGCCACGTCGTCGACCCCGATTTCGGCGGCCGCCCGGCGGAGGAGGAAGGCCCGCGCCTTGCCGCACTCCTCGCCGCGCCCGGCACCCGTGCTGCGGTAATCGGCAACCAGGGCGTGCTGACCCTCGGCAGCCGGGTGTCTCACGCACTGTCGAACCTGCACCGCTTTGAGCGGGCCGCCGGCACCTACCTGCGGGCGCTGGCCACCGGCCACGCGCTGCGGATCCTGCCTGACGAGCTGGCCGCCGCTCAGCCTGAGCCGGATGCCGAGGCCTTCTTTGCCGCCGTCAAAGCGGTGACCGGTGACTGACGCGCCGGGCAAAACCCTTCTGTCGCTCGGTCACGGCTACTCCGCCCGCGCCCTCGCCGCACGTATCGCCCTTGAGGGGTGGACAGTGATCGGCACCACGCGCAGCGCCGAGAAGCTGGAGGTCGATCACGCCGAGATGCACCTCTGGCCCGGCACCGATCTCGCCCCGCTTGCCGCCCGCGCCTCGCACGTGCTGCTGAACGCCGGGCCGACGGAGGAGGGCGACCCGTTTCTGCCAGAAATCGGCTCTATCCTTGCTGAAACGCGGCCTGAGTGGATCGGCTACCTATCCACCACCGGGGTGTATGGCGACCATTCTGGCGAGTGGGTGGATGAGGAGACGCCGCTCACCCCCTCGACCCGCCGGGGCGAGATGCGGCTTCAAGCCGAATCCGCTTGGCAAGGCCTCGCCGCCACCCATGACCTGCCGCTGCACATCTTCCGGCTTGCGGGCATCTACGGCCCCGGGCGTGGCCCGTTCGCCAAGGTGCGGGCCGGCAAGGCGCGGCGGATCATCAAGCCCGGGCAGGTGTTTTCGCGCATCCATGTCGAGGACATCGCCCAAGCGCTCGCGGCCTCGATGGCGCGGCCCGACCCCGGCGCGATCTACAATCTTTGCGATGATGACCCGGCCCCGCCGCAGGATGTGATCGCCCATGCCGCCGAACTGCTCGGCCTGCCGGTGCCCGAGGCGATTCCCTTCGAAGAGGCGGAACTTACCCCCATGGCCCGCAGTTTCTATGCAGAGAGCAAGCGGGTGAGGAATGACCGGATCAAGCGAGACCTTGGAGTGGAACTCCTCTTCCCGACCTACCGGGAAGGGCTCGCCGCGCTCCTCCGCGACGCATGAGATTCGCTCGCTGAGCGACGTGCTGGAGGCGCTCGACCGGCTTTCGGAGGCCGAAACAGTCTCTATCAAGGACCTGCTGGAAGAGATCGGGATGCGCGCATTCGCGCCGCTGGTGCTGATTCCGGCGCTGATTCTCGTCACGCCGCTTTCAGGCATCCCCGGACTGCCGACCATCGGGGCCACGCTGATTGCGCTGGTGATCGTGCAAAAGCTGATGGGTCGCACCTACCTTTGGCTGCCCGGGTGGCTGACCCGCCGCAATGTGGCAGGCGAGCGGCTGGCGGGGGCGGTGGACTGGATGCGCAAGCCCTGCCGTTGGATCGACGATCACTCGCGCAAGCGGCTCAGCCCCTTGGTCTCGCGCCCGGCCAACCTGATCACCGCGCTTGTGATCACGCTGATCTGTGTGGTGATCCCCTTCCTCGAACTTCTGCCAATGGTCACATCGCTCTTTGCGGTCGCCATCAGCTTGCTGGCCATCGGCCTGCTGGTGCGCGACGGGCTCTATACCCTGCTCGGCTACCTCTGGATCGGTGTGGCCGGTGGAGCGATTTACTGGCTGGTGAGCTGAAACAGGCTCTAACTAGGCCCGTTTCGAGCCAATCTTCGCCACGTCGAGCACGCTGAGCACCTTGGCCTCGATGTCCTCGGCGTTGAGCGCCGCAACCGACCACATGTCGCGCGGGCTGGCCTGATCGATGAAGATATCGGGCAGGACCATCGAGCGGAACTTCAGCCCGTGGTCGAACACACCTTCTTCTGCGTAGAGCTGGGCGACATGGCTGCCGAAGCCGCCCACCGCGCCCTCCTCGATCGTGATCACGGCCTCATGCTCGGCGGCGAGCCGCAGGCACAGCTCGCGGTCCAGCGGTTTGGCAAAGCGGGCATCGGCAATCGTCGGCGTGATGCCCTTGGCGGCCAGTGCCTCGGCGGCGGTGATCACCTCGGAGAGCCGCGCGCCGAAGGACAGCAGCGCCACGCGCTTGCCTTCCTGAATGATCCGGCCCTTGCCGATTTCGAGCGGCATGCCGCGCTCAGGCATGTCTACGCCCGTGCCCTCGCCGCGCGGATAGCGGAAGGCGATGGGCCCCTCGTCATGCGCGGCGGCGGTGGCAACCATGTGGCGCAGCTCGGCCTCGTCGGCGGCGGCCATGACCACCATGCCGGGCAGGTTGGCCATGAAGGCCACGTCGAAGGCGCCCGCGTGGGTGGCGCCATCGGCCCCCACCAGCCCGGCGCGGTCGATTGCGAAGCGGACAGGAAGGCGCTGGATCGCCACGTCATGCACCACTTGGTCGTAGCCGCGCTGCAGGAATGTGGAGTAGATCGCGCAAAAGGGTTTGAGCCCGCCAGCGGCCTGACCGGCGGCGAAAGTGACGGCGTGCTGCTCGGCAATGCCCACGTCGAACACGCGGGTCGGAAAGCGCTTGCCGACAAGGTCCAGCCCGGTGCCATCTGGCATGGCGGCCGTGACGGCGGTGATCAGCGGGTCGTCCTCGGCCTCTTGGATCAGGCTCTGGGCGAAGACCTTGGTGTAGCTCGGCGCATTGCTCGGCGCCTTCTTCTGCTCGCCTGTGATCACATCGAACCGGGCGACGCCGTGGCCCTTGTCTGCCGCCGTCTCCGCGGGCGCATAGCCCTTGCCCTTCTTTGTGATCACATGGATCAACACCGGCCCGTCCGCCCGCGCCTTGACCGTGCGCAGGACCGGCAGAAGCTGCTCCATATCGTGCCCGTCAATCGGGCCAACGTAGGAAAAGCCGAGCTCCTCGAACATGGTGCCGCCCACGGTGACGCTCTTCAGCAGCTCCTTGGCCCGCCGCGCGCCCTCCTGAAACGGGCTGGGCAGCAGCGAGACAGCGCCCTTGGCGGCGGCCTTGAACTCCTGAAACGGCGCGCCGGCATAAAGACGGCTGAGGTAGGCGCTCATCGCGCCGGTGGGCGGGGCAATGCTCATCTCGTTGTCGTTCAGCACCACGAAGAGCCGCTTGCCGAGGTGGCCGGCATTGTTCATCGCCTCATAGGCCATGCCCGCGCTCATCGCGCCGTCGCCGATGACGGCAATCGCATCGCCCAGCGGAGGGTCGGCGGGCGCGCCGAGATCATGCGCCACGGCAAAGCCGAGGGCGGCGCTGATGGAAGTGGAGCTATGGGCGGCGCCGAAGGGGTCGTAGGGGCTTTCGGTCCGCTTGGTGAAGCCGCTCAGCCCGTCTTTCTGGCGCAGGGTGCGGATGCGGTCGCGGCGGCCGGTGAGGATCTTGTGGGGGTAGCACTGGTGGCTCACGTCCCAGATCAGGCGGTCGCGGGGCGTGTCGAACACCGCGTGCAGCGCCACTGTCAGCTCCACCACGCCGAGGCCCGCGCCAAGGTGGCCGCCGGTCTGGCTGACGGCGTCGATGGTTTCGGCCCGCAGCTCCCCGGCGACCTGTCTCAGCTCGGCGTCGCTCATCTGGCGCAGGGCGGCGGGCTCGTTCACACGGTCGAGCGTTGGCGTGGCTGGGCTTTGGCTCATCGGGGCCTCCTAACTGCGGCGGGCAATAACGAAACGCGCAAGCTCCCGCAACGTTTCGGCCTCCTGCCCGTAGGGCTCTAGCGCCGCGATGGCTTCCTCGACCAGATCGGCGGCACGCTTGCGCGCGGGCTCCAGCCCGAGGAGAGACACGAAGGTCGCCTTGCCCCGGGCCGCATCCTTGCCGACCGCCTTGCCGACGGCCTCGGCGCTGCCCTCTACATCCAATATGTCATCAAAGATCTGAAAAGCCCGTCCAACCGCATCGCCATAGTGTCGCAGCCCGGCGGAGTCCTGCCCTGCCATGCGCGGCCCGGCGAGCGCCGACCAGGTGATGAGCGCGCCGGTCTTGCCCGCTTGCAGGGCCTCAATCTGGGGAAGGGTCAGCGGGGTTGCGGCGGTTTCGGCGGCGATATCGGCAGCCTGCCCGCCGACCATGCCGCGCACGCCTGCGGCCTCGGAAAGGCTCTGCACCAGCGCAATACGGGCCTCGGCGGGCAGGTCGGCCTCCGCGATGAGTTGAAAGGCGAGCGATTGCAGCGCGTCCCCCGCCAGCACGGCGGTGGCCTCATCCCACTTGCGGTGCACGGTGGGCTGGCCGCGGCGCAGATCGTCGTCATCCATGCAGGGAAGGTCATCGTGGATGAGGGAGTAGGCGTGCAGCGCCTCGATGGCCCCCGCGACCGGCCCGGCCTTGGCGGCCATGCCGTGCAGCCGCGCCGATTCGACCACCAGAAGCGCCCGCAGCCCCTTGCCGCCGGCGCAGGCATATCCCATCGCCTCGGCCACGGTACCGCCCTTGGGCAGCGCGGCAGAAATCGCGGCGCTGGCGAGTTGCTGCGCCTCGGAAAGTCTCTGTTTCACGGCAAAACGGCCTCAGTCGACATCCAGCGGGGCGGTGCCCGCCGCATTGCCATCGGCGTCGGTGGTGATTTTGGCGACCTTCTCCTCGGCGGCCTTCAGCAGCGCATCGCATTTCGCGCGTAGCTCAGAGCCGCGCTGGTAGAGGGCAATCGAATCCTCCAGCGGCACCTCGCCGCCCTCGAGGCGGCTCACCACCGCCTCCAGCTCGCGGATTGCCTCCTCGAAGCTCATCTCTGCCACCGGCTTGTCGTTCATCTTGCGCCCCGTTTCATCAGCACTTTCACATGCGCCGCCGTGCTCGCGGCCAGCGCCTCCAGATCATATCCGCCCTCGAGGGTCGAGACCACCCGGCCCCCGGCGTGCGCATCGGCCACATCGCAGAGCCGCTCGGTCGCCCATGCGAAATCTTCTTCCACGAGGTTCAGCTGGGCCAGCGGGTCGGCGCGGTGGGCATCGAATCCGGCGGAGATCAGCAGCAGCTCGGGCGCGAAGTCATCGAGCGCGGGCAGAACCTCGGCCTCCATCACCCGGCGAAAGCCCTGGCTCCCTGTTTCGGGCGGGAGGGGCACGTTCATCACGTTGTTGTCGGCACCAGTCTCGTGCTGGGCGCCCGTGCCGGGGTAGAGCGGCGACTGGTGGGTGGAGATGAAGAGGCAGCGGGTCTCGTCCCACAGCAAGTCCTGCGTGCCGTTGCCGTGGTGGACATCGAAATCCATCACGGCGACGCGGGAGAGCCCATGCGCATCGAGCGCGTTTTTGGCTGCAATAGAGACGTTTCCGAAGAGGCAGAAGCCCATCGGTGTGGTCTTTTCGGCGTGGTGCCCCGGCGGCCTTGCGGCGATGAAGGCGTTTTGTGCCGCGCCGCTCATCACCCGCTCCACGGCGGCCACGCAGCCGCCCGCGCCGCGCAGGGCGGCGTTGAGGGAGCCGGCCATCACGTGGGTGTCGGCGTCGATCGAGGCCCAGCCATCACCCGCGGCCTCCACCGCCCGCTCCACCGCGACCACATGGGCCTCGGGGTGGACGCGCAGCAGCTCGTCGCGGTCCGCGAGCGGGCAATCGTGCCAGTCCAGCGCGGCGAATTCGGGGGTTTCGAGCACTTCGAGAATCGCCTCCAGCCGCGCCACCCGCTCGGGGTGGCCGGGGGGCGTGAGGTGCCGGAGGCAATCGTCATGGGTAAAGAGGGCCGTGGTCATGGCGCTACCCTGCCGCGCCGGGCGCGCGCCCGCAAGCTACTCGGGGACGCGAAAGGTGAGCGAGGCCCAGAGCGAGCGCCAGACGGGCCCGGCCTCAACATCGTCGTTCGGCTCGGCCCGCACCACGACGCTATCGACGAGGTATTCATGCCCCGGCGTGACCCGAAACACCGCACGCCCAGTAGCATCGGTGCGGATCTGGCTGACCTCGACTGTGCCGTCGGGGGCCTTGTCGAGAATCTCCACCTGCGCATCGGCCCGCGCAGCGCCATCGTAGATGACATCGACCACCATGCCGCCAGAAAGATCGTCGACATAGGGGTTCTTCACCGCGACGATCTCGATCTCGAGGCCCATCGCGCGGTCAGTCCCTTCGGCATTGCCCACGGCGATCAGGCTCTTGGCGTAGCGGCGGTAGGCCTCCTTGAAGCGTTCTTCCGGCAGGCCGCGCTCGCGGTGAACCCTCTCTAACCCAGCCCAATCCTTGTGTTCGATGAACCTGCGGAACTGAGCCATGTCCTTGTAGGTGAGGCTCAGCTCGCCAGTTTGATGGACCACCACGTTGAGCCCCTCCGCCGGCGCGGGGATGTTGAGCGCGGGGCGGTCGCCCACGCGCGGCGTCACCTCTACCACGCCTTCGGGCGTGACCATCTCGAAGCGCTCCGAGCGGCCGGGCACAAAGACGTATCCGGCACCCTTGAACTCTTGCCCTACCCGGAACTCCGCCGATAGCGTGCCGCCAACCGGGACCGCATAGGCATCGGGCGAAATCCAGAACTCATGGGCCGCAGCAGGCAGCGCGGCGCTGAGGCACATGGCGAGTGAGGCGAGACGCATGAACATCCTACGGACACTGGCACTTGCCCTTCTGCTGTCAACCCACGCCTCCGCGAGCGCTGCCCACGAGTTGAACCCCTCGGTGGCGGATGTGACGGTTTCGGCCGAAACAGTGAAACTGGAACTCTCGCTGAACACGGAGGCCTTGCTCGCGGGGATCGACCAATCCACCGGCGAGAACACCGATGATGCGCCCGAAGCGGCGGAATATGACGCGCTGCGCGCCCTGCCCGCCGAGGAGTTGGCCCAGCGGTTCTTTGAGGCCTGGCCCACCCTGCGGGCGGATTTTGACGTGCGGGCGGGCGACGCGCCGGTGACGCTGGAGCTGACCGACATCACCATTGCCGACGTGCCTGACGAAAGCCTGCCGCGCGATGGTCGCGCCGTGATTACAGGCACCCTGCCGCCCGGCGATGCGCCGGTGACGGTGGGCTGGTCCTCGGGCTTTGGCCCGCTGATCCTGCGACAGGTCGGCGGCGGGGAAGATGCCTATTCGGACTTTCTCAACCCAGGCACGGTTAGCCAGCCGCTGCCCCGAAGCGGCGAGATCGTGACCGAGGGCTGGGCGGCTCTGTTCACCCGTTACATCGTTGTGGGCTTCGAGCACATCATCCCCAAGGGGCTGGATCACATCCTCTTCGTGCTCGGGCTGTTCTTCTTTTCGCTCAAGATGCGCCCGCTGGTTTGGCAGATTTCGGCCTTCACGCTGGCCCATACGGTCACCCTCGCGCTGGCGAGCTTGAAGATCGTGGTGATCCCTGCGGCGGTGGTGGAGCCGCTGATTGCCGCCTCCATCGTTTATGTCGCAGTCGAAAACATTATTGGCGGGCGCCTCGGCTGGTGGCGGGTGGCAGTGGTCACAGCCTTCGGCCTGCTGCACGGGCTGGGCTTTGCCTATGTGCTGGGCGATGTCGGGCTGGAGCCTGCGCGGTTTTTGACCGGGCTGATCGGCTTCAACGTCGGGGTCGAGATCGGGCAACTGACGGTGATTGCCGTGGCCTTCCTGACGGTCGGCTACTGGTTTGGCCGCAAGCCGTGGTTTCGCCGGTTCATCGCCATCCCGGCCTCGCTGGCGATTGCCGCCGTGGCCGCCTTCTGGGTGGTAGAGCGCACGCTGCTCTGAGCGTTACTTCATCGTCGCGTTGATCTTGCCGCGCGCGGCCCGGTCCTTGCCGAGCTGTTGCTCGCGCCAGACGATGAAGGCGCCCGCACAGATCACCAGCGCCGCACCGGCCAGCATTTGCAGGGTCGGCACTTCGTTGAACACGAAGAAGCCGATCACAATCGCCCAGATCATCGAACTGTAGGTATAGGGCGCGAGCAGCGAGGCATCGGCGAAGCGGTAAGAGGAGGTGACGAGGATCTGCCCCGCGCCGCCGGTCAGCCCCGCGCCGATGAGCAGGGCCCATTCCAGCGGTGTCGGCCAGACCCAGCCCCACGGGATCGTCAGCAGCGAGAGGGTGGTGGCGGTGGCGGAGAAGTAGAAGACGATGGCGGCGGTGCTCTCTTTCGAGGCCATCGCCTTGACGAAGATCTGCGCCAGCGAGGCGAGCAGAGCGGAGGAGAGGATCATCACCGTGCCGATGAACTCCCGCTCCCCGCCATCGAGCGAGAGGCGGGGCCACATGATGATGAGCACGCCCACCAGCCCCACGGCGACGGCAGTGATCCGCAGCAGGCGCACCCGCTCGCGCAGGAGGATGGCGGCAAAGATCACGATAAGGATCGGGGTGATGAAGCGCAGTGCCGTGACCTCGGGCAGCGGCAGGTAGCGCAGCCCCAGAAAGCCCAGCCCCATTGCGCCCGAGCCGACGATTGCGCGAATCGCGTGGCTCCTGACGCTTTGCACCTTGAGCCCTTCGGGCATGTCGCCGCGCAGCCAGAGCCATGCGACGATCACCGGCAGGCCGCAGCCCGCGCGGAAAAACACCGTCTGGCCGACCGGCACGCCTTCGGCCGCTTTCACGAGGGCGCCCATGATGGAAAAGAGAAAGATCGCGCCCAGCGTGAGCGAGATTCCGACGAGGGGTTTCATACTGCAAATCTGTTCGGGTCTGCCGCCCTTAGATCACGTCCGCCCGGCGGGTGCGACCGCAAATCACTCCGCCGCGCGCCCGACCGTCATGTGATAGGCCGAGACCGCCGCCTGGATGCCATCGGAGGCGCGTGACAGCGGGAAGGGGCCGATCCGGTTGCGGTGGACGACGAAGGCCACATTGGCCGGCTCGCCCGCCGCGGCGCTGATGACAAACACCTGCGCGTCGATCCCCTTGGCGGTAAAGCTGCGCTGAATCTGCCGCGCCATCCTGAACCCGCGCTCCTGCGAGGGGGTATGCAGACGCAGCTCGACCTTGAGATCGCGGGTCTCGCCCAGCGTGCCGCCAAAGACGACCGACTCGATGCTCTGCGCCAGTGGGCGCAGGGAGGGGTCGCCGGTGATCTTGTAATAGCCAAGCGCAAGCGCCGAGGGCAGGGCGACCACGGCGGCAAGAAAGATCCCGTAAAGAAGCTGCTTGGCCCACATGAGGGCGCTCCGGCATGAGAAAGGCGGTGCCAGTCTCCCAGCACCGCCTTTCAATCCGGTTAAGAGCGGCCCGCGTTGCGCGCCGCTGCCAGCCTCAGCTCCGCACCAGCTTCTCGTAGCTGTCGCTCATCTCGCGGCAGAGCGCGCCGACCTCGAACTTCCAGTCGCCGATCTGGCCCACGGGGGTGACCTCGGCGGCGGTGCCGGTGAGCCAGCACTGCTCGAAGCCTTCCAGCTCCTCGGGCATGATGTGTCGCTCGTGGACCTTGATCTGGCGGTCCTCCAGCATGCCGATCACGGTCTGCCGGGTGATGCCGTTGAGGAAGCAATCGGGCTTGGGCGTGTGCACCTCGCCGTCCTTCACGAAGAAGATGTTGGCGCCGGTCGCCTCGGCCACATAGCCGCGGTAATCCATGAACAGCGCGTCCGAGCAGCCCTTGGCCTCGGCCTCGTGCTTGCTCATGGTGCAGATCATGTAGAGCCCGGCAGCCTTGGCGTGCACCGGGATCGTCTCCGGCGAGGGGCGCTTCCACTTGGCGACATCGAGCTTGGCGCCCTTCATCTTGGCGTCGCCGTAGTAATTGCCCCACTCCCAGCCGGCCACGGCCACGCGGACGGGGTTGCGGATCGACGACACGCCCATGTCTTCGCCCGACCCGCGCCATGCGACGGCGCGTACGTAGGCGTCGGTCCAGCCATTGGCCTTGAGCATCTCGTATTTCGCCGCTTCCAGCTCATCCACTGTGTAGGGGATCTCGAAATCGAGCCATTTGGCCGAGGCGATCAGCCGTTCGGAGTGCTTGCGGCTCTCGAAGATCTTGCCGTTGTAGCAGCGCTCGCCCTCGAACACGCTGGAGGCGTAATGCAGCCCGTGAGTGAGCAGATGTACGTTGGCGCTGCGCCAGTCCACCAGCTTGCCATCCATCCAGATCTTGCCGTCGCGGTCGTCGTAGGATCCAGCCATCTCGCTCCCTCCAATTTGCATTTGTTGCGCCAGTTACGTCCGCATCGGACATTTTCTTGCGCAAAACCTGCGACTCACTACCGATCCGCGCTTGGAAAGTCAACAAGGCTGACGTATTGTCTCGCCCCAAGAGGAGAAATCCAGCAAGGACAACACTATGGCCGACGGCCCCGGCAATCCGGCGACAAGCGAAAGCCTGCTGTTTCTGACCGACGAGCAGCTGCGGAAGGGAATCGAGGCGATGTTCTTCGCCTATCGTGGTTTTACCGCCGATCCTGACCGCATCCTCGAAGAGCTGGGCTATGGCCGGGCGCATCACCGGGCGGTGCATTTCATCCATCGCTCGCCGGGCACCACTGTCAACAACCTGCTGTCGATCCTGGGCGTGACCAAGCAATCGCTCAACCGGGTGCTGCGCACGCTGATCGAGGACGGGCTGGTGGAAAGCCGGGTGGGCCGGCAGGACCGGCGCGAGCGCCACCTGCACCTGACCGAGGCGGGCACGCAGCTGGAGCGCCGCCTCTCGGATGCCCAGCGCGACCGGATGCGCCACGCCTTCCGGCAGGCCGGTCCCGAAGCCGTGATTGGCTTTCGCGCCGTGCTGGAGGCCATGATGGACCCCGAGCTGCGGCACCATTATACCGCGCTCAAGGAGGGGAATTGATGACTCCAGTCGACCAGTGTGATGCCCATCTGCTGATCGTGGATGATGACGAGCGTATTCGCGGCCTGCTGCAAAAGTTCCTCCTGCGCCACGGGTTCATCACCACCTCCGCCCGCGATGCCGCCCACGCCCGCCGCCTTCTGGCCGGGCTGGAGTTTGACCTGATCGTGATGGACGTGATGATGCCGGGCGAAACCGGGGTCGAGCTGACCCGCAGCCTGCGCGAGAGCCTCGCCACCCCGATCCTGCTGCTTACTGCCAAGGGCGAAACCGAAGATCGCATCGCCGGGCTGGAGGCCGGGGCGGATGACTACCTGCCCAAGCCCTTCGAGCCCAAGGAACTTCTGCTGCGGATCAACGCCATCCTGCGCCGGGTGCCGAGCGAGGTGGCGGTGGATACCGGCCCCAAGGTGCTCTCGCTCGGCCCGGTCCGCTACGATGTGGCCCGCGGCGAGATGTGGAAGGGCGAAGAGATGGTGCGGCTGACGGCGACCGAGAGTGCCCTCATGCGGATTTTCTCCACCCAGCCCGGAAGCGCCGTGACCCGCTCCAAACTGGTGGAAGACCTCGGCCGCGATGGTGGACAGGCACAGGAACGCGCGGTGGACGTGCAGATCACCCGGCTGCGGCGAAAGATCGAGGCCGATCCCAAGCAGCCGCGCTACCTGCAAACGGTGCGTGGTGAAGGGTATATGCTGGCGCCGGATTGAGGCGGGAAAAGCCCCGCCCTACGACAGCTCTGCCACCGCCCAGCGCGCCGCATCGGCAACCACCGGGTCTTCATCCTCACACAGCCCCTGCGCCACCGGCCTGAGCCGCGCCGCGCCCGAGTTGCCGATCGCATAGAGCACATTACGCACAAACCGCCCCCGCCCGATCCGCTTGATCGGGGAGCCGGAAAACCGCGCCCTAAAGGCCGCATCATCCAGCGCGGCCAGCTCCTCCAGCGCGGGCAAATCCGTCTCTGATCCACCGTGATACCGCAGGTCCGCCGCCTCCACTGCGAACTTGTTCCACGGGCAGACGGCGAGGCAATCGTCGCAGCCATAAATCCGGTTGCCCAGCTTGCCGCGCAACGCCTCGTCCACCGGCCCGGCATGCTCGATGGTCAGGTAAGAGATGCAGCGCCGCGCATCGAGCTGGTAGGGCGCGGGAAAGGCGCTTGTCGGGCAGATGTCGAGACACCGCCTGCACCCGCCGCAATGGTCGGTTTCCGCAGGATCAGGCTCGATCTCCAGCGTTGTAAAGACCGAGCCGATAAAGAACCACGAGCCCATGTCGCGGCTCACAAGATTGGTGTGCTTACCCTGCCAGCCCAGCCCCGCCGCCTGCGCCAGCGGTTTCTCCGCCACCGGCGCGGTATCGACGAAGACCTTGATCTCGCCGCCGAACTCTTCGATCAGCCAGCGCCCCAGCCGCTTCAGCCGCTTCTTGACGATATCGTGGTAGTCGCGCCCCCTTGCATAGGCCGAGATCAGCCCGCGCTCGCGCTCCCCCAGCGCCGCCAGCGGGTCGAACTCCGGCCCGTAGCTCTCGCCCAGCACAAGAATGCTCCGCGCTTCGGGCCAAAGCGCCGTGGGGTCCTCGCGCCACTCAAGGCGCTTTTCCATCCACGTCATCTCGCCATGGCGGCCCTCACGCAAGAAGGCCCTCAGCCACTCCGGCACCCGGTCAAAGGGCGCCGCCCGCGCCACGCGGCAGAGCGAGAACCCCTCTTCCAGCGCCCGTGCAACAATGGCGTCCTTCACCAGCCCGCACCATGCTCTTGCTGAAAATATCTCCGGGGGGTGTCGCACCAATGGTGCGCCTTCGGCGCAACGGGCTGGCCCCCACTCCAACGCCTGTTCCTAAAAATCCAGATCGGCATAATGTGGCGGCGGCGGGAAGCCCGGCACCTGGTCGGCCAGAAGCCCGCGGAAGGCGGGGCGCGATTTGATCTTGGCGTACCAGTCCTTGACGTTTTCGCTGCGGTTCCAGTCCACGTCGGAGATGTAATCGAGCGCGCTCAGATGCGCGGCGGCGGCAAAATCGGCGAGGCTCAGGGAGTCGCCCGCCAGCCAGCGGCGTTGGTCGAGCAGCCAGCTCATGTAATCGAGGTGATACTTGATCGCCTTGGCCCCGGCCTTCACGTTGCGGCTTTCGGGGTAGCCTTGCCCTGTCACCTTCTTGTTCACGCGCTCGTAGAGCAGGTTGGCGGTGACCTCGTGGTGAAACTTGTCGTCGAACCACGCGCAAATGCGGCGCACCTCGTAGCGGCCTTCGGCGTCCTTGGGCATCAGCGGCGGCTCGGGGTGGCGCTCTTCGAGGTACTCGCAGATCGGTTGGCTCTCGGCCATCATCTGCCCGTCCAGCCGCAGCACGGGCACCTTGCCCGCCGGGTTGCGGCGGAGAAAGTCGGGCTCCGCCTCCCAGTAGCGCTCTTCGACCAGCTCCACCTCCAGCCGCTTTTCCGCCATCACAAGGCGCACCTTGCGGCAGAAGGGTGAGAGTGGAACGTGGTAAAGGCGGCTGCTCATGGGCTCCCCCGGGAACTTGGTGAATTGCCCCGTGATAACGCGGCCAAGGCCCCGCCTTCAATCAAAGAACCTTCAATCCTCGAAACAGGCGGCCCGCCCGTCGGCGGCGATGGTGGCAGCGCCATCGACGATCCGCGCCGCGCGTTTGCGCTGGCTGGTCGAGGGGCGCGAGGCCGAGCGGCCCTTGGGATTGGGCAGCACGCTGGCGAGCAGGGCGCCCTGCATCGGCGAGAGCTTGCCGGGGGGCACCCCGAAGTAGTGATGCGAGGCCGCGTCGATGCCAAAGACCCCTTCATCGAACTCGGCCACGTTGATGTAAATCTCGAGTATCCGCCGCTTGCTCCAGACGGCCTCGGCCGCCGGGGTGATCAGCGCCTCCAGTGCCTTGCGCAGCCAGCTGCGGCCCTGCCAGAGGAACACGTTCTTCACCGTCTGCTGGCTGATGGTCGAGGCGCCGCGCGTGCCGCCGTCTTCCAGTGCATCGCGGATCGCATCTACGTCGAAGCCCCAGTGCAGGCAGTAGTTGGCATCCTCGGCAGCGACCACGGCGCGCACGGCGGCGGGGGCGACCTCTTCGATGCCGATCCATTGCCGGTCCACATCGCCGAGGCGGCGCTTTTCCGACCAGATGGTGTGGGTTGTGGGCGGGTCGACGAAGGCGAAGAGGAGGATGGCGACAAACACCAGCAGCACCGGCACCGCCAGCACCAGCGCCAGACGGCGCAGAAACCAACGCCAGGCCCGGCGCACCGCCGGCGGCTTGGGGCGGCTCCGTTTGGCCGGGGCCTTCGCTGTCTTGCTCGCTTTCGCCATCCTGATTGCTATACGCCGCCGCTGCGGGTTGGAAAACCCGTCAGGCACCCTGCGGCGCGCGGGCGGGGGCAGCCCGGAGGCCGCCCCGCGCGCGGGATGGGGGCGACCAACCCCGCGTGAAAGGCTCTATTCCGCCGGAACAGCGCCTTTTTCGAGCGTCAGCGGGTGGCTCAGCTTGTCGAGCATCTCCTTGGGGCAGACCTGAATGAAGTTCGGCAGCTCGCTCTCCCAATGTTGCAGGATCGCCTCGGCCTTGCGGCTCTTGGTTTCCTTGAGATGGTTGGAGACCATCTCGTGCAACTGCTCGATCCAGTGGTCGACCGTGACTGGGTTGGTCACCAGCGTTTCCATGTTCATCATGTCGGCCGCTTTGCCGTCCGGATCGTAGAGATAGGCCATACCGCCGGTCATGCCCGCGCCGAAGTTGGCGCCGATGGTGCCGAGGATCACCGCGAGGCCACCGGTCATGTATTCACAGCCGTTGGAGCCACAGCCCTCGATCACGGTTTTGGCGCCGGAGTTCCGCACCGCAAAGCGCTCGCCCGCCCGGCCCGCGGCATAGAGGTAGCCGTCGGTTGCGCCGTAGAGCACGGTGTTGCCGATGATGGTGTTGGAGCTTGCCTCCAGCGGGCTCGACATGGTTGGCCGCACCACAATCGTGCCGCCGCTCAGGCCCTTGCCGACGTAGTCGTTGGCATCGCCCGCGACCTCCAGCTTCAGCCCAGGCGCCGCGAAGGCCCCGAGCGATTGCCCGGCGGAGCCCGAGAGC
The DNA here is from genome assembly GCA_017792405.1 of Oceanicola sp. Classification (GTDB taxonomy): domain Bacteria; phylum Pseudomonadota; class Alphaproteobacteria; order Rhodobacterales; family Rhodobacteraceae; genus Vannielia. The sequence continues at coordinate 3,917,163 of CP051231.1, forward strand.
TTGACCGTCAGGTGATCAGGCAGGAAGGCGTTGCGCATGCCGAAGTTCTGCACGATGTGGCTGGACGTGCGGGTGCCAACCGTTCGATGCGTGTTTTGTACCGCGTACTGCAGCTGCATCTTCTCGCCGTCCCGCAGGAACCGCTTGGCATCCTGCACGATCTGGGCGTCCAGCGTGTCGGGCACCGCATTGCGCGACCGCTCGACCGTGTAATCCACCTTGTCGGCGCCATCGACGCAGATCAGCAGCGGGTTCAGGTCGAGGTCGTCGAGGTGGGCAGAGCCACGGCTGACCTGACCCAGCAGGTCGGCGCGGCCGATCACCTCGGCGAGGCTGCGGGCCCCGATGGAGGCGAGGATCTCCCGCACTTCCTGCGCGTAGAAGGTGATGAGGTGCACCACCTTGTCGGCGTTGCCGGTGAACTTGGCCCGCAAGTCATCGCGCTGGGTACACACGCCAACCGGGCAGGTGTTGCTCTGGCATTGCCGCACCATGATGCAGCCCATCGCGATCAGCGCGGCGGTGCCGATGCCGTATTCTTCGGCGCCCATCATCGCGGCCATGACGATATCGCGGCCCGTGCGCAGCCCGCCGTCCGTCCGCAGGGTGATGCGGGAGCGGAGGTTGTTGAGCGAGAGCACCTGATGCGCCTCGGTGAGCCCCATCTCCCACGGCAGGCCGGCGTATTTGATCGAGGTCGCCGGAGAGGCCCCGGTGCCGCCGTTGTGGCCGGAAATCAGGATGTTGTCGGCCTTGGCCTTCGCCACGCCCGCCGCAATCGTGCCGACGCCGGAGGAGGCAACGAGCTTCACCGTCACCTTCACCGTCGGGTTGATCTGCTTGAGGTCGTAGATCAGCTGCGCGAGGTCCTCGATCGAATAGATATCGTGGTGCGGCGGCGGGCTGATGAGGGTCACGCCCTTGGTGGAGTGCCGCAGCCGGGCGATCAGGTCGGTGACCTTCATGCCGGGCAGCTGGCCGCCCTCGCCGGGCTTGGCACCCTGCGCGACCTTGATCTCAAGCTCTTCGCAGTGGTTCAGGTACTCGGCGGTCACGCCAAAGCGCCCGGAGGCCACCTGCTTGATCTTGGCAGAGGGGTTGTCACCGTTCGGCTCGGGCACGAAGTGCGCCGGATCCTCGCCGCCCTCGCCGGAGTCCGACTTGGCGCCGATCCGGTTCATCGCGACGTTGAGGGTTTTGTGCGCTTCGGGCGACAGCGCGCCCAGCGACATGCCCGGCGTCACGAACCGCTTGCGGATCGCGGTGACGCTCTCGACCTCCTCCACGGGGATCGGGTTGCCCAGCGGCTTGATCGCCAGCAGGTCACGCAGGTGGATCGGCGGGTTGGCCTGCATCTTGGCGCTGTACTGCTTCCAGAGCTCAAACGAGCCGCGGTCACAGGCGCTTTGCAGCAGGTGCATCGACGAGGCCTCCCACGCGTGGGTCTCGCCCGAGCGCCGCGCCTTGTAGAAGCCACCCACCGGCAGCACCGGGGTCGCGCCCTTGAGCCAGCCGTGGGCGTGGATCTCTTCGGCCTTCTTCTGGATACCGGGCACGCCGATGCCGCTGATGCGGCTGGTCATGCCGGGGAAATACTCGGCCACCATCGCGCGGGAGAGGCCCACGGCCTCGAAGTTCAGCCCGCCGCGATAGGAGGAGACCACCGAGATGCCCATCTTCGACATGATCTTCAGCAGGCCCTGGTCGATGGCCTCCCGGTAGCTCTTGACCGCTTCGGTCAGGGTCATGTCGAGCAAGCCGCGCTCGATCCGGTCGGCGAGGCTGTCTTCGGCCAGATAGGCGTTCACGATGGTCGCGCCGCAGCCAATGAGCACCGCGAAGTAATGCGGATCAAGGCACTCAGCCGAGCGCACGCCGAGCGAGCAGAAGGTCCGCAGGCCCTTGCTCGTCAGCCCGCTGTGCACGGCGCTGGTGGCGAGGATCATCGGCATGGCGATCTTGTCTTCGCTCGAATGCTGATCGGTCAGCACGATGTGGCCCGAGCCTGAACGCACGGCATCCTGCGCCTCGGCGCGGATGCGCTCCAGCCCCTCTTGCAGGGCATGCGCCCCGCCGTCGCGCGGGAAGGTACAATCGATCTCGCACATCTCGGCGTTGAAGTGCTTCACCAGCTCTTCGAACTGCGTGTTGCCGACAAAGGGGCTCTCCAGCACGATGATCTCGGTCTGGCTGCTGTCTTCATCCAGCACGTTCTTCAGGTTGCCGAAACGCGTTTTCAGGCTCATCACCCGGTATTCGCGCAAGCTGTCGATCGGCGGGTTGGTGACCTGGCTGAAGTTCTGGCGGAAGAAGTGGCTCAGCGGCCGATACTTCTTGGAGAGCACGGCAGAGGGCGTGTCATCGCCCATGCTTGCGACCATCTCCTTGCCGTCCTCGGCCATGGGCGCGAGGATTTGCTCAAGGTCTTCAATCGAGTAGCCCGCCGCGATTTGCCGCTTGCGCAGTTGGTCGCCGGAGAACAGGGGCTTCTCCTCGATGCCGACCATCGCCTCGTCGAGATCGTTGATCTTGCCGACCCACTCACCGAAGGGCAGGGCGCGGGAGAGCTTGTCCTTGATCTCCACGTCGTGGAACAGCAGGCCCTTCTTGGTGTCCACGGCAATCATCTGCCCCGGGCCAAGCGCGCCTTTCTCACGCACCACCGACTCGTCGATGGTGACCATCCCAGCCTCGGAACCGGCGATCAGCAGCCCGTCGCCGGTGACGACGTAGCGCATCGGGCGCAGCCCGTTCCGGTCGAGACCGGCGCAGACCCAGCGGCCATCGGTCATGGCGAGGGCGGCGGGGCCGTCCCACGGCTCCATCACCGAGTTGCAGTAGCTGTACATGTCGCGCCACGCCTCGGGCAGCTCGACCGCCTGCTTGCTCCAGCTTTCGGGCACCAGCATGGTCTTGGCCATCGGCGCGGAGCGCCCGGCGCGCACCAGCACCTCGAAGACCGAGTCCAGCGCGGCGGAGTCGGAGGCGCCTTGCGGGATGATCGGCTTGATGTCTTCGGCCAGCTCGCCAAAGGTCGACGAGGCCATGCGGATCTCATGGCTCTTCATCCAGTTCATGTTGCCCTTGATGGTGTTGATCTCACCATTGTGGGCCAGCATGCGGAACGGCTGGGCCAGCCACCACTGCGGGAAGGTGTTGGTGGAGTAGCGCTGGTGGTAGATCGCAAAGGTGCTCTCGAAGCGCTCGTCCATCAGGTCGGGGTAGAATTCGGCCACCTGCTCGGCCAGCATCATGCCCTTGTAGATGATGCTCCGGCAGGAGAGCGAGCACACGTAGAAGGCAGGCAGATGCGCCGCAGCGGCGGCCTTCTCGATCCGCCGGCGGATGACGTAGAGCTCGCGCTCGAAGGTCTCTTCATCCACACCCTTGATGTTCGAGATCAGGATCTGCTCGATCTCGGGGCGGGTGGCGTTGGCCTTCTCGCCAAGGCACGAAATATCCACCGGCACGTGGCGCCAGCCGTAGATGTAATAGCCCATGCGGAGCACCTCGGCCTCCACGATGGTTCGCGCCCGCTCCTGCGCGCCGAAATCGGTGCGCGGCAGAAAGATCTGGCCAACGGCGATGAGCTTGTTCTTGTCCGGCACATGGCCGGTGCGCTCGATCTGGTCGTAGAAGAAGTTGACCGGGATCTCCACGTGGATGCCCGCGCCGTCACCGGTTTTGCCATCGGCATCCACCGCGCCCCGGTGCCAGATCGCCTTCAGCGCCTCGATGCCGTTCTCCACCACCTTGCGGCTGGGGGAGCCGTCGATCGACACAACCAGACCCACGCCGCAGGAGCTTTTCTCCTCGGTCTCGTGGTACATGCCGTTTTCGCTGAGCCACTTGCGGTGCTGCTCATGTTCGGCAGCCCAGGCCTCATCGTATTTGGTCATGGGTGTCTCCTTCACTGGCTGACTGGCGGCACGAAGCTCGCCTGTAGCGCGTTACATCCGTAGCGGGGCCTGAAATCGCTGAACCCCTTTTCGCCGGGGAAGATGAACTCCCGCGGCGTGTTATCTTCCTGCCACTGCTCCTCACCGTCGAAGTAGCTCTCCTGCCCGAGCATGAAGAGCCGCTCGTCGGCAAAGACGTATTGCTTGCCGGTGGCCGCGAAAACGAGATCGCCGTTCTCGTCGCGGGTCTCCGAGTTGACCGTGACGGTGAGCAGGGTCACGCCGTCGATCACCTCGGTGTTGCCGGTGGTTTCATCGCGGCCCTTGGTGTTGAGCTTCACCGCCTCTTCGCCGGTCTGCTCGATGGTGGTGAAATCGTAGGTATCCACCCCCTGCTCCAGCAGCTCGCTCATGCTGATCGGGTCCGGGCCCGGCTCGAACAGCCGCTCGGTGGTGCCGCTGTTGAAGTAGAAGGCATCGACCCACTGAAATTCGCGGTCATACACATGCATGCTCGTCGGCCCGTCGAGGTCATGGCTGACCTCCCATGTGGTGCCCTCTGGCGCATCATCGCAGCGCCAGTAGTGCGAGACCGTGCAAGCCCGGGTGTGGACGGTCAGAAAGCCCGAGCAACCCGCGGGCGGGCTGGTGGATTGCGCGGCGGCCCCGCCTGCGGTGAGCAGGGCGAGGGCAGCGGGCAGGAGGGGCGTGATCGTTTTCACCGTCTCTTAACTCTTTCGCGTCTCAGCGTCAGCGATGCTGACCTTTCTGGTCGGGCCGGGCCGCAAAGCCGTTGCGTCACTGATGCTGACCTTTAACACCCTGCGTATGCATGGGATGTGCATCGGTTGTGCATCAGTTCTGCATGCGACCTTTCGCCGTTTCAGCCCTTATTCTGCTGCCACCGCACGGGCGGCATCGAACTTCTCGAGGATGGCCTCGGCGGCCTCGCGGCCATCGCGGATGGCCCAGACCACGAGCGAAGCGCCGCGCTGGATATCTCCCACCGCATAGACGTTTTCCATCGGGGTCTCATGGGTCAGGAAATCGGCCTTCACGGTGCCCCAGCGGGTCACCTGAAGCTCGGGCTGATCCCAGAGCGTGGGCAGATCCTCGGGCTCGAAGCCGAGCGCCTGAATGACCAGATCGGCCTTCTCGACATAGTCGGAGCCTTCAATGATCTCAGGGCTTTGGCGGCCGGAGGCATCGGGCGCGCCAAGGCGCATCTTCTGCACCATCACGCCTTCGACGGTCGCGTCGCCGGTGAAGCCCTTGGGGGCGGAAAGCCAAACGAACTCGACGCCCTCTTCCTCGGCATTGGCCACTTCGCGCTGGGAGCCGGGCATGTTGGCCCGGTCGCGGCGGTAGAGGCACTTCACGCTGGTCGCGCCCTGCCGGATGGAGGTGCGCACGCAGTCCATCGCGGTGTCGCCGCCGCCGATGACGACCACGTTCTTTCCCTCGGCGTTGAGCGTGCCATCCTCGAACTCGGCAACCGCGTCGCCAAAGCTCTTCTTGTTGGAAGCGGTAAGGAAATCAATGGCTTTTACGATACCCTTGGCGCCAACGCCGGGGGCCTGAAGCTCGCGGGTCTTGTAGACGCCGGTGGCGATGATGATCGCGCCGTGGGCCTTCTGGATGTCCTCGAAAGAGATATCCTCGCCCACGTTGCAGTTGAGCTTGAAGGTCACGCCGCCGTCTTCGAGCTGCTTGTTGCGGCGCATCACAACGTCTTTCTCCAGCTTGAAGCCGGGGATGCCGTAGGTCAGCAACCCGCCCGCACGGTCGTAGCGGTCATAGACCGTGACCTGAACGCCCGCGCGGCGCAGCATGTCGGCGGCGGCAAGGCCACCGGGGCCCGCGCCGATGATGCCCACGCTCTCGGGGCGCTCCTCGAGCGGCTTCGGCGGCTCGACCCAGCCGTTTTCCCACGCGGTATCAGTGATGTACTTCTCCACCGAGCCGATGGTCACCGTGCCGTGGCCGGACTGCTCGATCACGCAGTTGCCCTCGCAGAGGCGATCCTGCGGGCAGATGCGGCCGCAGATCTCGGGGAAGGTGTTGGTCGCCTGGCTGATCTCGTAGGCTTCCTTCAGCCGTCCGGTCGCGGTGAGGCGGAGCCAGTCGGGGATGTTGTTGTGCAGCGGGCAGTGGCTCTGGCAGTAGGGCACGCCACACTGGCTGCACCGGCTCGACTGCGCCTCGGCACGCTCCGCCGCAAACTCCGCGTAAATCTCTTTGAAATCATTCGAGCGTACATTGGCCTCCCGCTTCTCGGGCATCTGGCGTTCTAGCTCGACGAATTTCAGCATGGGCTGCTTGGCCATGACGTCTCCTTACGTTTCGTCGCCTGCCTACACGGATAGCGAAGGGAATAAAAGTCAGATGTGCTGACCTAATTTTGCGATTTTGGGCTGCCGTCTGGCCAGGATTGCGTCAACTCCCCAGATTTTGTGTCAGAACAGTTTACCTATTTTCGCGCTTCCCTCTGTCTGCCTGTTCTGTAGGCTGCAAAAAAACCAGCCGGGCAGGGCAACATGGAACTCTGGCAACTCCTGATTATCGCTATAATTCAAGGCATTACAGAGTTTCTGCCGATCTCCTCCTCGGGGCACCTCATCCTTTTGCCCGGCCTCACCGGAATGGAGGACCAAGGGCAGGTTATTGATGTGGCAGTTCATGTCGGCACCCTTTTTGCCGTCATTCTCTATTTCCGGCAGGATGTTGCCGCTGCCGCCGGGGGCACGCTCCGGCTCGCGCAGGGCAAGGTCGATACCCCCGGTGCGCGGCTGGCATGGCTGCTGATCCTCGCAACGATTCCCGTGATCCTCTTCGGCCTCGTCCTCAAGCTGACCGGGCTGGACGATCAGCTGCGCTCGGTCGCGGTGATCGGATGGACGATGCTGATCTTCGGACTCGTCCTCTACTGGGCCGACCAGAAGGGGGCCGAGGTGAAGGAGAGCGCGGACTGGAGCCTCAAGGATGCGCTCATCATGGGGCTCTGGCAGGCGGTCGCGCTGATCCCCGGCACCTCGCGCTCGGGCATCACCATCACCGCCGCCCGCAGCCTTGGCTACAAGCGCGAAGACGGGGCCAAGCTGGCGATGCTGATGTCGATCCCCACGATCGCGGCCTCTGGCGTGCTGCTGGGTGCGGAAGTTGTGGCCACCGCCGATGCGCAGGCAGCGAAGGATGCAGCCATCGCCGCATTCTTCGCCTTCATCTCTGCACTGCTCGCGCTCACGCTGATGATGCGCCTGCTGAAGTCGGTCAGCTTCACGCCCTATGTGATCTACAGGGTGATCCTGGGCCTGTTCCTGCTGTGGTGGGCCTACGCCTGACCCGCGGCCTCAGGCCTTCAGCTTGCCCGCCGACTCCTTGATCGCGTCATACTGGCCGGAGGGCCGGTACTTCCACATGTAGTCGGGCAGTTCCGCCTCCATCGGGGTGGGGGTGATGCCGATACTCTCCAGCCCGCTGGCACCCGCGGCCACCACATTGTCGACCCCGAGGCTTTTCACCTGATCGCGGTTGATCAGGGAGTTGGTGAAGAGCCCGCCGGTCACGGTTTGCGTCATGTCGAGCGAGCCTGCCATGAGGCGGGCGACGAAGGCGGGCTGGGGGATGATGATCTTCTTGCGGCGGATGATCTGAAGCACCTTCTCGACCAGCGCGCGGATGGTCAGCACCTCCGGCCCGCCCAGCTCATAGGTGCCGGCCTCAACCTCGCCCAGCGCCGCCTTCTCGGCGGCGGCGGCCACGTCATCGACGAAGACGGGCTGCACCTGGGTCTCCGCACCGATGACCGGCAGGAACGGCCCGAAGCGGGCCATCGAGGCGTAGAGATTGATGAAGCCGTCCTCGGGGCCGAACATGAGCGAAGGGCGCAGAATCACCGCCTCGGTAAAGCCCGCCTTCACCGCCTCCTCGCCCTTCCCCTTGGTCTGGTAGTAGGAGCTCGGCCCCTCGGCATCGGCACCGATGGCAGAGACGTGGACCATGCGGGCAACGCCCTGCTCCGCCGCGATCCGCGCGATGCGGCCCGCGCCATCGATATGCACGGCGTCCATGTTGTTCTTGCCGTAGGTCCCGCCTACGCCGACACAGTTGATCACCACGTCCGCGCCCTGCATTGCCGCGGCCACGGAGGCATCATCGCGGATGTTGCAGAAGATCGGCTCGACCTGGCCCACTACGCCGTAGGGCTTGAGAAAGAGGGCCTCGTTGGGGCGGCGCACCGCAGCGCGCACCCGCCATCCCTGCTTGGCCAGCCTGCGGGCGATGTAGCGCCCCAGAAAGCCGGAACCGCCATAGATGGTAACGAGCTTCGACATAACGGATGTCTCCCTTGCTGGCTGAATTGCTGATAGCTTCCTGCGCCCCACCGGGCAAGGCGCGAATGGCCGCAGAACTGTGGTTGACACCCCCGTTCGGCGCATATATCTGCCCCTCTCACGACACCTGCCCAGGTGGCGGAATTGGTAGACGCGCCAGCTTCAGGTGCTGGTGTCTGTATGGACGTGGAGGTTCGAGTCCTCTCCTGGGCACCAACGTCGAAAGGCCCCCGAGCGCTTCGCGTATCGGGGGCCTTCGTTTTTGGCGCGGGCGATTTTGCGCGGGTAACCGAACCTCAAGGCTTTTCTGGTTTCTGGCGGGCGACGGTGCGCGCTCAGAACGAGGCTCGATGCTTGATCGCATGCATATCCGCCGGGGCTGGCTGGCACTTATGTTCTGCCTTTGCTGGCTTGGCGCCGCAGAGGCCGCCGACCCGATCTTTGGCGGCGCTCGGCCCTTGGGTGCGCGGGCCGGGGCCGATGCAGGCGCCGGGCCGAGCCTGTTTGCCGGGGTGCAAGAGGGCGGGTTTTTTGCCCCGTTGCCGGACAGGGGAATAGGGGCCGTCCGGGCCAGCCCGCGACGGGGCTGGACGACCGAGGCGGTTTACTCCAAGTGGATTCGGGGGCTGATCGCCGAGGCGGAGGCCGGGGCGGCGGGGTATGATGCGGTTGTGCTGAGCGCGCGCGTAAAGCCGCCAAGGCGCCCGACCGAGCTGACCATTGGCCAGATCTACAAGTGGATCGAGGACACGCCGGGCCAGAACCATGCCATCGGCCGCTACCAGTTTATCCCCGTGACCCTGCGCCGCCTCGTGGACCATATCGGCGCGCCGCCTGAGACCCGGTTCAGCTCGGAGGTGCAAGATGCGCTGGCCGACCAACTCCTGAAGGAGGCGGGGCTGGCCGAACTGCTCGCGGGGACCATGCCGCGCAAGACCTTCATGAACCGGCTCGCGACCATCTGGGCCGGGCTGCCCACCTCTTCGGGCAAGTCGCATTACCACGGCCACGCGGGCAATAAGGCGACGATGAGCTGGAGCCGCTTCGAGGGGGAAATGGCTAAGTTCTTCCCCAAGTAGCGGCGCCCGCTGCGGCGGCATTTGATTTCGCACGGCGAAGGGCCTATTTCGGCTCAAACGGCAAAAGAGGCAGCGCATCGTGGCAAAGACCCATCTCTACAAGAACGACCTCCCCGACGGGTTGGACCTTGGCCCGGTTGTGGCCATCGATTGCGAGACCATGGGCCTCAACCCGCACCGTGACCGGCTGTGCCTTGTGCAGATGTCGGGTGGTGACGGCGAGGCGCATCTGGTGCAGATCGAGAAGGGGCAGACCGAGGCGCCGAACCTCTGCGCCATGCTGGAGAACCCCGAGGTGCTGAAGCTCTTCCACTTCGGGCGGTTCGACATTGCCGCCATGTACAATGCCTTCGGCGCGCTGGCCGCGCCTGTCTACTGCACAAAGATCGCCTCCAAGCTGGTGCGCACCTTCACCGACCGGCACGGGCTGAAGTACCTCTGCCAGGAGCTGATCGGGGTGGATATCTCGAAGCAGCAGCAAAGCTCCGACTGGGGCGCGCCGGAACTGACCGAGGCACAGCAGAGCTACGCCGCCTCCGATGTGCTGCACCTGCACCAGCTGCGAGACGTGCTGAACGAGCGGCTGGAGCGCGAGGGGCGGATGGAACTGGCGCAAAGCTGCTTTGGCTTTCTGCCGACACGTGCCAAGCTGGACCTCGCCGGCTGGCCCGAGATTGACATTTTCGCCCATTAGGCTGCCGCGATGACAACCCATCCGCCCATCGACCCGGCCACGCTCATCGAAGCGGGCAAGCGAGTGATCGCACTCGAGACCGAGGGGCTGAGCCGCCTTGCCGATGGCCTTGGGCCGGGCTTTGCCGAGGCCTGCGAGATGATCCTCGCCGCGCCGGGGCGGGTGATCGTGAGTGGTATGGGCAAATCGGGGCATATCGCCCGCAAGCTCGCTGCCACCTTTGCCTCCACCGGGACCCCTGCGCACTTCGTCCACCCCGCCGAGGCGAGCCACGGCGACCTTGGCATGATGAGCGCGGGCGATGTGGCGCTGCTGCTCTCCAACTCCGGCGAAACCCCCGAGCTGGCTGACATGATCGCCCACACCCGGCGCTTTGGCATTCCGCTCATCGGGGTGGCCTCAAACCCGGAGAGCACGCTGCTGAAACGGGCCGATTGCGCGATTGTCCTGCCCCGCGCCGAAGAGGCCTGCGAGGAGGGGATCGTGCCGACGACCTCCACCACGATGACTCTGGCGCTGGGCGACGCGCTGGCCGTGGCGCTGATGAAGCATCGCCGCTTCACGCCTGAAAAGTTCCGCGACTTTCACCCCGGTGGCAAGTTGGGCGCGCGGCTGGCAAAGGTGCGCGACCTCATGCACGGAGCCGATGCGCTGCCTCTTGCCGCTCCCGGAACGCCGATGAGCGAGGCCCTGCTTACCATGAGCCAGAGCGGCTTTGGCGTGGTGGGCGTGGCGGCGCAGGATGGTAGGCTTCACGGTATCGTCACCGACGGTGACTTGCGCCGGCACATGTCGGGGCTTCTGGATCATACCGTGGATGAAGTCATGACAGAGAACCCCCTGACCATCGGCCCCGACGCGCTTGCCGCTGAGGCGCTTGCGCTGATGAACGGCCGGAAGATCACCTGCCTTTTCGTGCTCTCGTCGGAGGGCCGGGCCGAGGGGCTGCTCCACATCCACGATTGCTTGCGCGCGGGGGTGGCCTGAGGGCGCGGTCATGTCGGTTTACGACAACAGCTATTCCCGCTTCGTCTCGATGGCCAAGATCGTGCTGCCGCTGGCGGCGCTGGCGATGCTCTCCACGCTCTTTCTCGTCGCGCGCACCGTGGACCCGACCCGCTCGATCCCCTACGCCGATGTCGATGTGAACGAGCTGGCGCGCGAGCAGCGCATCTCGGCCCCCAATTACTCGGGCGTCACCCGCGACGGCTCGGCGATTTCCATCGCCGCCTCTACCGCCCGGCCGGACCCTGACAATGAGCACCTCGTCTCGGCGACCGATCTGAGCGCGAAGCTCGAAACCGAGGGCGGCGCGACCTATGAGCTTTCGTCGCTCTCCGGGCAGATCGACACCGAGGCCGGGCAGGCGGTGCTGAATGGCGGTGTCATCATCACCACCCCCACGGGCTATCGTGTGACCTCGGAAGAGATCACCACCGCGCTGGAGCGCACCGAGATCGAATCGCCCGGCCCGGTGCAGGCCGAAGGCCCTGCCGGCGTGCTGGACGCGGGCAGCATGCGGCTTGCCCGCGCCGAAGAGGGCGACGAGGCCAGCGGCTACCTTCTGGTTTTCAACGGAGGGGTGAAACTGGTATACACCCCGCCAAGCGAATAGGAATTTTTCCCTGTGACTTTCAAACGCGCGACTTTCAAACGCCTCTTTCTGGCCGGGTGCCTCGCGGCTTTTGCCGGGCTTTCCGGCCCGGTGCTTGCGCAGGGCGCCAACGTGGCCTTCGGGGCGCTGAAGCATGACAGCTCGCTGCCCGTGGAGATCGCCGCTGACCAACTTCAGATCAACCAGGAGACCGGCAAGGCCGTGTTCCAGGGCAATGTGGAGGTAGGCCAGGGCGAGATGCGTCTGGCGGCTGCGATGGTCGAGGTGGAATACGAGGGCGGCGAAAGCGCGACCGGCAAGGTCAGCCGTTTGCACGCCACCGGGGGCGTCACGCTGGTGAGCGGGGCCGAGGCGGCAGAAGCCCGTGAGGCGGTGTATACCATCGGCTCCAGCGAGATCGTGATGACCGGCGACGTGCTGCTGACCCAGGGCCAGAACGCGCTTTCTGGCCAGAAGCTGGTGGTCGACCTCGACAAGGGGACCGGCGTGATGGAAGGCCGCGTGCGCACCGTCTTCCGGTCGGACGCGGAAAATTGAGCGACAGCAAATCCGATACCAAGCCCGGCTTGCGGGTGGCCGGAGGCGAGGGCGGTTTGCGCGTGGTGAACATGCGCAAGAGCTACCGCAAGCGCCTCGTGATCCGCGATGTCAGCATGGAGCTGGGCCGGGGCGAGGTTGTGGGCCTGCTCGGCCCCAACGGCTCGGGCAAGACGACCTGCTTTTACACCATCGCCGGGCTGATCGTGCCGGAAAGCGGCCATATCACCATCGACGGGCGCGAGGTGACGAGCCTGCCGATGTATCGCCGCGCCAAGCTGGGCATCGGCTACCTGCCGCAGGAAATGTCGATCTTTCGCGGGCTGAACGTGGAAGACAACATCATGGCGATTTTGGAAATCGCCGAGAGTGACCGCCACAAGCGGCGTGAGCGGTTGGAGGAACTGCTTTCGGAGTTCGCCATCGAGCACCTGCGCCGCGCACCTGCCCTCGCCCTTTCGGGCGGTGAGCGCCGCCGGGTGGAGATTGCCCGCTGCCTCGCCGCCGACCCGAAATACCTGCTGCTCGATGAGCCGTTTGCCGGGGTCGACCCGATCTCGGTGGGGGAGATCCGGCACCTCGTGGCGGACCTCAAGACCCGCGGCATCGGCGTGCTGATCACCGATCACAACGTGCGGGAGACGCTGGAGACGGTCGATCGCGCCTACATCCTGCATGACGGCAAGATCCTGATGAGCGGCACCGCCGACGAGGTGGTGAAGGATGAGAACGTGCGCCGCGTCTACCTCGGCGACAGCTTCCGCATCATGTAAGGCGGGCTGAGGTGAGCGGCCCGCAAACCCGGCTTGAACTTCGTCAGACCCAACGGCTCGCCATGTCTCCGGCGCTGCAGCAATCGGTTGCGGTGCTGGCGCTGGGCGGGGTGGTGCTGGAGGAGATGATCGCCGAGGCGGCCTCGGAAAACCCGTTCTTGATTTACACGCCGATGGATGCCGCCTCGGGTATCTCGGGTGCCAGCCTCAGCGCCTATGACGTGGCCTTGCAGACGGTGGCGGCCACGCCGAGCCTTGGCGAGCATCTGTGCAGCCAGATCGCCCTGATGGACCTGCCCGCCGATGTGGCCGAGGCGGCGATGAACCTTGCTTATGACCTCGACGACAACGGGTTTCTGACCCAGCCCGACGCGCAGGCCGTGGCTCGGGATCATGGCATCCCCGAGATCCGGGCGATGCAGGCAGTGCGGGCGTTGCAGGCTTGCGAGCCTGCGGGGATCGGTGCGTTCAGCCTGATCGACAGTGTGCGGCTGCAAATGCTGGATGCCGGGCTCCCGGGCGAGCGGATTCAGCTGATCCTGACCGGGCTGCCCTACTTTACCAAGGGCCAGACCAACCTGATCGGCCCTGCCCTGGGCCTGACCGAAGAGGAGGCCGAGGAGATCACCGATTTGGTGCGCTCGCTGGACCCGTCTCCGGGCCGGGCGTTTGACACGGCGGACCCGATCATCCGCGTGCCAGAACTTGTGGTGTCGGAAGGCAAGGACGCCGCTTTGGAGGTGGAGCTGGTCAACGACCACGCGCCGCGGCTGAAGATCGACAGCGAGCTGGCGGCGGCGCGGGGGGACATGGCCACCAACCATTTCAGGGATGCTCGAGACCTGATTGCCGCGGTCAAATACAGGGGCAAGACCTTGCTGGCGGTGGGCCGGGCGGTGGTGGATGCACAGGCGGGCTTTTTCACCGGGCGCAGCAAGGCGCTGGCACCGCTGACCCGCTCTGCGATTGCGGAGCGACTCTCGCTCCACAAGTCGACCGTAGGCCGTGCGATTGCGGGCAAGACGATGCTCTGGCGTGGCGAGATCATCGAGCTTGATAGCCTCTTTCCCGCAGCCCTCACCGCCGGGCCGGGCAAGCCGGTTTCGAGCCATGCGGCGCAGCTCGCCATCGCCCGACTCGTGGCTTCGGAGGAGCGCGATTCGGTGCTCTCGGACGAGGCGATCTGTGAAAGGTTGAGAGAGGATGGAGTTGACATCTCGCGGCGAACTGTCGCCAAATACAGAAAATGCCTGAACATACCGTCCTCCGCAAATCGACGCCGCCTGCTGACCAAATCAGCGGAGCAGCGCCGAACTCGGTGAAATCCACACAACGCCGCATTACATAGTGATTGCCCACCGGCACGCATGGCGCTGTGCCGTGCTTCCGCCGATGGGATGAAGACCCAGAAGAAGACCCCAGGAGGTGCCATGCGCTACCAGATCAGCGGAAAACAGATCGACATCGGTGAAGCTCTGCAAACTCACGTGCAGTCCGGCCTCGGTGCAGTCGTGGACAAATACGCGGAGCGTCCGACCGACGCGAACGTTGTCTTCTCGAAGAGCGCCCACGAGTTCGTGTGCGAGTCGACCATTCACCTTTCGACCGGCCTCACCGCCTCTGCCAAGGCCCATGCGGCCGAGATCTACTCCGCTTTCGAGCTGTGTTGCGACAAGATGGAAAAGCAACTCAGGCGCTACAAACGCCGCCTCAAGGACCACCACAAGGAGCGCACGCAGCCGGTTGAATTCATCGGTGCCTCCTCGTATATCCTCGCCGCATCGGAAGACACCGACACCGAGGAGCCGGATAGCCTCCAGCCGATGATCATCGCAGAGATGGAGGCCCGCGTGCCTTCGCTGTCTGTCGGTGAGGCTGTGATGCAGATGGAGCTCCAAGGCGCTCCGGTTCTGGTTTTCCGCAATGAAGGGCATAGTGGTGTCAACGTGGTGTACCGTCGGGACGACGGGAACATCGGCTGGATCGACACCCAACAGGAATGAGTGGCGCCCCGCTGGAGGGGCGGGAAGGCCGGGCAGAGCATGGAACTGCGAGAAATCCTCAAGCCTGAGGCCGTGAAGGTCTTGCAGGGCGTGAGCAGCAAGAAGCGGCTGTTTCAGCAGCTCGCCGAGCAGGCTCACGCCGCCTATGGGATGGAATCCCAGCGCTCTGTCGATGCGCTCATGGAACGTGAAAGCCTCGGCCCCACCGGTGTGGGCCGGGGCGTTGCCCTGCCGCATGCGCGGCTGGAGGGGCTGGATTCGGTCGTGGGCGTGTTCTTCCGGATCGAGAAGCCAGTGGATTTCGACTCGGTGGACCGGCAGCCGGTGGATCTGGTGTTTGCGCTCTTCGCGCCGCAGGATTCGGGCGTGGATCACCTCAAGGCGCTGGCGCTGGTGTCGCGCACCCTGCGGGACGCGGGCGTTTGCGGCAAGCTGCGCGCCAATGATGCGCCCTCGACCCTGCACACCATCCTGACAGAAGCGCCCGGCGAGCAGGCCGCCTGAGCCGCCTCGGCTAGCTGTTGCGCAGCCGCTTGAAGCCGAAAGCTAAGTAATCGCGCTGGTAGGCATCGATTGCCGCCTGCTCGATATCGTCATCGAGAATCGCATCCAGCAGCATCGCGCCGGCCTCTTCGGGCGGCTCCGGGGTTACTGCGCTTTCAATCTCGCATTGCGCCAGAAGCTGTGAGAGCCCGAGCGCCAACTGATCTTCGCGGATCACCATGTCGGGCTGGCCCAGTTCGGCGAATCCCTGAATCACCGCCGCCTGGCTGGCCCATGCCGCATCGATCCGCACGCCGGTCTGCCCGGCGAGATTGGCCTTGAGGAACTTCAGGTAGGCGAGAAAGGCGGCGTGGTGGGCGGCGGTGTCATAATCCTCGCCCGGTTCGCCCTCGGGCAGGGGCAACTTGTAGCCTTCGCGCAGGGTGCGGCGGATCTTGACGAAGGCCTCCTCACCCTCGGCTCGCAGGATGTGGTGGCAGAACACGCGGTGCGCCCGCTCCAGCGGGTGGGCGACGACCGAGAAACTGCGGCCACCCTTGTTCTGCCGCCGCCACTGGCGAAGGGTCTTTTGGTTGAAGCCGCGGTGCAGCGCATCGGTCTCCACCCCGTCGAGCGCGGCCATCCAGCCCTCCACCGGCCCCAGCGCCGCGCCCTTCACCGGCATGTGCAGGATCGGGCTTTTGGCGCAGGCGAGATAGGTGGGCACCACGCCGCCACGACGAGGCTCGAAGTTGGGCGTGCGGGTGAGGCCGAACGTGTCGATCTTCGCGAGCGCGGCCTGCATCTCATCGAAGTTGGCGACCTTTTCATCCAGCCCGCCGGGGTTTTGCTTTTTCAGCTTGGTCGAAAGCTCCTCGAGCGGAGCCTCGCAGCCAAGAAACCGTGCGAGGCCGTTCAGCACGGCAAGGTCGTTGATATCCTCATACGCGATGTAAAAGCCGGTTTGCCCGGTGATCTGCATCTCGTGCTGGAGCAGGAGTTGAAACGCCTGCAACTCGGCCACCAGCGCTTCGAACTCTGCGCCATCGAAGCGGATTTTTGCGTCGCGCCGGTGCTTGGCATCGGTCAGCCGCCACTGGCCGGTCTTGGCGGCGATCTTGCGGCTGACGTAGCTCTCCAGCGGGTTGCGGGTGAGGATGACCTTGGCGCAGCGCGGGTCCGGCAGGCAGGCCTCCAGCACGCGGGGATCGTGATCGTGGAAGAAGCGGAAGCCGGGCAGGCCCTTGGTGTTCTTCTTCATCCGGTCGATCAGGCGGAGCGGGTCGGCCTCGCGCGCGGCGAGGGTCATGTCGAACAGTTCCTTGGTGTTGTGGTGCCCGACGAAATGCGGATTGAAGGCCTCGCCGTAGCAGTGCAGCTCGTCAAACCTGTTGATGTTCTCTTCCAGATAGTTGGAGCCCGTGCGCATCTCGCCGAAGATCACGAAGTAGTCGAAACGGGCACTCATTGTGGGGTCACTTCTTTACCAGATAGGGGCGCTGGGCGTCGGCGGAGGTGGGCACCAGTGCGGGATCGACGGGGAAATCGCCCGCGAGATAGGGGTTCATCCCTTGGTTCTTCAGGGTTTGCAGGAAGCGGCCGAAGCCGTTGAGATCATGCATCAGGGGCGCTGCGGTGAGGCGGCGGCGGGCGCCGGGCATGATATCGTCCATGATGGTCTGGAGGTTGTTCATCGGGTCTTCGATGAATTCCGCCAACGTCCAGATCCGGACCCGCGCCTTGGCGTAGGGCGAGCGCAGGGTGCGCATGTGCTCGGCCTCGATGGATTGCAGCCGCGCGGCCTCCTTGCGGACTACCGAGGAGTTGATGCCCAGCTTGAACAGGCCAATCGCCCAGGCTCCGGTGATGACCGAAATCTGCGCCTTGGGATCGGTGGCGATGAACCACTCGATCTTCTGGCTGTCGCCCGGACCGAACTGGAACATCTGCCGCTCGCCGCGGGTGTTCCAGATCAGGCTGGTCAGGAAGGCCTCGGGGTTGTGGTCGCGCAGCAGGGCGCTGTCGGGCAGGTTGCCGTTGTAGGTTGGCTCGCCGCCGGCGTAGTTGACCCGATCGGGCGCGAAGAGGTGGCCATGCACCCGGCCACCGGCGGTTTTGCCCAGCCATGTATCGAAGTTTGAGAACAGATCGGAAAAGCCCTCGAACACCGAGTAGGACTCGGAGGTCTTGCCGTTCTCCCAGTCGCGGTTGGGGAAGCGGCTTTGCATGTAAAGGCCAGGGCGGCCAAGCGTGCGGCGGTCGACGGCCTTGGCAAAGAGCCGGTCGATCTTGGAGGGGTTCGGCTCGGCGTTCTTGGTGACCTTCGGGTCGTTCGACAGGAAGGAGGCATAGAGTCGGTTGGCCTGCGGCCAGATCTTGCGGGCGACGAAGCAATCGGAGCGGCGCAGGAGTTGCAGGTGATCGTCGTAGAAGATGTGCGGCTTGCCCTGAAAGTCGAACTTGGAGAGCGTCAGCGAGCGGCTCTCCACATCGTTGGAATAGACCCGGACGATGGATTGAAAGTAGCTCTCGTCGGGGATCCAGACGCGTTTGAAGTAGCGGTCGTAGAGCGGGCGGTCGGGATCGGTGAGGATGGCCTCGAGGGTCGGGCGCGAGAGGCACCACCATTGCGAGCCGAGGTGCGGCACCAGCCCCTTGGGCACTCTGCGTTTGAATCGCACGGCCCGTTGCAGGGCGACGTACCGGTCGAACAGGAAGCGCTGTTTCTTCCACGAGAAGGGGAAGCGCAGGGTAAACCGCTCGCTGTCGAAGCCGCCCTTGGTCCATGTCACGTCTTCGATGGTGACGCTTTCGATGAAGTCGGTGCGCGGGCGGGCCTTGAGGTAGGCGCGCAGCTCCTGCACCGGGCGGAGCGGCAGGCAGGAACCGGAGGCGAGGTAGACGTGGCTGACCTCGGGGTGCCTTTCCAGAATGATCTCCGCCGCCTTCTGGGTGGCGGCGACGATGTTCCACGTGCCCCACTCGCAGAGGTAGCGCGGCGCGAAGCTGACGTTGTCGAGATCGGCGAGCGAGGCGGTGAGCTTGTCGTAGGCCTTGCGCGGCACCTTCTTGTCGCAATGGATGACGATGGGGCAGCCGCTGGTGGCCCAGTGCCGGGCAGTCTGGCTGGCGCGGTCGAGCGCGGTATGCACGAGCATCACGAAGCCGACCATCAGGCCCAGTTCCCCTTGGACATCAGCCCGAGAATTTCGAGCTGCCGCCAGTTGATGTAGCGCTCGCTCCACTTGGTCCAGAAATCGGGATTGTCACGCAGCACGCGGGCGTAGGCCTTGTACTCGTGGCTGGCCGCATAGTGCTGACCGCGCTCCAGCTCCTCCTCGGACTTGGCCGAGAAGGTATCGAGAAACTTGGCGTGGAGCAGGATGCCGGAGGCCTTCTCGCCGCCCCACTCGTCGTAGGTCAGGTTCAGCCCGCGGGGCAGCAGCATGTGGGTGGAGCTGACATAGGTGTAGCTGCGATCCCACTTCACCAGCGGGATCTTGTTGAGGGCGGGCGCCCGCTCGGGGGCGTCGCCAAAGAAGGCACGCGCACGGGGGCCGCCCTGAATCCAGAGGTTGCCATACATGGCGTTGCGGGTGATCTGGTAATTGCCGCTGTCGAAATAGCTGGCGATCTCAAGCGGGTTCTGCCCCTCGGTGTAGGGCAGCGCATCGAGCGGGCCCTTTGGATACATGTCGAGGAGCATGGCCGAGAACGACTTGATCGAAGACGCATCGAGCCAGTCGGTCAGGGCGCGGATGGGCCGGGTATCGCAGAACGGGTAGACGAAGAACTCATCGACATCGACCACGAGCGCCCAATGCCCGTGGGCGTATCTGCGTTGCAGCCAGTTGAGCCAGTCGACCCCGAAGCGGGCGCGTTTGTAGCTGTGCTCGGTGGTCCAGAGCGAGACATCGCCCTGATCGGCCAGATACTCGCGCGAGCCGTCATCGGAGCCGTTATCGACGATGAAGAAATGCGCGATGCCGAGCTTGCGGTAATAGTCCAGAAAATAGGGCAGGCGGATGCGCTCGTTGCGCAGGGTGACGAAGGCGAGCACATCGCCTGGGCGGACGGCGGCGCTGCGGTTGGCCACTGAGGATAGCTCACGCCGCTTGCGCAACGCGCGGATGCGCCAGCGTTTCCGCTGGAGCCGCAAGCGGTATGATCTCAAAGCGCCCAACTCAATCCTTCGCCCCGGGGGCATGGCGGAACCGCGGTATCAGGTCACGCTTAAAACTGTGTTGAAATGCGACTCCCACGTAGGGAGCATCGCCAACTCCACCTCGTCCGACGGCCCCGCACCGTTCGTTGTTGCCATTTCATAAATGGTCTTGGCCCATAGATAGCTATCGTTCCCATCCAGGTAAACTGGCAATTCCCCGAGAAATTCGCGGTAAACCGGCAGGTTATTGGCCAGAGCCGGGGTGCCGAGGGCGAGTGCTTCGGCGGGCGGCAGGCCGAAGCCTTCGGCGTGGGAGGGGAAGAGCGCGGCGCATGCGCCTGCGGTGAGCGCGGCGACGGCCCCATCGGAGAGGCCAGGCAGCTCATGGACGGGTGCGCCGCTTGCGCGCAGGGCGTCGAGCCGGGCGAAGACGGCCTCGTTGTTCCAGCCGCGGCTGCCGATGATGAAGAGCGCGGGCGTTTTGCCGGGCATTTCGGCAAGGTGTTCCCATGCGTCGAGCAGGAGCGCGTGGTTCTTGCGTGGCTCGATAGTGCCAGTGGTCACGAAATAGGGGGTGTCGGTCGGCAGGCCCTCCGGCAGGTCGCCGGGGCGGGGTGCGGGGCGCTCTACCCCGAGCATGGCCACCGTGGCCTCGGGCATTCGCCCGAACTGGCCGTACCAGTGGGCGGTGCGGCTGCGGGTGTCTTCGGAGTTGCAGATCAGCCGGGTGGCGTGGCGGCTGACGCGCCGCATGGCAGCCTCGAATTTTTCGGGCTGCCCCTCGCGCTGATACTGCGGGTAATCGAGCGGGATCATGTCGTGGATCAGCACGGTGATCTCGGCGCCCTGCGCGCGGAATGCGGTGAGCACCCGCTCGGTAAGGTTGGAGTGGCCCACGTTGAGGTAGCGCGTGCCTTTGGGCAGGTGCCGCGCCAGCATGGCGCTCAGGCGCGGGCGGGGGCAGGAGGCGCGGGCGAGCCTGCGGATATCGGCATGCACCCGGCGCTGGAGCGCGTTAAGCCGCCGGTTGAGCAGGCCGCGCAGGTCGGCCCGGCCCCATTGCCCGCCCCCGTCCAGCCGCTCGGCGAGCAGCGCCACGCCCTCGCGGTCGAGCAGGGCGAAGGAGAGCGGCTGACGGATCAGGGCGAAGAGCGGCGCGTTTTCGGCCAGCAGCCTGTCGAGATAGGCGCGTTCGACGCGGTCCACCCCGGTGAGCGGCCCGCGTCCGACACGGGAGACGAGCCGCGACAGATCAAGGCAGCGGGGCCGGTCGGAGGAGGAAGGCTCAGCGCTCATAGGGCGCGGACTGATGCCAGCGCCATGCGTCGGCGATCATGGTGGCCATGTCGGAGCGCTGCGGCTCCCAGCCCAGCTCTTCGACCGCGCGGCGGCTGCCGGAGACCAGTGCGGTGGCATCGCCGGGGCGGCGCGCGCCCTCGATCATCGGCACTTCGCGGTTGGTCACGGCGCGGCTGGCATCAACCACCTCGCGGACCGAGAAGCCATCGCCCGAGCCGAGGCAGAAGACCCGGCTCTCGCGGCCCGACTTGAGCCATTCCAGCCCCTTAACATGGGCATCGACCAGATCGGAGACATGCACGTAATCGCGGATGCAGGTGCCGTCGGGCGTGTTGTAATCGGTGCCGTAGATGGTGAGCGCATCGCGTTTGCCGGCGATGGCGTCGAGCATCAGGGGGATCAGGTGGGTCTCGGGCATGTGTTGCTCGCCGACCTCGGCCTCCGGGTCCGACCCGGCGACGTTGAAGTAGCGGAAGATCACCGAGCGCAGCCCGTGGGCGGCCTCGAAATCGCCTAGCAGTTGCTCGATGGCGAGCTTGGAGCTGCCGTAGGCGTTGATCGGCTTCTGCTCGGTCTCCTCATCCAACAGCACGCCATCCTGATCGCCATAGGTTGCGCAGGTGGAGGAGAAGACGAAGTTGAGGCACCCTGCGGCCACGGCGGCATCGGCGAGGTTGGCCGCGCCGGTCACGTTCTCGCGCCAGTATTTGCCGGGATCGCGCATGCTCTCGCCCACCAGTGACAGCGCGGCGAAGTGCATCACCGCCACGGGGCGATAGGTGGCAAAGGCGGCGTCGATGCTGGCGCGGTCCAGCAGGTCGCCCTCGTGGAGCGGGCCGAACTTGACCGCATCACGCCAGCCAGTGGAGAGGTTGTCGAAGGTCACCGGCACATAGCCCGCCGCCTTCAGCGCCTTGCAGGCATGGGCGCCGATGAAGCCTGCGCCCCCTGTGACCAGAACATGCTCAGCCATCGGGGCGGGCCTCTACTGGGCGGCTTTCTCGCTGGCCACTAGCTCCTGCAGGTAGCCCCAGAGCTCGTCGCGCAGCTCGTCGCGGCCAAGCCCGAAAGACACGGTGGCTTGCAGGAAGCCTGCCTTGGAGCCGCAGTCGAAGCGCTCGCCGTTGAAACGGTAGCCGTAGACGCCCTCTTTGCCGCCGATCTCCTCGGCGATGGCGTCGGTCAGCTGGATCTCGCCGCCGGTGCCCTTGTGCTTCTTGTTGAGGTTGTTCAGCACCTTGGGGGTGAGGATGTAGCGACCGATCACGGCGAGGTTGGAAGGGGCATCCTCGGGCTTGGGCTTTTCGACCATGCCGGAGACCTTCACGAGGCTGCCGTTGTCTTCTTCGACCGCCAGAAGACCGTAAGCGCCGGCCTTGGATTGCGGCACTTCCATCGCGGCGACCATGCAGCCGCCGGTCTCGTTATGCGCCTCGACCATCTGCTGGAGGCAGGGCTTTTCGGCTGCGATCACGTCATCGGGGAGGATCACGGCGAAGGGCTCGTTGCCGATCAGGCGGCGGGCGCACCAGACCGCGTGACCGAGGCCGAGCGCCTTGTGCTGGCGGATATAGGCGATGGCGCCGCTTTCCATGTTGGTGTTCTTGAGCACCTCCATGAGTTGGTCCTTGCCCTTCTTGCGCAGTTCCTGCTCCAGCACGGGCGCGTGGTCGAAGTAATCCTCCAGCGCGCCTTTGCCGCGAGAGGTGACGAAGATGAACTCCTTGATCCCTGCCGCACGCGCCTCGTCGATGGCGTATTGGATCAGCGGTCGGTCAACCAGGGTCATGATCTCCTTGGGGATGGATTTGGTCGCCGGGAGAAATCGTGTTCCGAGCCCCGCCACCGGGAAGATCGCCTTGGTCACTTTTTTCATTTTGGTCTCTTCAATCTGCTTCAATCACATGGGCTTCGCCGGGGCGTGGCACTGTTGGCCGAGACGATAGGCGCAAACCCGTGAGGAAGAAACAGCCAAGCGCCCCATTTTGTTGCACTCGGGGCGGGATTCACGGGCGCGTGTTGGCCTATGGCCCGCGATTTGGGCGAAGGTCAGCTCTCGGGGCTGCGAAAAGTGGCAATCCGTGCCCGCTCGCGGGCAATCCGGGCGGCGCGGCGCCAGAGGCGGAAGGGCGGGTCGCTGCGCAGGGAGCGGCCGAAGAGGCCGCCGCGCTGGACCCAGACGCCCGCAGGGTCAAACCAGCTGGCGTGTTTGCGGGGCGTGCGGGACAGGCGGAGGAGGGTGATGACCTTTTGGCCGGAGGCGGCATCGGCGCGGGCGCGGGCGAGCGCGCGGCGGAAGCCGATGAGGCCGCAGCTGCGCAACTCGTGAACGGTGGGACCGGGGCCTTGGGGGAAGGGCTTGAAGGGGCTTTCGGCGGCGGTGAGCGGGGCAAGATCGGTGAGGGGGGCGGCCATGCCTTCGGTGATGCCGGCCTCGAGCGAGGCCATGAGCGGGGCCTCCTCGGCGGCGCTCAGGCGGCCCTGCTTGCGGTAGCGCGCGACCCGCTCAGCCTGCCCTTTGCGCAGGGCGTCCAGCGCCTCGGCGTGGCGCGGCGCGGGGCAGTGGCGGCGCAGGAAGAGCGCGGCGGAGCGGCCGATCTGGTGCAGGTCGATGGGGGCGCGGTTGGCGCGGCGGGAGGCGTTGGCGGCAAAGCCGTGGTGAACCTGCGCGCGGGGGACGATGGCGGTTTGGCCACCCGAAGGCGCGAGGCGGTGGGTGACATCGGTTTCGTCGAGAAAGAACCGGAAGGCCGGGTCGAACCCGCCGATGGCGGTGAGGGCAGAGCGGCGGAAGGCGCAATTGGTTCCGTGAGTCTTGACGCAACGCGCGCTGGGCCAAAGCGTGGTTTCCAATTCGTTAACGTCGAGCGCGATGTCGGCGCCGGTCTCGTCTGTTGCAACCCCTTGCCATTGCATGGAAATTCCGTTTCGGCCGCGCACGAAACCGGTGCTGGCAATCACCGACGGGTCGCTGAAGGGCGCCAGAAGGCGCGAAAGCCAGGGCGGTTCGGGCGTAGCGTCATCGTCGATGAAGGCCACCAGCGGCGCGGCGGCCTGTGCTAGGCCAAGGTTACGGGCCGCAGAGATGTTGGCCTCGTCGAACTCTACCAGCTTCATCTGCTGAGAAAGGTTAAGCTCCCGCGCGACGGCGAGGCCTGCCGGGTCGGCGACGAGGATCAGCTCGAAGGCGCGGTGGGTCTGGAAGCGGAAGGCGGGGAGGTTGCGGCGCAGCTCGGCAGCGCGGCCCCGGCTGACGATGATGACGCTGGCCTGTGGCCCCGCCTCTTCCGATTCGCCCGCCGCCGCCGCGCCCTCACTCATTCAACGCCCATCTGCGCCAGCATGGCCTCGATTCGGGGGGCGTCTTCGGGGTTGTTCAGCTCCCAGAAGGCGCGCCCGCGCCCCTCGACCTCGACGCAGAGCACCCGGCGGCCTTGCTCCAGAAAGCGGAGTTGCTCCAGGCCCTCCAGCGTTTCCAGCGGCCCGACGGGCCAGGAGGGGTAAGCGGCGAGCGCATCGGGGCGGTAGGCGTAGACGCCGACATGGTGGAACACTGGGGTTGTGGCGTCGGGCGCGTAGGTCTCGGAGGTGAAGGGGATCACCTCTTTGGAGAAGTAGAGCGCGGAGCGGTCATGCCCGAAAACGGCGGTGGTGCCGCCGACGCGGCCTGCCTTGCGGTCGGCCAGAAAGGCATTCAGCGCGGCGCCGTCGCAGCGCAGCACGGGCGTGGCGATTTCGGCGGAAGGCTCGGCACGGGCGGCGGCGACGAGATCGGTGATGAACCACGCCGGGGTCAGCGGGGCATCGCCTTGCAGGTTCACCACGACATCGAAGCTTTCGCCCATGTTGGCCACCGCCTCGGCGCAGCGCTCGGTGCCGTTGCGGGCCTCGGGCGAGGTCATAACGACCTCGGCGCCGAAGACCTCCGCCGCCGTGCGGATGCGGTCATCATCGGTGGCGACCACCACGCGGGGGCTGCCCTCGACCGCCTGCGCGGCCTCCCAGCTGCGCTGGATCAGGCTCTTCTCGATGCCGGACGCACCGAGGAGGGTGGCCAGCGGTTTGCCGGGGTAGCGCTGCGAGGCGTAGCGGGCGGGGATGACGATGAGGAAGGACAAGCGCTAGCCCTGCTTGAGCGCCACATCGGGCGAATAGGCGATGAAAAACGGGTTCTCGTAGCCCGGTTTGCCGTAGGTGAACGGTGTGTGATCGTCGAAGCGGACCATTTTGCCGCCTGCGCCGCGCAGCACGGCATCGCCTGCGGCGGTGTCCCACTCCATCGTGCGGCCAAGGCGGGGGTAGAGATCGGCCTCGCCGGTGGCGACGAGGCAGAACTTGAGGCTGCTGCCCGCGCTCTTCATGTCGGCCACCTGGTAGAGGTTGATGTAATCGTCCGTGGCCTGATCGCGGTGCGATTTGGAGGCCACCACCAGAAGCGCGGTATTGTCGGGCTCTGACACATGCATCGGTACCTGCTCGCCCGGCTCTCCGGGAGCGTGGGTGCCGGTTTCCTCGACCGACTGGCCGGAGGCGAGGGTGTAGAAAAGCCGCTCTTTTGCAGGGGCATAGACCACGCCGCGCAGGGGCACGCCGTTTTCGACATAGGCGATGTTCACGGTGAAATCGCCACGCCGGTTGATGAACTCCTTGGTGCCGTCGAGCGGATCGACGATGAGGAAGGCATCGGCGGATTCGGTATGGGTGCCGGCCTGCTCCTCGGTCACCACCAGAACGTCGGGGAAGGCCTCGCGCAGGCCCGCGCCGATGAGGGCATCGGCGGCTTCATCGGCCTCGGTTACGGGGCTTTCATCGGATTTCGCCTTCACCTCGAAGTCGTCGGCCTCGTAGATCTCCATGATCTTGGCGCCCGCCTCGAGCGCCAGCCGGCGCATCACTGTGACCAAACGGTCGAAATCCATCGTTCTCTCCTTCAACTCGCGGCTCCGTCAATTGACTGCCGGTCCGCGCCCCTTATGGTTTGGCGTCAAAGTTTCGGCAAGTTTTGCGTGCAAGGTTGCCGGGCAGGCAGCGCCAAGAGGCGGCACAGGCAGATGTTCGAGAAGCAAACCCCAAGAACGCCCTACGGCTCGGCTCTGGCGATGCTGGAGCTGATCTATCACGCCACGGTGCGCGAGGTGCGCAAGGGCAGCGGCAATGCCGTGTGGGGCCTTGTGATGAACATGCTCCAGACGGTCATTCTGGTGGGTATCTTCTACTTCATGTTCACCATTCTGGGCATGAAGAAGAACGCCGTGCGCGGGGATTTCGTGCTCTACATCATGAGCGGGATCTTCATGTTCATGACGCATATCAAGGCGATGGGCGCGGTTGTGGGCTCGGAGGGGCCGGCCTCGGCGATGATGAAGCACGCGCCGATGAACACGCTTGTGGCGATCTGCTCGGCGGCGCTGGCAAGCCTATACACGCAGCTGCTCTCGGCCTCGATGGTGCTGTTCATATATCACGTGGCGATCAACCCGATCGAGTTTTACGACCCGATGGGCACCTTTGCGATGTTCCTGCTGGCGTGGTTCTCGGGCGTTGCGGTGGGCATGCTGTTTTTGTCGATCAAGCCTTGGGCGCCGGATGCTGTCTCAATCATTTCAAGCATTTACTCGCGGGCCAACATGGTGGCCTCGGGCAAGATGTTTCTCGCAAACAGCCTGCCGGCCTACATGCTGCCGTTCTTCGACTGGAACCCGCTGTTCCACACGATCGATCAGGCGCGGGGGTTCGCCTTTATCAATTACAACCCGCATTACAGCTCGATCACCTATCCGGTGCTGCTGTCGCTCACGCTGATCATGCTGGGGCTGCTGGGCGAGTTCTTTACCCGCAAGCGGGTCTCGATGAGCTGGAACGCCAAGCGCTGAGGCGGCTGCGTGGCGCCACCGTGCGGTGGGGCAGGGAATTGGCCGGAAATGGCGTTAACCCCATAAAACATTGATGCACAACTGATGCACATCCCATGCACATCTTATGCATACGCGATATTCGCCCGCCTTGGTTAAGTTAACCCGCCGCGCTCACCGCGCGACCTCGTAAGCGGCGATGAAATCGCGGTCGGGCGAGACGCCGAGGCCCGGCCCTTCGGGGACCGCCGCGTAGCCGCCGGTGCGGGCGACCTGGCCCTGAATGTCGAGCGGCTCTTCGAGCAGGTCGTCGCGGAACTTGTTGTCGGTCGTGTCGAACTCCAGCATCGGCTCCCATGGGAAGAGCCCGCCGGGCAGGGGCGGCATGGCGGCGAGCAGGTGGAGGTTGCAGGCGACCGCGATGGCCGAGCCCCAGACGTGGTTCACGACAGGCGTGAAATGGGCGTGGCAGAGGGCGAGCACGCGGAGATACTCGGTGACGCCGCCAAGGGCGCAGACCTCGGGCTGGGCGATGTCGAGCGCGCGGGCCTCCAGCAGCGCGCGCCAGCCCCAGCGGTTGAACTCCACCTCGCCGCCCGAGATGTTGGTGGTCAGCCCGGTGCGCAGCTCGCGGTAGCCATCGTAATCCTCTGGCGCGACCGGCTCCTCGAACCAATAGGGCGCGAACTCCTCCATCGCGCGGCCCACGTAGAAGGCATCGGCGGTGGTGTAGCAGTGGTTGGCATCGACCATGAACCGGAAGTCGTCGCCCACGCCGCGGCGGACGGCCTCGATGAGCCGCACGTCATCGCGCGGGCCGAGGCCGACTTTCATTTTGGTGGCGGCGAAGCCCATGCCTTTGATGGCGGCGGCCTCATCGGGAAAGCGGGCGACCAGCTCATCGGCGGGTTCGGGGCGCAGCATCATGCCGTAGCCGTAGACCGGCAGGCGGGTGCGGTGGCGGCCGCCGACCATCTGGCAGAGCGGCAGGCCAGCGACCTTGCCGGCGATATCCCAGAGCGCGATGTCGACGCCGGAGAGCGACTGCATGGGCATGCCCTTTTGCCCGTGGTCGCGCAGGAGGTTGTAGACCTTGTGCCAGATCACGTCACGGTCCAGCGGGTCCATACCCAGCACCATGGGCTGGATCACCTGCTCGACGATGGCGCGGTTGGCCAGCGCCACGTTGCCCGCGCCGAAGCATTCGCCCCAGCCGGTGACGCCCTCGTCGGTTTCGACCTCGACGAGATGGGCGGTGCGCTGGTGGTAATACTGCTGCGAGTAGCCGAGCGGCTCCGGCAGGTCGTACCTCAGCACGTGGCTGGTGATCTTGGTGATTTTCATGGTGGCCTCCCTCGGGTGGGAGGATGCGTTGAAGGCGGGGCGAGCGAAAGGGGTCAGGTGACGACGCGGAGGGTCACGTTGAGGCGGCCGCCTTGGGGCAGGAGCGTGGAGGTGCCGGGTTTGAGGCGGTCGATGCCGTGGAAGGCGCGGCGGGCCTCGCCTGCGAGCACGCAGACATCGCCGGAGTGGAGCCATGTGGAGGCGGTGGGATCGGAGCGGGTAAGGCCGCCGACGCGGAAGAGGGCATCGTCTCCGAGCGAGATGGAGACCACGGGCATGGAGAAGTCGCTCTCGTCGATATCCTGATGCAGGCCCATGCGGGCGCTTTCGGCGTAGTAGTTGACGAGGCAGCACTCGGGGGCGCGGTCCACGCCGCTGACCGCCTGCCAGACGGCGAGCACCTCGGGCGGGATGGGCGGCCATCCCACGCCAGACGGGTGGCGCGGCTCGTAGCGGTAGCCACGGTGGTCGGAGACCCAGCCGAAGGCGCCCGCCGAGGTCATCTTGACGGACATCTTCTTTCCGAACCGGGTTTCGGGGTGAAACATCGGCGCGGCCTCGGCCACGCGACGCAGCGCGGCGACCAGCGCCTCCTGCGCCGGGCGGCCGATCAGGCCGGGATAGAGACGAATCCCGTGAAAATCGAGCGGGGCTGTCATGCCCGCCCTGCCAGCACATGCTCCCACGCGGCGCGATCCAGCCTCCAGCATTGGCGCAGGCCGGGTCCGGTGCCGTAATCGAGCATGGCGTCGTGGTCATGCACCGCACCGAGCCTGCCGGTGGCGGTTTGGGAGCGGATGTTGCCGGGGTCGATGTGCAGCCAGACAGTCTCGGACCCCGCGAAGGCATGGCCGAACATCAGCCGCTTCAGCTCGAAGTTGGTGCCGCCGCCCCAGTGATCTCGGGTCAGGAAGGTGAAGCCGACGGAGGGCACGCCCGGCGCGTCGGTGGTGGCGTAGTAGCGGGAGGTGCCGATGACGCGGTCTGTGGGCGCCTCGCGCACAGTCAGGGCGGTGCCGGAGGCAAGCAGCATGTCGAAATAGGGGCCGAAGACCTCGGGCCGCCAGCGCTCGGTGGCGGGGTGGCCGGCCCATATTTGCGGGTCAGCGGCGGCCTTTGCCAGCGGCGCGCGATCATCCTCGCACAGAGGCCGCAACGCCAGCAGGGCGCTCACAAGCTGCGGTTGCGGCTCGAACCCCTCTGCGAGATTGCCCAAGAATCCGGTCATTGGCTCCAATCCATGCGATTTTCCCACAGATTCATCCCTTCACATGTGTTGCAGCCGCGCAACCGCCTCCTTATATACCCTTCGAAGCTCGGTCGGGGGCCCAACCCCGGCCACTTGGGATCGGGTGTCAGGGGCCTCTCAGAGGACCTGTTGCCCACAACATCGCCGAATGAAGAGGTAGAGTATAATGGCTAAAGTCATCGGTATTGACCTTGGGACCACGAACAGCTGTGTCGCCATCATGGACGGCTCGCAGCCCAAGGTGATCGAAAACGCTGAGGGTGCGCGTACGACGCCCTCGATTGTGGCCTTCACCGAGGGTGAACGCCTTGTCGGCCAAGCCGCCAAACGGCAGGCCGTGACCAACCCCGAAAACACGATCTTTGGCGTGAAGCGCCTGATCGGCCGCCGGTTCGACGACTCGGATCTGGCGAAGGACAAGAAGAACATGCCGTTCAACATCGTTGATGGCGGCAATGGCGACGCATGGGTCGACTCGCGCGGCGAGAAGTATTCGCCCAGCCAGATCTCCGCGTTCATTCTTGGCAAGATGAAAGAGACCGCCGAGGGCTACCTTGGCGAAGACGTGACGCAGGCGGTGATCACCGTTCCGGCCTACTTCAACGATGCCCAGCGTCAGGCGACCAAGGACGCCGGCAAGATCGCGGGCCTCGAAGTGCTGCGGATCATCAACGAGCCGACCGCTGCCGCGCTGGCCTATGGCCTCGACAAGAAAGACAGCAAGACCATCGCCGTTTACGACCTTGGCGGCGGCACGTTCGACGTGACCATCCTCGAGATCGACGATGGCCTGTTTGAAGTGAAATCCACCAACGGCGACACGTTCCTTGGTGGTGAAGACTTCGACATGCGGATCGTGAACTACCTTGCCGACGAGTTCAAAAAAGAGAACGGCGTTGACCTGACCAAGGACAAGATGGCGCTGCAGCGTCTGAAGGAAGCCTCGGAAAAGGCCAAGATCGAGCTGTCGAGCGCGAGCCAGACCGAGATCAACCAGCCGTTCATCAGCATGGGTTCCGATGGTGCTCCGCTGCACATGGTCATGAAGCTGACCCGTGCCAAGCTGGAGAGCCTCGTGGGCGATCTGATCAAGGCCTCGATCAAGCCGTGCCAGGCCGCGCTGAAGGATGCCGCGCTGAGCACCGGCGACATCGACGAGGTCGTGCTGGTGGGTGGTATGACCCGGATGCCGAAGGTGATCGAAGAGGTCACCAAGTTCTTCGGCAAGGAGCCGCACAAGGGTGTGAACCCCGATGAGGTTGTGGCGATGGGTGCCGCGATTCAGGCCGGCGTGCTGCAGGGCGACGTGAAGGACGTGGTGCTGCTCGACGTGACCCCGCTTTCGCTGGGCATCGAGACGCTGGGTGGCGTGTTCACCCGCCTGATCGACCGCAACACCACGATCCCGACCAAGAAGAGCCAGATCTTCTCGACCGCCGAAGACAACCAGAACGCGGTGACGATCCGGGTCTTCCAAGGTGAGCGCGAGATGGCGAGCGACAACAAGATGCTCGGCCAGTTCAACCTCGAAGAGATCCCGCCTGCCCCGCGCGGCATGCCGCAGATCGAAGTGACCTTCGACATCGACGCCAACGGCATCGTGTCGGTCGGCGCCAAGGACAAGGCGACCGGCAAGGAGCAGCAGATCACTATCCAGGCTTCGGGCGGTCTCAGCGACGACGACATCGAGAAGATGGTCAAGGACGCCGAGGACAATGCCGAGGCCGACAAGGCCCGCAAGGAGCTGGTCGAGACCAAGAACCAGGGCGAGAGCCTGCTGCACTCCACCAAGAAATCGCTTGAGGAGCACGGCGACAAGGTCGACGCCTCGACGGTGGAAGCCATCGAGCTGGCCATGGGCCCGCTGGAAGAGGCGCTGGAGGCCGAGGACGCCGGCAAGATCAAGTCGGGCATCCAGAACCTCACCGAGGCCGCGATGAAGCTCGGCGAGGCGATCTACAAGGCGGAGCAGGAGAAGGCCGGTGAGGCCGAGCCCGAAGACGCCGAGGATGGCCCCCGCGGTGTGGATGACGACATCGTGGACGCCGACTTTGAAGACCTCGACGACGACAAGCGTGCCTGATCGCACGTTGATGTAACCCGGGATAGGCCGGTCCGGGAAACCGGGCCGGTCTTCGCGGTTCAAGGGAAAGGGCGATCAGATGGCAAAACGCGATTTCTACGAGGTGCTGGGCGTTGAGCGCGGCGCGTCGGGCGACGAGATCAAGAAGGCCTATCGCAAGAAGGCCAAGGAGCTGCACCCCGACCGAAACGCCGACAACCCCAAGGCCGAAGACCAGTTCAAGGAGGTCAACGAGGCCTATGACGCGCTGAAGGACCCCGAGCGCAAGGCGGCCTACGACCGCTTTGGCCATGCGGCCTTCGAGGGCGGCGGACCGCGCCCCGGACAGGGCGGCGGCTTCAACCAGCAGGGCGATTTCGCCTCTGCCTTCAGCGACGTGTTCGACGACCTCTTCGGCGACTTCATGGGTGGCCGTGGCCGCCCCGGCGGCGGAGGAAGGCGCGCGGCGCGCGGCAGCGACCTGCGCTACAACCTGCGGATCAAGCTGGAGCAGGCCTACAAGGGCACGCAGAAAACGATCAACGTGCCGACCTCGGTGCAATGCGACACCTGTGAGGGCAGCGGCGCCGAGGGCGGCGCGGAGCCCACCACCTGCCCGACCTGCTCGGGCATGGGTAAGGTGCGCGCGCAGCAGGGCTTCTTCACGGTGGAGCGCACCTGCCCCACCTGTGGCGGCCTTGGCCAGCACATCAAGAACCCCTGCAAGGCCTGTGGCGGCCAGGGCCGGGTGGAGAAGGACCGCTCGTTGAGCGTGAACATCCCCGCCGGTGTCGAGACCGGCACGCGCATTCGGCTTGCCGGTGAGGGCGAGGCCGGGCTGCGGGGCGGGCCTGCGGGTGACCTCTACATCTTTATCGAGGTGGAGCCGCATCCGCTGTTCGAGCGCGAGGGTCCGGATCTCTTCTGCCGGGTGCCGGTGAGCATGATTGCCGCCGCGCTGGGCGGCGACATCGAGGTGCCCACCATCGACGGTGGCCGCAGCCGGGTAAAGATTCCGGCCGGGGCGCAGGGTGGCAAGCAGATGCGCCTGCGTGGCAAGGGCATGCCGCCGCTACGGGGGGCGGGCAACGGGGATATGTTCATCGAGCTTTCGGTGGAGACCCCAGTGAACCTGACCAGCCGCCAGAAGGAACTGTTGAAGGAGTTCGAGGGGCTGGCGAAGGACAACAACCCGGAGACCTCGAGCTTCTTCTCCAAGGTGAAGAGCTTCTGGGACGGGATGAAGGGCTGAGGGTGGCAATCACCCGAGCCAAGGGGCGCGCCGGGAGTGGCGCGCCCTTTTGCGTTTTGGGGGCAGCTGCTGGGATCCGCGGCGAGCTTCGCCCTACGCGGGGGTGCAGGTGGTCTCGATGCCTTGATCGGTGTCGCGCAGGCGCAGGGCGCTCGCGCTGATCTCTTCGATCCGGTAGCGGGCGAGTTGGTTGGCGAGGGCGGTTTCGACCTCGGTGATCATGCCGGAGGGCAGCTCGGCCAGCGGCACGTTTTGCCCGGCTTCGGCAAAGCGCATCAGGCGGTGGGTTTCGTAGTGGTCGGTCAGGGCACCCTCGGCGAGCTCCCATCTGCCGGAGAAGCTGAACTGCATGGCAACCGGGGTGCCGCCATCGGTGCTTTGCACATCGGTCCGGCCGGAGAGCGTGCCGCCCTCGCCGTAGCTTACCTGACGCTCCATCGTGTAGTCGCCCGGCCGGGAGGTGCAGAGCCAGTCGCCGGTGAGCAGCGCGGCTTGCGGATCATCGCGGCAGGCGGCAAGGGACAGCAGGAGCAGTGCGGCGAGCGCGGGCCTAGCCATTGGTGCGGCGGCAGGACATGCGGAGATTGTCGGCCTTCTTGCCGGAGGGCGAAACGTATTCGAGCGTGAGCCGCGTGTCCGTTAGCTTGCGGACGACGTAGCGGACGTGGTGCGGCTGATCGACCTGCCGCCGCGCCCTGTCGGCCTCGGGGCCGCGCAGGCGGGTGGCCTTGCCCTCGGTGGTTACGGTGACGGTCGGCGCGAAGGTGCGCTCGACCCGCTCGGCCAGCACGTTGCCCTTGACCACGTAACGCCCGGCTGCCGAGAAGGCGATTTTGGAGGAGCCGGTCTTGCCCTTGTAGCGCAGCTTGATGCGGAAGGCCTGCCGCCCGGTGAAGCTACCATCGGCGTTGTAGGTGACGGTTCGGCCAAGGGCGGCGTTCCCTTCGCTGGCCTGACAGTTCCATGTGCCGAGAAGGCTGGCGGCAGAGAGCGGTGAGGCGGCGAGCAGAAGCGCGAGGGCGGGGGCGATCATGTTCATGCCGGGAGATTAGGCGCGGGGCCGGGCGGTGTTAACCGTTGATTCACCATGTGCGTGTCACAGTCGCGGCATGACACGCGCCTTCCATGAAGCCCCGATGCCGCTGTTCGACCCGGATGAGGCCGAAGAGGTGGCCGCCGCCCTGCCTGCTGGTAAGTTGCCGAGCTACATCAAGGATCATCGCAAGCGGCTGCGGGATCGGTTTATGGCGGGCGGCGCGGCGGCGCTGCCGGATTACGAGATGCTGGAGCTGGTGCTGTTCAGGGCCATCCCGCGCCGGGACGTGAAGCCGCTGGCCCGTGCCCTGCTGGAGCGGTTCAGAGACTTCAACGGCGTGCTCTCGGCCCCGGTAGCGCGGCTGCGCGATGTGCCGGAGGTGGGCGATGCGGTGATTGCGGAGCTGAAGATCGTGGAGGCCGCGGCGCACCGGCTGGCCCGCTCCAAGGTGCTGGACAAGCAGGTCATTTCGAGCTGGGCGCAGCTGCTGGACTATTGCCGCGCCAGCATGGGCCATAGGGAGACCGAGCAGTTCCGCGTGCTCTACCTCGACCGGCGCAATGTGCTGATTGCCGACGAGGAGCAGGCGCGGGGCACGGTAGATCATGTGCCGGTCTATCCGCGCGAGGTGGTGAAGCGAGCGCTGGAGGTGAATGCCTCGGCGCTGATCCTCGTGCACAACCATCCGAGCGGCGACCCGACGCCCTCGACGGCGGACATCGAGATGACGGAGAAGATCCGCGAGGCGGCGGATGCGCTGGGGATCACCCTGCACGACCACTTGATCGTGGGGCGGGCCAGCGAGCTGAGCTTTCGCGCGGAGGGCTACCTGTAATGCGAAAGGGCGCCGCTGCGGCGATGCCCTTTGTTGGTGTGGTTGCGCGGGCCGGTTACTCGGCGGAGGCGAGCCGGATCTCGGGAAGGATGCCGGAGAAGACCAAAAACTCGCCCTCGGCCTCGCAGCCGGGCATGGTGACCGAGAGCGCGTGGGGCGCGAAGCCATCGGCGCCCTTGCGGAGCACCTTGGCCTGCACCTCGCGGCCGCAGTTGGCGGCGGTCACCTCGGCCTCGACGGTGAGGCTGACGGAGCCGCCTGCGGCGAGCGGATAGCTGTAGACTTCGGCCATGCGGGCGCGGGGCGCGTCGGCGGAGCCCAGAAGGGTGATGAAGCCGCCTTCACCTGCCGTGGCGCGGGAGGGGCCTGCAGGGGCGGAGGCATCGACATGGCCCTCGGTGCCGAATTCGGCGCCGTTCTCGAAGGCATGAAGCGCGACGCCGCCCGTGCCCTCCCAAGTGAGGGCGGTGCGGTTGAAGTCATCCACGCCGGGCACGAGGGCGAGGGCGGTGGCGCGCTCGCCAAGGGGGAAGCTGGCCTCGAAGCTCGCATTGGCGGCAAGCGCGGGCACATCGACCACGAGGCCGCCCTCGTTGTTGGTCACCTCGGTAAAGGTGAGCGGGCCGTGGGTGAAGGTCACCAGCTCGCCGGGGTTGCAGGGTGCGGTGAGCGCGAGGCGAACCATTGCGGCGGGCTGCGGCTTGGCGCTGAGAGAGACGGTGCAATCTTGCGCGGTTTCGGTCTCGCCGGTGGCCGTGGCGTCGCCCGTGGCGGGCGCGGCGGCGGCCTCGGGCATCGGCTCGGACGGCGTGCGCGATTGCAGCGCTGGCATCGGCAGCACGGAGGCGGAGCGGGTCACGCCCACGGCGGGCTGCTCGGCGGGCTTGGCGAGTTGCGGTGCGGGCGCAAGGCCGGCCTCTTCCTCGGCGGGGGCCGGAGCGGAGAAACGGGCCCAGTGCAATTGCAAACACGGAGCCAGCCGTCATCAGCCGCTTTTTCAGCTTGGACTCAATCTTCATCGTTCCCTCCGTCACCCATCCCGTCACCCAATCGGGGATCATGGGGGAAACATTTAACGACAGAGTTGGGCGCGGACGGGGCGCGAATGGGCCATTTGTGGCCGTGGCGGGGCCGGGGCGTTGCAGGATGTTGAGGGCGCGGGCTGAAAAGGCCGCGACATATGGGAAAACGCAAATGGGGCGGCCTTATCGCCGCCCCATTTGTTGTTTCGCTCTGGTGGGCAATCTCAGGTGAGTGCGCCGTGGCAGTGCTTGAACTTCTTGCCGGAGCCGCAGGGGCAGGCATCATTCCGGCCCGGATTGCCCCAGGTGTTGGGGTCGGCCTCGTCGAAGCCCGGGATGGCGCCGGGGAAGGCGCCCTCGCCCGCCTGAGGGGCTGCGGCCTCGGCGGTATCAGCCTCGGCTGCGTCGGCGGAGGCGGCGGCAAGGCCGGGATGCTGCGAGGCGAGCTGCTGCATCATCTGGGCCTGCTCCTCTTCCGTCAGCGGACGGATCTGGGCGAGCTTCTGGCTGACCTCCTCGCGGAGACTGTCGAGCATGCCTTCGAAGAGCTGGAACGCCTCGGTCTTGTACTCGTTCAGCGGGTCGCGCTGGGCGTAGCCGCGGAAGCCGATGACCGAGCGGAGGT
Source organism: Oceanicola sp. (assembly GCA_017792405.1). Classification (GTDB taxonomy): domain Bacteria; phylum Pseudomonadota; class Alphaproteobacteria; order Rhodobacterales; family Rhodobacteraceae; genus Vannielia. Next base: position 3,953,321 of record CP051231.1, read on the forward strand.
GCTCAAGGGTCAGCAGGTGCTCGCGCCATTTGCCATCAATGGTTTGCAGCAGAACCTGCTTTTCGATGTTGCGCATGGTGTCGGGGCCGAACTGCGCGGCCTTGGAGGCCATCATCTCGTCGGAGGCCTTCTCAATGCGCTCGGCGATCTCGTCCTGATCGACGCCCTCTTCCTGCGCCCAGTCGATCACCGGCACGTCGATGTTGAGCTTTTCGATCAACGCGGCGTAGAGCTTCTCGGCCTCCCACTGGTCGGCGTAGGTCTTGGGCGGCATGTACTCGTCCACCAGCTCGTCGACGACCTCGTGGCGCATGTCGGAGACGATCTCGGAGAGGTCCTGGCTCTCCATGATCTCGCGGCGCTGCTTGAAGATGACCTTCCGCTGGTCGTTCATCACGTCATCGAACTTGAGCAGCTGCTTGCGGATGTCGAAGTTGCGGCCCTCGACCTTGGCCTGCGCGCGCTCAAGCGACTTGTTCACCCAGGGGTGGATGATCGCCTCGCCCTCTTTCATCCCGAGCTTGGAGAGCACGGCATCGAGACGCTCGGAGCCGAAGATGCGCATCAGGTCATCTTCGAGCGAGAGGTAGAAGGAGGTACGGCCCGGGTCGCCCTGACGGCCGGAGCGGCCGCGCAGCTGGTTGTCGATCCGGCGGCTCTCGTGCCGTTCGGAGGCCAGCACGAAGAGGCCGCCTGCCTCCTTCACCGCCTCTTCATCGGTCTTGTGCGCCTCTTCGATCCGGGCGCGGATCTCTTCGGTGTCGCCCTCGGGATCGGCGGCGATGGCCTCCATCACCTTGAACTCGACGTTGCCGCCCAGTTTGATGTCGGTCCCGCGACCGGCCATGTTGGTGGCGATGGTCACGGCCCCCAGCTTGCCGGCGTCGGCGACGATCTGGGCCTCCTGCTCGTGCTGGCGGGCGTTCAGCACGTTGTGCGTGATGCCGGCCTTTTCGAGCAGTTGGCTCAGGATCTCGGATTTCTCGATGGAGGTCGTGCCCAGCAGCACCGGCTGGCCCTTTTCATTGGCCTTGCGGATGCGCTCGACGATGGCGTCGTACTTCTCTTTCGTCGTCCGATACACCGCGTCGTGGTCGTCTTTTCGGGCGATGGGCTTGTTGGTCGGCACCTCGACAACGCCGAGCTTGTAGATCTCGGCAAATTCGTCGGCCTCGGTGAGCGCGGTGCCGGTCATGCCGCCGAGTTTGTTGTAGAGGCGGAAGTAGTTCTGGAAGGTCACGGAGGCCATGGTGACGTTCTCGGGCTGGATCTCGCAGCCTTCCTTCGCCTCGATCGCCTGGTGCAGACCGTCCGACAGGCGGCGGCCAGCCATCATCCGGCCTGTGAACTCGTCGATCAGCATCACCTCGCCGTTGCGGACGATGTAATCCTTGTCCTTCTGGAAGAGCTTGTGGGCCTTCAGCGCCTGCGTGGCGTGGTGGACGATGGTGGTGCTCTCCGGGTCGTAGAGCGACTGGTCTTCGGGCAGGATGCCCTCGGCGTGAAGCCGGCCCTCGAGATACTCGTTGCCCTCGTCGGTGAGGGTCACGTTGCGGGTTTTCTCGTCCTTGGTGAAGTGCTCCTCGGTCAGCGAGGGGATCACGCCATCGAGCGTCATGTAGAGCTCGGAGCGGTCCTGCGACGGGCCGGAGATGATGAGGGGCGTGCGGGCCTCGTCGATCAGGATCGAGTCCACCTCGTCGACGATCGCGAAGTTATGGTCGCGCTGATACATCTGGCTCAGCTCGGACTTCATGTTGTCGCGCAGGTAGTCGAAGCCCAGCTCGTTGTTGGTGGCGTAAGTGATGTCGCACGCGTAGGCCGCCTTCTTCTCGCCGTCGGGCTGCTGCGGGTAGACGACGCCGGTGGTCAGGCCGAGGGCGCCGTAGACCTTGCTCATCCACTCGGCGTCGCGTTTGGCGAGGTAGTCGTTGACGGTGACCACGTGCACGCCCTTGCCGGTGAGCGCATTGAGGTAGGCCGGGAAGGTGGCTACGAGGGTCTTGCCCTCGCCGGTCTTCATCTCGGCGATGTTGCCCTCGTGCAGGAAGATGCCGCCCATCAGCTGCACGTCGAAGGCGCGCAGGCCGAGCGCCCGCTTGGCGGCCTCGCGGCAGTTCGCGAAGGCTTCGGGTAGCAGGGCATCAAGGCTTTCGCCGCCCATGGCGCGCTTGGCCAGCTCTTCGGTCTTTTCCTTCAGCCCTTCGTCGGAGAGCTTTTCGAACTCCGGCTCCAGCGCGTTGATCTTTTCGACCAGCGGACGGGTGGACTTGATCTTGCGGTCATTGGCGGTGCCAAAGACCTTTTTCGCGACGGTACCCAGACCCAGCATATTCTCTCCGCTCGCCCTGCCTTGACGGTTTTGTGTGGCTGATCGCGCTTGCCGCCCTTCGCCTGCCCCCATAGAAACGCGGGCAGAGAAACGGGCTTGCGCCTTGGAACACAAGGCGATGTAAGACCCGAGACCCATAGTGTCAACGCCGCCGCAGGGGCGGCTGAGCAGGAGTAGATGTATGACCTTCCCCAAGATGATCGCGCTGGGTGCCATGCTGGCCGTTGGCCTCGGTGCCGGTGCGACGGCGCAGGAAGCGGAAGAGGCGGCCCCCGAGGCGACGGAAGAGGCTGCGACCGAGGCTGCGGTTGATGTGACCGCAGAGACCGTTGTGGCGACCGTGGCCGGTGTGGACATTACCGTTGGCCACATGATCGTGGCCCGCAAGAGCCTGCCCGAGCAATACGCCCAGCTGCCGCCGGAGGTGCTCTGGGAGGGGATTCTCGAGCAGCTGGTACAGCAGACCGCGCTGGCCAGCGAGGCGGGTGAGCCGAGCAAGGAGACCGTGCTGGTGCTGGAAAACCAGCGCAGCGGCTACCTCGCTGGCGACGTGCTGGAGGCCGCCGCGATGGCCGCCGTGACCGATGAGGCGCTGGAGGCCAAGTACAACGAGCTTTATGCCGATGCCGAGCCGCAGCGCGAGTGGAACGCCGCCCATATCCTCGTGGAAACCGAGGAAGAGGCGCAGGCGGTGAAGGAAGAGGTCGAGGGTGGCGCCGATTTTGCCGAGGTGGCCAAGGTCAAATCCACCGGCCCCTCCGGCCCCAATGGTGGTGCGCTGGGCTGGTTTGGTGCCGGCATGATGGTGCCCGAGTTTGAGACTGCCGTTATGGCGATGAAGGCCGGTGAGGTGAGCGCCCCGGTGCAGACCCAATTCGGCTGGCATGTGATCAAGCTCAATGAGACCCGCCTGAAGGACAAGCCCGACATGGCCGCGGTGAAGGACCAGCTGACCGAAGAGGTGCAGCGCGCCGCCGTGGACGAGGTGATTGCCTCTGCCGTGGAGAAGGCCGGTGTGGAAAAGGCCGAGGGCGAGATCCCGGCTGCCGTTCTCAACGACTTCAGCCTTCTGGAGGACTGATGGGCAAGTACCCCGTTTCGCCGCTGGCGCCCGAGAGCTTCCCCGATCTGCCAGTGATCGGGGGGGTGAAGTTTGCCGCCGTAGAGGCCGGGGTGCGCTACACGGGCCGGCTCGACGTGATGCTGGCCCTGCTCGACCCGGGCAGCGTGGTGGCGGGGGTGTTCACCCGTTCGGCCACCCGCTCCGCTCCGGTGCGGGACTGCGAGGCGAAGATCCGCAAGGTGAGCGACGCGGGGGCGGCCATTCTGGTGAACTCCGGCAACTCCAACGCCTTCACCGGCGGAGCCGGGCAAGAGAGCGTGGAGGCCATTTGCGCCGCGGTGGCCGAGGCGGCGGATGTGCCGAAGGGCCGCGTGTTCACCGCTTCGACCGGGGTGATCGGCGAGCGGCTGCCGCATGACCGGATCACCGGCAAGCTCGGCGAGCTGGTGGATGGTCTCGACGAAGGCGGCATCGAGTTGGCGGCCAAGGCGATCATGACCACCGACACTTTTGCCAAGGGCTCCACCCGCGAGGTGGCGCTGAAGGGCGGGACGGTGAGGATTGCCGGGATCGCCAAGGGCTCTGGCATGATCGCGCCGGATATGGCGACGATGCTGGTCTATATATTCACCGATGCGAAGATCAGCCGCGATGCGCTGCAGAGCATGGTGAGCTGCCACAACGAGACCACCTTCAACGCGATCACGGTGGATGGCGATACCTCCACCTCCGACACGCTGATCTGTGCCGCGACCGGCGCCTCGGGCGTGGAGTGCGACCAGAGCGAGGAGTTCGAGGCGGCACTGGCCGAGGTGATGAAAGACCTCGCCCATCAGGTGGTGAAGGACGGCGAAGGCGCGACCAAGTTCGTGGCCGTGAAGGTCACCGGGGCGGCCCATGACGCCGATGCCAAGCGGGTGGCAATGAGCATCGCCAACTCGCCGCTGGTGAAGACCGCGATTGCGGGCGAAGACCCGAACTGGGGCCGGATCGTGATGGCCGTGGGCAAGAGCGGCGCCGAGGCCGACCGCGACAAGCTGACCATCAAGTTCGGCGAGGTGCTGGTGGCCGAGAACGGCTGGGTGGCACCGGGCTACTCCGAGGAGCAGGGCGCGGGCTACATGAAGCTGCCCGAGCTGGTCATCCGGGTCGACATGGGGCTGGGCAAGGGCCGGTTCACCGCCTGGACCTGTGACCTGACGCATCAATACATCTCGATCAACGCCGATTACCGGTCGTGAAGGTCGTTCTGGTCGCTGCCGTCGCGCTGATTGACGTGGATGGGCGGGTGCTGCTGGCGCAGCGCCCGGAAGGCAAGAGCATGGCCGGGCTTTGGGAGTTTCCGGGCGGCAAGGTGGAGCCGGGGGAGACGCCGGAGGCGGCGCTGATCCGCGAGTTGCACGAAGAGCTGGGGATCGAGACGTGGGAGAGCTGCCTGGCGCCGCTCACCTTTGCCTCGCATGGCTACCACGACTTCCATCTGCTGATGCCGCTGTTTGCCTGCCGCAAGTGGGGCGGCACCCCGCAGGGGCGGGAGGGGCAGGTGCTGAAGTGGGCGCGGGCGAGTGAACTGCGCGACTACCCGATGCCGCCTGCGGATGTGCCGCTGATTCCGATTCTGCGCGACTGGCTTTGACCGGGCCGATGGCGGACCTTTGCCAAAGGATTTGACCGGAATCGATGCGCGGATTTCCGCGAAGTGCCCGAAATTTGGGCGGAAATCCTGAATGCACGTTCAGATTGTAAGTGATCCTTAAACGATTATCGGCTAGCTTCACCCAAGGTTAAGCCACCGCGGGGAGTGAACATGCTACGTACAATTGTTCTGGGAAGCTGTGTTTCGGTTCAGGGCACCTTTGTGAAGGCGCTCGCTGACGGGCGGGTTGTGGTGCGTGTGGGCGCACGGGACTTTACCGGCCGTCCAGTGGATGCCGTAGCCGCCTGAGCAGGCCCGCAAGTGTGAGACGTTTGAACAGCCCGCGTTGGGGACGACGCGGGCTTTATGCTGCTTGGGAGCTGGGTGAGGAGCCGCTGACGGCGTGCTGATGGCAGGAGCCGATGGGCTCAAGCCACGCCTGTTAGGGCCATTATCAGCAAACTCAGCACCGAGTCCGCCGCCGTGATCCTAGGACTGCAGACCTCGAATAGCGGCTTGAGGACGTGACAGGCCCCGCCATAAAGGCAGACCGGGGCGCGTGGCCCCGGTCAAATCCTTGATCGATGTCTTGAAAGGTCGAGCGCTTAGAGCGTCCGCTCGACTTCCTTGCGGGTGAAAATCTCGATGACATCGCCTTCGCGGATGTCGTCGTAGTTCTCGAAGGCCATACCGCATTCCTGACCGGAGATGACCTCGGACACTTCGTCCTTGAAGCGCTTGAGCGTCTTCAGCGTGCCTTCGTGGATCACCACATCGTCGCGCAGCAGGCGCACACCGGCGGAGCGGCGGGCAACGCCCTCGGTCACGAGACAGCCGGCAACCTTGCCGACGCCGGTGACCTTGAAGACTTCGCGGATCTGCGCGTAGCCGATGAAATCCTCCTGGATTTCGGCGGAGAGCAGGCCGGAGGCCGCGGCTTTCACGTCATCCACGAGGTCGTAGATCACCGAGTAGTAGCGGATCTCGACACCCTTCTGGTTGGCGGCCTGACGCGCGGGCGCGTTGGCCCGGACGTTGAAGCCGATGACCGGCGCGCCGGAGGCTTCGGCAAGGCCGATGTCGCTCTCGGTGATGGCGCCGACGCCGTAGTGCAGCACGCGCACGCGGACCTCGTCGTTGCCGATCTTCTCCATCGCCTGGATGATCGCCTCGGCAGAACCCTGCACGTCGGCCTTCACCACGATGGGAAGCTCGGAAACGTCCTTGTCGTCCTTGGCCTTCTGCATCAGCTGCTCAAGGGTGGTCGCGGCACCGGCGGCGGCGCGTTTTTCCTTGGCGGCGTTCTCACGATACTCGGCAATCTCGCGGGCCTGCGCCTCGGAGGAGACCACGTTGAGCACATCGCCGGCCTCGGGCGTGCCGTTGAGGCCAAGCACCTCGACGGGCACGGAGGGGCCAGCCTCGGCCACCCGCTCGCCCTTGTCGTTGACCAGCGCGCGGACCTTGCCCCACTGCTCGCCGACGACGAAGATGTCGCCCTGCTTGAGCGTGCCGTTCTGCACCAGAACTGTGGCGACGGGGCCGCGGCCCACATCGAGTTGGGCTTCGATCACGGCACCCTGCGCGGCGCGCTCAGGGTTGGCCTTGAGTTCGAGCACCTCGGCTTGAAGCGCGATGGCTTCGAGCAGTTCATCAAGGCCCTGCCCGGTGTGGGCGGAGACTTCGACATCCTGCACATCGCCCGACATGGCCTCGACGATCACTTCGTGCTGAAGCAGATCGGTGCGGACCTTCTGGGCGTTAGCGGCGGGCAGATCGATCTTGTTAATCGCCACGATCATCGGCACACCGGCGGCCTTGGCGTGGTTGATGGCTTCGATGGTCTGCGGCATCACCGCGTCATCGGCGGCCACCACGAGCACCACGATATCGGTCACCTGCGCACCGCGGGCACGCATGGAGGTGAAGGCGGCGTGGCCGGGCGTGTCGAGGAACGACAGAACGGCGCCGCTCTCGGTTGTCACCTGATAAGCACCGATGTGCTGGGTGATCCCGCCTGCCTCGCCGGCCACGACCTTGGCGTCGCGGATGGCATCGAGCAGCGAGGTTTTGCCGTGGTCGACGTGGCCCATGATGGTGATCACGGGTGCGCGCGGCTTGAGATCTTCTTCCTTGTCGTCGGCGGTCTCGATGACCTGCTCCACGTCGGCGTCCGACACGCGGACGACCTTGTGGCCGAACTCTTCGATGATCAGCTCGGCGGTGTCGGCGTCGATCACCTGGTTCTGGGAGACCATCATGCCGTTCTGCATGAGCGCCTTCACCACCTCGGCGACGCGCTCGGCCATGCGGTTGGCCAGTTCGGAGACAACGATGGTTTCCGGCAGCTGAACGTCGCGCACGACCTTCTCGCGGTTGTCACCGCCGCCCAGAGCCTTCTGGCGGGCGCGTTCCTGCTTGCGCTTCATCGCGGCCAGCGAGCGCTGACGCCCGCCTTCGCCGCCCGAGAGCGCCTGGTTCAGGGTGAGCTTGCCGGAGCGGCGGCCTTTTCGCGGGCCTTCGCCTCTTCGGCCTCGCGCTTCTTGCGGGCGTCTTCTTCTTCTTTCGCCTTCAGGGCTTCCTGGCGTTCGCGCTCTTCACGCTCCTTCGCCTCGGCCTCTTCACGGCGGCGCTGGCGCTCGGCCTCGCGCTCTTTCTCTTCGGCTTCGCGGCGCTTGGCCTCTTCAGCCTCGGTCGCCTTGGCGGCGGCGAGGGCCTTCAGCCGGCGCTCCATCTCGGCGTCGGAGATGCCTGCGGGGCGCTTGGACGGATCGGAAGCGGCACCCGCTGCAGCAGCGGCGCCGGCGCCAGCCGTGGGCGCACCGGGCTTGGGCACCACAACGCGCTTGCGCTTGGTTTCCACCACGACGTTTTTCGTGCGTCCGTGCGAGAAGCTCTGCTTCACTTGTCCGGAGCGCGGGCCGCCGCGCAGCCCAAGGGTCTTTTTGCCGTCACTATCGCTCATGCGATGTTCGTCCTTTCCGGGGCGTATCCCCGCTTTCTTCGCGCAAAGCGCCAAGCTTTGCGGCGTCTTCTACAACACGCTTCGTGAGTCCACCAGACGCAAGAGCGGCGTGTATCACATGTTCCCTGCCGAATGCCAAACCGATTTCGTTTGCGGTCAGGCAGCCCAGGAAGGTGCCCTTTCCGGGCGGAGAGCTGAGCTTCGACTTGCCCCGCTCGGAGCCGTCGGAGGCCTGGATCAGCAGCCGCGCCTCCTCGGTCAGGAGCCAGCCTTTTACCTTTTCGTATCCCGCCACCGCGCGGCCCGACTTGCGGGCGAGGGCGATGCCGTCCGTCACCCGCTTCACAAGCAGGCGCTCGACCGTCTCGACCAGATCCTCTGGCACCTCGACCGGAGCCTTGGCGGCGCGGGCGAAGAGCTTCTTCTTCACCGCCTTCTCAAGCGCGGCGCGGCTGGGCGAAACCCAGATGCCGCGGCCCGGCAGTTTGGCCGAAATGTCGGGAACGATCTCGCCGGAGGGCCCCACGACGAAACGGACGAGGTGAGATATAGGGCGCACCTCGCCCGTTGCAATGCACTTGCGTTCGGGCGTTTCACCCTTTGTTGTATTGCGTCCGCCGCGGCTCAGGCCGGTGTCCGGAGCCTGCGATCAGGCTCCGGCCTCCTCTTCTTCTGCGGGTGCGTCTTCGCCCTCGTCCTCGGCGGCCAGCTCGGCAGGGTCGACCCAGCCAAGGGCGATCCGGGCGGACATGACCATGTCTTGCGCCTCTTCGAGCGAGAGCTCGAACTTCTCGAGGATGCCATCGTCCTTCACGCGCTCGCCGTCGACGGTCGTCCAGCCGCCTGCCAGCTCCCAGTCGGCGCAGGTGGCGAAGTCTTCGAGGGTTTTCACCCCATCCTCGGCCAGCGCCTCGATCATCTGCGGCGTCAGGCCTTCGAAGTTCACGAGGCTGTCTTCGACGCCAAGCTCGCGGGCGTGCTCGAGGGCCTTGCGGTTCTGCTCGTCGAGGTAGTCGCGGGCACGGGCCTGAAGCTCGCCTGCGGTGCCTTCGTCGACGCCGTCGATGACCAGAAGCTCGTCGAGCTCGACATAGGCGACCTCTTCGAGCGAGGTGAAGCCCTCGGACACCAGAAGCTGGGCGAAGAACTCATCCAGATCGAGCGTATCCATGAAGAGCTTGGTGCGCTCTTCGAACTCGGCCTGACGGCGGGCGCTCTCTTCTTCTTCGGTCAGGATGTCGATATCCAGCCCGGTCAGCTGCGAAGCCAGACGCACGTTCTGGCCACGGCGGCCGATGGCGAGCGAAAGCTGCTCGTCGGGCACCACGACCTCGATCTTGCCGGCCTCTTCATCGAGCACGACCTTGGAGACCTCGGCGGGCTGGAGGGCGTTGACGAGGAAGGTGGGCTGATCGTCGTTCCACGGGATGATGTCGATCTTCTCGCCCTGCAGCTCGTTAACCACGGCCTGCACGCGGGAGCCGCGCATACCCACACAGGCACCGACCGGGTCGATGCTGCCATCGTAGGAGATGACGGCGATCTTGGCGCGGGAACCGGGATCACGGGCGACGGCCTTGATCTCGATGATGCCGTCGTAGATCTCGGGCACTTCCATCTTGAAGAGCTCTGCCATGAACTCGGGCGCGGTGCGCGACAGGAAGATCTGCGGGCCACGCTGCTCGCGGCGCACGTCCTTGATATACACACGGATGCGGTCGCCGGGGCGGTAGCTTTCACGCCCGATCTTCTCGTTGCGGCGCAGCACCGCCTCGCCCGCGCCGATATCGACGATGACGTTGCCATACTCTTCGCGCTTCACCAGACCGTTGATGATGGTGCCGGCGCGGTCCTTGAACTCTTCGTACTGGCGGTCACGCTCGGCTTCGCGGACCTTTTGCAGGATGACCTGCTTGGCCGATTGCGCGGCGATCCGGCCCATCTCGACGGGCGGAACCTCATCGACCAGCTCGTCGCCATCGGCGGGGGCGGTATCCTGATCGACGCCCTCGGCAAGGGCGCGGTCCAGATCGGAGGGGGTGCGCAGGAGGAACCGGCGGATCGGCTGCGGCTCTTCATCCTCGGCCTCGGGCTGCGACATGCCGGACACGACGATGTAATCCTTGCCCTTGGTGCCAAGGGTCTGGGCGGCGGCCTCGAGGGTCATCTCGGCCTGGTAGTTCTCCAACTCCGGCTCGCCCTTGACGGTGCGGATGCGGGTGAAGGTGGCACGGCCGGTCTTGCGGTCGATGCTCACGCGGATGTCCATCTCGGCGCCGTAGCGCGACTTGGCGGCGCGCGCGAGGCTCTCTTCCATCGCCTCGATCACGAGGCCCGGATCGATCATCTTTTCGCGGGCCACGGCCTCGGCGGTTTGCAGCAGCTCCAGCTGGTTTGCGGAAGTAATGGCCATCAGTTGTCCTCCTGACCGTCCATGAGGGTTTGCACCTCGTCAAATTGGGTTTCATCGACATGGCCTGCGTCCTTGCGGTGGCGCAGCACGTCGCGGATGAGGTCATCGGTGAGCACGAGCTTGGCGTCGGAGAGCCAGTCGAACTCTAGGCCGATGGTCACGGGTTTGCCGTGGTCTTCGATCTCGATGAGCACCTCGTTGCCTTCGGTGCCCTGAAGCTCGCCCTTGAAGCGGCGGCGCCCGTCGATCATTTCGGTGGTTTCGATCTTGGCCTCGTAGCCTTCCCAGCGGTCAAAATCCTTGAGCCGGGTCAGGGGGCGGTCGATGCCGGGGCTGCTCACTTCGAGCGTGTATTCGTCCTCGATCGGGTCTTCCACGTCGAGCACGGCGGAGACAGCGGTGGAGATGCGGGCGCAGTCATCCACCTCGATCCCGCCCTCAGGCTTTTCGGCCATGATCTGGAGGTTGGCCGTTTTGCCGCCCATCAGGCGCAGGCGCACCAGCTCGAAGCCCATGCCCTCGATGACGGGCTGGACGATCTCGGCCATGCGCTGATCCATTCCGGTCTTGGCGATGAGGTCGGTCATAGGGGTGTGGCTTTCAGGCACAAAAAAACGGGCGCTGCGGCCCGTCGGATTTTCCGGTGGAGCATCGGGGGTGGAGGCCGACGCTGCCGCTGTTGAGGGGGATATAGGCCCGTGCGGCGCGAATCGCAAGAGGGATTGGTGGGGCGGCGCGAACCGGCGGGTCAGGACAGCAGTTTGCGGACGAGCCGGGCGGTGGGGCGGAGCACGCCGTGGACGCCGGGAAAGCGCTGGAGAACGCGGCCATAGACGCGTTCGAGCCGGAGCCGGAGCCTGTGCTTGAGGCCGAGGCTGGTGCGGCGCAGGTGGTCGCGTTGCATCAGGACGTTGCCGGTGGGCATGTGTCCGGCGAGCATCTGGAGCTTGTACTCCAGCTTGGCATAGTTCCGCGCGGCCTGCCGTGTGCTCATTACCGAGAGGGTGCGGTAGCCCGCATCCTGCACGCAAAGCCCGATCAGCCGCTCCTGCACATGAGCCAGCCCGCCATCGATGTGGAACGGTTCGCGGTTGTAATCATCCCAGAGCCAGTTCCACTCGAACATGCGGGCGAGGGCCGGGATGCGGAACCAGAACATGGTGCCGTAGGCGGTGACGGGGGTGAAGGGATCGAGCTGGAGCTTGATGCCCATGTCGCGGGCGAGCTCCTGCAGCGGGCGGCGGTTGTTGTGCCATGAATGGCCGAGGGTCGCGAAGCCGATGTGGACCACGGGGGGGATAACGAGGCCGACATCGGGGTGCGCCTCGAACTGGTCCAGCAGGTTGGAAACGTAGCCAGGACTTTCAACGAGGTTGTCGAAGAGATGCTCCTTGAAGCTCTCCCCGACCCGCCGGGACACCTGAGGCGTACGCTTGGAGTGCAGCCGCAGGGCCACCTCGAACTCGCCCGACAGGGCGATATCGCGGAAGGTGATGAAGAGCGAAGACATGTCGCGGCCACGATTGACGTGGACCTTGCGGACGGTGCGCAGGTCGGTGGGCCAGCCCTGCGCGTCGAGAAAGCTCTCGATGGCTGTGAGATCTTCGTCGGTGGCGGTGGAGATGAAGAGGTGTGCCTTGCAGGGCAGATGGCAGATGCGCTCCCAGAACTCGGGCATCATCTCGGCGTAGAAGGCGTGGATGAAGACGGCGACGGTGCCGAAGGCCCATTCGGCCTTGTCTGGCTGGGCAGCCTGGCTTGGCAGAACCTCGTATTGATCGGTGATGGCGCAGAAGTCGCGCGCAGGCAGTTGGCGCAGGCAGAACCGGGTGACGAGCGTGTAGAGATCCGGGTTGATGCCCTCGAGCCGGTCGAGCGCGTCGCGCAGTTTGATCGCGTTCAGGTCGTGCAGCAGGGGATCGAGGAAGAGCAGGGCGCGGGGCATGACCTTGGCGCCGGGCCTGACGATTGTGTCGATCTCGAAGAGGGCGGGTGAGACCGTTTCCAGCTCAGCGGCCTCGAAGGGGAATTCGAGCGGAATGCCGTTTTGGTCGAGATACTTGGCGAGCGGCAGGGTGCATTGGTTGTACTCGTCCCAGAAGTCACGGGCGGGCTGCAGACGGGCGAGCTCTGCCAGAAGGCCTGCATGGTCGAGGGCGTCTTTGCCGAGGATCAGGAGGTCAGGGCTTGGGGCACGGTCGAAGCCGGGGCGGGACAGCAGGCGCGGCTCGAGTTGGGGGTTGGTCCAATAGGGGGCCCAGACACCGGCGACCCCGAACGCGAGGCGCCGCAACGCGCCCTCCTCCGGGTCGATCAGGCCGATTGCGTGGTTTCCCGTCATGATGAGGGCATCGAGCCCGTGCGCGGCCTCGCCGAGGTGGGCGAGGCCGGATTGGTAGCCGCCGAAGACAGTGTGGGTTGCGCCGTTGAAGCCGATCACCTCGATCCGGGCGCTGCCGACAGGGTCGAGGCGGCGCGTCAGGGCTTCGCTTGTGCCCTTGTGGCCGGTGACCACGATGAGGCGATCCACCTCATGGGAGAGGCGGCGGAGGAAATAGAGCATGTCTTCACGGTCATCCAGATTGGCCCCGATCGTGAAGATTGCTGCGGTTTTGCTCATGATCGCGCTACTTTCAATTGCATGCCGCAGGGGCTGGGCGCTGGCTGGATGGGGTCAGACCGCCGGGACTCTGGACCACTCCACGAGCCGCTGGAGCCCGGCTTCGAGTGACACCTGCGGGCGCCAGCCCAGCATGGTCCGTGCAGCGGAAATGTCTGCAACGGCGTGGCGGATATCGCCCGGGCGAAACTCGCCGGTTATTTCAAAGCGGTCGGGGGCGGCGCCGAGCAGAGCCAGAAGGCGGCGGGAGACATCGAGCAGGCTGACAGTTTCGCCTGAGCCGATGTCTATTGCGCGTTCGGGGAGTTGGGGCACTTCGGCCAGCGCGAGAAAGGCGCGGGCGACATCGTCGACATGGATGAAATCGCGCACTGCGTTGCCATCTTCGTAGAGCCGCAGGGCCAGCCCCTCTTGGATCTGGCGGACGAAGATGGAGAGGACGCCGGTGTAGGGGTTGTTCAGCGACTGGCCTTCGCCGAAGACATTCTGCATGCGCAGAACGCCCACGCCCACGGGGGTGCCCCAGAAGGCCTGACGCAGCAGAAACTCCTGCATCAACTTGGTAGAGGCGTAGATCGAGGCTGGCGCGACGGGGCAGGTGACGGCATCGGTGGGCACCGGGCTCAACCGCAGGCCGGCGGCGTCATGGGGGGCATAATCGCCCAAGGCAATGTCTGCCGGGCGGCGTTCGACCGCGGCGGCGGGGCGGCCATCGGGGCCGATGCAGGCGCCCTCGCCATAGACGGCGCGGGAACTGGCCAGCAGCACCCGGCGTACGCTGCCAACGGCGCGGATGGCCTCGACAAGGTTGGCGGTGCCGCCGACGTTGACCTCGCAGTAGCGGCCGACGAAATCGTAGGATTGGCCGGTGCCTGTCTCGGAGGCGAGATGCACGACGATTGCGGGGGCCGCCTGAGCGAGGGCATCCTGTAGCGCCGCCCGGTCGCGGACATCGCCTTTGATCAGCTTGCCGCCCGCCGCCTCGAAGCGCGCGCGATTGTCAGGATTCCCGCCATGCACCTGTGGCAGGAGACTGTCATAAGCGACCACGCGGTACCGCTGCGCGAGCAGACCAGTCAATCGAGACCCGATAAAGCCCGCCCCTCCGGTAATGAAGACTGTCTCCATGCGCTTTCTCTTTCAGTAGCCCAACTCGCGCATCTTTACCGCATGGCGAGTGTAGAATTGGTTCACCTGCTCCGAAGAGAGGTAATTGAGGTAATTGTCCTTCTGCCGCTTCCAGAAAAACTTGCCATTCCGGGCGGTGCGTTCATCGGCGTCTTCGAAGACCTTTTTCAGGTTCACGCCGCGAAATCCGAGGAACAGGCACATCTTGCGGGCCGTGAGCCGGAAATCGTCGATCAGGTCTTCGTAGCGCATCACATGCACGTCGAGGCCGCTGCGTTTGAGGGCCATGAAACTGTCGATGTGCTCGAAGACCGAGCCGAAGGCCCGGTTTTGTGGAAACAGAGTGACGTGCTCGCAGAAGATCGCGAACAGCTCCTCGAATTGCTCCGGCGTGAGGCTTTCGACGCTGTCGAATTGAAACGGCAGGCTGCGCCCGGCCTTGGGCGAGACGTTGCGCGACACGAAGTTGAGGTAAGACATGAACACATCCAGCGGGTGGCGGTAGATGTAGATCACCTTGTCGGTCGCGAAGGGCTGGCCCTCATCTTCGGTCAGAAGTTGTTTGTGGTGCGATTTGTAGAAATACCAATCCGCACCATTGAAGGACCAGGGGTTCTCCATGACCTTTCCGTAATGGGTATCGGTCAGGTACCGCTGGAGCGAGCCCGGATCATTCGGGACGCCGACGAGCGCGGCAATGAGGGCGCGCAGCCATGTGTTTCCGCTCTTGGGGAAGGAATACAGCCCGACGACCTGATGCGCCGTTGTCATTTCGGGTGCGAATGGCTTCATGTTTCTAAGGCTCCCTCGGTACCAGCAACTCTTCATCACAAATAACATCGAGGTCTTTCTCGACCTCTGCGGTAAACCTGCGCGCCCGTTCGGCCGCATCATCCGCCCCGCGCGCTTTGGCGGGCGGGGTGGTGCGGGTGTAGTGGCGCATGAACAGAGACATCACATGGGCGACGCCGGCCTCGCGCACTGTGCGGAAATCATCGGCGTAGTATTCGCCCCTTGAAAAACTGGAGGTGATGACCTCGTAGGAGGGGAAGTAGAAGCAGTTCTCCAGTTGGCGCTCCAACCGCTCGGCGGCCACGCGCAGCACGGCCTTGGAATAGCAGGTGGAGGTGATCACGCTGCGATCGGCACGGGCCGTGGCGATCAGCGGCACCGGGGAGACGGTGAGCAGGATCCGCACTCTCGGGTTGCGGGCCCGCATGAAGGAAACGAAGGACTCGAAATCGCTGACGACCCGGTCGACCTCGAAGTTCACGAACTCGTATTTACCGGGATCGAAAGTGCCGCCCGTGGCGCCGGGCACGACGGGAAAGATCGCGCCGTCGCGCTTGTCTCTCCAGGCTTCGGTAAGGCCGAGGGTGAAGACGAAGACATCGGCGGTTTCGATCATCTTGCGGACCGCGGCGAAGTGCAGGGCGCGCTGCTCGTCGAACTCGCCGCGAGAGAGGAAGCCGCCCGGCTGGATATTGGGCCGGAAGGGATCGATCAGGGTGCCGTCTTCTCGCTCCCAGCACTGCTCGAGCGGCGTGAACTCGCGATAGGCCCGCCGGACCAACTGCAGCAGCTGACGGGCCGTGTAGATATTGCCGTAGCGGGCCGTAAATACGCCGTAGCCATGCTCCTGCGCGATACCTTCGGTCAGCAGGGGGTGAGCCTTTTCGGTGACGAGGTAGTTGTAGCCCTGCGCGCGCAGGTGGCGGGAGATGTGCTGGGCAAAGCAGCTGCCAGCGGTGGCGATCTTCATGTCCGGCGTCAGCTCGAACCCGGCTGAGACGACCGGGTCGATCTCGCGCATGTCGTCGACCTGATGCGCCTTGGACCAGAAGGCGTGGTCGGGAAGGTCGGAGTAGGGTGTTTTGCCCATGCTCTGTCAGTCCTCCGCGACTTCTCGGGTGCGGGCATCGGCGAGTGTTATACCGTGGCGCGCCAGCAGGTGAAGATAGACCTCGTGGCCGTAGGCGGCGTTGCCGTGGGTCGGGTCACTGTGCCAGTACTCCTCGGCCAGAAAGCCATTGTCATCGAAGATCGTGACGGGCAGGTCGGCAACGGCGACACGTCCGGGCCCGGCGGCCTCTGCCAACTGACGGAGCACATCGACATAGAGGCGCCAGATCTTGAGACGAAGGGGCGCGGGTGAGACACCATGCTCGGAGACGCGCTCGGAGAAACTGCCGGGATAGGCACGGATATGTGCCTCGCTCGGGTTCGGTGGGGGTGGCGGCAGGACGCGGATCGGGCCACCGAATGTTTCTGCGAAGGTGTCGATGAACAGGCCCACATTGATCTGCGCCCGATCTTCGACGAACCGGCGGATGGCGCTGTACGGGATGGGTGCGGCGCCAAGGAGGCGGGCTTCCGGGCCGAAAGGCGTTTCAAAATCAAACGGTTCGGGATGCTGCAACAGGGCAATGCTGTTGTACTCGTTGCCCATGGCCGCAAGCACCACTTCATCGGGTGCCTCGCGCTCGAGAACGAAGGCGATCTTTCTCTTGAGTTCTGGGGTGATCTGGCGCGGGTTCCGGGTGAAGTTGGGTTGGTTGGAGTCATGGGCGAGGCGCATGAAGAAAGTCTCCAACTCGGGTGGGAGACTGTCATTGCGCAGCATCAAGTGATGGGCGCGAAAGAGTGCGGACAGATGGCTGTGCCCGGCTCCGAATAATTTCATGCTTGTGCCTTTTGCTTCACGCACCGGATCGTCAGCCCGAAAACGCTCGGGCGAAAATTGACTTGGACAAAAATCGCTACGGCGACCACCCTAACGCAAATCACACAAGACACAATTGGGCCGCTTTCGGCTGCGGTGGTGAATTGAGTCGTGGGCGGTGATTTGCGGGTGCGGCACGACGATGGCCGATTCTGATTCTGCCGGATCTTGCGGCGGTTGCGGTGGGAAACGTGCACGATGGTGTGGAAAGAGGGGAAAACGTTTCTTTGATTCAGTCAAGGGTTTTGGTGGAATTTTCACACCAAATGGTTGAATCGAAAGAGATGGATTAACGCATTGGCCGTTTTGCTCCTTTTTGGGTTGGTGTGCGGTGCCTTGTGGCGAGGCATTTTTGGCCCACAGTTATCTTCCCAATGTTTTGTTAAATAATGGTTTTTCAGGCGCCAAAGACGATTGGTTGCCAATCTGCCCGATGCGCTCGTATCGGCGCGAAATTCGACCCCTCTGAAGGCCGTAAACACGTGCAGGAACACATGGCTGCGAGCCGCTCTTTGGAATGGGACAAATTCGTTGACTCGTGAGGGGGTGCCGCGCAGGGTTATTCGGTGAGTTTAACTGACATTGGATTTTCAATTTACTTTGACGATTGCGGGCAGAAAACGAGCTGGTGAGAGCACCGATGCTCAAGTCTGCAAAGGGCTTTTTTGGCGATGGAATCCGGCTCGGGGCCTCTCTCCATCAAAGTCTCTCGCGGGGGCGAGGGGTAGGGATGATACGTAGCGAGACGATGAAACACCCGGCTGCGGTCGGGTCCGGTCTGAAATGCGCGGCGCGAGCGGTGGTGCTGGGCGTTGCGCTGCTGGCTTTGGGCGGCTGCAAGAGCGACGAAGAAGCCGCAGCCGAGCACATGGAGCGGGCGCAGACCTACCTTGCCGAAGGGGACGATGCCCGGGCGCGGGTAGAATTTATGAACGTGCTCGACCGGGAGCCGAACCGGCTGGACGCAAGGCTGGCGCTGGCGGCCTTGCTGGAGCGCACCGGGGACCGCAATGGCGCGCTGGCGCATCTGAAGCGGGCGGTGGAGCAGGACCCGGAGAACCTCGACGCGCTGCTGGCGCTCTCGGCCGCCAATCTTGAGGACTGGGAGTGGGATGACGCGCGGACCCGAACGGAGCAGGCGGCGCGGATTGCACCGGATGATCCGCGCGTAGAGGCTCGGCAGGCGGTGTTGGCCTATGCCGATGCCGTCGCCAAGGAGCAGCCGGAGATGCGGGAGACGGCCCACGAGCGGCTTCGGGCGCTTCGGGACGGCTCCGAGGACCTGTTGCCGTTGCATCAAGCGATTGTCGACGGGCATGTGAGGGGCGGGCGCCTTGAGGATGCGATCGAGGCGCTGGACTACGGGTTGGAGGTGTACCCGCGGGATATCCAGCTGCTGACGACGCGCCTGCAATTGCTCTACCGGCTCGACCGAAAGGACGAGATCGTTCCGCATTTTGCCCGCATGCTGGAGGTCTATCCCGAGAGCCAGCCGATCCGCGAGATGCTGGTGGACTGGCACCTTGGCCAACGTGATCTGGACGGGGCCGAGGCGGCGCTCCGTGATTTGCCGGAGGACGCGGACACCGAAGCGCGGCTGCCGCTGGTGAACTTTCTGGCGCAGTACCGCGGCCCGGAGGCGGCTCTGAAGGAGCTGGACAAGCTGCTGGCCGGGGACACGGCGGCGGATGAATACCGGCTGCTGCGGGCGGCGATCCTGTTTGAGAGCGGGCAGGTCGATGTGGCGCTGCAGGAAGTGCGCGAGGTCGCGGCACGCGCCACCGAGACCGGCGAAGATGCAAGCGTGGCGATGTTCCTGATGGCGCAGATCCTCGACGGCACCGGGGCGCGCGGCGAGGCGGAGGAGGTGTTGCGGCAGTTGCTGGCGGCCAATCCGCGCCATGTGGAGGCCGGGCAGACTCTGGCGGCATGGCTGCTGGAGCGGGGCCAAGCGAAGGCGGCGCAGCGGGTGCTGGCCGCAGCGCAGGCGGCCCGCCCGGATGACCCGCTGACGCTCTCGCTCATCGGGCAGGCCCATGCCGCGACCGGGCAACCGGAACTGGCGCGGCAGATGCAGGCGCGGGCCTTCGAGGCCTCGGGCTATGCGCCCGAGATCGGGTTGCGCTATGCCAAGCTGCTCTCGGAAGCGGGGAACGACGGTGCGGCTATCGAGGTTGTCACGACCGCGCTGACCCGCGCGCCGCGCCACGAGGGGCTGCTGATTTTGCTGGGCGACTACTACCGGGTGACTGCCCAGTGGAGCCTTGCCGAGGGCATCGAGACACGGCTGCAGGAGCTTGGCACGGTGGCGGCGCTGCTGGCGGCGGATCGTATCCACTTTGACCGGCTGGTGGCGGAGCAGGACCTCGATGTGGCGATGGCTTACCTTGCGGGGCGGTCGGCGGAAGGCGCGGGCTCTGCGGTGACCTATGCCGCGATTGCCCGCGCCAACCTTGCGGTAGGCGAGGCCGAGCGGGCCGAAGCGGTGATCGAGCTCGGGCTGGAGTATTTTCCCGACAACCGCGAGCTGCGCGCCGCGGCGGCGGCGCTGGCCACCACCCGGCAGGATTATGACCGCGCGGTCGAGATTTACACGGCGCTGATCGATGATGACCCGCAGGTCGAGCGGCTGTGGCTGGATTTGTTGCGGGTGCATCAGCGCCAGGAAGATGCCGAGGCCGCCGGGGCGATGCTGCGCGCGGCACTGGAGGCAATTCCGGGGTCTGACCTGCTGCGCTGGGAGCTGGCCTTGCACTACGATGGGCAGGGCGCAGCGGATGAGGCGATTGAGATTTACGAGGCGCTGCTGGCCGATCATCCGCAAAGCGCACCGGTGCGCAACAACCTTGCCACGCTGCTCTCGACCGCCCGCGACGATGCGGAGAGCCTAGACCGGGCAGCGGAACTGGCGGCTCCGCTGGCGGGCAGCGAGGTGCCGCAGTTTTTGGAAACCTATGGCTGGATCGCCTTTCGCCGGGGCGATTACGAGGCCGCGGCCCCTGCCCTGCTGACGGCGGCCGATGCGTTGCCGACCGATGCCGAGGCGCAATTGCATGCGGCCGAGGTTCTGGTGGCGCTGGGCCGGGTCGAGGAAGCGCGGCCACGGTATGAGGCGGCGATTGCCTTGGCCGAGACCGTTGATCCGGCGCTTGCGACGGCTGCGAGCGAGGGTCTTGCCGCCTTGCCCGCGATGCAGAGGGAAGGCAATTGAGCGGCGCGGCGGCCTCCGTGCGCGCGGGCGGCGCAACAGGCGCCCGGCCCGGCGGCTTTGCCCTCGGCGCAGGCGGGCTTGCGCTGCTGGTGCTCACGGCGTTGCCGGTTTTCGCGATCGGGCTGCAGGAGTTGGGCGAAAGCTGGATGACACCGGCTTACACGCATGGCCCGGTGGTGGTGTTGATGGCGCTCTGGATCGGGTTGCGGCGGATGCGCGACGAACCGGCGGAGCTGGCCGCGCTGCCGCCCCGCCCGATTTGGCCGGGCGTGGTGCTGGTGGCGCTGGGCCTCGGCTTCGGGCTGATTGGCAGCTTCGGGCGGATTGCCGATATTGCGGCCTATGGGATCATCCTCTGGGTGGCCGGGGTGCTGGTTGTGGCGCTGGGCTGGCCCCGCGCGCGGCGGCTCTGGCTGCCGGTTGCGCTGCTGGTGCTGATGCTGCCGCTGCCGCAGTTCTTTTACTGGAAGCTCACGACCTCGCTCCAGTTCGTTGCCTCGGAATTCGCGACCGACCTGATCCGGGGCATGGGCCTTTCGGTTTATCTGGACGGCAACATCATCGACCTCGGGGTCTACCGGTTGCAGGTGGCCGAGGCCTGCGCCGGGCTGCAATATCTGTTTCCGGTGATCAGCTTTGCGGTGCTGCTGGCCGCGATCAGCCGGGAGCCTGTGTGGCGGCGGCTGGCGCTGGTGGCCTTTTCGGTGCCGCTGGCGATCGGGATGAACTCGATCCGCATCGCAATCACCGCGTGGATCGTGAACCGCTCGGGCATCGAGGCGGCGGAGGGCTTTTTGCACGCCTTCGAGGGCTGGGCGATCTTGCTCGCCTCCATCGCCTTGCTGGCAGTGTTCATGCTGCTGCTGCGCTTTGTGAGCGGCGGGGGCGGGGCGCGGCGGCTGTTTGACCTCGACCTGTCCGGCACCGGAGCGCTGGCCACGCGGGCGCTTTCGGCCCGGCCGGGGCGCGGCTTCATCGCGGTGGCCGTTGCGGGCGCCGTGGCGAGCCTGCTGGTGTTTACCCTTGGCGGTCCGGGTGGGCCGCCGCCGGCGCGGGCCAGTTTTGACCGCTTCCCCGAGCGGCTGGGCGAATGGGCTGGCGTGCGCGGCGCGCTCGACCCGAGAGTCGAACGGGTGATCGCCCCGGATGATTACCTGCATCTCACCTATTTCAGCCCCGTGGGCGCGGTGCCGGTGCAGATCTTCTCTTCGTATTACATCGACCAGACTGGCAGCGCGGCGATCCATTCGCCGGAAATCTGCCTGCCCGCCGATGGCTGGGAGGTGAGCGAGTTCGGCACCCGCCCGCTTGATATGGAAGGCACCGGATACGGCCGCTTCGACGCGATCCGCGCGGTGATCACCAAGGGCACCGAGCATCAGCTTGTCTACTACTGGTTCGAGCAGCGCGGCAGCCGGATGGTCAACGATGTGGCCGTCAAGTTCGGTGTGCTGGCGGATGGGATCACGAAAGGGCGGCGCGACGGCGGCTTTGTGCGCTTTGTCACGCCGATCGAGGGAGAGGACGCGGGCGCGATGGCGGAGGCGGAGACACGCATCCGGGCGCTCATGCGAGAGGCTTTGCCGGAGTTGCAGGGCTTCATCCCGATGTGAGGGGCAGGATTACAGGCATTTAACCAAGGATTTACGAGCAGGATTTTTCTTCAACCTTTTCAGAGAAAGCGAGACAGACCATGACGATACATCCGATCATCCTCGGTGGCGGCCAAGGCACACGGCTCTGGCCGACCTCGCGCAAGACCTTTCCAAAACAGTTCGCGCCCTTTCTTGGCGCACGCACGCCCTATCAGGAGATGCTGACCCGGCTTGCGGGAGAGGGCTTTGGCGCGCCCGTGGTGGCGACGACAGAAGAATTCAGGTTTCTGGCGATGGATCAGGCCCGGGCGGCGGGCGCTTGGGACACCAGCGTGCTGGTGGAGCCGGAGGGCCGGGGCACGGCGGCGGCGGTGCTGCTTGCGGCGCTGAAGAGCGATACCGACCCGGATGCGCTGCTGTTCATCACCGGGATCAACCATTTTGCCGGCAGCGCGGCGGCCTTTCGGGAGGCGGTGCGAGCCGGGGCCGAGGTGGCGCGGACAGGCCGGCTGGTGACCTTCTCCGGCGCGGCGGCGGAGGAGACCGGGTTGAAGACGGTGGCCCGCGTCGGCGGACGTGCCATTCGGATCGTCGAGCCGGACGAGGCTGGTGGGAACGGTGGAGACGAGGGCGCCCGGATGGGGCTTATTCGCAAGAGTGACCTGATCGCCGCCTATAAGGCGCATGCGCCGGAGCTGCTGGAGCAGTGCCGCCGGGCGTTGGAGAGCGGAAAGGCGGAGCATGGCTTCTTTCGCTACGGCGGCGAGGCCATTGCGGAGATGGAAGTGCGCAGCTTTGCTGACACGGTCGTCGACAAGCTGCCCGGCGCCCGGTCTTTGACGCTGGGCGCAGCCTGCTCGGACCTCGGCGGCTGGGATGCCGTTTGGGAGTTGCTGCCGCGCGATGCGCGCGGCGTGGCGACCTCTGGCGCCGCAACGGCGGTGGATTGCGACGACAGCCTGCTGCGCTGCGATGAGCCATCGATGCGGGTGCTCGGCGTGGGGCTGAAGAACGTGGTGGCCGTGGCGATGCGTGACGGGGTGCTGGTGGCGGACCGCAGCAAGCTGGCGGAGATCCCCGGTGCGCTGGAGCAACTTGCGGCGGAAGATCGGGTGATGGCCGAGGAATACCCGCGCTATCACCGCCCGTGGGGCTGGTACGAGTCGCTGGTGGTGGGCGAGCGCTTTCAGGTGAAGCGCATCTGCGTGAAGCCGGGCGGCGTGCTCTCGCTCCAGTCGCATGTGCACCGGGCCGAGCATTGGGTCGTTGTCGGCGGCACCGCCGAGGTGACGGTGGGCGAAGAGGTGAAGATGGTGCCGGAGAACGGCTGCGTCTACATCCCGATCGGCGCGGTCCACCGCATGGCGAACCCGGGCAAAGTGCCGATGTACCTGATCGAGGTGCAGACCGGCGCCTACCTCGGGGAGGATGACATCAAGCGCTACGAAGACATCTATGACCGCTGTTGAGGCGCCGCGCAGGACGCGGATCCTCGCCCTTGCCTCCGGCGGGGGGCATTGGCAGCAGTTGATGGAGATGCGGCCCGCTTTCGAGGGCTGCGAGGTGACCTATGCCACCACGCTCGCCGGGTTGCCGGAGGAGTTTGGCGCGAGCCCGGCGGTGATCGTGCCGGACTTCAGCCGCAGCGACCTCTGGCGGCTGCCGGTGGCGGGCTGGCGCATCGGTGGTGCGCTCCGGCGGTGCAGGCCCGATATCGTGATCTCCACCGGGGCGCTGCCGGGGGTGACCGCGCTGGCGCTGGGCAAGCTCTTTGGCGCGCGGACGATCTGGGTCGACTCGGTGGCGAATGCCGAGGAGATGTCTCTCTCGGGCAAGATGGCGCGGCGGGTGGCCGACCTCTGGCTCAGCCAATGGCCGCATGTGGCGGAGGAGAGCGGCGCGGGATATTTCGGGGCCGTTCTGTGATTTTCCTGACGGTGGGCACGCAGCTTGGCTTTCCGCGATTGGTGGAGGCGATGGATGCCTGGGCGGCGACCACGAGCGAAGAGGTGATCGCGCAGGTGGGGAGTGGGCGGGTGACGTGTGCCAACCTTGCCCCGCGCGGGATGCTGCCCCCCGCCGAGTTTGCGGGCATCTTCAGACGGGCGCGTGTGGTGGTGGCTCATGCGGGTATTGGCACGATCCTCGCGGCAAAGCGTTTTCGCCGTCCGCTGATCATCGTGCCGCGGATGGCGGGGCTTGGTGAGCACCGCAACGATCACCAAGCCGCCACCGCACGGGCGTTGGAAAAAGGCACGGCAGTGCGCGTGTGCTGGGAGGTGGCGGAGTTGCCCGCGCTTTTGGCGGAAACGGCGCCGGAGGCATTGCCGGAGGGGCCGGGCGCGAGCCATGCCGCGCTGATCGAAGGGCTGAGAGGCTTTATCGCCGCTGCGCCGCTGCGCCGCTAGGGCCGCCAGGAGAAGTTGCGCTGCACGCCGAGGTAGATGGTGTTCTCAGACACGGCATCCTGCGAACCCGACCGGCTGCGGGCATGGGAAAACCGGGCCGTGAGGTCCGCGCGTTCCGTCAGGCTGCGGGTGAAGCCGAGGCCGAACTCCATCTGCTCGACGGTGTCGGCTGCCGGGTCCAGATAGTCGGTGCGGCGGTAGGTCAGCGAGGTTGTGAGGCCTGAAAGCTCGGTCAGGTTGCGGCGGTAGCCGAGGCTCAGGCGGTCGACGAGTGCCTCGTCGCCGAAGGTGCTGGCCCGGACATCGCGCTCGGCGAGGGCCTGAAAGCTGCCGCGTTTGCCATCGCGGGTCCATGACAGGGAAAAGAGGCCATCCACCTCGCCATCGCTGGCTTGGGAGAGGCCGACAGACCATGCGAGACGCGCGGCGGGAAACTCGCGAGTGCGCGAGATATTGGCCTCGTGCCGCCGCCCGAGCGAGGTGACGGTGCTTGCCAGATCGAAGGTGAGCGAACCATCGGGCAGGGTGCGCACGAGAGCGGCATCCCACTCTGGGCCGCTCTGGCGGGTGACCGGGCCGCCCCCGGCGCTGGTTTCGATCTCGGTGTGGCGGAGGTTCAGGCTGGCGGTCAGGCTCTTGTTTATCTGAAATTTTGCGCCCAGCCCGGCGGCGGTGGTGGTGCGGTCGCGCCCCGCCCCTTCGGACTCGATGTCTTCATAGCTGCCGGTCAGGCTCAGCTCGATCCGGGGATCGACGGTGAAGCGCAGGGCGAGGTCGGCGTTGCGGGTGTCGTAGTCGAAGAGCGCGGGAGAGTCGGTCTCGTGGTAAGCCACCTCGCGCAGGCCGAGGCCGACTGTGCCGCCGAAGGGCGCCTCGATGCCGAATGTCAGCTCCGCGCCCAGATCGGCGGTGGTGCGATAGCCGGTGTCGGTGATCGGCGCGGTGGGATCGAGCTCTTCATCGAAGACCAGTGTGCTGATTTCGACCTGCCGATAGGCTGCATCGAACGCGAGCGAGGCGTTGGCACCGGTGAGCTGGTAGGCCAGCGCCAGCGTGGGATCTTCGAGCGTGAGATCATCGTCGGCATCGGGGTATTCGAGCGCACCGCTGAGGCTGAATGAGAGGCTGGCGCGGCGGGTGGAACTGGAGAGGGTGAAGCCCAGCTCGTTGCGGGCGCGGGTGCCATCTTCATCATGCAGGACACCGAGGCCGACCGTTGCAGTGGCAAGCAGGCCGCCCTCGTCCTGCGCGTGGGACGGCAGGCAAGACGCGACGAGCATCGCCGCGGCTGCTACGCCGCTGGAGAGCCTCTTGCCGGTCGACATGGGAACATCCTACTCGAAAAGCCGGCGCTCGGGCACCAGGATCACATCGCCCTCGGTCAGCACGATGTCGCGGCTCAGGGCCGCGCCGTTGGAGAGCGCTCGATAGTTGATGCGATAGACCTTCTGGGCCCGGGTGGTGGGATTGGTGCGCCGGAGTTGCACGCGCTTGGTTGCGCCGAAGGGGGTGATGCCACCGGACTGTGACAGGGCCTGCAGGAAGGTGGTGCCCGGCGGCACGGAGATGGGGCCGCTCTTTTCGACCTCGCCCATCAGGTAGACGGTGATCATCGGAGCGGGGGCAGGCGCGCGCGGAACGCGGGGCGTGGGCGGTGCGGGCTGCACGCCGACGTAGACGTTGGGCGTGGCGGCGAAGCTGCTGGAGATGGCCTGGGTCACCGCCTCGCGGATCTGGCCAATGTTGCGCCCGGCGGCGGGGATCGTGCCGGCCATAGGGAAGCTGAAGCGCCCGTCTGGCAGCACGACGACACTGCGGTTGAGCGTGGGATCTTCGAGCACCTCGATGACCAGCGTATCGCCGGCCCTGACCCTGTACTCGGACTGCGCGGCGGCCATAGTGGCCACCAGCGTCAGCATCATACCAATACAGATCCGATAGAAGTTTTTCATAGCATCAAATACCGCTGCTTCTGCGCCTGTTGCCCGGAACTTTCCATGAATGACGCCAGAACGCACGTGGAAGACGCCCGCCTGAGCAAAATTTTCTGAAGGCGCGTGCTTTGGGCGACAGAGGGGGGCAGGCGAAGGGGGGTGAGGGCACGCTGTGCGGCGCGCGCTCAGACTCCGGTGCAGCGGAAAACAACCCCGATCGTTTTGACCAGAATTCGCGTATCGACCAAAAAGCTCAATTCACGGTTGTATTTCTCATCGTAAAACACGCGATCCGTGAATTCGGAAGTATGGCGATCTGAAATTTGCCAATAGCCGGTGAGTCCCGGGCGCAATTTGAAATAGCCGCGCCCGTGATAAAGCGACCGCTGATCTTCCATCATCGGACGTGGCCCGACGAGGGACATCGATCCAGTGAGGACGTTGTAGAGCTGCGGCAGCTCGTCGATCGAGCATTTCCGGATCAGCGCGCCGATTTTCGTGATGCGCGGATCATTGGTGAGTTTCTGGTTCAGCGTCCACTCGCGCCTCGCCTCGGGGTTCTCAGCGAGGTGTTTGCGGAAGAGGGCGCCGGAGTTGACCTTCATGCTGCGCAGCTTCCACATGCGGAAGCGGCGCCCGCCACGGCCGATGCGCATCTGTGAGTAGAACGGATTGTGCCCGTCCATCGCGATGATCGCGGCGCAAATGAGGATGATGGCAATCGCGGTCGGTGCGAGAAACAGCACAACAGCGACATCAAAAATACGTTTTAAAACAATGCGATAAATGCCAGGCGCCTTTGCAAGCAGCATGTTGCCGTCAAACACGACGGCCTCGGCAGCGCAACTCTCTTGCTTGATATGATGCTTCATGACTTCAAATCCCGCAGCTCCCTAGGTGCACATCGGAAATTCCGCGTGCGATAGCCCCCCTGGTCAGCCCGTCTCTTAGAAAAATCCCTTGGCGAAAAACAGACAAACACATTCCACTCTCTCCAAATACAAATTCACGCTCGTTTCACGTAAGTCGAAAAGTATAATCAAAGAATTTCGGAGGTCGGCAGTATCTGCGTTCCCCCAGATACTTGCCAGCTACATACATTTTTCTGCCGCGCAGAAACCCATATGTTGCCAAACTCCCAGGTGACGAAGGTAGAACAGGCGAAATGGACTTAATTTGCAATGATTCGTTGTGAATACTTTTTCGTGAGCCTAGGCTTCTGGCAGGGGGAGGGTTGTGCCGCAGGTGCATCTTGTGGGGCCTGAGAGGCGACGCACAAGGGCGCCGGGTGGAAATGACTGGTAATGGAACGATGTTTTGACCGCTGAATTGCTAGAAACCCATTTTGGCTTCTCCGAGAGCCCGTTTTCCCTGCTCCCGGATCCCGATTTTCTGTTCTGGTCGCCGCTGCACAAGCGGGCTTACCAGGTACTGGAGTACGGGTTGATGTCGCGGGCGCCCGTGACGGTGCTCACCGGCGAGGTGGGCGCGGGCAAGACCACGCTGCTCCAGAAGCTCCTGCGCTCGGTCGGTGACGATGTGACGGTTGGGCTGATCTCGAACGCGCATGCGAACCAAGGTGCGCTGATGGGGTGGATCGCCCACGCGCTCGACATTGCCCTGCCCCCGTCCGGGGATCCGATCGAGATCTTCAAGGCGTTTCAAGAGTTCGTCCTGACCGAATACGGTGAGGGCCGCCGGGTGGCTCTTATTATGGACGAGGCCCAGAACCTTGGTGCGGAACAGCTCGAGGAGCTGCGGATGCTCACTAACATGAATTCCGGAAAGGATGGACTGCTTCAGCTCGTTCTGGTTGGGCAGCCGGAGTTGCGGGAGCTGCTGGCCTTGCGCGAGTTGCGGCAGTTCGCGCAGCGCGTTTCAGTCTTCTATCATCTGGAGTCGCTCGATGAAGAAGGCGTTGCCGCTTACGTACGCCACCGGCTGAAGCACGTGGGCGGGACCGGCGAGGAATTTACCGAAGGCGCCTTGGCTGGCGTGTTTAAGACGAGTGAAGGGGTGCCGCGACTGGTGAACAAGATGTGCGAGCTGGCACTGGTCTATGCGGCCAGTGACGGTTTGCAGGTGATTGATGAAGGGGTGATTGGGGAGATGCTTGCCGATGGGTTGATGATCGAGTCCGCGCTCCCGGCGGAGGCCGGGAGCATCCGGTTTTTTCGCGCGCAGCACTTCCGCCAAGCCGCAGAGTGACGAAAGATCCGAGACACTGCCGCCGGCACCACCCGGTCCGCCCGCCCCAAGGCCCGCGACGGAACCAGAGCCGGAGGAAGCCGTGACCAAGCCTGACGCGGCGATCATCATCCCACACTATAATGACCAGGAGCGCCTCAACCGCTGCATGGCCGCCCTGCTGCCGCAGATCGATGATGGGATCGATGCGATCGTCGTCGATAACGCCTCAGACACGCCCCCCGAGGTGATGCCGCCATTTCGGCTGGTGGTGGAGGAAAAGAAAGGTGCTGCGCATGCGCGGAACCGCGGTGTCGAGGAGACGACGGCCCACCGGTTCTTCTTTATCGACAGCGATTGCCTGCCGGATGACGACTGGGTGGAGGTTGCGCGCCGTGTTGCGGGCCGGGCCGATCTTGTGGGTGGCCATGTGTACGTGTTCGACGAAACCCCGCCGCCACGCTCGGGCGCAGAGGCGTTTGAGACCGTCTTTGCCTTCGACTTCAAAAGCTACATCGAGAAGCAGGGCTTCTCGGGGTCGGGCAATCTTGTGACGCATCGTGGCGTATTTGACAAAATCGGAGGGTTCCGTGCAGGTGTGAGTGAGGATTACGACTGGTCTCACCGCGCAACGGCGGCTGGTTACACGCTGGCGTACGAATCGGCCCTGCGGGTTGGGCATCCATCCCGACGCGACTGGGCAGCTTTGCGGCGCAAGTGGCACCGGGTCACGCAGGAGGCGTTCGGGCTGAACGGCACAGGCCTTGCAGCGCGGGCACGGTGGTTTGGGCGGGCGCTGATGATGCCGGTGAGCGTTGTGATCCACGCGACTCGGATCATTCGCGCCGATTCACTCGCACCCGATGAGCGGAAAGCCGCTCTAGCCACGCTGGCCCGTCAGCGCCTTGTTCGTATGCGCTGGATGGTGCTCCAAGCGCTTGGATTCAAAATTTAATCCATGATACCGGATATTTCGCTGGACAATACTCGCCTTAAGCGGGAAATCTGAAACTGTCGGGTTGCACGTTAAAATAAACCATTCATTAACTTTATCGCGGATAGGTTTAGTGGAACCCGATGGTCTAGATTGTGGTTAATGTCATATCACACTAGGTCAGGATGATCACTTCGCGGGCAGACTCGGGGCAAGAAGCGGCGACTATGAAACCAGAAGATCAAATAAGTTCACGATGCGGTCAGGCGGCGGTGATGCTCGCTCTGGCAGTTTCGGCGGCGGTGTTCTGGGGCGTTCTTGCCTATTCGTTGATGGTCGCAAGCTTACCGGTCGTACAGGGAATCGCTGTGTCGATGGCATCGACTGTCGTCTCTTTTGGCGCGGTTTTTGGCGTGCTGTTCATTCTCTCAGTGCTGAAAGAGCGATCATCGGTGGCAAAGCCGAGGCAACCTCGACGCGCGTGAATGCGCTAACCTACCGAAAACATGTGGATTCATGCTAGCAAGGCTGGTGCCGCATTTGGAAGCGGTGCGGGTCGATCGTGAGCGTACAATAATCTTTACAAAATTCCTTAATTCAGCCAAATTGGACTCAATTGATTTTGTCTTGCTGGGGAATAATTGTGCTGAACATAAGAGCCTTCTTCCGTAGTGTTGTTGCGATTGGTGCCCTTGGCGCAGCTACAACCTTCGGCAACGTCGCAGAAGCGACCACCTATCCGACCTTCACTCTGGACGCAGACCAGTCCTCCATTGCCGTGACCTCCGGCAGCTGTACCTCGAACTGTGGGGTGGATGCAGGGTTTGCCGCGTCGGGCCCAGTGGACCTGACCTTCGACTTCCAGAACCACGTGATCCGTCTCGCCAACTTCATCGAGTGGACGGTGACCTCCGGCGGCCTGAGCGCCAGCGTGTACGACATCGCCGTGAACCTTGTGTTTACGGCGCCTGATGACCAGGCCTCCAACCATTCCGGTTCAGGGGTGTTCTTCACGGTGTATGGCATCATTTCGGGCGGCGTTCTGAGCTGGGACACGATCGCTCAGCGCGTGGACTTCGACCAGGGGTCGAGCCTCCGTGTTTGGCTGGAGAGTGGCGTTGCCATCGACTATGGCGACACCGTGGCCTCCGACCTCATCGTGAAGGCCAAGGTTCTGGTGCCGCTGGATACGCCTTCGCCGGCGCCGATCCCGCCGGCCCTGCCTGTGATGCTCATGGCGCTTGCCGGGTTGTTCTATCTCGGTCGCCGTCAAGGCAAGAGCGGCCCCGCCGCACTCGCCTGAGCGGTTCAGACATAAGAGATAAAAAGGGCGTGCCAAGGCACGCCCTTTTGCTTTAGTAAGCCCGTTGGTTAGGGCGCGCTTTTACCGATAGGGGTAATTGTAGGAATCCGCCGCGCCACTGCTGTAACGGCATTTGTTCAGCACCACGCCCGCGATATTGGTGTATTGCGACAGATCGCGCTCGGTCATGTCGATATCATGAATCGAGGTCTGCTCGGCGGCGCCGATGATAATGGCGCAATCTACAAAGCTGGCTCCCGCAATGGCGCTGTCATTAGCGAAGAAGGGCGGGAAATCGAAGATCATGATCCCGAGGTCGAGCTCCTTCTCCAGCGCGTCGAGCACATCGGCGGCCTGACCGGTCTTCAGCACCTCGTCCTTGTCGTGGCGGCTGGCGCGGTTGGCCGAGATGGCGAGGTTGTCGCCGATGCGCACCATCTGTTCAGACGGTGTCACAGTGCCTTCGAGCAGGTCGCTCACATCATGCTGCGGCTCAAGGCCGAGCGTTCTGGCGAGGCTGGAGCCTGCAAAATCCAGGTCCATTAGCAGTGCGCGGCGCTCTTGTTGCCGTTGCATAGCCAAAGCAAGGTTCGCGGCCACGGTCGTCTTGCCGCAACCGGGGTTGGGCGAGGTGATCATGACCCGCTTCCAATTGTTCTCCTGCATCAGCCGGAGCAGGCGGGTGCGAAGCATGTCGACGGCTACGCGTGCAGAGTTGTTGGAGTTGGCGACGATCCGGCTACGCAACAGCCTGTTGGCTTGCGGCCGGAACTTCGGCAGCTCAGCCCAGCCCACCGGAAGCGTCGCCGGCTCCGAACGGCTCCGAACCGTGGCGGGCGCCCCGTCACTCCGGCGCTTACGGGCCTCGTCAATTGCGGCCTGAAGTTTCTCCATCGCGTTAGCGATCCTTCTTAGGTGCGGGGTGGGACTGGCTCACAGTTCCACCTTCGCGCGGACAATTTCCACCAGCTGATCCAGCGGCATGACCATTTGATCCACCGCCCAGAGCCCGCCGCCGATCCCCGCGCAGACAAGTGCCAGCACAGCGAACCGAACGCCGTTCCGACGCCAGGCCTCTCCGGGGGC
Organism: Oceanicola sp.; assembly: GCA_017792405.1. GTDB lineage: Bacteria > Pseudomonadota > Alphaproteobacteria > Rhodobacterales > Rhodobacteraceae > Vannielia. The sequence goes on from CP051231.1 coordinate 3,984,858, forward strand.
CTCGACATAGGGCAGCGTTCCAAGGGGAGTGATGCCAAGCTTGCGGGTCAGTTCCACAGGGCGGCGCAGCCGGGGGAACAGGATTTCAACCAAAACCACGGCGGCGAGGCCCAGAAGCAGCCCGGCGGCCATGGCGCCCAGCACGATCAGCGTTTTGCCGGGCGGTGCAGGCGAGTTCGGGACCACGGCATGTTCGATGACCGAAAGCCGCTGCCCCTTGGAGAGCACCTCAATCCGCTCGCCGGTTGCCGCCGCAGACAGACGCTCTACCGCGGCATCATACTGGCCTTGGATGTTGTCGCGCTCCCGTTCCATCGCGGTCAGGGTTATCGCGTTGGACGGCGAGCGCTCGATGGTGCTCTGAAGTTCGGCAATCTCTTCGTTCAGCGCGGCGGCATCGTTTTCGAGCGTTTCGATCTGGCTGTCGATCTCCACCAATTGGGCCTCGATCACGCCGCTGGACGGATCTTCACTCTCTTCTTCGGCGGCCTCCGGCTCGCGCCCACTGATGGTAGCCTCCAGCTGCGCGATCCGGCTCTTCAGCATCGTCACCTTGGGGTTGGTTTCGCTGAGAACCGCGCGCGCCGCCCGAAGCTGGGATTGCAACTCGGCAAGCTCCACTTCCTCTGCGCTCTGGCTCCGCTCGGTCGGCAGCGCGACCTGCCCGGTGCGCTCATAGAGTTCGACCAGACGCCGGCGTTGATCCTTGAGTTGCGAAATTTCACGCCGGGTCTGCGCCAGCCGTTCCTGAAGCAGAGCCTGCCGGCCGAGGCGGTAATCCAGCGTTTCGGGCAGGGCGTCGATATTGGCGTTCTTGAACTCGAGGATGCGGCGGTTGACCTCGTCGAGTTGCTCCCCGAGGCGGGCCACTTCCTTCTGGAAGAAGGCGAGCGTGTCGGTCGCGACATCGGTGCGGAAGGAGGCATCCTGCTTGAGAACCTGCGTGACGAGATCATTAGCGACCTCGGCGGCGGTTTCACCGTTGTCGGCCTCGGCCGTGAGATGAACGACGGTGGCCTGCTGCCGCCCGGCCGCAAGATCCATCCGGACCCGCTTGCGCATGTCGGCCACGATCTCGTCGGGCTGCATATCGGGGCGGTCGGCGTAGAGCTCGAAGCGATAGGCGATGTCGAGCAGGTTGTCGCGGGTCAGGAGGCGTTGGCGGATGACCTGGACCTGCTCCGCAAGATCGGTCCGGACGGTGGAGGAGGCCAGATCGCTCGGGATCTGGGAGCCTTCGACCAGCAGGGACGCATGGGCGCGGTAGACCTTGGGCAGCGTGATCGCCAACGCCACGCCAATAGCCACCACCGCGATGAACACGGTGAAGAAGAGCGGGAAACGGCTCCGGAAGACCTTTAGGTAAAACTTGGGTTCCAGCGACATGGCATCAAAATTTCTCCCAAAAAACAGTACAGCATTCGGCCATTGCTGCAATGGCACAGTCGGATTTGTGAAGCACAGTTGTGCGAGGGGCCTGCTACTGCGGCCGCATTCGAGACAGTACCGCCGTGCGCCCGCGGAATTGTTATGCAATTGGTTGAAATCGTTTCGGATGAACGTGGTATTCTGGTGCGGACGCTTGGACATCAGCGAGGCGATTGACCGTGGGTAGGCCAGAATCGATCCGATCAATCAGGACCGATTGGTCGCGTGTATTGTGGAAGGAGCGCTTGACGCTCCCACCTGACCGGAAGCCACCTAACTCCATCTCGGACCTGAGCGAGGCGCCTATGGACAGAATGCACTCGTTTGCCGGATTCGGCTGGCTATGCGCGGCGGCTCTCGTGATTACATTGATGCTCGCGTTCCCCGTTGCAGCAGAGTCGATAGAGGTGACGTCGCCCGCAGAGCTCAACGCAGCATTGAGCCGTGCAAAGGGCGGGGAAGTGATTGAGCTGCCGCCGGGTGATTACGGCTCTCTTTCCATCAAGGGCAAAGTGTTCAGTGCGCGCGTTACCCTGCGCGCTCAAATACGCCACGCTGCGCGTTTTGACGCGATCGATATCGCGGGGTCCGGCGGCATCCGGGTGGAGGGCGTTCACGTGGTTTCCCCGGTGAACGGCGGCCGAGGCGGAGGTGTTGTGACGATCAGAGACGGCAGCCGGGGAATTCAGATCATCGATTGCGAAATCAATGGACGGATCGACGATGACTATGACGGGCAATCGGGGATCGTCACCAAGGGCGGGGTTGAGGATGTGGTTTTTTCGGGTAACGCAATTCATCACGTCAACAATGGAGGAATCCTCGAGGCGGCTACTGGGCTCAGGGTCGTCCGCAATCAGATCGACTTCATCGGGAACGATGCGCTCAAGTTCATTGGGGTGCGCGATGTTCTGATCGAGAGGAATACCGGCGCGCAGCACATCTTTCCGTCAAATGATGCGCATCTGGATTTCATCCAGTTTCAGGGGGCCGACTCACGAGATATCGTGCTGCGAGGCAATGTGTTCCTGCCCAAGACCCGCGCCGATGTTCAGGGAATCTTCATGGACGATGCCCGGTTTTCCAACGTCTTGATCGAGGGCAATGCCATCGTGACCGGTATGATCCGGGGGATATCGGTGTCGAACGGCAGCAATGTCGTCGTGCGCCACAACACGGTACTTGATGTCGATGGCGTTGGCAGCAAGGCCACGCTGATCATGGCGGAGGGTGCTGAGGTCGTCGGCAATATAATGAGCACCTATCCGCAGGACCGCAGGCTCGGCGTCACAGACGGCAACCTGTATCTGCAATTGAAGTCGAGGGGTGTTGCGTATCACTATGGTGCATATTTGAAGCGCGCCATGAGTGCGCCGCCGCTGACACTTGCCGGGATCGGTCCGAAAGTGGGAACATTGGCCGAGAAGTATGGGCATGGTGCGATGCCTCGGCCTTGACCGCCGAAACCGCTTTGGCAGCACGCAGGAGCGCAATTGGTAGACCAAGGTAACACAAGCACGTTGAGCAACCCCCAACTCGCGGGCTCCGGGGACCTCGCGGGACCGACGTGGGCGAACCGGATCGTTACGCTCTACCTGCTTGCGCTGTTGCTGCCATTCATCCTGCAACTGGGCGGCCTGAGGCTATCCGCCTACCGTATCCTGCTCCTGTTCGCGACGGTGCCTCTGCTTGTGCTCTGGTTGCGAGGCGAGGCGGGGCAGAAGCGGGTCGCCGATTTTGCGATACTCGGCCTGTGCCTGTGGAGTGTCATCAGCTTATTGGTGCTACACGGGCCGCAGGTAGCCGTTGAGGCGGGTGGCATTTTCTTTGTGGAAACGGCGGGCGCCTATTTTCTTGGGCGCTGTCTTGTGCGCACCCCCGGCCAATTTCTGACGGTGGCAAGAACGCTGTTCTTCATGGTCATGCTGCTCATGCCATTCGCGATCATCGAAGCCGTTACGGGGCGCAACATACCGCTAGACACAATGGACAAGCTTTGGCCGTCGTACGAACGGATGATCAAGGAGCCGCGCTGGGGCATGTACCGTGTTCAGGCAACTTTTGAGCATCCGATCCTGTTCGGAATGTTCTGTGGCAGCGTTATTGGCCTTGCCTACATGGTGGTCGGCCATGGAAAGGGTTTGGCCAAGCGGCTGGGCCTCGCTTTCGCAACCTTTTTCACCGCCGGTTTTTCTCTGTCATCCGGGCCGCTTTCCGGGATGGTAACACAACTCCTAATGATCTCTTGGGACTCAATCCTGCGCAATTTGCAGGCCAGATGGAAAATTCTCGCGGTGCTGACTGCGATCGCCTACGCGGTGGTTGAGATCGGCTCGAACCGACCGGCCGCTGCGGTGTTCATCGGCTACTTCTCCTTTAACGAGTACAGCGCCTATCTGCGCCTACACATCTGGAATTTCGGGATGGCAAGTGTTCTGGACCACCCAATCTTCGGGCTGGGATTCAATGAATGGGAGCGCCCTTACTGGCTTGGGACCAGCGTGGACATGTTCTGGATCGTTTATGCCATCCGTCACGGCTTTCCCGCGATGTTCTTCACGCTGTTGGCATTCTTCTCAGTGTATATCCCGCTTTGGCGGAAGCGTGGACTCTCCGACAGGGTTTCCAACTACCGGCTAGGTGCACTGTTCAGCCTTACGGCTTGGTTCATGACCGGTTGGACGGTCCATTTCTGGAACGGAACATACGTGCTGTTCCTGTTTCTACTCGGGAGCTCGCTTTGGTTTCTCGATGCCACTTCCACTTCGATGTATGACGATGGCGTTGAGACGCTCGACAAATCAGGTGCTAGAAAACTCCGCTATAGCCGCTTTACCTCTATGCCGGGAGGTTCGCATGAACGAGGTTCATACGATGCACAGCCAAAAACCCGGAGTGCTGCTTTTTCGCCAAAGAAGCCAGGCAGGAATGCCTAATTACCTAGCATGGATTTACCCCGTGCAAGCTATTGAATAGCATACCCATATAGGAAAACGGGATTGAACGGATGACTGCCGGAAACGTGCCTTCTTCGCTAGGCTTCATGCCTGCAACTTTACTGCGATGACAAAAACAGCCACGCCACTTTGCATTGGGTTGCCGGTATACAATGGTGAAGAGTACCTAGAGCAGGCAATCGCCACGGTGCTCGCGCAGGAATACACCGATTTCGAGCTTTTCATCTCTGACAACGCCTCGACGGATACAACGCCCGATATTTGCTCCGACTATGCCGCCCGGGACCCGCGGGTTCGCGTAGTCCGGCATCCTGAGAACATCGGTGCGGCGCTTAACTTCAACTACATCTTCGAGCACAATAGTAGCCCCTTCTTCAAGTGGCAGGCCTGCGACGATCTGCTTGAGCCCAATTACTGTAGTCGCACGATGCCGCTTCTAGAACAACGACCTACCGCCTCACTCGCTCATAGCCAGACAGTTGTCTTTACCGATAGCGGTACTGAACTTGAGACGTTCGACCCCTCATTTGCCATGCCAGAAGACGATCGGGTCGAACGGATGCGGCAGGTGTTCCTGCACGGCCAACGTTGTTACGAAGTCTTCGGTATTATTCGCCGCTCAATGCTTGCCGACACAGACCTGATCGGCAACTACCGCGGAGGCGACAACACTTTGTTGTATCGCTTGGCGCTGCTCGGGCCGTTTGCCATCGTAAGGGAACCGCTCTTCCGGTTGCGGCGCCACGAAGCGCAATCGACTAGTTTGTTAGCGGACACGCAGGCTTACCACGAGTGGTTCACTGGCAAACGCTACAAATTTACCTTTCCTGACTGGCGCTACCTGCGGGCAACGTGGGCGGCGCCGAACGGAGTTCCCATGACCATGACCGAACGCGCGCGTTGCACAAAGGCTTTACTCGGCGAAACCTACCGCCGCCGCCGTAGGTTGATACAGAATCTTCGGGTCGCCGCCGAAACCGCTGTGTTCGGAAGCTCAAATCCCGAAAGGCGACGTCGTCTTTTCTCACGGCGGAGCTAAGAGATTGAGTTGCTCAGTTAGTTCTGAGACTAAGCCCGATCGGGTTCCGGTCAGCGTGGTTGTTCCGACCTATAATCGGGCTGCATTGATCACCAGAGCGCTCGACAGCATCTTGAGCCAAACCAAACCTCCGCAAGAAATCGTCGTGATTGACGATGGCAGTGTCGATGACACTGAGGGAGTGGTGCGCGAAAGGTACGGTGAGAAGGTGAACTACGTGCGCCAGTCCAATGCCGGTGTAGCGGCTGCGCGCAACGCCGGCGTCAGGGCCGCTACAGCGGAGTTCGTGGCATTTCTAGACAGTGACGATCGCTGGATGCCAACAAAGCTGGAGCGCCAGTTTCCAACAACGGCAGAGAGCGGCGTCGTGCTGTCGGCCACTGACTGGCGTTGGGACAATCAAAAGGCTGGCAGCGAATTCACCCGGATTGGCTCGGTCGATCATGGGAGTGTGTGCATTCAGGCCAAGCCTTTGACCTATCTAGCGCGGCCGCGTGGGCACGGAATACTCATGCAAACCTGCATTTGCCGACGCGAGGCACTGCTCGAAGCGGGGTGCTTCGACAAAAATTTCCGCATCGCGGAAGACAATGATCTGCTGTTCCGCCTTGCTGAGCGCGGTCAATTCGCGTTGGTTGGAGGCGTTTTGATGGAGCGCTGCTCCGACGGGGGCGTGGCACATCTGACGGATGTTAGGTCGGTCGAGTGGAAGATGGAAAATCTGAGCTACATGTTGGCTATCATGGAGCGGAGCCTCAAGCGCACGAAAGATGGCGTTTCGCGTACAGTTCTCCGCCGCAGACTGAGTGTACTTCAGGTCGAACTAGCCAAACTCATCGCCTACACCGGCGATACAACCGGTGCACGTGCCATGTGTCTAAGTCACCTCAGGCATCCTAGCCTGTCGAAGACCACGGTCTTGGCGCTTGCCGGGCTAATCGCACCAACGGTTTTAGCGGGACGCGTCCGATAAGCCGGCACTAGCGAAGACGCGTGCCGACGAGCTTTCGCAGAACCGCACCTAGATCCCCCCGTTCTGAAGGTGAAAGGCTGAAGCCGAAAAGCGCAACCAAATAGGCCACGCCCCCGGCGAAGCAGTAGCCCAAAAGGGCGGCCCAGCTTTCGACTTGCATGTTTAAAGCAAGAGTCGCCCATACGACCGCACCAGCGGCGGCCGGGACGAGGCCGGGGCGCAGGCAATCAGAGACGAAATCGGACAAATTCAGGCCGGTTAGGCGCAGCGCAAGGTGCCAAAAGTAGGCGAGTTGGGACCCGATCGTAATGACCGACAGAGATAAGGCCATGCCGATAGCTCCTAGGTCGGTAGTGGCAAGGATGGTTGCCATGCCCAACAGCCCAGCGAACTGGAATAAAAAGGCTGGCAAAAAGAATGCCCGAACCTCGGCCATTGCCATCGCGGTCAGTGCAATCAACGCGGTCGGTGAGGTGAAGGGGAAAATTATCATTAAGAGGACAATCACAGTGGCTGTCTGGCTGTACTGACCGCCCATGTAGAGTTGTACGAAACTGTCGGCGAAGATTGTCAGGGGAACCGCAACAGCCAGAGTAACCCAAAGCGCGTAGCGTCCGCCGCGCATGACCGTACGAGCTAAGCGTGCCTTATCATCGAGCGCATTCATGGCCGTCAGGGTCGGCTGGAGCGGCTGGGCGGCCAACTGGATCGTGGTATCGATTTGCCGGTAGAAGGTTGCGCCGATGTGGTAGCTGGTTACATCGACCGCGGTACCATAGAGGTTGAGAAGGATTGTCGCCGCGTTAGTGTACATTACTCCACCTAGCCGACCGATGGTTGTCCAGAGGCCAAAGCTGGTCAACTGCCGCGCCTCGGCCCAAGCGAAAAACGATGGCTGGAACCGCATCTCGGGGACCAAAATTCGTGAGCGCACAGCAACAGCGAAAGCGTGCACTGCATCAGCGACCGTGGAGGCAACCACGACCCATAAAACTTGGGGCCCGATCCCAAGAAGAAGACACAGTAGCATCACGATACGGAGGGTATCGCGAGCAATTGAGATGAGGTTTAGCTCGACGAACTTCTGTCGGATGTGGAAGCCCATATGGAATGGCTGGGCGATCATCTGCAGGCAGAAGCTTGATACGAGCAGAAGCAACATCACTCGCGCCGAGTCGACCATTTCGGGCGTGACGCGAATAATGTGCTCTATGTTGAAGGCGAACAACGCACCGCCGAAGAAGAAAACGAAGCTTGCGGCCAGCAGAAGCGGCATCACAGAGCTAACAATGATTGTCACCCTGTCGAATTCGCCTTTTGCGTAAGCGTCCACCGCATAGCGACTGATGCCTCCGGTGAAAAACGAAAAGAACAATGGGGCGAAGACCATGATCGACGTGACCACCGGCAAGACGGCAAACTCTTCTGCCGGGATACGCTTGAGCAGGTACTGGTACGTCCAAAGCAGCACAGTGACATTGACGAGTTTTGCGATCAACGAGCTCGCAGAATTGATCGCGACGAGGCGTTTGGAGACGACGACGTGTTTGTGGTCGGCCACGCGGGCCTCCTATCCTGCCAGCACCGCGAAGTCGGGGGTGAGGCCCATGGCGCGGACCTGGGCGGAGATCTCGGCCTCGTAGAGCGCATTCGAGATCAGCACGAGATCGGGGGCGAGGGTGGTGAGGGTTTCGGGGGCGATGACGGGGAGGGCGATGCCGGGGGCGGTGAGGCCGTGTTTGCGGGGGTTGAGGTCGACGAGGGCGGCGAGGGGGGCGGCGGCCTTGGGGCCGAGTGCGTTGGCGAAGGTGATGCCTTTGGAGCCTGCGCCCCAGATCACGGCCTTGCCGTCGAGCTTGCAGAGGCGGTTGCGCCAGGTTTCCAGCTCGGTGTTGGCGGCCTGCCCGAAGGCGCGGGCGGTGTCCTGCAC
>CP051231.1:3993294-4260794 GCA_017792405.1 Oceanicola sp.
CATCAGGGTGGTGATGGAGGCGGCGGTCCAGTAGCCGACGTGCTCGTAGATGACATCCCACATCGAGACGGTTTCGAGCATCCACCCGGCGTTGGGCACTTCGAAGTAGATCGGCACGTCGCGGGGGCCGATGGCGCGGCGGATGTCTTGCATCAGCGCGAGGGGCGTGTCGAGGTGTTCGAGGACATGGCGGCAGAGGATGGCGTCGAGGGGGCGCTCGAGCTGGTCGGAGCGGAAGTACTCAGGCACGATCTCGACGCCCTCGCGGGCGGTGAAGGGGGTTTCCTTGCCCTCCATCGACGGGTCGAAACCGGTGGCAGTGGCGGCGCCGTGCTGTGCCATCAGGTCGAGGAAATGGCCATCGCCGCAGCCGATCTCGATGACGTGCTTGCCCGCCAGATCGAAGCGGCTGACGAGGCCGGAGGCGAGCTCTTCGGCGAAGGCCTGAAAGCGGGGCGAGAAGTGCAGCGCGTTCTCGTAGCCGGGGGCGTAGTGCATTTTCGCCGGGTCGAAGTCGGCGTTCCAGACGAAGGCGCAGGCGGGGCAGATGACGAGGGTCACGTCGCCCGCAGGCGCGGCGCGGGCGGCATCGGCATCGGGCCAGAGCTGGTTGCAGATGATCGGGACGTTGCCGAGCGCGAACACCGGGCCGGGCGCGGGCGTGTTGCAGACGGGGCAGTGGCTGGCGAGGCTCATGGCTACACCGCCACCAGCTCGGGCGTGAGGCCCATGGAATTGAGCTGTGCGCCGATCTCGGGCAGGTAGATCGGGTTCATCACGATCACCGTGTCGGGGGGCGTGCCGGGCAGGTCATCGGGCGACCAGACGAGGTGGCCGGTGCCGGGCAGGTATTTGCCTTGCTTGTGGGGGTTGATGTCGATCACCTGCGCGACCTCGGGGCCGAGGCCGTTGGTGGTGAGGAAGGACACGCCCTTGGAGCCGCCGCCCCAGATGGCAACGCGCTTGCCCTCGGCGTGACGGGTTTTGACGAATTCGGTCCAATGCGCGCGGACCTCGGCCACCTTGGCGGGGAAGGCGGCGGCGAGGGTGCGTACGGCGGCGAGATCATCCTCGTTGTCCAGCGGCGGGCGGCCGGTGGAGGGCTCTGCATACTGGATGATGTATTGGTCGTCGTAAGCGAGGTAGAGCTTGGTCACATCCATCCCGGCGCGGCGGAACAGGCGAGCGTGGCTGCCGAGGGTGAAGTAGGAGCAGTGCTCGTAGTAGATATCCCAGAAGGCGCCCTCATCGAGCACGCGGCGCACATCCGGGGTCTCGAAGAAGATGCCCACATTGCGGCGGCCTTTCAGCACCTCGGCGATATCGTCCATCAGTTTGCCGACCTCGGGGATATGCTCCAACGTGTGGCGGCAGATGACGAAATCAGGCGTGTCGGCGATGGTGGCCGGGTCGAAATACTCGCGCTGAAAGGCGATCTCCTGCCCGTCGGCGCCGGGCAGGCGCTCGGGGATGAAGCCGGGGTCAACGCCCAGCCCTTGGGTGCCGGTCTGGCGGGCCAGCTCTTGCAGGAACTCGCCCTTGCCGCAGCCGATTTCGAGCGTGCGCTTGCCCTTCAGGTCGTAGAGCGAGGCGACCTCGGCGGCCAGCTCTTGGGCGAAACGGTTGAAGGTGCCGGAGAAATGCTGGCTTTCTTCAGTGGTCGATGCGTAATCGACCTTGGCCAGATCGAAGGCGCGGTTGAAGACGAAGCCGCAGTCGGCGCAGAAGTCGAGCACCAGCGGCGCGCGGGGAAAATCGCGTGCCTCCGCCTCGGTATCGAGCAGGATGCAGCTTTGCACCGGGATCGCATCCAGCCGGTAGATCTCGGTCAGGGCGGTGCCGCCGCAGGCCGGGCAGGGCTTGGTGGGAGGTGTCATGCCGGTTTCGCTCACGACTGGCCCACGATCTCCAACTCGGGGATCGGGACGACGAACTTGCCGCCGCCTGCGAGAAACTCCTGCTGCTGGCGGATGATCTCGTCGCGGAAGTTCCACGGCAGGATCATTACGTAATCCGGCTTGTCGGATTTCAGCTTTTCGGGGTCGTCGATGCGGACGCGAACGCCGGGCATGTATTTGCCCTGCTTATGCACGTTCTTGTCGACCGCGTATTCGATCAGCCGGCTGTTGAGGTCGAGGAAGTTGAGCATGATGGTGCCCTTCGCCGCAGCCCCGTAGGCCGCGATGCGTTTGCCCTCGGCGCGCAGGCCACCGATCAGGTCACGCGCCTTGCGGCGGAACTCGCGGACGCGCTCGCCGAAGGTTTCGTAATAGGTGAAGGTATCGAGCCCAAGCGCGGCCTCTTCGGCGAGGATTGTGGCGACCGCCTCGGAGGGCTGGTCGGTTTTGCCGAAGTAGAGCCGCAGCGAGCCGCCGTGGATCGGCAGGCGGCGCACGTCATTCAGGTAGAGCCCGTGGCGGGCGAAGAGGGTCTTGGCCGAGCCGACGGAGAAGTAGCACAGGTGCTCGTGGTAGATCGTGTCGAACTCGATGAAGTCGATCAGGTCGCGCACGTAGGGGAACTCAACCGAAACGATGCCGTCTTCCTTGAGCAGCGCGGCCATGCCAGCAACAAGGTCGTTCTGGTCGGCGACATGAGCGACGACGTTGTTGGCGATGATCACATCGGCCTTTCGGCCCTCATCGGCGAGACCTTGGGCCAGCTTCTTGCCGAAGAAGTCGTTGATGGTTTCGATGCCCTTCTCGCGTGCGGCGGTGGCCGGTTGCAGCGCCGGGTCGATGCCCAGCACAGGCACGCCCTTTTCCTTGAAGTTCTGCAGCAGGTAGCCGTCGTTCGAGGCGATCTCGGCGACGAGGCTGTCGCCGGTGAGGCCGCGCATCTCGATCAGCTCCAGCGCGTTCTCGCGGCTGTGCTTCAGCAGGTCTTCGGAAAAGGACGAGAAGTAAAGGTAATCGTCGCCGAACATCTCTTCGGGCGGGCGAGTCTCGAGCAGTTGCACGAGGGTGCAGCCGGGGCAGTAGCCGAGGCGCAGCGGCACGAGGGACTCGCGGTGCGCCAGGCCGGTTTCATCGAGCAGGCCATCGGAGCGGGGCATCAGGCCGAGATCGAGGATCGGTTGAAGGCCCTTGGTGCTACAGGAGATGCAGGACACCTCGGCGGCATCGGCCACGAAATCGGCGGGCAGGCTCTGGGTGGCGGCATCGGCGCGCGCGGCGCGGGCGCTTTCGGTGTGCTGGAGCGAGGTGTCGATCACATCGTCGGCGATCAGTTTCTTGATGTGGCCGATGCGCTGGTAGCGCGGGCCTTCGAACTCTTCGAGTGTCAGATCGACGGCCTTGTAGGACTCGTAGAGCGTTTGTGCGCCCTTCTTTGCATCCCATTGTGGCTTGAAGGAGGGCATGACCCGCTGGATCTTGTCGCAGTTGACCCGGTAGCTGCGCTTGTCGGGCCCGGCATCGTCGGCAAAGGTGACCTCGCAGCCGGGGACCACGGCGGCGACGATCTCGGCGAGTTCCTTGATCTGGTAGTTGTGCTCGGTGACGCCGACGTTGAACGCCTCGTTGCGGATTTTCTCGACCGGCGTTTCCAGCGTGGCGCAGAAGGCGCGGGAGATGTCTTCGATATGGGTGATCGGGCGCCAGGGGGTGCCATCGGACTTCATGTGGATGTTGCCGGTGGTCACGGCCCAGGCAACGAGGTTGTTGAGCACCAGGTCGAAGCGGATGCGCGGGCTGACGCCATAGGCCGTGGCCGAGCGCAGGTAGGTCGGGCAGAAGCTGTCATCGGCCAGTTCCGCCAGCGCCAGCTCGGATTTGACCTTGCTTTCGCCGTAGGGGGTGACCGGGTTGAAGGCGCCGTTCTCGTCGATGAAATCGGCCCCGCCTGCGCCGTAATTGGAGCAGGAGGAGGAAAAGACGAAGCGCTCGACACCGGCGGCCTTGGCCGCGCGGGCGACGTTCATCGTACCTTCGAAGTTGATATCATAGGTGGTTTGCGGGCGAAAATCGCCGAGCGGGTCATTGGAGAGGGCGGCGAGGTGCAGCACGGCGTCGAAGCCGAGCAGATCGGCCGGGGTGACCTCGCGGATATCCTTGAGCAGGGTTGGCACCTGCGGCATCTCCCCGCCCGGGGCAAAGGTGCAGCGCTCGTAGAGGTCGCTGTCGATGCCCGCGACCTCGTGCCCGGCGGCGGTGAGCATGGGGGTCAGGACGGTGCCGATGTAGCCTCGGTGACCGGTTACCAATACGCGCATCACTTTTTCTCCCAAACAGCCCAGGGCTTTTCACCGGAGTCCCACAGCTTTTGCAGCGTGTGCTTGTCACGCAGCGTGTCCATCGCTGCCCAGAACCCCTCGTGACGATAGGCCATCAGCTGGCCGTCCTTGGCCAGGTTTTCGAGCGGAGCATGTTCGAACATGACCATATCGCCTTCGATGTAGTCGAGAACCTGGGGTTCGAGCACGAAAAAGGCACCGTTGATCCAGCCTTCGGCGGTTTGGGGCTTTTCCTCGAAGGCGGTGACCTGATCACCCTCGAACCGCATGTGACCGTAGCGGGCCTGCGGGCGGACGGCGGTGATGGTGGCGAGTTTGCCGTGGCTGCGGTGGAAGGCGAGGAGCTTGTCGAGGTTTACGTCCGACACGCCATCGCCCCACGTGAGCATGAAGGTCTCGTCGTTCAGGTAGGGCTTGAGCCGTTTCACGCGCCCGCCTGTGAGGGTTTCATCGCCGGTTTCGATCAGGTCGACCGTCCAGGGGGCGTGGGCCTGGTCGTGGCGCACCAGAGGCTCGGGGGCGCCGAGGTTGATGGTGAGATTGCCCGAAAGCGTGCCGTACTCCGCGAAGTAGCGCTTGATGTAATCGCCCTTGTAGCCGAGCGCGACGGCGAAATCGTTGTACCCGTAATGCGAGTAGATATTCATGATGTGCCAGAGGATCGGCTTGCCGCCGATCTCGACCATCGGTTTGGGGCGGATGACTGTTTCCTCAGCGAGGCGAGTACCCTTACCGCCGGCAAGAATGGCAATCTTCATCGAATAATACTCCAATAAAACCGGTGCTTGAATTGTTGCGAATGAATAAAGGCCTTTTCAAGATATTTTGGTTAATCCCAGTCAAAGGGATTGAATAATGCGTGTCCTTCGCGTCAGACGATTGCGTCGGTGAAGGCAAAATTGCCGTCTTCGAGATCGAGACCGGTGACGCCGTTGATCACCCCGATGAGCTCGTCGGCATCGCCGCCGGTGCCCACAAGCCAGATGGCTGTGCCCGGTGTCAGGCCGGCGTGATCCTCGGTGAGAAGGTAGTCGGTGGCGCTGCCGGAGAGCTGGACCTGATCGATGCCTGCCTCGAAATCCCAGATGAAGCCATAGTCCTCAACCCCGTCGGTGGCTCCGTTGCCATCATCGTAGAAGGCGCCACCGGCATCGCCGAACACGAAGACATCGGCCCCGCCGGCACCCACGAAGACATCCAGCTCGCCCTGCCCGGGCTGGGCGCTGCCAGTATCGGCGGCGATAAGCACCTCGGCGGTGTCGTGTCCCTGAATGATATCGCTGCCGGTAATCTCGGTGACGGTGAGATCGCCGAAGGTGACATCGAAGTAGTGGGCGTTGAGGTAGATCGAGCCGGTCGCCGGTGCCTCTTCGAGCGAGAAGGTCTCGGTGGTCTGAAGCGTCCACTCCGCGGGCTCCGGCGTGCCGACCTCCCAGATTTTGATGCTGTAGACCCGGTCATAGATGCCGGTCTGCTCGACGCTGATGACGAAGTTGTAGGTCAGGCCTTCGGATAGCGACATGTTGTCGGTGCCGAGCACTTCGGAGAAGACGTGGTAGCTGTGGCTCTCCACCTGGTCGGTATAGAAAATCGATGCGCCCGGCTCGTAGCCGCTGGCGGGTTGCCAGCCAACGAACCGATCGGTGGTGTGCCCGTCCCAGAGCATGCCGATGGCAAACCCGCCGCCATCACGCCCGTTCGGATCGACGTTCTGGAGGTCGTGCATGGTGATGGTTGTCACCAATTCGTAGTTGTCCCAGCTCTGGTCGCCGAGAACGAGAAGGCGGTCGTACCCGAGTTGGGTCGGGCGCACGCCATTGTCGTCAAAGGTCCACTCGCCATCGACAACCTGTACGACGTCCTGAAGGTCAGTGACGGTCTCCCAGTCGATGGAATAGTTGGGGCTCCAGTCGCCACCTGCCTCGTATTCGATTGTCACATCCTGGGTGACGACCTGGCCGTTATCGAGAGTGGCGTAGATGGTCACCACGTCGTCGGCGGAGGTGCCGTCGAGATCAGTGTAGGCAATGTCGATATTGAAATCGCCGTTCTCTTGCAGGCGCCGGGTATCGGGCCCGAGCGAGAGCGTTTGAAGCGGGCCGCCATTGAGGCTGTAGGTCAGTTCGGTGACATTCTCACTGACGTTGCCGAGGATGTTGATCCAGACCTGGCTTTCGCCGGGCGATCCGAAGCTCTGGGTGTCGCCGTACCAGACATTGATCGGATCCTGCACATCGAGGGTCAATGTGGCGGAGGAGGTGAACTCTCCGTCGCTGATTTCATACGAGATCGTATCAACACCTTGGAAGCCTTCACCGGGGGTGTAGGTGTAGGTGCCATCGCCGTTGTCGAACAGCGTGCCGTTTGATGGCGTGCCGAGGTTGGTGAGCGTCAGCGTGTCGCTCACGTCCGGGTCATAGTCGTTGGCCGTGAGATCACTCAGGTCGAAGGTGACCGAGTCGGCCACGAATAGATTGTCGTCGACGGCTACGGGCGCGTGATTTACCGGCACGTAGCTGCCGTCTTCGTCGGTGATCGGGTCGAGCGAATTCTCGAAGTAGTCCACGTAGGCGGTGTAGCCGGGCACCGTTCCGGTGAAGGATGTGCTGCCGGCGAAGAGGCCGACCTGACTCACATCCATGACGCGCTCGTAGGTGAAAGCCTCGACCCAGTCTGATCCGCCGCCGCGGTATTCGAAAATGAACAGGTCACCGTCGCGGCTGATCCGAAGCTCCTCGACAAGGCCGGGGCCGATGGAATCGAACAGCGGGTAGGTGGTTTGGCCGTTGACGATATCGCCAACGATCAGGGTCAGCGTGGACCCGGTGTAGGCGAGGTCGAACCTGATCCAGTTGCCCTCGTCCTCGATCACCAGAAGCCCGTGCTCTTGATACTGTTGCGATGGCTCGGACAGAAAGCCCGCGGAAATCTCGAAATCCAAGTTCTCGACATCCTGAAGCACGCGCGGTGTTGTCATCACGTCGGATGCGCTGACCTGCACGCCCTCGGGCGATGTGATGGCAAGGAAGGCCTCTGCCCCGTCATAGGCGATGTGCGCCTCGCCAGCGATGCCCTCGAACTGCCAGACGGGAGAGAGGGTCTCACCGGAGAAATCATCGGATTGGGCGTCGAAAGTGGCGACCAGAACCGAGACGTTGCCCGTGGATTCAAAGGTGCCGTCGCTCACCACGTAGGTGAACTCTTCGGTCCCCTCGAACCCGGGATCGGGTGTGTAGACATAGTTTCCGCCGCCGAGATCGGTGATGGTGCCGTTTGCCGGATCTTCGATGGAAACGAGAGTGGGGGTATCGCCGTTGATGTCGTAGTCATTGCCGACAAGCTCGGACTCGGTGAAGGCGAGGCTGCCGCCGGGATCCACGTTGAAATAGTCATCTGCCGGGATCGGTGCGGCAGGGTCCGGCTCGTAGCCGGCATCTTCATCAAGGATCGGATCAAAGCTGGATTCGACGTAATCCACCAAGGCCGTCAGCGCGGCGTCGGCACCGACGCTTCCCGCAAAGATGCCTGCCTGTGTCATCTCCATATCGACAACGGCGTTGCCTGCCGTCACCCACGTTTCGCCATCCTCGGAGTACAGGAAACTGTAGGTGTCACCGACCCGCTCAAGCCGGAGATATTGGGCGGTGGTGCTGATGCTCTCCTTCAATACGGTCGTGGAGGTGCCGTCGATTGTGACGGCGGCAAAGACATAGAGCCGCGTGCCATCCGAGTAGAAATCGAAACGAAGCCAGTTGCTCTCATCGGCCTGAACCAGGATGCCCTGCATCTGGTGCCGCTCGGTGGGCGTGCTCAGGAAGCGCACCTCGAGCGTCATGTCTTCGTCGCTGATCTCCTGCATGATCCGTGGCGCGTTTAGCGTGTTGCCCCAAATGTCGTAATTTCCGGCAGAGGTGGACAACTCCAGCAGCGCGTTGGCCTCATCGCCCGTGAAGGCATAGCCGGTGCCTTGCGGCAGTACGTCATCCCATACGAACGACAGGGTATCACTGTTGAAGTCATCGGACGCCAGACGCGGGGGTGGCGGTGTTCCGACGGTGATGATGACGTTGGCGGTATCTTCAGTGGTGCCGTCGGAAAGTGTGTAGGTGAAGCTGTCATACCCATTGTAGCCCGTGTCGGGCGTATAGGTGTAGGTGCCATCCGGGTTTTCGGACAGGCTGCCGTGCTCGGGTGCTCCGACCGATGTCACGGTGAGCTCTGCGCCGGGCTGCACATCGTTGGCGAGCAGATCGTCCGGGCTGAACGTGAGGCTGGTGTCGGCTGCGGTGGCGAGGGCATCGTCGACAGCTTCAGGCGGGTAAGGCACACCATCTTCGCCGGACAGCGGGTCGGCATCGGCGATCACGTAATCGACCAGTGCGGTAAATCCGCCTGCGCCGCCTGTGCTGCCGCCAAAGACACCAGCCTGGATGACGACCATCGAGCTGGAGAGGCTGCCTGCCTCGATCCAGGTTTCGCCATCCTGCGAATAGGAGAGAGTGTAGGTGTCGCCCTCGCGCTCCACGCGCAGGTACGGCGCGGTGCCCTCGGTGATCTCGACCTTGAAGGCCATGCTGGTACTGCCGTTCATCGTGATAGCGGCAAAGGCAAAGAGGCGGTTGCCGTCGGAGTAGGTATCGAAGCGGAGCCAGTTTTGCGCATCGGCCTCTACAAGGAAGCCCTGCAACTGATAGGCCTCGGTCGGGGTCGAGAGGAAATGCGCTTCGAGGGCGAAATCCTCGTCGGAGATCGCCTGCATCGCGCGGGCGCTGTTGTTTTCTTGCCAGACATCGTGATTGCCCGGACCGGTCGTGAGGACGAGGTAGGCATCGGTGCCATCATCGGCGAGCGCCTGAGTGGCACCATTGGGGGTAACCACGATCCACTCAGGGCCGAGGGTCGGGCTATCGAAGTCGTCGGATCCGAAGGCGGGCGGCGGCGGTGTACCGACGGTCAGGACGATGTTGGCGCTGTCGGTGTTCGTGCCATCGCTGATGGTGTAGCTCAGTCCGTCATAGCCGTTGTAGCCGGCATCGGGCGTGTAGGTGTAGGTTCCATCCAGATTGTCGGTCAGGACGCCGTGATCCGGCTGTTCGATAGACACCACAGTGACCGTGCTGCCCTCGGGCTGAAGATCGTTCGCCAGCAGGTCATCTTCGGAGAACGTGAAGGCTGTGTCCGCGGCGGTAGCGAATGCGTCGTCTGTCGCATCCGGCGGAGGCGCAATGCCATCTTCGATTGTGAGGGGATCTGCGTCGGTGAAGACGTAATCGACCTGCGCGGTGAAGCCCGGCGCATTGCCAGTGCTGCCGCCATAGAGGCCGATCTGAGACACGACCATGCTGCTGTTGAGCTCACCGGCCGTGGTCCATGTTTCACCATCCACGGAATAGAAGAACGTGTAGGTGTCGCCCTCGCGCTCGAGCCGTAGGTAGGGAGCCACGCCGCCGTCGATCTGGACCTGAAAGGCCATCGTGGTGGAGCCGTTCACCGTGATCGCGGCAAAGGCGTAGAGGTTTGTTCCGTTCGAGTAGGTATCGAACCGGATCCAGTTTTGTGGGTCGCCTTCGACCAGAAAGCCCTGCATCTGGTAGGGCTCGGTCGGGACCGAAAGAAACCGGGCCTCGATGCCGAAATCATCATCGGAGACCACTTGCATGACCCGGACGGCATTGTTGCTGCCCCAGAGGTCGTGGTTACCGGGTTGGGTGGTGAGAGTCAGATAGGCCTCAACGCCGCTAGTCTCCAGCCCTTGCGACGTGCCGTTGGGCGCGATGACGGTCCATTCACTGCCAAGGCTGGCGCCTGAGAAATCGTCGGCGTTGAAGCTGGGCGGCGGCGGGGTGCCGACAGTTAGGTTCACCGTCGCGGTGTCTTGCTGGGTTCCGTCAGTGATCGTGTACTCGAACGAGTCAGGCCCGTTGAATCCGGGGTCGGGGGTGTAGGTATAGGTGCCGTTGCCGTTGTCTGTCAGCGTACCGTTCTCAGCTGAGCCGACGGACTGCACGGAGATGGTGCTGCCCTCGGGGAGCGTGTCATTCCCGAGCAGATCTGCTTCGGTCAGCGTGATGGCAGTGTCTTCGGCGGTTGCAAAGCTGTCGTCGATCGCGTCGGGCGGCGGAGCGACACCGTCTTCGTTCACCAGCGGGTCCGCATCGGTTTGGACGTAATCCACCTCGGCTACATAGGCGGCATTGGCCCCCGAACTGCCCGCGAAGACGCCCGCCTGAGTGATCACGAGACTGCTGGTGAGGCTGCCCGCGACTGTCCAGGCTTCGCCGTCGAGCGAGTAGTAGAAAGTGTAGGTGTCACCTTCGCGTTCGACGCGTAGATAGGGGGCGACGCCGCCGGGAATTGCGGTTTGAAAGGCGGTCGAGGTGCTGCCGTTGATGGTGATGGCGGCAAAGGCGTAGAGGCCGGAGCCGTTTGAGTAGGTGTCAAAGCGGAGCCAGTTTTGCGCATCCGCCTCGAACAGGAACCCCTGCATCTGGAAGCGCTCGGTCGGCGTAGAGAGGAACAGCGCCTCGATGGCGAAGTCGCCATCGGAAACCACCTGCATCGCACGGGCGGCGTTGTTGGAGCCCCAGAGATCATAATTGCCGGCGCCAGTGGAAAGCGTCAGATACTGATCGGCCCCGCTGTCACCCAAGCCTTGGGTTGCGGCACTCGGGGTGACGATGATCCAGTCATCCGAGAGGCTGCCACCCGAGAAATCATCGGAGTTGAAGCTCGGTGGTGCCGGTGTGCCCACCGTCAGAACAACGGTGGCAGTGTCTTCGGTGCTGCCATCGGAGATGGTGTAGGTGAAGGTGTCTTCGCCGTTGAACCCCGGGTCCGGGGTGTAGGTGTAGGTGCCGTTCCCATTGTCTGTCAGTGTGCCATGCTCTGGGGACCCGATGGCAACAATGGTCAGCGGATCATTGGCCGGGTCCGTATCGTTTGCGAGCAGGTCGGCATCCGACAGGGTCAGCGCAGTGTCTGCCTCGGTGCTGAAGGCATCATCCTGTGCATCCGGCGGCGCGAGGGCCGCGTCTTCACCCACAAGCGGATCGAGAGAAGACTCGAAGTAGTCGACCTGTGCGGTGTAGCCAGTGGCCGGGCCGCTGTTGCCAGCGAATACACCGGTTGCCGTGACGTTGATCGCGTGGGTGAAACTGCCAGCCTCGACCCAGGTCGACCCGTCTTGCGAATACTCGAATGTCCAGACGTCACCCGCGCGATCCACACGGACGAAGGGTGCGGTTCCGCCCGGTATCGGCACTTGAAACGCAACCGAGGAGGAGCCGTTCACTGTGATGGCCGCGAAGGCATAGAGCGTGGAGCCGTTTGAATAGGTGTCGAAGCGGATCCAGTTGGAAGCATCCTCTTCTACGAGGAGTCCCTGCATCTGGTAGCGCTGGGTCGGCGTTGTGAGGAACTTAGCTGAGATCTCGAAATCGACATCCGCCATGTCTTGCATTGCGCGGGCAGCATTGTTGGCATTCCAAATGTCATGGTTGCCATCGGGTGTTTGCAATTCCAGCCAGGAGTCATTCCCTTCAGCGTCGAAGTCAAAGCTCACGCCGCCGGGGCCTTGGAATGTCCAGTCGGAACCAAGGGTGGAGGATGAAAAGTCGTCAGAAACGGTCACGGCAGCTTCCCAGCCAAAAAAATGCAAGAAAAAATATTTCGCTTAAATAATACGGCGGAACGTCGCTAACTCAAACAGGTGCGTGTCGATATCGTGGGAATCACGCCATAATCATGCCCTAATCGTATGATTGTGAGGCTCGGGACCTGAGAATGGGCCGAGTTGCACCCCGTCTTTCATCCATTGCGTGTTATTTTGTTCGCCTTCGCACCTATAGGCTGCGGGGCCATCGTATGAACGATTCGGTAGGATTCAAATCGGGCTGGACAACACCGTCCCGGTCCTAGCGATCCAACGGTCCGCAAATCCGAAAGTGCAACGGGACAGCTGCATGCGTTTTTGGGAGATGTCGTAAATTGTTCTTTCGGCTCGCATACCCGCAGATGAAAGCCAGTCGGCGATTACGGCTGACGAAGTGTAGTGGACACCGCTCGATTCGTAGTCGCCGACCTGCTCCTCAGGATGTACGCGCCGGTAGGCGGTGCGGGTGCGAATTTCGGAGATTTCCTGCCAGTTGCGGAATGAAACAGCGATGCGCCCGGAGGGTCGCAGCGCGTCTTTGAAAGCACGCAGTGTCGCGGGCGGGTCGGCGACGTAAGGCAGGAAAAAATTCATCAGTACAATATCATAGGTATTGTCCGATAGGTCTCGGACGGGATCTGAAAGATCGGCGCCGAGAACTTGAACACCCCGCATCATAGCGGATTCAGCAATGACAGGATCAAGTGGTATCGCATCAAGCTTGTGTCCTGCCGCGACAATTGCGGCCTCTATACACCCTGCGTCGCAGCCAACCGACAACACCCGGCAATCCCTTGATGGCATTGCACTGACAATGCTCGCGATCTCGGGGGTGAAATAGTCCCGGTCGTATCGAGCTGTGTGCCTGACCCGCGCTCGCCCATTCAAGAGCGAGGCGGCCGGAAGACGCTTGCAATGTAGCTCGGTCAGTTTTTGAACGTGAAGATCGACCTCGGATTTAGCCAATCCGATCTTTCCGATGTACTTGTTTGGTAGGTGGTGAAGGCTGAACTCCTGAAGGCGGGAAATGCAGAGCACTTTGCGAAGCCCGCAACGCGTGTAGGGATCGGTCGCTGCGGAGCAGAGCATGTCGTATCTGCCTTCGTGCGGCGGAACCAAGAATCCGCCCGAATCGATGCAGACTTTCAGCTTGTCGCGCGTCAGGATGTAGGCTGCCGAATGGTCATTGGTGTAGCGTGCAAAGATATCGCCGCCAGCTTCGAATGCTGACGCCGGTTCCCAATGGTAATGGCCATGCACGGTGGAGTAATGCCATTCACCAGAAGGATCGATCTCGTGCCGGACGAAGCCTGCGATGTGATCTTTGGGTAGAACTTTGTCAGCTTCCAGAAACGCGTCGACATGCGCTTCCGTGATCAGGGTGTCGTCTTCTGAGTAGATGAACAGGTCGTAGTCATCTTGCCGTTCGACAAAGAGATCTCGGTGCGAGAAAGGTAGGGACCACGGGTTGGAGATGGGGAGCCCGACACGGACTTCGACGCCTTCGGCCACCTCCTTCTCGACGTTGGAGAGCGCAACGATGTCGACCTCGCAACTGAAGCTGCGATAGCTGTCGATGAGCTGGTGTATGAACTTTCCGCTGGTGTCGCCGTAATTGGCGATCGCAACCAGTATCTTCATCGTGGCTGTGCCTTCTGCTTTGGTTGCCGGCCGCATTGCCTGTGCATCACTCGTACCCCCCGCGCCAGTCGTTGCGTTGCTGCCAGACGTCGCGCCAGGCGGTGTGAGCGTCGCGCCAGCGTTGCGAGCGGAGGAGGCGGGCGAGCACGCCGGTGGCGAGCATGCGGGAAAGTGGCCAACTTGCCAGCAGGACTGTGCCGGCGCGCCTTTGCCAGCGGGGGAAGTGGCGGCGGATGAGGGTGGTCTTTGCCTTGAGGAGCATCACCAGTTTGGCCGCGCGCACCTTGGAGGATGCGCCGACGTAGTGGACGATTTCTGCGTCAGGGGTCATCCGGGGCCGGGCGCCCATTGCGCGGGCGCGCAGGCACAGGTCGGCTTCTTCGCCATACATGGTGAAGGCCGGGTCAAAACCGCCGAGGGTGTTCCAGAAGTCGCGGTTGATGAGGAAGAAGCAGCCCGAGACGATGTCGATCTCGCGCTCGCTGTCGCGCTTCCAGCCGCCGTAGGCTTCTGGGTTGAAGAGGGCGCTCCGGCGGAACAGGCTGGAGAAGCCGAGGGCTTGGGCCGTTACGCTCCAGAGCGACATGCGGCCCCAGCAGTTGGTGGGGTTGAGACTGCGGTCGCCGTAGAGCGTTCGGCCGCCCCAGATCTGCGCCTCCGGGCGGGCGCGGGCGAAGGAGATGAGTTCGTCGATCGCGCCGTCCAGCACGATGGTGTCCGGGTTCAACAGCAGGAGGTATTCACCGGTCACCATCTGCGCGGCAATGTTATTGGCTTTCGCGAAGCCGTGGTTGGTGTCATCCGCGATCAGGCGAACGTCAGGGAAGGCCTCGGCAATGGCGTCTGCGGAGCCATCCTGCGAGGCATTGTCGTAGACCAAGAGATCGAAAGGGCAGGTGGTTTGGTCGAGGACCGAGCGGATGCACGCCAGCGTCATCTCCCGGGTGTTGTAGCTCACCACGATGATTGAAACGACAGGTGCCGAAGGGCTCGCCTGTTCCGAGGCGGTGCCGCGCTCGCTTTTGCTGTGTGGCTCTATGGCCTTATCGGCTGCGGTGCTCAAATCGATAGTCGCTCCGGGCGAACAATCTGGAAAAAGAAAAAGTGTCGATCTTAGAAAATACTTCCATGTCGGCGCGCGCAATTCAATGAAATTTGCCCGAAACGCTGTTTTCACGTTTCGGGCAAGATTTCGATTTTGGTTGGTGCTCCCCCACTGAAAGGAGGGACGTGCGCTTAGACGACGAACACGTGGTCGGCCAGGGTGAAGAGGTCGGCGACCCCATCCAGCGTGATCACGTCGCCATTGCCGAAGTCCAGCACGGCATTGCCATCGACCAGCGCACCGAAGGTATCGACGACCTCGGCACCCGACATCCCGGCAACTGCGCCGATTGCGGCCTGTTCGATGTGGAGCACATCCCCATCGGCAAAGTCGAAATCCTCGACCGTGTCGGAGCCATCGTTGAAGACGAAGATGTCGGCATGGGAGCCGCCACGCAGGCTGTCGTTTCCGGCGCCACCATCGAGCGTGTCGCTGTGGGCACCGCCAATCAGGATATCGTTGCCGCCCCGACCGAAGAGGTGATCGTCACCTGCAAAGCCGTAGAGGCGGTTGGCGCTATCTTCGATGGAGATGTAGGTATCGCCTCTGGCTTCACCGGTATTGCGCGAGGAGTCCTCGAGGTCGATGACCAGATCGACCTTGGAGTAGACGTAGTTCGCCCTGTCGCGCCCGTCGCCACCGTCGAGGACATCGGCCCCCGCGCCGCCGCTGAGGACGTCGCTGCCATCTCCGCCAACGAGGATATCGTTGCCGGCGCGGCCATAGAGCAGGTCGCCGTTGGCGCCACCGTAGAGCGCGTTGTCACCGTTGTCGCCGCGCAGGTTGTCACTGCCCTGGCTGCCGATGATGTTCTCGATGCTGTCGAAGGTGTCGCCTTCGCCGGCCCAAGTGTTCATCGTGGGGTTCAGAAGGTCGACGAGAAGGTAGCCGTAGGAACCCTCGTAGCTCACCGTGTCGTTGCCATCACCGCCAAAGAAGGCGTCGGCTCCGTCCACCCGGGTGAGGACATCGGGGTCGCCGCCGTTCAGGACGTCGTTTCCGAGGCCGCCTTGGAGCGTGTCATCGCCAATGCCGCCGGTGAGGACATCGTCACCGTCGGTGCCGGTGCGAACAACGCCATCGCTGGGATCGCCCTCGTTCAGGCCGTCGAGCGCATCGGCGATCATCTCGGAGATCTCTGCCGAAGAGTGAACGCCCTCGGTGATGACGAGGTTGCTGATCGAGCCGTTGAACGGATCGGAGAATCCGGCTGCACCGGTTTGGCTGCCCCAACCGAGGCCGCCGACCTGCAGGTACTCGGTGTTGTCCACCCAGCTCATGCCGAAGTTGGCGGTGTCGACCACCACACCATCCAGCAGCACCGTGGTGGTGGTGCCGTCGAAGGTGATCATCAGCTCATATTCGGTATTGGCCTGAAAGCCGGGAACCGTGACGATGTGATCGCTGGTGCCATCCTGGAAGCGGATGGTGAGGGTGCTCCCGTTGAGATAGACGGCAAGGTGATTGCCGCCGCCGGCATAGTAGCTGGCGTCGCGGGTCAGCAGGCCCTGCATGCCGTTGACCGTTGCCGCCTCGAACGAGAAGGAGATCGTTCCTGCCTCCATTTGCAGCTCGGGTGTGGCCGCGATTTCGACAACGTCGGAGGTGTCGTCAAAGGTGGCGGTTCCGACCATGCTGAAGGCGGCGCCTTCGACGATTTCGAAGTGAACGTCAGAATCGGGTTCCGGCTCTGGCTCGGGATCAGGTTCCGGATCGGGGTCAGGCTCGGGATCGGGGTCCGGGGTCGGATCGGGATCCGGCGTACCGCCGCCGCCCGTTTCCTCGCCCAACAGTTCCATCAGGCGCTCATAAGCGCCGTAGTCTTCAGCGAGACTGCCAGCGATGGGTGTGAGGTCTGCGAGGGTGATGCCGAGGCCGACGTCAGCGTTCTCGAAGAGGCTGTCGTAGTTGTAGGGGCCGGTCGAACCTTGATGGATGTACAGGTTGCCGCCTGTGGTGCCAAGCCCCGAGAACCCCGGATAGACACCCTGAATGTTACCGTAGCTCTCGCCGTCGACGAGGACTTGCGTTGCCTTGCTTCCCACACCGTCAATATCCAGCACCGTATTGTGGTGTGCGACCACGTTGGTTCCGCTGCTAACGGAAATCCCGCGGATCATGCCAGTCACGACGATATTGTGGGATATCTCGATGTTCGTGTAGTGGGCGTCGTCAAGGAAAATACCTTGAATGGAGCCCGAAGTTACTGGCAGCAGTACATTGCCGCGAATTATGACGTCGCTTGAGTCTCCACCTTGAAACTGGATGAAGTCCAAGTGGGCGCCA
The DNA here is from genome assembly GCA_017792405.1 of Oceanicola sp. Lineage (GTDB taxonomy): Bacteria > Pseudomonadota > Alphaproteobacteria > Rhodobacterales > Rhodobacteraceae > Vannielia. The sequence goes on from CP051231.1 coordinate 4,010,212, forward strand.
GGATCCGGATATACGTGCCCAGCGCCGAAGTTGTTTTCAATCAGCGTTTGTTGGACACGTATGAACTTGAAGCTGTCGTTACCAATGTAGTCGATCGTGTTGCCGATGATCTCGAGATTGTCTGAGTTGTAGAAACACCCGCCATTTTTCACGTCATGAATGTAGTTGTTTTCAAACGTTACGTGCGATGTCTGATTGGTGTAGATTCCGTAGTGGCCTGAATAGTTGTTATCAACAGGGCCATTGACCTCGCTGTTCAAGAACTCGACGTGATGGCTTCCATCCACGACAGCTACAACGCTTGAGGCCGCGGACCCGTTGGAAGGGCAATCCACGTGAACGCTGTCGATCCGGACATAGCTCGAGTTCGAAACCGTCACGTCGTCGAAGGTAGCGCCCTGCGGGTTCTCCGAAGTAATCGTGACATAGCTCGAAAAGGCCTGGTTATTGATATCCAGGGATCCGTAGTCGCCATCGGCCAAGACGATGGTTTCGCCGCCGGAGGCTTGTTCGAGGGCATCGAGCAGTTCGGCCCTGCTCGAAACATTGATGGTCTGCGTTGGCATCGGGTAGCTCCCCAATATGCGTCGGTCGAATGAACCCGGGAGTTGGTGGTGGTCGGGTCCGCTGAATTGCTTCCAGCCATGGAACAGCCACGACAAAAGGGTCCTCCCACGGTGGTGGTGGCCACCGGGTGAAGAACCGGACACGCGATGTGTCCGACCGTGACTATCGTGGAGGCTCGTCTGTGCTACCCGACATCGGTTTCGGGAAGGTTACGAGCCCAGCCTGCTTCGGTTATTACCTCTTGAGTTGCTGTCCCTTGCCTGTGTTGGCTCGCATAGCAACGGGGCCAAATGGTGGCAATGTGGTGGCGAGAACTGACTCCCGCTGAGCAATGATCCGCCAGCAAACAAGGGGTTTGGGGCGTCCAAGGCGGACTCGAGGTGGGGTGAGGCGGGCGCCGAAATGACGGAAGAGGGCGGTATTCCAAGTGCTTACGTCATTCGACGTAACGCACGCGGTAGTTGCGGCGGTGCGCGTTAGAAACCGGCAATTTTGCGGCAATGGGGCAGCGAAACGATACGCATTCTAACAAAATGGCCTCGAACCCCTTCGCTTGCGCGGTTTGTTGCCGCCCCAAGTGGCCGCTTTGGGCCTGTTCTTGCAGGTATTGGAGTGGGAAGGGCTATAGGCGGCCCACGATGGCACGCCGCAGGGTGCCGAGGAAGTTGCGCGCGAGGCCTCGAAGTCCGGCGCGACGGGCGTTGCGGGCGAGGTGAAAGCCGGGGTATCGGGGCACGGGCCGCAGGAGCAGGCGCAAGGCTGACATGCGGGCCAAGGTGAACCGCCGCTTCTGGGTTTGGCCCGGTTGGATGCCTTCGAGTCCCTCAATGTCGAACGGCTGAAGCGACAGGCGCCCCCCGGTCACCGCTTGCTCCATCACTTCAGCCCCCACCCGCGTCCGTGCCATGACAAGGCTGATCCCTGGCCGGTCAGTGAAGGTTGGATAGCCCTCGGCGTCTGCTTCCCAGGCATCGGCGCAGACGATGTCGGCGAAGCTGCCGGTGCCATCAGGGCAGATTTTGCAGCGGAACTGCACGTGCCTTGAAAGGATGCCGCCCCAGCTGTCGGCATAACTCATGCGCCGATCGGTCCCGTCATCCAGCGTAGCCTTTGCGTGGCCGGGCCATCCATCGCCACGGTAGCGAAACTGCCGGACTTGGGCCTCTGGGACGCCCATGGTGCTTAACACCTCCCGCGCGCCGGAGAGGCTCGGCACGCCGGCGCAGAAGAAGGACAGCATATAGGGGAACCGGGTTGCGACACGCGGGTCGGTCTTGCCGAGAGCTCGAAGGGCGGCGACATCGCAGGGCTTGCCGACGAAAGCGTGGCGCTCCGTGGAGGCGAGCAGGGGCTCTACCCCGGCGAGCGGCGCGGAGGGGGCGTATCGGGAGCCGGCGGCTTGGAAGACTTCCTCGGCACGCTCGCTCAGAACCGTGACATTGGCGATCGGGAGGGCCGGATCGGCTCCGGTTTGCACAACGCGATCAACGGCGCCGCTTTGCAGCAGGTGCACCAGCAGAGCCGAGAGCGCGCCACCGGAAGAGGCATTCTGCCGAAGCGCAGGGTCGGTGGCGTGGCCACTGTGAACAGAGAGGTAAGGCCCCCACAGAGGATGATCGGGCCGGTCGCCGGGCTCCAGCGTGAGGCCAACGCCGGGGCAGGCCTTGCGGAGCCGTGACTCTTGCACTTCCGATAGCTCGCTTGACTGCATGGGCCGCAGGTAGCCGGATGCGGACACGCCCATCTTCACGGCGTCGGGTGCGATTGCGGCACAGGCACCGCATCCTGCACAGAGCTTGCCAGACAGGATGCGGCGAAGCGTGGGAGAGGCGGGTTGTGCGCTCAAGGCGTGCCGGAGCCTCCACGCGCGTCCGCGAGCACCTTTCCGATGGCCTCCTGATAGAGCGCGAGGCGGTCCAGCCCGTGCGAAAGTGGCTGCTGCATCTGCGCTGCGACAGTCTCACGGTTGGCGAGGAGGGCCTCAAAGCAGGCAATGATTTCGTCACCGCTGTGTTCACGGCAATCTGCCATGGTGTCATAGCCCAATGCGCCGAACAGGCCGGCGAACTTGCGGCTGTAGGCCATTGGCAGCACAGGAACGCCGGAGGAGAAGGCGGCGATGCAGGCGTGCATGCGGGCGCCAGCGAAGGCATCCAGCGCGGAGATGTAGCTTTTGGCTTCAATGGGGTCGTTGAACTTGGGCGCAACGACTGTGCCGGGAAACTCCTCGCCCAGCCGCTGGCTGACCCGATAGTCGTCTTCCACTTCGGTGGCATCGGAGATGACGTGGCCGACGAGATGCAGCTCGATGTCATCACGCGTGGTGAGGTTGGCGACCAGACGGCGGATTGTCTCGGCGTAGGAGTCGCGCAGGCCGAACATGTTGCCGCCGGTGTAGCCGCCGTTAAACAGGAGGCCCGAGACGTTGAGGCCGACACGGAGCTTGTCGCTCGGGGGCATTTGTGCGCGCTCGAAGGGCAGGCGCAGAGCGACGTCGCTGGCGGCGATCAGGTCGCCCGAGTAGCCGAGGCTGTGCAGGAAATCGGCGGAAAGATCATCACGCACCGCGGCCACACGTGCCCGGCGGATGACCCAAAGCGCCATGCGGCGTGCCCAACCACGCTCGAAGGGGCCGATCGTTTGCGGCGCAAGGATCAGCGGGCGGCGGGCGATGAAAGTGAGGATCTTGGCGGCCAGCATCGTGCCGGCCCGCTTGGTGCCGTAGATGTCGGTGAAGCTGTCGCCGGCGGAGATATCGAACACCACATCGCAGCGGCGAAGATGCGAGAGCAGACCGCCGACCGGCTTGATGAAGTCCTTCATCCGCAGTTCGACGACCTCAATGTCGTCTGCCCTGAAGTACTGCGGGCGCGGGTCCTTCCAACCGAGAATTGTGAAATGAGGCGTCAGCCCGAGCTTTGCGGCGGCTTCGCGGAGGATCGCTATATGGGCAAGGGTGAGCGCGCCAACTCCAAGATTGTCGGACGTCATCGAATGCCAGAGCAGCCCGAGACGGATCGTTTTGGACGGTTGTGGCATCAATGGTGAAATCTCTGCGATTGAAATGCAAAAAGGTAACGCCTTGGAGCGTAGAGCAAGATTCTGCATCCGCCAAGGATATGCTCGGCGGGCGCTGATAGAGGTGGAATGGAGCAGGCCGAGGCCGTGCGGATCAGAACCCGTAGAGCTCTGGCGCTTTCGCAATCCCTCGCGTGGTCCGCACGAGTTCTGCCGAGATGCCCGGCTCGGAGAGCGCGTGGCCGGCGTTGGGGATCATCTTGAGGGTGCCGCGCGGCCAGCGGTCGGCGAGGGCCTGGGCGGCCTCGGGGGGGCAGATCATGTCGTATCGGCCTTGCACCACCGTTCCGGGGATGTGGGCGATTTCGGGCATGTCTGAGAGGATCTGGCCGTCTTCGCGCAGAAAGCCGGCGTGGGTGAAATAGTGATTCTCGATCCGGGCGAAGGCGCGGGCGTAGCTGCCGCTGCCCTCGCCCATATGGGCGTGGCTTTCCATCGAGGCGAGGGCGTTCTCCCAGCCGGCCCAGCGCTGGGCGAGGCGGGTTTCTTCCATCAGGTCGCCAGAGAACAGGCGGCGGTGGTAGGCAGCGATGAGGTCGCCCTGCTCGGCTTCGGGGATCAGCTCGGTGAAGCGCTTCCAGACATCGGGGAAGAACCGGGCCGCGCCGCCGCCATAAAACCATTGCAGCTCGCGCTGGGTCATCAGGAAGACGCCGCGCAGCACGAGGTAAGCGGTGTGCGCCGGGTGGGCCTGCGCATAGAGCAGCGAGAGCGTGGCGCCCCAGCTGCCGCCGAACACCACCCAGCGGTCGATGCCGAGGGTCTCGCGGATGCGCTCGATATCGGCGATCAGGTCCTGCGTAGTATTGTTCTCCACCGAGGCGAAGGGCCGGGAGCGGCCGCAGCCGCGTTGATCGAACAGGACGACGCGGTAGATATCGGGGTCGAAGTAGCGGCGCATAGCAGGCGAGCACCCGCCACCAGGGCCGCCGTGAAGCACCACGGTAGGAATGCCCTTGGGGTTGCCGCATTGCTCGACATAGATCGAGTGGCCGCCCGGCATGTCGATCATCCGCTGGTCGAACGGGCTGATCGCCGGGTAGAGGTGGCGGTATGCGCTGTTATGACCCGCGTTCCTGTCCATCCCTCAGCTATATAGCGTGGCGTGGCCCGGGACCATGGGGTTGAGAAGGAGTTTTTCGATGACGGTCGATACGGCAGACCCGGCGGAGCTGGCGAAGTTCGAGGCGATGGCGGCGGAGTGGTGGGACGCGGAGGGGAAGTTCAAGCCGCTGCACATGCTGAACCCCTGCCGGCTGGACTATATCTGCGACCAGATCGCCGCCGAGTTCGAGCGGGATCGGGCTGTAACAGAGCCTTTTTCGGGGCTGCGCATCCTCGATATTGGCTGCGGCGGCGGGCTGCTGGCGGAGCCGATGGCGCGGATGGGGGCCGAGGTGGTGGGCGCGGATGCCGCCGCTGGCAATATCCCGGTGGCACAGGTTCATGCAGAGCAGTCGGGGCTGGAGATCGACTATCGCCACACCACCGCAGAGGCGCTGGCGGAAGCAGGTGAGCAGTTTGACGTGGTGCTGAACATGGAGGTGGTGGAGCACGTGGCCTCGCCGCCGGACTATATCGAGGCGTGTCAGAGACTGCTCAAGCCCGGCGGGCTGATGATTTGCTCCACGATCAACCGCAACCCGAAAAGCTTTGCGATGGCCATCGTGGGCGCCGAATGGGTGATGCGCTGGCTGCCGAAGGGCACCCACGACTGGCGAAAGTTCATCACCCCGGATGAGCTTTATGAGCTGATCCGCAACGCCGGGCTTGACCCGGTCGACCGGAAGGGATTTGTCTTCAATCCAATCGCCTGGAGCTGGAGCCTGAGCGACCGTGACCTGAGCGTCAATTACGTCACCGCCAGCGTGAAACCCTAGAGTTTACCCACATGCGCACATTTGCCCTTATCGCGGCCCTCCTGTTGGTGGCCGCGCCGGCGTCTGCCGACCTGATGCAACGTTACGAGGCCGCCGACGAGGCGGTGATGGTGCGCGTTAACGCGCTCCTCGGCCAGAAAGGCGGGATCTGGACCGATGCCGACCGGCGCGGCCGCACCTGCCTCATGGCGGAGCTGCAAAAGCGCCACGGCGCGAAGAAGGTCAGCGCAGCGGTGCGCGACTTGGAGAAGGTCGCAGCCGGTGCGCCTCGGGCGAGGGACGCTTCACGGCTTTCGATCGACAAGACGCTCGTGCTGGCGAAGAATGGCATTCCGGTTCAGAAATGGGCGCCGGTGGCGCAGGCCTGCAAGACGAGCTTCTAGGGGGGCTCATCCAGCCCGGGAGCTGCAAGGCTGGTGCGTCAGGGCTCTTCGCGTGAGCCGAGCTTCTGGCGCAATTCGCGCATCACGGGGAGCATGGCGCGGACCCGCTCGCTGCCGATTTCGGAGACGATGGCGGCGATGACCGGGCTGACCGAGGCAATCGCCGCATCGCGCGCCGCGCGGCCCGAGGGGCTGATGGAGACCATCTTGCGCCGCGCGTCATCCCAGTCGGGCCGGATATGCACGTAACCGGCCCATTCGAGCTTGTTCAGCGTGTTGGTCATGGCCCCGCGGGTCAGGTGAAAGGCCTGCGCCAGCTGGGCGGGGCTGCGCTCTTCATTGATATGGGCGAGGTGGTTGAGCACCGAAAAATGGCTGATTTCCATCCCTTTGGGCAGCGCCTTCGACATCCGGTTGCGGGCAAGCTGCTCGGCGGTGAGCAGCTCTGAGAAGAGCGCAACGGCGAGGGTATCGGAGGTTTCAACAGCCATGCAGGGTCAGGGGCCTTCGAAAGGGCGATCATGGGTCAGTGCGGGGATCTTACGGCGCGCATCGTCCACATGTGACAGGTCGAGGTCAACTGTGATCACACCCGGACCGCTGCCGCCATCGGCCAGAACCTCGCCCCAAGGCGACACCACGAGGCTGTGCCCGTGGCTACTGCGGGTGCGGCCTTCGGTAGCGCTATGGGTGCCGCATTGGGCGGGGGCGAGCACGAAGCAACCTGTCTCGATGGCGCGGGCCTGCAGCAGCGGCTGCCAGTGGGCCGGGCCGGTGCCGGGCGAGAAGGCGGCGGGCACAGTAATGATCTGTGCCCCGGCCTTGGCGAGCCCGCGGTGGAGGTGCGGGAAGCGGACATCGTAGCAGATGGTCAGGCCGATCTTCGCAAGGGGCGTTTCGGCCAGAACAGAGACGTTTCCGGGCCGATACCCGGCGCTTTCACGGTAGGTTTCGGTCTCCGATACCTGCACGTCGAACATGTGGATCTTGTCGTAACGCGCGAGGATTTCGCCGGATGGGCCGATCAGGAAGCTGCGGTTGGCGAAGCGGCCATCGGCGTCCTCGGTCTTGAGGCCGATGGAGCCGAGCAGGAGGTGCCTGCCGTGCCGCGCGGCGGCCTCGCGGAAAGCGGCGAGGGTCTGGTCTTTCGCCTCGGACTCAAGCACCGCGATCTGGCGGGCGCGGCTAGCGGAGACGCAGTTGGTGACCTCTGGTGTGCAGATCAGCTCTGCCCCCTCCCCCACGGCCTGCTCGATCATGGGCAGAACCGTTTCGAGGTTGGCTGCCGGGTCGTCGGAGCTGGTGAGCTGGAGGAGGGCGGCGCGCATCAGGCGGCGAGCATCGGGTCGAGCTTGCCGGCACTTTCGAGCGCGAAGAGATCATCGCTGCCGCCGACGTGGGTTTCGCCGATGAAGATTTGCGGCACGGTGTGGCGCCCGCCGGAACGGTCCATCATCTCGGAGCGGCGGCCGGGCTCCTCGAAGAGGTCGATCTCGGTGAATTCGACGCCTTTTTCGGTCAGCAGGCGCTTGGCCCGAATGCAAAAACCGCAGATCGGCGTGGTGTAGATTTCGATGGGGGTGGGCATGGCTGGTCCTTTCGGGTTCCGGCCATACTTAGGTGTCCTTGACCGTTCGTGCCAGTGTGACAACCCGCACCTCGGTGGCGCCGGAGGCAAGGCAGGCCTCGGTGCAGGCCGCAAGAGTCGCGCCGGAGGTCATGACATCATCGACCAGCAGCACCTTGCGGGCCGCCATGCGGTGGCGGCGTTTGGGATGCGGGCGGATGGCCTCGGCCATGTTGGCAAAGCGGGCCGCCGCGCCGAGCCCCTCCTGCCGTGGGGTGGCGCGGGCGCGGACGAGCAGATCGGGGCAGAAGGGCGCCTCCAGCGCGCGGGCGAGGGCGCGGGCAAGCAGGGCGGATTGGTTGTAGCGGCGTTTGAAGAGGCGCAGCGAGTGCAGCGGCACCGGCGCGATGAGCATGCCCGGCTCGTGGAGCGGCGCGGCGGCGCGGGCGAGCCAGGGTGCGACGGCCTGAGCGAGATCGGCCCGGTCGTGGCCCTTGAGCGCCAGCACCAGCCGCCGACCGTTGCCGCGGTAAAGCATGGCCGCCGCGCCACGCGCCCAGGGCCGGGCGATGGCAAGGCAGTCGTCACAGGTGAGATCGGGCGCATCGTCGGGGTCGTCATCGCCGGGAAGGGGGGCGCCGCAAAGGTGGCAGGTGAGGCCGGAGATGAAGGCGGTGTCACGCCAGCAATTGGCGCAGAGCCCGGCATCGGAGCCGGTGACCTCGCCGCAGGAGAGGCATTGGTTGGGGTAGATCGCTTGCAGTAAGCGTTGCATCGGCCCGCACCCTCCGAGATAAGCCGCTCATGGCCCAGCCGCCCAGACTGACCGACCGCAAGGCCCTTGCCCGCAATCGCCTCCGCGCCCGCCGCGACGCGCTGTTCCTGCACGCGCAGGCCATCGATGAGATCAAGGAAAGACTCAGCGAGGTTAACAGAACCTTTACAGCGCCCTGCGTTGTGACCGGTTTTCCGCACATCTGGGGCGAGGCCTTCCCCGAGGCGAAGGTGATCGGCGACGATGAGGTGCTGGGGATCGACGAGGGTGCGCATGACCTTGTGATCCACGGCATGGCGCTGCACTGGGCCTCCGACCCGGTGGGGCAGCTGGTGCAGGCGCGGCGCGGGCTGGCGCCGGATGGGCTGTTCATCGGGGCGATGCTGGGCGGCGAGACCCTTGCGGGGCTGCGGGCGGCGCTGGCAGAGGCCGAGGCGGCGGAGACTGGCGGACTCAGCCCGAGGGTGCTGCCGATGGGCGAGATCCGTGACCTCGGTGCGCTGCTCCAGCGGGCGGGATTTGTGCTGCCGGTGGCCGATGCGCTGCCGCTGGAGGTGAGCTACGCGGGCGGGCTGGCGCTGATGCGCGATCTGCGGGCGATGGGCGAGGCCAATGCGATGGAGGCCCGGCTGCGGGTGCCAACGCGGCGGGCGGTGTTGCTGCGCGCGGCTGCTCTCCTGGAGGCGGGTGCGGCGGCGGATGGGCGCATTCGGGCCATGTTCGAGACTGTTTTTCTTACCGGATGGTCGCCCGGCCCGAACCAGCCGCAGCCGCTGCGGCCTGGCTCGGCCACGGCGCGGCTGGCCGATGCGCTGGGCACCGAGGAGCGCGGCGAGGACGGTGGGAAGAGGTGACGCATTGACCCGTGCGCCGGGGGCACTAAGCCTAGGCAAACCCAAACGCGAGGACAGCCCGTGAGCCACCTGCCGCCCGACCATCCGCCCGTGAAGCCCCGCAAGGTGGGCGTTCTGATCGCCAATCTCGGCACGCCGGACAGCCCCGGCTACTGGGACATGCGGCGCTATCTGAACGAGTTTCTCAGCGACAAGCGGATTATCGATTATCCGGCGTGGAAATGGCAGCCGATCCTCAAAGGGATCATCCTGACCAAGCGGCCTTTCAGCAGCGGTAAGAATTACGAGCTGATTTGGGACAAGGCCAAGGACATGTCGCCGCTGATGGTGATCACCATCGCGCAGACCGAAGCGCTGCGAACGCGCTTGGAGCAGCAGTATGGCGACAGGGTGATGGTCAATTTCTGCATGCGCTATGGCAACCCCTCGACCGAGAGCAAGGTGCGCGAGATGGTGGCAGCGGGCTGCGACAAGATCGTGTTCTTCCCGCTCTATCCGCAATACGCGGGGCCGACGACAGCGACGGCGAATGACCAGTTCTTCCGGGCGCTGATGAAGGAGAAGTGGCAACCGGCGGTGCGGACGGTGCCGGCGTACTTCGACCGGGAGAGCTATATCGACGCGCTGGCGGCCTCGGTGGCGGAGGGCATGGGTGATGCAGAGCTGCTGGTGTGCAGCTACCACGGGATGCCGAAGCGCTACCTGATGGAGGGCGACCCCTACCACTGCCAGTGCCAGAAGACGACGCGGCTGCTGCGCGAGCGGCTCGGGCTGCCGGAGGAGAAGGTGATCACCACCTTCCAGAGCCAATTCGGCCCGGAAGACTGGCTGCGGCCTTATACGGTGGAGGAGGTTGCCGCGCGGGCCAAGGCGGGGGTGAAGAAGATCGCCGTTGTGGCCCCGGCGTTCAGTGCCGATTGCATCGAGACTCTGGAGGAGATCGAGGGGGAGATCCGCGAGAGCTTTGAGCACGCGGGCGGGGAGGAATTTACTTACATTCCGTGCCTGAACGAGCGGCCCGATCATATCGAGGCGCTGGCTGATGCGATCGGGGAGAGCCTGCTGGGCTGGGTTTGATCGAGTCTCCGGCGGGTCGGGGCAAGTCCTGACCTACTGGTAGACGCGCTTTCCGGCGACCCAGGTGCCCAGAACGCGGCCTTCCATCCGGGCGCCGTCGAAGGGAGTGTTCTTGGACTTGGAGCGCAGGGTGCTGCGGTCGAGCTGGAAGGGCGCCGACGGGTCGAACAGCACCAGATCGGCGGGAGCGCCTTTGGCGAGGCGCCCGGAGGGTAGCCTGAGGCGGTTGGCCGGGTTCAGCGCGAGGGCGCGGAAGAGCTGGGGCAGCGACAGGGCGCCGGAGTGGTAGAGCCGCATGGCGGCGGGCAGCAGGGTTTCGAGCGCGACGGCGCCGGAGGCCGCCTCTTCGAAGGGCAGGCGTTTGCTCTCTTCATCCTGCGGGGTGTGCATTGACGAGATCACGTCGATCAGGCCGGAGCCGACCGCCTCGACCATCGCCAGACGGTCCTCCTCGTTGCGCAGCGGGGGCTTCAGTTTGAAGAAGGTGCGATACTCGGAGAGGTCGTTCACGTTGAGCGTGAGATGGTGGATCGAGACGCCTGCGGTGATGTCGAACCCATTGGCCTTGGCCCGTTCCAGCGGCGGCAGGGCGCGGGCGGCGGAGAGCTGGTCGAAGTGGTAACGCGCGCCGGTCATCTCGACCATCGCGATATCGCGGTCCACCCCCATGCGCTCGGCCATCGGGCTGACGGCGGGCAGGCCCATGAGGGTCGCCAACTTGCCGGAGGTCGCGGCGGCACCCTTTGACAGGGTCGGTTCCTGCGGGTGGCCCACCACCAGCGCATCCAGCTCGCGGGCATAGGAGAGGGCGCGGGCGAGCACCTTGGTATCGGCCACCACCTTGTCCCCATCCGAGAACGCCAGCGCGCCAGCGTCCTTTAGAAAGGACAGCTCGGCCATTTCGCGGCCCTCACGGTTTTTCGTCAGCGTTGCCATGGCGCGGATGGTCACCGGTGCGGCCTCGGCAGCGCGGCGGGTGACGAACTCCAGCGTCTCGGGGCTGTCGATTGCGGGGAGGGTATCGGGGCGCATGATGATGGTGGTCACACCGCCCGCCGCCGCCGCCGCGCCTGCGGATTTGAATGATTCCTTGTGGCGCTCGCCGGGCTCGCAGATCTTCACCCCGAGATCGACGATGCCGGGTGCCAGCACCTTGCCGCCGCCGTCAACTACCTCGGCCCCCTCGGGCGCCGCCATCGACCCGGTGGCCAGATCGGCGATCACGCCGTCCTTCACCAGTAGGTGGCCCGGTGCCTCGGTCAGCGCCTCGGGGTCGATCAGGGTGACGTTGGTGAAGAATGTGCAGGTCATGGAGCTTCCTTAAGGGCGTTTTCCATCGGTGCAAAGACCGGGGCGGCCTGGGAGGTGCCGGCCGCTCATTTCGACTCACCCACCGCCTTGCGGGCAAGCCCCATGACCCGCCCGCCATCTTCGATCAACTCGAAGCCGATGCGTTTGGTGTAGGTGCGGTTGAACCCGTTCTTGTTGCGGCGGGTGAATTGCTGAGAGGCGATCCAGAGCGTATCGCCCTGCGCGGTTTGCTCCAGTTCCAGCCGGTCGGTCAGCGGGTAGCTCTTGAGCTTGCGATTGCCGAAGACCTCGGTGGCGATGAAGCCGCGCTTGTTGGTCAGCGTGTAGTTGGTGTGCCGCCGTACGTAGGCGCGCCAGAAGTATTTGCCGAACACCATGTAGAGGCCGATGGCGAGGAAGGGCAGGCCGAAGAGCGGGAAGATCTGGAAGATGAAGGGCGCGTTGGAAGGCGGGCGCATGGAGGAGGCCATCGAGATCCAGAACACCGCGAACCCGGCGAAGAACAGGCCGAAGAGGCTCTCGAAGGCGTCCTTGGAGCGGACGACGACCCCGCCGTTGGGGCGGCCTTGCCATAGGATCTCTTCATCGTCGTCGAGGAGCCCTTCCCAGCCCGGGGGGTGTTTGCTCATGGCGTGATCTCCTTGTCTTGTGTCTCACGCTCCGCCAGTGCGGCGCGGGCGAGTGCGATCACTTTGCGGCCATTCTCGATCTGCTCGAAGCCGATCTTGCGGACCGGGCTGTTGCGCCTGCTGCCCAGCTTCTCGCGGGCGAACCAGATGTCATCGCCGCGGCGCCCCGGTTCCAGCTCGATCTGCGGGGTGATCGGGTAGCTCTTCAGCTCCTTCATGCCCAGCGGGTCGGTGGCGATGATGCCCCGGCGATTGGTCAGCGTGTAGAAGGTGTTGCGGCGCAGGAAGACGCGCCACGGGTACTTGAGCACGGTCTTGTAGAGGCCGATGGCGAGGAACAGGGGCGCGACCAGCAGGAAGACGCCGGGCGTGCCGAGCCGCCCGAAACCGTCGCCGCCAGCGTTGACCAGCCAGAGCACCGGAACGGCGGTGAAGCCGAGGCCAAAGAGACTTTCTGGCAGGTCGCCTTCGCGGAGCTTCATCCCCCGCCCGGGCCGCCCCTGCCAGAGGATCCGCTCCCCCCGTTCGAGGATGCCCTGCCAGCCCGAAGGTGTGCCGCTCATGGGCGGCCCCGTATAGCGTGCAGCGCGGCCTCGGCCAGTTTGGCGTCCTCCCCGGTCAGGCCATGAAAGCCGGTGGGGCGGGGGCGGATGGTGCGGGGCTGGCCGGAGGCATCCTGTACCGTTCGCGGCGCGGGGAAGTGGAAGATCAGATCCCAGCCGTGTCTGCCCCGGTCGTGCCGCTCGATCTTGCCCTTTGCGGTGATCCGGTGGCGGATCAGGTTGCCGCTGCCGACCAACACCAGCGCGCGGCTTTCGCTCACCCCGTAGCGCACCCGCCGCGCCAGCCGCTTGCCCCGGTACGGCGCGAAGAGAGCGAAGACTACGAACAGTGTGGCGGAAAGCAGGAGAAAGGTGAGCCAGAAGCCGAAGGCGCCCTCCATTTCATCCATGTTCGCTAGTCCGATCAGCAGGAAAAAAGCGAAGCTCAGGAGCGATAGCCAGCCGAAGGCAGCGATGACTTTGTAGGCGCCGCCAAGCCGGATGTGGGCGGGTTTGCCCTGCCAGAGCAGGGTTTCGCCGGGCGCGAGGTGGGTCTCGATGCCGCTCATGAAGGTGCCAGATGCGCGGCGATGGCCGTGGTGATCGCCCCGGCCATCGCGCGCGGACGGGGGATGTAGCGGGCGATCAGGCTGCGGCCATCGGTGCGGGTGATCCGGACGCCGCCGAAGAGGGTGGCCTTGGCGGCGCTGATTTCATGCAGCATCAGGTCTGTCGCCTCCCCGGTGCCATCGTGGAGGCGCAGCCGGTCGGGCAGAAGCTCCCAGCGCTTGCGGCGGTGGCGCATCCAGCGCAGGTGATCGTCGAAGACGAAGCCCCAGAGCAGCGGGCTGAGAAAGAGGGTGACGAGCAGGGTGAGCCAGAAGGTCAGCGGATCGGCCTCGCGCAGGCCAGTGGGAAGGAGGCCATAGGCCAGCGAGGTCAGCAGGCCGACGAGGAAGAAGCGGAGGAGGAAGTTCCGAAAGGAGGGGGTCCAGCTTGCCGGAGTCTCGCTCATGCCGCGCGGGCCGCCTTGAGGTTGCGGGCCAGCAGGTCCATCGCCGCCATGCGGACGGCGACCCCCATCTCGACTTGTTCCGTGATGACGGATCGGGTGGGGTCATCGGCAGTGGCACTGTCGATCTCCACCCCGCGGTTCATCGGGCCGGGGTGCATGACGATGGCATCGGGCGCGGCGTTTGCGAGCTTTTCGGCGTCGAGGCCGTAGCGGTGGAAATACTCGCGCTCGGAGGGGATGAAGCCGCCGTCCATTCGCTCGCGCTGGAGGCGGAGCATCATCACCACATCGGCGCCCGCGAGGCCTTCGGCCATGTCGTGCGTCACTTCGCAGCCCAGCTCGCGGAAGGCGGAGGGCACCAGCGTGGGCGGACCGACAAGGCGGACGCGGGCCTCCATCCGGTTCAGCAGCATGATGTTGGACCGCGCTACGCGGCTGTGGGCGACATCGCCGCAGATCGCCACGGTCAGCCGGTGCAGCCGGCCCTTGTGGCGGCGGATGGTGAGCGCGTCGAGCAAGGCCTGCGTGGGGTGCTCGTGGCGGCCGTCGCCCGCGTTGAGCACGGCGCAGTTGACCTTTTGCGCCAGCAGGTCGACCGCGCCGGAATGCGGGTGGCGGACCACCAGCAGGTCGGGGTGCATGGCGTTGAGGGTGAGCGCGGTGTCGAGCAGGGTCTCGCCCTTTTTGATCGAGCTGGCCTGCATGGCCATGTTCATCACATCGGCCCCCAGACGCTTGCCCGCCAGCTCGAAGCTGGCTTGGGTGCGGGTGGAGTTCTCGAAGAACATGTTGATCTGGGTGAGCCCGCGCAGGGCGTCGCCGTGCTTGTCGGGCGACGCATTCAGCGCGGCGTAATGCTCGGCAAGGTCAAGGATGGCGGTGATCTCGTCGGGGGCGAGGCTGGCGATGCCGAGGAGGTGCTTTGCGCGCAAGATCATAATGGTCCCCCGAAAATTCGCGCCCATCTATAGCAGGCTCGCGTGGGGCGGCAACATGGGGTAAGCCTGCGGCATGGACGGGGAATTCAGCAGAGAGGCGATGCTCGCGGCGCTGGCCTGGCAGGTGGAGCTGGGCGCGGTGGATGCCATTGGCGAAGCGCCGGTGGACCGTTTCGAGGTCAAGCCGGAGCCGAAGGCGGCCCCCGCAGCGGCGGCGAAGCCTGCGCCTCATGCGCCGGTGGTGGTGCCCGAGGTCGATGTGGTGGCCGAGGCGCGGGCGATGTCGGCGGCAGCCGGGAGCCTTGAGGCGCTGGCGGCGGCGCAGGAGGCCTTCCCCCATTGCGAGTTGAAGCGCGGCGCGCGGAATTTCGTTTTTGCCGATGGCCGCCCCGAGGCGCGGGTGATGGTGATCGGCGAGGGCCCGGGCGCGGAAGAAGATGCGCAGGGCAAGCCCTTCGTCGGGCGGTCGGGCCAGTTGCTGGACAGGATGTTTGCGGCCATCGGGCTGGCGCGCGATGCCGAGGATGCGGCGGCGGCGCTCTACATCACCAACGTGGTGCCATGGCGCCCGCCGCAGAACCGTGACCCGGAGCCGGAAGAGCTGGCGATGATGCGCCCCTTCGTGGAGCGGCACATCGAGCTGGCCGCACCCGAGCTGATCGTGCTGATGGGCAACCCGGCCTGCGGTTCGCTCCTCGGCAAGCGGGGGATCACCCGGCTCCGTGGCAACTGGCACGAGTTTGCGGGCGTTCCGGTGATGCCGATGTTCCACCCCTCCTTCCTGCTGCGGCGGGCAGAGATGAAGCGCCACGCATGGGCTGATTTGCTGACGGTAAAGGCGCGGCTGGAGACACCATGAGCGAGAGAGAATTCATCCCCGTGCGGATCGCGGTGCTGACGGTGAGCGACACCCGCAGGCTTGCGGAGGACCGCTCGGGTGACGTGCTGGCGGGCCGGATCGAGGCGGCGGGGCATGTGCTGGCGGACCGGAAGATACTGCCGGACGAGCGGGCGGAAATCGCGGCGCAACTGCGGGCATGGTGTGCTGACAAGGCGATTGACGTGGTGATCTCGACAGGAGGGACCGGGCTGACGGGCCGCGACGTGACGGTGGAGGCGCACCGGGACGTGTACGAGAAGGAGATCGACGCCTTCGGCACGGTCTTCACCCATGTCTCGATGGCCAAGATCGGCACCAGCGCGGTGCAGTCACGGGCCACCGGGGGTGTGGCGATGGGGACATATCTCTTTGCCCTGCCCGGCTCGCCCGGCGCCTGCAAGGACGCATGGGACGAGATCCTCGCAAAGCAGCTCGACTATCGCCACAAGCCCTGCAACTTCGTCGAGATCATGCCTCGGCTCGATGAGCACCTGCGGCGGAAGTAGGGGCGGATTGGCTGCGGCTGTCACATTTTTTGCGCAATGGGCGAAAATAAAGTGACGGAAACCGCAAGGGGCTGCGTAACATCCTTGTGGCTTTGCCTGAAATCGGGTCAGGGCTAGGGTTTACGCGGCCTGTAACAACCGAGAGTCCGGATGAATTTTCTGCGTCGCTCCCTCGTGGGGCTGTTCCTTTTGTCGGTCACGCTGGGGCTTCTGGCCGTGGCGGGGGCGAGCTTTTGGGGAGCGGTCGAAGAGCGGATGAACCGCGAAGCCGGGTCGCGGCCCGCGCGGGAGCGGGTGGCTGGCGTCAATGTGGTGGTGCTTGAGCCGGGCCGCGCGGTGCCGGTCATGACCGGTTTTGGCGAAGTGCTCAGCGAGCGCACGCTCGATATACGCGCGGCCGTCGGCGGGCGGATCGTGGAGCTTTCGGAAGCCTTCACCGAGGGTGGCAGCGTGGAGGCTGGCGAGCTTCTGGCGCGGATTGACCCGGTAAACGCCGAAGCCGCGCTGGAGAACGCCCGCACCGATGTGGCCGAGGCGGAGGCCGAACTGGCCGATGCCGAGCGGGCGCTGGTGCTCGCGCGCGACGATCAGGCCGCCGCCGAGCGGCAGGCCGAGCTGCGCGCGCAGGCGCTGGTGCGGCAAGAGAGCCTGCGCGAGCGCGGCGTCGGCTCCGCCGCGGCGGTGGAAGAGGCGCAACTGGCCGCCGCCTCCGCCGATCAGGCGGTGCTCAGCAAGCGGCAGGCGGTGGCCTCGGCACAGAGCCGGGTGGATGTGGGCCGCAACGGGGTGAGCCGGGCCAATATCGCGCTGGCCAATGCCGAGCGCGACCTCGCCGACCATGAAATTCGCGCAAGTTTCAGCGGCACGCTGGCTGATGTGGCGGTGGTCGAGGGCGGGCTGGTGGCGGCCAACGAGTTGATGGCCTCGCTGATCGACCCTGATGCGCTGGAGGTCTCCTTCCGGCTCAGCACCGCGCAATATGCCCGGTTGCTGGGCGAGGACGGGCGGTTGATTCCGGCTGCGATGCAGGTGCGGCTCGACGTTTCGGGCCTCGATCTCGTGGCCGAGGGGCGGCTGGACCGGGTGAGCGGCGCCGTTGGCGAGGGCCAGACCGGTCGGGTGATTTATGCCGATCTGACCGAAAGCGCGGGCTTCCGGCCCGGCGATTTTGTAACCGTCAGCATCGAGGAGCCAGCGCTGGAGGGCGTGGCCGTGGTGCCTGCCACGGCGGTGGATGCTGCGGGCACCGTGCTGGTGCTGAACGCCGAGGAACGGCTGGAATTGGCGCAGGTGGAAGTGCTGCGGCGGCAGGGCGATGAGATCATCATCCGGGCCGAGGGCCATGCAGGCGCGCTGATCGTGGCCGAGCGCAGCCCGCTGGTTGGCCCCGGCATTCGCGCCCGCGCGCTGGGCGATGCCGCCCCTGCGGCTGCTCCTGCCGAGCCGACCCGCGAGGAGCTGGTGGAGCTCAGCCCGGAGCGCCGCGCCAAACTCATTGCCTTCATTGAGGCCAACAACCGGATGCCCGCCGAGGCCAAGGAGCGCGTTCTGGCCCAGCTTTCGCAAGATCGCGTTCCGGCAGAGACGGTGGAGCGGATCGAAAGCCGGATGGGCGGGTAGGGGTAGGCAGGCAATGGCACGCAGCAAGCTCAGCACCCCGGCCCGCGCCACAGGCTTTCTGAGCTATTTCACCCGCCACAGGACGGCGGCGAACCTCGTGCTGGTGCTGATGATCGCGGCGGGCATTGCCGCCTTCCCGCGGATGCGGGCGCAGTTCTTCCCAGATATCGTGCTCGACTCGGTGCGCGTGAGCGTCACATGGGACGGCGCGGGCGCGGAGGATGTGGACAGCGGGATCGTCGCCGTTCTGGAGCCCGCGCTGTTGGCCGTGGACGGAGTGGAGGAGAGCGACAGCACCTCGCGGGAGGGCGGGGCGAGCATCAGGCTGGAGTTCGAGGCCAACTACGACATGGCGCGCGCGGCCGAAGACGTGCAGCAGGCAGTGGATGCGGTGACCAACCTGCCCGAAGAGGCCGACGATCCGGTTGTCACCCGCTCGGCGTGGCGCGATCGTGTTACCGATGTGATCATCACCGGCCCGGTCGGCGTGGAGCTGCTTGCGCGATATGCCGACGAGTTCGTGGCCCGGCTCTTCGAGGCCGGGGTGACGCGCACCACGCTCAGGGGCGTGGCGGCACCGGAGGTGATCATCGAGGTGCCCTCGGCGCAGTTGATCAACAACGATATTACCATGCGCGAGATCGCCGATGCCATCGCCGCCGAGGCCGAGGCCGACCCGGCAGGCGATGTGAGCGGCGGCGCGGCGCGGGTGCGCACGGGCGTGGCCAAGCGGAGCCCCGACCAGATTGCCGGAATTGTCCTGAAGCCCGACCTGACCATTGGTGACGTGGCGCAGATCAGGGTCGAGGGGGTGGACCGCGAGCGCACCTATTACGTTGGCCCAAACCCGGCGGTGAGCGTGCGGGTTGACCGCTCGGTGCAAGGCGATGCGATCCGGATTCAGGCCACGGTGGAGGAGGTTGCTGCCGAGCTGGAGCGGACCTTGCCAGCGGGCGTGGAGATTGACCTGATCCGCACCAGAAGCGAGGCGATCGAGGGGCGGCTGAACATTTTGATCGAGAACGGATTAATGGGCCTCGCGCTGGTGCTGGGCCTGCTGTTCCTGTTTCTCAACGCGCGCACGGCCTTCTGGGTGGCGATGGGCATCCCGGTTTCGATGTTCGCAGCCATCGCGATCATGTGGGCGGCCGGGCTGACGCTGAACATGATCTCGCTCTTCGCCCTGTTGATCACCCTTGGGATCGTGGTGGACGACGCCATCGTGGTGGGTGAGCATGCCGACTTCAGAGCGCGACGGCTGGGGGAGGGGCCGTTTCAGGCTTCGGAAAACGCGGCGATACGCATGTTCGGCCCGGTGTTCAGCGCCACGATCACCACCGTGATCGCCTTTGCGGGGCTCACGGTGATCGAGGGGCGGTTCGGCGAGATGATTGCCGATATTCCCTTTACGGTCATCACTGTGCTCATTGCCTCGCTGGTCGAATGCTTTGTGATCCTGCCCAATCACATGGCCCATGCCATTGCCGCCAACCAGAAAAAGGCAGCTTGGTATGACTGGCCGTCGCGGCAGTTCAACAAAGGATTCTCATGGGTACGCGACCATCTCTTCCGCGGGCTGATGCGTGGCGTGGTCTGGGCGCGGTATCCGGTGCTGGCGGCGGTGGTGGTTCTGCTTGCAGTGCAGGTGGGCGAACTGGTGCGGGGCAACGTGCAGTGGCGGTTCTTCTCCGCGCCCGAGGAGGGCCGGGTTGAGGGCAACTTTGCCATGGCGCCGGGCGCCGACCGGGCCGACACCATTGCGCAGATGCGGATGTTTCAGGCCGCCGTGGAGAGCCTGGGCGCGAAGTACGAGGCCGAATACGGACGCAACCCGGTGGCCTATGCGGTAGCAGAGATCGGCGGCAACACAGGGCGCGGCCTAAGCGGCGTGGACAACAAGGATGAAGACCTGCTCGGTTCCATCGCCATCGAGCTGATCGACCCCGACCTGCGGCCCTATTCCAGCTCGACCTTCGTGACCGAGTTGCAGGACAGCGTGGAGCGGCACCCGCTCTCGGAGGTCATCAGCTTTCGCGGCTGGCGCGGCGGGCCGGGCGGCGATGCGATTGACGTGCAGCTCTCGGGCGCCTCGGTGGGTCGCTTGAAAGAAGCCGCCGAGGCGCTGAAGCGGCAGCTGGCGCAGTTTGGCGAGGTCTCCGCGCTGGAAGACACACTGAGTTACGACAAGGAAGAGCTGATCCTCGATCTCACGCCGCAGGGGCAGGAGTTGGGCTTCTCTATCGATGCGCTGGGCTCGGTCCTGCGCAACCGGCTGGGCGGCATCGAGGCGGCTACTTATCCGGACGGCCCGAGGAGCGCGGCGATCCGGGTGGAACTGCCGGATCGGGAACTGACTGCAGATTTTCTTGACCGGACGATGATGCGCACGCCGGAAGGCGCCTATGTGCCGCTGGCCGATATCGTGAAGGTGAGCCGCCAGACCGGCTTCTCGACCATCGACCGCGAGAACGGCATCCGGCTCGTCTCTGTCACCGGCGATCTGGACGACGGCAATGCCGCGCGGGCCTCGGAGATCATGCTTCAGGTGCAGGAGGTGATCCTGCCGGGGCTGGAGGAGGAGTTCGGCGTGGCGACCCAGATGAGCGGGCTGGCGGAGCAGGAGAACGAGTTTCTCTCCGACGCGCTGCTGGGCTTCGGGGCCTGCATGATTGGCATCTACCTTGTGCTGGCGTGGATCTTCTCGAGCTGGACGCGGCCCATGCTGATCATGGCGGTCATCCCCTTTGGCCTGATCGGGGCGATCTGGGGGCACCAGATCTGGCAGTTGCCGCTGAGTATGTTCTCGGTCGTCGGGCTGATCGGGATGTCGGGGATCATCATCAACGACTCCATCGTTTTGGTGACGACGGTGGATGAATACAGCCGCGAGCGCGGGCTGTTTCCGGCAATCATCGATGGCGCTTGCGACCGACTGCGTCCAGTGCTGCTGACCACGCTGACCACGGTGATCGGCCTCGCGCCGTTGCTGTACGAGCCGTCGAGCCAGGCGCAGTTCCTGAAGCCGACGGTGGTGACGCTGGTTTTCGGCCTCGGGTTCGGCATGGTGCTGGTGCTGCTGGTAGTGCCCTCGCTGCTGGCGATGCAGCAGGACGTGCGGCGGCAGTTTCAGGCGCTGCGCCGGGCCGGGCAGTTCAGGGGCGGCGCGCGGGGCGTGTCGGGCGTGGTGGCGCTGGTGGCGGTGGCCGTGGCGGCATGGTTCGCCGCGACGCTGGGCTGGACGATGGCGACAGGCGCGGTATGGCCGGGGCTGGCGGTGCTTGTGCCCGCGAGCGGGCTTTCGGCGGCCTTGGGGCTGTTTCTGGCAGGGGCGTTGACGCTGGTGGTGCTGGGTTTCGCCCTGGGGGCGCTGGCGCTGCTGGCCGTGGGGCGCCGGGCGGCCTGAGGGGCTGTGTTTCGCCGATGTGAGCGAGGGGTGAGTCGAGACTAGTCCCGACCTATAGGGGGATCTCTCTCTTCAGGCGGATCTTTGCGATGAAAGCCGTATCGTGGCTCGCCACCAGCAGGGCGCCGGTATAGCCGCGCAGCGCCTCTTCGAGCAGTTCCACGGTTTCGATATCGAGGTGGTTGGTCGGCTCGTCCAACAACAGTAGGGCGGGCGGGGTGCCGCCGAGCGTGACGGCGAGTGCGGCGCGGAGCTTCTCGCCGCCGGAGAGGCGGGCGACCGGGGTTTCGGACGCTGCGCCGCGAAAGCCGTAGCGGGCGAGCAGGGCGTGGGCGGCGTTGGTTTCCATCTCGGGGTGAAGATCGCGGAGGTTGGCCAGCAGGCTGCGGTCAGGGTCGAGGTCGCCCGCATGCTGGTCGAGCGTGGCGGTGGCGGGGGTCACAGTTAGGCGGCCGGATGCCGGTTGCATCCGCCCGCGCAGGGCGGCGATCAGGGTGCTCTTGCCCGCGCCGTTCGGTCCGGTGAGCGCCACGCGCTCGCCTGCGGCCAGATGGGCGGTGATCGGGCCGAGAGAGAATTCGCCCCGCGTGACTGTGAGTGCTTCGAGCCGCAGCACGGTGGCCCCGCCGCGCGTTGCCTCGGCCTCGATGGAGAGGGCGCGTGCGGGGTTGACGTGAGCTGCTGCGGCCTCTCGAGCGGCCTGTGCGGCGGCTTCGAGCCGCTCGGCGCGGCGGCGATCGGCGCCTTGGGTCCGGCCCGCACGGTCAGCCATCGCATCGGTGAGCACCTTGGGCTGGGAGCCGGAGGCCCGCAGCTTCTTGCCGGCCTGCGCTCGTTGCGCCGCCTTCTCCCGCGCGGCCTGAAGCTCGCGGGAAACGCGCGCCTCCTCCCGCTTGGCGCGGTTCAGCGCCTCGGTTTCGCGGCTGCGGCGGGCATCGCGCTCGGCGAGGTGAGCCTGCCAGCCGCCACCGGTGACGTGTATGCCCTGCGGTGTGATCTCGACGATCCGGTCCATCCGCTCCAGCAGTGCCCGGTCGTGGCTCGCCACAATCACGCCGCCGGGCCATGTGGCGATGATCCCGGCCACCAGCGCGCGGCCTTCAGCGTCGAGGTTATTGGTGGGCTCGTCCATCAGCAGGATGTCGGGCGCGTCGAGCAGCAGGCGTGCGAGGCCGATGCGGGTGCGCTGGCCACCGGAGAGGGTGGCGAGGGCGCGTAACGGGTCAAGGCCGGGCAGGCCCGCACGGGAGAGGGCATCGTCAATCCGGGCGGGCAGGTGCCAGTCGGCGCGGTCGAGATCGTCGGGCGCGGGCGTGCCGGCCTCGATCCGGGCAAGGCGGGCGAGCGGTTCGGCTTGCCCGAGGGCGGCGGCCACAGGTTGGGCGAGGTCGGGCCAGCCTTGCAGCAGCTGGCCGGCTGTCGCCTGACGTTCGATCTGGCCTGCGGCGGGTGTGCCGGAGGCGAGGAGGGCCAGTAGGGTGCTCTTGCCCGCGCCGTTCGGCCCGACGACGCCGGTGCGTTCGGGGCCGAAGCTCAGGGTGAGGGGCGGGGTAATGGCGGAGCCGTCAGGTGCGATGAGCGGAACGGCGGAGAGGGAGATGGCGGGCATGAGAGACCTCGGAGCAAAACGCGGGAAGGGCGATGGCTGCGAGGGTGTTGCTCATGACTCGGGTCTCCATTAGATGGCAGAGACGTAAGGGGCCTTGGCCTTACGGTCAAGGAAAGGGGCGCAGATTGCCCAGCCTACGGGCTGGGGCAGCCCTGAATGTCGATGGCGCGGCCCTCGCCCAGAAGGGTGACCCGCAGGGTCTTGCGCGAGAGTGCCATAGCCTGCCCGGAGGGGGGCACAAGGTCGGCGGAAGCCAGCAAGGTGGGGCCTTCACGCCGGGTTTCTGTTTCGGAGGCCCAGATGCGCGGGTTGCCCGGCTCGATCACGGCCACGGTGCGCCCGCCGATGCGCTGCGAGGGGATGCGGGCGGTGACGCGGACACCGTCGGAGATGGGATCGACCGCGCAGGTGACGCCCGAGAGCCCGGCCTCACGGGCCGAAAGCGGGCGGGCCGAGAGCGCGGCCTCGATGGCCGGGTCGGGGCGGCCCGCGCCTGAGAGGGTGGCACTGAAGGCAAGCGAGGCGGGTACGCAGATATGTTCGCAGACCCCAAGCTCGACATTCGCGGCCAGTTCGACCGGCGCGCCGGGCTTGGCGGGGGTGATCTCGATCGGCAGCACCAGCTCACGCTTGTAACCGATGGTGCGCACGCCGCCTTCGTCAAACACTCGCGGCGAAGGCCAGTGCAGAGTGACGCGGGCGAGGTTGCGGGAAGCGCCCCAATCGAAGCTGGGCGGAATGCCGGTTTCTCCCGGCGCGCGCCAGTAGGTCTTCCACCCCGGGGCGAGGGTCAGGCGGAGAGCAGCCATGCGGGTGCCACGCTTGGTGGTCCAGCCGGGCAGCACCTCGGCACGCACGACCTCGCCCGGCGTGGCACCAAAGGTGCCGGCGTGGGCGGGGGCGAGGAGGGCGGCAAGCGCGAGAGCGACGGCAAGGAGGGCTTTCATGAGCGCGGAGAATAGGCGGGGCGCCGCTCCGGTGAAATCACGTTTGGGCGAGAGCGGGAGGAGCGTGGCGGATGGGCCGCACGGGCGGCTTGCGCCGCGCCCCGGCGCATTCCATCATGGCACCATGCCCGATGCACCGACCGAAGATCTGGACCTGACCGGCAAGCTGCTGATTGCCATGCCCGGCATGGGCGATCCGCGATTCGAGCGGGCGGTGATTTACATCTGCGCCTACTCGGACGAGGCGGCGATGGGCCTTATCGTGAACCGCACCGCCGAAGACCTGACTTTTCAGGACCTGCTTAAACAGCTCGACATCGCCAGCGGGATCGAGCTGGCCCCGAGCCGCGCCCGCACCCCGATTTACGTTGGCGGACCGGTGGAGCATGGACGGGGATTCGTTCTTCATTCGACCGACTACCGCAGCGAAGGGGCCACGCTGGAGGTGAGCCCGAGCTTTGGCATGACCGCGACGGTGGACATCCTGGAAGACATGGCGCGCGGCACTGGCCCGCGCGATGCGATTCTGGCGCTGGGCTATTCCGGCTGGGGGCCGGGGCAGCTGGAGGGCGAGATCACCCGCAACGGCTGGCTGACCTGCGATGCCACGCCGGAGATCGTTTTTGGCACGGGCAATGCCGACAAGTGGACCAAGGCGCTCGATTCCCTCGGGGTTGATCCGCGCCTTCTGAGCGGTGACGCGGGCCACGCCTGAACCCCTCCCTAACACTGGCTGCGCCGATTTGCCCGGCGCGCCGCATCTTTACCCCGGCAGGGTGTTTGCGCTATTGGCGGGATCGAAACGGAATTTCGGGAGAGACCCATGGCCGAGCACAAGCATGGCGAGATGGACATCAGCGCTCAGGAAAAGACCTTTGACGGGTTCATGAGCTTTGTCACCAAGTCGGTGGTGGTGATCCTCGTGTTCCTGGTCTTCCTCGCTCTGGTCAACGGCTGACGAGCGGCTAAACTCCCCCTGTGCGTGTTGCAGGGTTGGAGGCCGGTATTAATGAAGCATCTGTGGGTGGCGATTGTCCTGCCGCTGATTCTGGCGGCCTGTGGGGGTGCGGAGCCTGTTTGGGCGCCTGACGATCAGGTGGCGCGGGCGCGTTACAGCCACCCGGCACCGCCGTCGCTCACCCTTGTCACTGTCATCAACAACGAGAGCGAGGCCGGCGGCCATACCGGGCTGATCGTGAACGGCAGCGAGCGGGTGATCTGGGACCCGGCCGGGAGCTTCAAGAGCGAGCAGGTGCCCGAGCGCAATGACGTGGTGATTGGCGCGAACCCGCGGGTCATGGCGTTTTACATCGACTACCATGCGCGGCCCGAATGGAGGGTGATCACCCAGGAGGTGCGGGTCAGCCCAGAGGTCGCGCAGCGGGCGCTTGCGCTGGTGCAGAACAACGGCGCGGTGCCCAAGGCGCAATGCGCCAAGTCGACCACCGCGATCCTGCGGCAACTTCCCGGCTTCGGGCATGTGAAACAGACATGGTATCCGAAGAACGTGATGGAGGACTTTGCCCGCATCCCCGGCGTGAAGACCGAGGTCTTCCGCGATCCGGTCGAGGAAGAGGGCGGCTACGTGACGCCGAACCCGGAGTTCTACCGCTGAGGCGGGTTCAAAACCCCAGCGCCACGGCGCCGTAGAACACCGCCAGCCCGGCGAGCACGGCGAAGAGCAGCGATTTCATCCGCCAGCCGACGAGCACGGTGGCCGCTGCTGCCAGAAGGCGGGCCGGGTCGGTGACGCCATCGGTTGCGGCGGGCCATGCCAGCATGGGGGCCACAAGGGCGGGCAGCACGGCGAAGGGCGTGTAGCGAAGGTAGCGCAGCAGGGCGGGCGGCAGTGGACGGTCGCCGGTGAGACCGATGAAGCTGAAGCGGATCAAGAAGGTGCCCGCCGCCAGCACGGCGATGATGAGCCAGATCGGGTAGTCGTTCACTGCGGGGCCCTCCGTGCGATGGCCTTCTCGACCTCGGCCCCGGCCACCATGCCAAGCATCCCGGCGGCGATAACGCCGAGCGAAAACGGCAGCCATGCCAGCAACAGTGAGGCCAACAAGGCGGTGAAGGCGGCGGCCATATGGGCCACGGTGCGCAGCCCCGGTGCGACGATGGCCAGAAAGGCCAGCGGCACCGCCACATCGAGCGACCAGCTCTCGGGGATCGCCTGCCCCGCTAGCGCCCCGGCCAGCGTGCCGAGATACCACATCGGCGCGACGGGGGTGATGGTGCCGAGGAAGTAGGCGACCTTGGTGGCTACGTCCCACTGGGGCTTTTCTTCATACTTCAGCACCGAGGCGGCATAGCTCTGATCGACCAGCAGGTAGCTGATCAGCGCCTTCTGCCACATCGGCGCGGTGCCCACGTGGGGCGCCATCGAGGCGGAATACATCGCCATCCGGGCGTTCACCGCCAGCGCGGTGGCCAGCACGATCACGGTGGGCGCGTTGTCTTGCATCAGTTGCAGCGCGGTGATCTGCGCGCCGCCCGCGATGACCAGCACCGAAAAGCCCATCACCTCGACAAGGTTTAGCCCGGCCTCCATGCCGATCACGCCGAAGATCGCGCCGAAGGGGATGACGACGATCAGGAAGGGCAGCCCGGCGCTGAAGCCGGAGACATAGGCTTTTTTCGGTGTGGTGGATGGCATTGAGGGCCTCTAGCATGAGCCGGTGTGAGGCCCGTGAAGCAGAGGATGGCAGCAAACTTGAGCACGTCAAGTAATTACCTGGTGGCTCCTGACATCGAGGCGGAGGGGCTGACACGCCGCGTGGTCGGGCGCGACCATGAGGGCCGGGAGGTGGAAATGCGGGTGGTCGAGGAGCGGCCCCTCACGATCTACCTCAACCGCACCGAGATCGTGACCGCGATGACCATCGGCGACCATCCGGAGCTTCTGGGCGTCGGCTTCCTCGCCAACCAGGGCATGCTGCGGGCGGGCGAGCTGGAGCGGGTGGACTACGACGAAGAATTGGGCGTGGTGGTGGTCCGCACGGCGGGCGAGACCGACTACGAGGCCAAGCTCTCGAAGAAGGTGCGCACCAGCGGCTGCGCGGTGGGCACTGTGTTTGGCGATATGATGGAGGGGCTGGAAGGCCTGAACCTGCCGCCCGCGCGGGTGAAGGTGGCCGACCTCTATGCGCTTGCGAAAGAGATCAACACGACGCCGAGCCTCTACCTTGAAGCCGGGGCGATCCACAGCACGGTGCTCTGCGAGCGCGCGCGCCCGCTCGTTTACATGGAGGACGTGGGCCGCCACAACGCGGTCGACAAGGTGGCAGGCTGGATGCTGCGCGAAGGCGCGACGGCGGGCGACAAGCTGCTCTACACCACAGGGCGGCTGACGAGCGAGATGGTGATCAAATGCGCCCTGATGGGCATTCCGGCGCTGGTTTCGCGCTCGGGGTTCACCGCTTGGGGTGTGGAGATCGCGCGGCAGGTGGGGCTGACGCTGGTGGGCCGGATGCGCGGCGAGCGGTTCGTCTGCCTGTCGGGTGAGGAGCGGCTGGAGTGGCCGGAATGAGCGAGATCGAATGCCGATACCGGGTGTCTCCCGCGCTACTTGAGGCGGCTATCAACGCGGGGGCTGCGGGCAAGGGGCGAGGCCAGCGCCCGGCGTGGTGGATTCCGATGTGGGTGGTCGTGGGCGTTGCCATCGGCTTCGCGGTGGTGGTCGCGGGGAGCCTGTATGACACCAAAGTTCCGGCCCTTGCGATCTTCTTCGGCAGCGCCGGGTTTCTGGCCGGGCTAGCGCTCTGGCAGGTGACATGGAAGCAGCAGCTCCTCGGGATCTTGGCGGCACACGAGGAGGCCGCAGAGAAGGCGGGCGAAGTGGTGAGCCGCTTTGGCCCGGACGGAATAGACTCGCGCTCGGCGCTTGGGCAGAGCTTCAGCAAATGGCCGGGGATTGGCGCGGTACTCGAAATCCCCGGCGGCACCGCGATCCGGATGGGCGCGACCAGCATGCCGGTGCCGGATGAGGCCTTGCCGGAGGGCATGGGCGGGCCGGAGTTTCGTGCGCGGCTGGACAGTTGGAGGGTGGCAGGGTGAGCGCGTTGCCGGAGACCTTGGAATTTCACTGCAGGCTTTCACGGGAGGAAATGAGCCGTGCAATCGCCCTTGGAGGCCGGGAAGGCTGGCCGCTTTGGGTCTTTATGCTCATCGGCTGTGTGTTGGTGATCGGCATATGCGCGATGCTCATCCACATCGACGACTGGGGGCTGCCTCCGGAGGCGGGGCTGTTCTTCGGGGTGGGTGCGGTTTTCTGGGCCGGTCTGAGCATGCTCCCGTTCATTTGGGGAAGGCGCAGAGATCTGGAAATGGCACTTCGGTTACAGGACGGCGATGGCGGCTATACGCTGCGGATCGGTCCGGAGGGGATTTTGCAAACCGGGCAGCGGGTTCGGTGGCAGGGCAGTTGGGCGCTGGTTGAGGAAGCTCGCGACCTCGGGACCGCGACGGCCATTTTCATGGCCGGGGGCATGATCATGGTGCCGGATAAAGCCCTGCCGGAGGGCGTGAGCCCTGAGGACTTCCGGGCGCGGCTGGAGCGCTGGAGGTCGGCATGAAGGTTGCGGGTGTGATCCTTGCGGGCGGACAAGCCCGGCGGATGGGCGGCGGCGACAAGGGGCTGCTGGACCTTGGCGGGGTGAGCCTGCTGGCGCGCGTTACCCGTCGGTTGGCGCCGCAGGTGGAGGCGATGTGCCTGAACGCCAACGGCGACGCGGCGCGCTTTGATGCCTTCGGGCTGGATGTGGTGGCCGACCCGGTGGAGGGGTTCGCCGGGCCTTTGGCCGGGGTGCTGGCGGGGATGCGATGGGCGGAGGCTCAGGGTGAGGACCACGTGGTGAGCGTGGCGGCGGATACGCCGTTCTTTCCGACCGATCTGGTGGAGCGGTTGCAGACCGGGGCGGCCGGAACTTCTCCGGTACTGGCGGCCGTGCGCGAGGCCGGCCGGGTGCGGCGGCAGCCGACCTTCGGCCTCTGGCCGGTGGCGCTGGCCGACGATCTGGAGGCGGCGCTGGGAGATGGTGTCCGCAAGGTGGTGCAATGGACCGAGCGGCATGACGGGCGCGAGGTGGTCTTTGGCTCTTCGGACGCCTTCTTCAACGTGAACACGCCCGAAGACCTCGCCCGTGCGGAGCTGATGCTGTGAGGGTCTTCGGCGTCGTGGGGTGGAAGAACAGCGGCAAGACCGGGCTGATGGAGCGGCTGGTGACGGAGATCACCGGGCGCGGTTTCACGGTGAGCACCATCAAGCACGCGCATCATGCCTTCGACCCCGATCAGGAGGGCAAGGACAGCTGGCGCCATCGCAAGGCGGGCGCGCGGGAGGTGTTGGTGGCCAGCGGCGCGCGCTGGGCGCTGATGCATGAAGGCCCGGCGCCGGATCTGGATGCGCTGCTGGCCAAGCTGGGGCCGGTCGATCTGGTGCTGGTGGAGGGCTACAAGCGCGAGCGCCACAAGCGGATCGAGGCGCACAGGGCGGAGACCGGGGCGGGCTTGCTGGCGCTGGAGGATGACGGGATCGTCGCGGTGGCCAGCGACGTGGCGGTGGAGGTTGCCGTGCCGGTGTTCGACCTCGACGACACGGGCGGAATTGCGGATTTCGTGCTGCGGGAGGTCGGGCTTGCGCTGGAGGCGGAGGAAGCCGCGACCTACGAGGACGGGGATGTTTGACACCTTCGTCATGGTGGACTGGTCGGGCGGAGCCGACACCGGGGCCAAGCCGCGAAAGGATGCGATCTGGATCGGCGTGGCACGGCGGGGTGAGGCGGCGACGGCGGAGTATATGCGCAACCGGGAGGCGGCCGAGGACGCCCTGGGCCGCCTGCTGGCCGAGGAGGTGGCGCAGGGCCGGCGGGTGATGGCGGGCTTCGACTTTCCGTTCGGCTACCCGGCGGGGTTTGCTCTGGCGGTCTGCGGGCAGGACGACCCGCTGGCGCTATGGGACTGGATCGAGGCGCGGATCGAGGACCGGGGGGGCGAGAGCAACCGGTTCGATCTTGCCGGAGCGGTGAACCGGGCCGTGGGCGGGGGCGACGGGCCGTTCTGGGGCAACGGGCTGAAGCGCGAGATCGAGGGCCTGCCAAGGCGGAGGGACGGGTATCGCAACGACTTCCCGGAGCGGCGGGAGGTGGAGCGGCTGGCCAAGGGGGCTTTTACCTGCTGGCAGATGAGCGGGGCCGGGTCGGTCGGCTCTCAGGTGCTCACCGGGCTGCCGGTGCTGGCGCGGCTGCGGCGGAAACTGAGGGCGAAAGTCTGGCCTTTCGAGGCATTGGACGCGCCGGTGGCGCTGGTGGAGATATGGCCCTCGCTGGTGCTGCCTCCGAGGGCGACCCGCGACGAGATCCCGGACCGCGAGCAGGTGCTGCGTGTGGCGGAGCGGCTGGCAGCCATGGCACCGGAAGAGCTGGCGACAATGCTGGATGTGCAGGCGCCGGAGGAGGGATGGATCCTTGGCGTTTTGCCGGACGGCAGCACAAGTCCCGCCCCGCGCGGGTTGCAGCCGCCTGCGTTGCGGGACGACTGCTTTGCCCTGCCTGCGGGCGTTGACTGGGTGCCAGTAGATGAGGCGCAGGCGCGGCTCAGGGCTTCGCTTAGCACGGCGGTGGGCACCGAAACAGTGCCTGTGGGCGCGGCAGCGGGCCGGATCGTGGCGGCGCAGGTGCGGGCGGAGCGGGCCAACCCGCCGGGCGCGAATGCGGCGGTGGACGGTTGGGGCTTTGCCCACGGCGGGGTGCCCGCGCCGGATGCGGGCGGGCGGATCGAGATGCCGGTGGCCGAGGGCCGTGCGGCGGCGGGGGCGCCGTTTGACGGGGTTGTGCTTGCGGGCGAGGCGCTGCGGATTTTGACCGGGGCATTGCTCCCCGAAGGCGTCGATACCGTGGTGCTCGACGAAGACGTGGCGACGGACGGCGCGCGCGTGGCCTTCGACCGTAGGCCCAAGCCGCGCGCCAACACCCGTAAGGCGGGGGAGGATGTGGCGGCGCGGGATGTGCTCTTCGAGCCCGGGCACCGGCTCCGCGCGCCGGATGTGGCGCTGATCGCAGCCACCGGCGTGGCAGAGGTGCAGGTGGCCCAGCGGCTCCGGGTGGGCGTGTTATCGACTGGCGACGAGATCGTGGAGCCGGGTGCGGCGCAGGGGGTGCACCAGACCCACGACGCCAACCGCCCGATGCTGCTGGCCATGGCGCAAGGCTGGGGGCATGAGGCGGTGGACCTTGGGCGCGTGGGCGATGACCGCGACGCGCTGCGGGCGGCGCTGACGGGCGCAGGCGTGGATGTGATCCTGACCTCGGGCGGCGCCTCGGCGGGGGATGAGGACCATCTGTCGGCCCTGCTGCGCGAGGAAGGCGACCTGACCGCATGGCGCATCGCACTCAAGCCGGGCCGCCCGCTGGCGCTGGGACGTTGGCAGGGCGTGCCGCTCTTCGGCCTGCCGGGCAACCCGGTGGCGGCGCTGGTGACGGCGGCGCTCTTTGCCCGCCCCGCGCTGGAAGTGCTGGCCGGTGGAGAGTGGCTGGAGCCGGAGGGCTTTGCCGTGCCTGCGGCGTTCGAGAAGCAAAAGAAACCGGGGCGGCGGGAATATCTGCGCGCCCGAATGGGACCGCAGGGCGTGGAGGTGTTCGGCTCCGAGGGCTCGGGGCGGATCAGTGGGCTCAGTTGGGCCGGAGGGCTGGTGGAACTGCCGGACGGGGCGCTGGAGGTGAAACGGGGCGATCCAGTGCGGTTCATCCCCTACGCCGCGCTCGGCCTCTGATGCAGTTCCGGCCCGGCTTCGAGGAGGCGCAGAGGGACGAGGTGGCGCGGCTATTCTGGGGGGCGTTCAGGGGCAAGCTGGGGCGCATTCTCTGGCCCGAACGCAAGGCGCTGGGGTTCATCGCCCAGATCGTGCAGCCGGGGTTTGCGATATGCGCGGTTGAGAATGGCGCGCTGCTGGGTGTTGCCGGATACAAAACGCCCGAGGGCGGTTTCATGGCTGGGGACTTCGCCGACATGGCGCGGCATTACGGCTGGGTTGGTGCAGCTTGGCGCGGGCCGCTGCTGGAGCTCTTCGAGCGGGAGTTGGTGGCCGGGCAGTTGCTGATGGACGGGATCTTCGTGGCCGAAAACGCCCGAGGGAAGGGCGTGGGTACAACGCTGATCGGGGCGGTCAAGGCAGAGGCGGCGCGGCGCGGTTGCGGAGAGGTGCGTCTCGATGTGGTGGAAGGCAACGACAGGGCGCGGGCATTGTACGAGCGCTGCGGCTTCGAGGCACGGGGCGAGGTGCGAGCGGGCGTTCTGGCACCGGTGCTGGGCTTCCGGCGGGCGGTGACGATGGTGGCACAGGTGGGAGGTGCGCCATGAATGCGCACCCTACGGGGTTTTGCGCGGCGCCGGGGCGGTTTAGACGGCCCGCATGACTTACGACGTGATCATATTGGGCGCAGGCGGCGCGGGGCTGATGGCCGCCGCCACCGCCGGGCAGGCCGGGGCGCGGGTGCTGCTGCTGGACCATGCCGAGAAGGCGGGCAAGAAGATCCTGATCTCGGGCGGCGGGCGCTGCAACTTTACCAACCTCGGGATCGAGCCGGGGTGTTACCTCTCGGAGAACCCGCATTTCGCCAAGTCCGCCCTGAGCCGCTACACGCAGTGGGATTTCATCGATCTCGTGGATCGCTATGGCATCGCGTGGCACGAGAAGACGCTGGGCCAGCTCTTTTGCGATGGCTCCGCGCGGCAGATCGTGGCGATGCTGGAGACGGAATGTGCCAAGGGCGGGGTGGAGACCCGGCTGGGCGTGAGCGGTACGGCGGTGCGGCACAGGGACGGGCATTTCGAGGTCGCCGGCGCGCGGGCACCGCGGCTGATTGTGGCCACCGGCGGCCCGTCGATCCCGAAGATGGGGGCGAGCGGGCGGGCCTATGAAATTGCCGGGCAGTTCGGGCTGGAGATGGTGGAGCCGCGCCCGGCGCTGGTGCCCTTCACCCTGCCGGAGGCGGACCGGCTCTTCACCACCATCGCCGGCGTGGCCGTTCCCTCGGTCGCGACGGTGAACGGGGTTTCCTTTGAAGAGGCCACGCTTTTCACCCACCGGGGGCTTTCCGGCCCGGCGATTTTGCAGGTGTCGAGTTACTGGCAGCCGGGCGACGCGGTGCGGCTGAACCTGCTGCCGGGCGCGTTGGAGCGGCTGAAGGCGGCTCGGGCAAAGGCGCCGAGGGCCGGGTTTAAGGCGGCGCTTTCGGAGCATCTGCCTGCACGGCTCGCGGAGGCGTTGGCGGAGCGGGTTGGTCTTGAGACGGAGATGGGCAATGCGCCCGACCGCGAGCTGGAGCGGGCGGCGGGCATGCTGGAAGCGCTGGAGGTCATGCCTGACGGCACCGAGGGCTATGCCAAGGCGGAGGTCACGGCAGGGGGCGTTTCGACCGCCGAGCTTTCAAGCAAGACGATGGAAGCGAAGAAGGTGCCGGGCCTCTATTTTGTGGGTGAGGCGGTGGATGTGACCGGCTGGCTCGGCGGTTACAACTTTCAGTGGGCCTGGGCCAGCGGCGTGGCGGTCGGGCAGGCGGTGGCGAGGCTGTAGAAGGCGCAGGGCAAGTCCGGCCCCACGGGTTGCAACGACGGGCCTTGTGATTCACGCTTGCGGTACGGCCCCGGGAGAGACGACATGGATATCAGCCTGATCCGAACCTTCCTTGAGGTCGCAGCCACCGGGTCTTTCGTGAACGCAAGCGAACGCCTGTTCGTCACGCAATCTGCGGTGAGCCTGCGTATCCAGAGGTTGGAGGATTCGCTGGGCAAGGTGCTGTTCACCCGCTCCAAGGCAGGTGCGGAGCTGACCTCTGCGGGCCGCGAGTTTGAGCGCTACGCTCTCTCGCTCATCAAGATCTGGGAGGAGGCGCGGCAGCAGATCGGGATGCCGGAGGGCTACACCAAATCCCTGACCATTGGCGCGCAATACTCGCTTTGGCCGCGCCTTGGCTTTCGCTGGATGGACAGGATGCAGGCCGGGATGCCCGAGCTGAACCTGAGGGGCGAATTGGGAATGCCGGACAGGCTGACACGCTTTCTCATCGAAGGTGTGGTGCAGGCGGCGTTGATGTACACCCCTCAACTGCGCCCCGGCCTTACGGCCCGGCAGGTGATGGAGGAAGAACTCGTTCTGGTCGCCTCGTGGGAGGCGGAACTGAAGGACATCGCCTCCGACTACGTCTTCGTGGACTGGGGTCCGGAGTTTCTTCACGCGCACGCTACCGAACTGCCAGAGCTGACCAATTCCGGCCTCACCCTCGCGCTCGGGGCAATGGCTGCTGATTACATTGCCCAGCGACGCAAGGCGGCTTACCTGCCCGCCCGCTACGTAAAGCGCTACCTCGACGAGAAACGGCTGCACCTTGTTCCGAATGCGCCGATCTTCCCCTACCCGGTCTGGTCGATCTGGCGGGATGATCTGGATGAGGAGGTGCGGGAGATTGCGGAAGCGGCACTTGTTGCAACCGCGACACAGCTGGACGCCGATCAAGAGGCCGTCCTCGAGGCCTTGGCCGAAGCGAATGACGGTGAAACCGTGGAAATCCTCGGAAATCATTGAAGATTTTATATCGTGAGCAAAACTGCTTTTATCCGTGATTATTTAGAATTTCACTCACGATAAACCCTTTCCTATCTACCGGCTCAGCAGAGATGCTCCTGCCCGCTTCGGGTGGGGATCATGAACCCTGGAAAGGAACACCCATGGAAAAAGCAACGAAACTTGGCGCTGGCATCGTCACCCTTGTTGCGGCGCTGTCCGCGACTTCCGCGATTGCCCAGGACATCGTGGGCGGCACCTCCGTTGCCGCCGAGCGCAATGAAGATCTCATCGAAGCCATCGAGGATGACGCCGAGCGCGACCTCGACCGCTTTGGCAACGAAGGCCGCCCCCAAGGGTTTGCCGGCTCCTTCGCGCTGCGCGGCATCGCCTCGTCGGGCAACACCGAGAACTTCGACCTCGGCATCGGCACCGACCTCGGCTACGTCTGGGGCCAGAACGGCATCGAGCTGAACCTCAGCTATGCCTACGGCGAGGACAAGGGCGTGAAATCGGAAGAGAGCCTCTTCTACGGCCTCGAGTACACCCGGGACTTCAACCCCGATCTCTATGGCTTTGCCAAAGTGCAGGGCTCGGTTGACGAATTCTCGTCCTACAAGACCGACACCTTCGCCAGCTTCGGCGTTGGCTACCGGATCCTGAACGACGAGACCAAGCAGTGGTCGGTTCAGGCCGGTCCGGGTTACCGCTTTGCAGAGTTGAACGACATTGCCGCCGGCGAAGTGGACGAAGTGGCATGGGGCGTGTCCTCGGACTACGCGCACAAGCTGACCGACACCGTTTACCTGACCATGGATACCGACGTGATCTCGTCGGACTCCGATACTGTGGTTTACAACGACCTCGCCCTGAGCGTGGCGGTGTCGAAGGCTCTGGCCCTGCGGACCTCGGTGCTGACCGAGTACCACAGCGACCCGCTGCCGGGCTTCAAGGACACCGACAACACCTTCGGCGTGAGCCTGGTGTACTCGTTCAACTGAGCCACGACTTCCCTCGTGACGAAGATAGAAGAGGGCGGAGAAATCCGCCCTCTTTTTTCGTCAGTACTAGTATTGAATGCGTGCGGCCCTAGTCGAACGTCCCCGAGACCTTGCCCAGCAACATGAAGGCTCGGGCGGTGCGGGTTTCGCTTACAGCGATGATCTCGGTGTCGGAGGCGGTTTCCGAGAAGGCAGCGAAGGTCTGGTCGAACTTGCGCAGGAAGTGGTGGACCGCGTCGCGGAAGATCGGGTCGGCGCGCATGCGGCCGGAGGTGAGGGCAAGGCAGGAGCGGTCGCGCACGCCGTCCATCCCGGCGATCTCCTCGCCACGGCGGCCCTGCCCGAACTTGCGCCAGACCGCCGGGCGGGCGGGCGCGGGGGAGAGGTCATCCATGTAGATGCCGTCTTCGGAGAGCAGGGTGAGCACATCCTGCGCTGAGTGCACGAGGCCCGAGATCGTCGGGTCGCGCAGCGCCTTGCGGAGCGCGGCAAAGCCGGCCTTGTCCTTCTCGTTTTCGGGGAAGTTCAACGCGCGGGTGAACTCCTCGACCGAGATCGGTGCGGCTCCGGTGACGGCGGGGGTGCCGAGGTCGAAGGCGGGCTGGGCCTCTGCCTCGGGGGCGGGCTCGGGGCGCGAGAGGGCGGGCTTGCCGGGCAGCGGCACCTCGGCGGCCAGCCCTGCGCGGGAGGCGATGCGCGAGAGCGCGGCCTCGGCGTTGCGCTGGGCCGTCACCAGCTCTTCGAGCTTGCGCTCGACGGCGCTGGCACGCGGGTCAGTCCGCTCGCCTGAGGCGCTGCTGACGTAGCTGGAGCGCAGGGCATCCACCGCCGCTGTCAGCCGGGCGCTTTCTTCGCGCATGATCTTGCTGCTCTTGGCCGCCGAGACGCCGATCCAGATCAGCGCCACGGGCATGAAGATGGCGAAGAGGGTCATCACGAAAATGATCGGATCGAACCCACCTTCGCCACCCGGCACCAGCAGGAAGAAACTGCCGACCAGAAGGCCCCAGAGCAGAGTCAGGCCGATACCGATGAACTCGGCGGAGCCGAAGCCGCGCGCGGGCTCGGAGGCGGCGCCTTGGGCGCTGCGCATGGGGGCGGGTTCGAGCCGCACAGGCTGCTGCGTCATGCTGCTGTTCTCGGCCTCGCTCACCCCCCGCAGGCTCCCGTCAGACGTATTTGATGCTCAGGACTTCGTAGCTCTTTTCGCCGCCCGGCGTGCGCACCTCGACAGAGTCGCCCTCGTCCTTGCCGATCAGGGCGCGGGCGATGGGAGACTTGATGTTGAGCAGGCCGCGCTCGATGTCGGCCTCGTGCTCGCCGACGATCTGCCAGCTCTTCTCCTCGTCGGTGTCCTCGTCAACCACCGTGACCGTCGCGCCGAACTTGATGGAGCCCGAAAGCTTGGCCGGATCGATCACCTCGGCGAGCGAGAGCACGCCCTCGATCTCCTTGATCCGGCCTTCGATGAAGCTCTGCTTCTCCTTGGCGGAGTGATACTCGGCGTTTTCGCTCAAATCGCCATGCTCACGGGCCTCGGCGATCGCCTTGATGATCGCCGGGCGCTCAACGCTCTTGAGCTGCTTCAGTTCGGTATCGAGCGCGGTATGGCCCGCGCGGGTCATCGGTATTTTATCCATCGCGGTGGTGGAACTTTCACTGGGAGAAAGGGCAACACTCAGGCTCTTAACTCAATCAGGGAAGGGAAAGTCAATAGTCCGGAAAGGGTTGCGGGGCTAGGGTGGCGGAAAACGGTCGCGGGGCGGAGGTGGTGACACCGGCCACAATCGCGCGGCGGAACGAGGGGTAGAAACAGGCGGGCAGTTCATGCGCAACTTCCTGAGATTTGTGGCGATATACTTTCTGGCGGGCATCGCCTTTGTCGCCCTCGTGCGCGACGATCCGGTGGCGCTGATCGGCGGCCTCGTGGCCGCTCTTCCGGCGACGGCAATCTATTTCGTACAGAAGGGTTGGTGGCTGATCGCGGGTGTTGTGGCGCTGTTCTTCGTGCTGCCCCGGGGCGAGGTGATGGCCCGGCTGCCGAGAGCGTTTTTGGTGCTCATGGTCTGCAACCTGTTCTTCCTGACCTTCACCATGGTCAAGACCTCGCTGCCCTATGCCATGCCGTTCTGGGCCGATCCGCCGCTCGCCGCGCTGGACCGGGCGCTGCACCTCGGCGTGGACCCCTACGTGCTGACCCATGCCATCGGCGCGTGGATACCGCCCGCTGCGGCGGTGGCGATCTACATGGGCGCGTGGATTGTGCCGGCGATGTACCTGCCGGTGATCCTCGTGCTCTTCGACGGCGACCGCGCCCGGGTGGGCCGGTTTCTGCTGCTCTACGCGGTGGGCTGGGCGATGCTCGGCTCGGTTCTGGCGCTCGGCGGCCTCTCCGCCGGGCCGATCTACTATGACAGGCTCTTGGGCGGCGACCGCTTTGCCGGGTTGATCGAGGCGCTCGCGGCCAGTGGCATCTCGGCCAGCATGACCGGGCAGGTGCAGGATTTTCTCTGGGGCGTCTATGCCAGCGGGGCGCAGGGCGTGGGTTCGGGCATTTCGGCTTTTCCCAGTGTGCATGTGGGCATGGCCTGCGTGGTCTCGCTCTACCTCTACGAACGCGCCCGCTGGCTGGCGCCGCTCTCCGTGGCGATCACAGGGATCTTCCTGTTTCTGTCGGTACATTTGGGCTGGCACTACGCGGTGGATGGCTATGCCTCGATTGCAGTGATCCTCGCCACATGGGCGGTCGCGCGGCGCAGACAATCGGCGCGGCCTGCCCCGGAATTGGCCGATTTGAGCCCCGAAACCATCTGATTTTGCAGGCACCAAGGCTGGAAGGATGACGCCCGGGAACCGGGTGACTGGGGCTATCGAGGGGTTTGGCCATGTTTGGCAACGCGATTGCACATCTGCGCAAGGGGGCCGACGAGCCCTTTGCCGCGAGCGAGATTTCGTGGTTTCTGCGCTTTGCCTTCATCTACATGATCCTGTCGGGCATCGTCGTCAGCTTCGGGGTGGACCTGCTCTCCGCAGCGACCCCGGCGGTGGGGGGCGGGCAGAAGTTCTTCTACTTCATCCGCGATGTGCTGCTTGGCATCTTCCCGGTGGTCATTGGCCTGTTTTTCCTGATTGGTTGGCAACGTATCCGCCTGCGCGGCGCGGCGTTGCTGAAGGTGTTCATCGCCTGTGTGCTCATGCAGTCGGGCTTCACGATGATGAAGAGCGCCTTCCCGATGCTGATGCCCTTCTACGCCGACCCTTTCCTCGCCGATCTCGACGAGGCGATCCACGGCGGTGTGCCGTGGGAGTGGACCCATGCGCTGATCGGCATGGGCGAGGGGCAGAAGCTGTTCCTGGCCTACACCAAGATCTGGGGCGTCTGGGCGCTGCTCTTCCCCTTCCTGCTGGTGCTGGTCGACAGTGACAAAGCGCGGGTAAAGCGCTTTTTGATCCTGTTTCTCGTGGCATGGGTATTCATCGGCAACGTGCTGGCGCTCTCCGGCCTCTCGGTTGGGCCGATCTTTTATGACCGGCTACTCGGCGGCGAGCGGTTTGGCGGGCTGATCACCGTTCTGAACAATGGCGGCATCGAGCATACCACGATCGGGATGACGCAAGATGCGCTGTGGCAGCTCTATTCGAAGGGCAAGAACTTCATCGGACCGGGCATCTCGGCCTTCCCCAGCGTGCATGTGGCCGTGGCCTCTGTGGCGGCGCTCTACCTTGCCGAGCGCAGCCGGTGGCTGGCGCTGCCGGGGCTTCTCTACCTCGCGCTGGTAATGTTCCTCTCGGTCTACACCGGCTACCACTACGCGGTAGACGGCTATGTTTCGATGGCAGTCGTGGGGCTTGTCTGGGCGGTGCTGAAGCGCCGCGCAATGGCCCGTGACGCAGCCCCGGCCGGAGCGATGACCCCGGCCGAGTGAGGGGCGCCCGCAGCCGGGCGCCCATGGGTGCCGCCTGCGTTCAGAGCAGCGCGCCACCGGAGGCCTCGATCCGCTGGCCGGTGATCCAGTTGGTCTTTCCAGCGAGCAGGGCAGCCACCGCGCCGCCGATGTCATCGGGCAGACCGGCCCGGCCCATGGCCGAAATCTCCGCCATCCGCGCGTTCATCTCCGGGTCGTCCCGCACGATGCCGCCGCCGAAGTCGGTTTCGATCGCGCCGGGCGCCAGGGTGTTGACGGCGATGCCGCGCGGACCGAACTCGCGGGCCATGTAGTGGGTCATCACCTCGACCGCGCCTTTGGCTGTCGCATAGGCCGCAAAGCCCGGGTAGCTGAACCGGGTGAGGCCGGAGGAGACGTTGAGCACCTGCCCACCATCGGCGAGCAGCGGCAGCAGCGCCTGGGTCAGGAAGAACGGGCCTTTCACGTGGACCTGCATCATGGCATCGAAGTCGGCCTCCGAGGTTTGCTCGAAGGTCGCATGGGCGCCGTAGCCTGCGTTGTTGACCAGTGCGTGCAGGCTCTCCCCACCGAGTTCGGTGAGAGTCTGCGGCAGGGCGGCAGCGAAGTCGCCAAAGCTGGCGGTGTCTTCCGTATCCAGCTTTAGCGCGGCGGCCTGCACCCCCGCGGCGCGGGCCTCGGCCAGTGCCTCTTCGGCGGCCTCGGCGTTGGAGTGGTAAGTGATGATGGGAGAGACCCCGGCGCGGGCGAGGTGGGTGGCCATGGCGCGGCCAAGGCCCCGGCTGCCGCCGGTGATGAGAGCGATGCGGGTCATGTGGGAACTCCTTGTTTGATCCGATAGGCGTTGATCTGGGTCGCGCCGTACCGGGTGGCCTGCCGCATTCGCCGTCGGACCTGCCTATTCCTCCGCAACCCGATCCCGGCCCCTTTTGACTTGGCCGCCCATCGGCGCATCTTCGGGTCATGGAGATGCCGATGATCGACCGTTCCCTGGTTGCCGAACTGCGTGACCATGCCGACCGCGAGAATGCAGGCCGGGAGCTGGCTGCCACCCCGGTGGAGGGCCTGAGCGTGATGCGTAGACGGATGCCCACCCCGGTAGAGCCGGTGGTCTACGAACCGGTGCTCTGCCTCGTGATGGAGGGGGTGAAGGAGGTCTGGCACGGCGAGCGGCCGTTGCGGTTTGCCGCCGGGCAAAGCTCTGTCATCAGCTTTCACCTGCCGACGCAGGCGCGGATTCTGGAAGCGCCCTACACCTCGCTAGGCCTGCGGATCGACCCGCCGCTGCTGCACGAGATCGCCGCCGAGATTGATGGCGCGGGCGAGGGCGCTGCGGGGCCGGTGATCAGCACCGGCGAGGCGGATGAGGCGGTGCTCGGCGCGATGTCCCGGCTTTTCCGGCTTAAGAACACGCCCGCCGCCATTCCGCAGCTTGCCCCGCTGATCAGGCGGGAGCTGCATTACTGGTTGCTGAACTCCT
This sequence comes from Oceanicola sp., assembly GCA_017792405.1. Taxonomy (GTDB): domain Bacteria; phylum Pseudomonadota; class Alphaproteobacteria; order Rhodobacterales; family Rhodobacteraceae; genus Vannielia. Next base: position 4,050,737 of record CP051231.1, read on the forward strand.
GCCACGGCCCGGCGCTGCGCGAGCTGGCCCGGCCTGCCTCTCACGCCGCCCGCATTGCCCGCGCTACGGCGGAAATCCGGCGCACCTATGACGCGCAACTCAGGGTGCCCGAGCTGGCACGGGGCGCGGGAATGTCGGAGACCACTTTCCATGCGCAATTCAAGGCGCTGACCGGCACCACGCCGCTGCAATTTCAGAAGAAGATGCGCCTGATGGAGGCGCGGCGGCTGATCGAGGCCGGGGGGCAGGGTGTGAGCCAGGCGGCCTTTGCGGTGGGCTACGAGAGCCCCACCCAGTTCAGCCGCGAGTTCAGCCGGATGTTCGGTTGCGCGCCGAGCCGGCTCAAGTCCGAGGCGGCAAGCGCCTGAGGGATTTCCGGTCTTGACCGGGCCGGGTGCGCCTGCCAGCCTCCGCCGCGTTGAAACAAGTCATTAGACCGGAGACATTGCCATGACGCGCGCCCTCCAGCGGATTGCCGCTGCCGTTGCCCTTTCTGCCAGCCTCGCCCTGCCCGCTGCGGCCAACCTGCCGTCCGGCGGGCTTGGCGGCTTCAGCCTCAGCCCCGATGGCGCCACCCTGCTGGCGGGCGGAGACAACCGTGTGATCTACGTGATCGACGCTGCCACCTTCGAGGTGAAGGACCGGATCTGGAGCCCGGCGATGCCTGTGTGGATGGATCACTCCGCAGATGGCAGCCTCGTCTACGTGCTCGACAGCGATGACATGCTGACCGCCTATGCCGCCGCCGACATGAGCAAGAAATGGGAAATCCAACGGGTGCGCGACATGGCCTTCCGGCCCGAGGCGCAGCGGATCGTGATCTGGAAGGGCAGCTCCGGCGGCAGCGAGATCGCGGTGATCGACGCGGCGACCGGTGCACAGACCAAGACGGTGAGCACGCCCGAGGGCTACCCGATCGACAGCGCGGGGCTGAGCGACGATGGCAAGATGCTTTATGCGATCACCCGTCAGGAGAAGACTGAAGACGAGACCAAGGAGCAGCCCTCCAACGACCTGAAGGGGCTCGACAAGGAGGTCTTCCGCAAGAAACACGATGCCTACGCCGCGAAGCTGCTGACGATTGATCTTGAGGCCGGAACATTCGATTCCACGACGAGCTGGTACAGCGCCTCGAATTTCGATGACATCCGGGCCGTGGGCGATCAGGTGTTCTACCTCAAGCCGGGCAGCGACCCGATGGTGACGGATGCCGCGGGCGAGGTGACCATGCTCGACCTGCAACGCACCAATGCCGATTACGCCGAGATCAGCCCTGACGGGGCCGAGATCGTGGCGGGTGATGGCGGCAAGGTGAGTTTCATCCCGGTCGGGGGTGGCGCGCCGCTTACGCTGGGGGTGGAGGATCTTCCCGGCTGGTTCGAGAAGACCCAAGGGTTCGAATACCTGCCGGACGGCAAGGTGATTGCCGTGACCGATGGCTGGCGGATCGTGGTGATCGACCGCGCGGCTGGCAGCGCGACGGCCTATCCAGTGTATTGATCGGGGCCGTTCGGGGTCAATGAGCGCGGTGGGAAATTTGCCCACCATGCGGGCCGGTGATGCGCCGGGCGGCACCGCCGGCCTTGAAATCGCCACGCGAAGCCCGTAAGTGGCCCCGAACGAACACCCGAGGAAAGAGCACCCATGGCCCGCGCCAATCCGCTTCAGTTCATCCAGCAGGTCCGCACCGAGGTGGGCAAGGTCGTCTGGCCGACCCGCCGCGAGGTGGTGCTGACGACCGTCATGGTCTTCATCATGGCGATCCTCACGGGCGTGTTCTTCTTCCTCGTCGACTGGCTGATCCGCACCGGTCTGACCCAGATCCTCGGCCTGTTCGGCTGAGGCCGGAGGGCGGGTGCGCCATCAATGCGCACCCTACGGACTTGAAATCGGAAGGCGGGGAGAGTATCCCGCCAGCAATCCCCGAAAACATGGCGCGCCCGAATCGACGGCGCGCCCGTTTTTTATCGGGGAGTCGGATTGACGCGCCCCGGGCGGGGCCAGAGACAAGCAGGTTTGACATGGCAAAGCGGTGGTATTCGGTGGCGGTTCTCTCGAACTTCGAGAAGAAGGTGGCCGAGCAGATCCGGACGGATGCGGAGGCTGCCGGCCTCACCGAAGAGATCGAAGAGGTTCTGGTGCCGACCGAAGAGGTCATCGAGGTGCGCCGGGGCAAGAAGGTGACTGCCGAGCGGCGCTTCATGCCGGGTTACGTGCTGGTCCGGATGGACATGAGCGATGCGGGCTATCACCTGATCACCTCGATCAACCGGGTCACCGGCTTTCTGGGGCCGCAGGGCCGCCCGATGCCGATGCGCGATGCCGAGGTTCAGGCGATCCTTGGCCGCGTCGAAGAGGGCGAGGCCGCGCCGCGCAGCCTGATCACCTTCGAGGTAGGCGAGAACGTGAACGTGACCGACGGGCCCTTCGAAGGCTTCAGCGGCAATGTGGAGGAGGTCGACGACGAGGGCCAGCGCCTGAAGGTCACGGTCTCGATCTTTGGCCGTGCCACCCCGGTGGAGCTGGAGTTCACGCAGGTCTCAAAGCAGGTGTGATGCGAAACATGTCGGTGGGCTGATTGCCCACCCTGCGGGGCCACTCCGGTTGGGGCGGCCTTTTGCGTTGAGGGCTTACACCGCCCGATCTTGCTGGTAGAGGCCGGCGAAATAGACCCGAATGTTGGGCCACCAGAAGGCCTCCTCTTCCCATGTCGGCAGAGGGTCGTCACTGAATTCGTCGATATAGGCATGGCCGACCCGAGGGTCCGGCCCAGCGCGGTAATCGAGCAGCATGGCCTCGCTCTGGTGATAGCCGATGGCGATTAGGCGGGGATCGATGAGCGAGAGGTCCAGCTCAGGGCGGTCGGGGCTCATCAGATCGCGCAGGGGAGCGACCTCTTGCAGCGGCAGGCTTTCGCAGCGGCTAATGAGGGCAAGCGGCTCGGTATCGCGCGGGTCCGCCGGGTCGCCCCAGCGCAGAGTGTTGTTCCAGCCGCCGTTGAAGTGGCGGTAGATGGCGCGCCATGGCTGCGGGAGCGCCACGCCGAGGCGGGCTTCCTCCGCGGCGATCTCAGCCTCTGAGAGGCGCCCTTCTGGATGTACGCCCACCGGGCGCAGCCGAACGCCCTGTTTCCTCAGTGCCGGGTCTGTCTCTTCTTCAAAGATCTGGTGCTCGCTGAGATGCCAGAGGAAGAAGTCTTCAAGCGTGACCTCCGAGGTCGGCTGGCGCAGCCGCTTCCGGTCGCGGCTGTCCATCTGGATCTCATCCTGCTCAGGGATCAGCGCCAGTGTTTCGGTCAGCAGGCGGGCGTCTTCGGCAGAAAGCTTGTCAGTCATAAGCGGAATGGGCCTGCTGCCGCAGGGATGGGCAAGCCCTGATCTGCAGCGGTTGAGGGAAACCTCAGGCGCGGGCCGGATCGGCCCGCGAAATGGCTGCAAAGCCGCCGTAGCTGGTGCCGCGTACAGTCTTGCGGATCACCCGTTCGGCGCGAACAGGGTCGGAGACGGAAAAGCTGATCCAGAGTGCGCCCGGCTCGTCGCTGCTGGGCATCTCCTGCGTGCCGGTTGAATGACCAAGGTCTGCCATTTCCAGCGAGGCCTCAATCAACACCATCGCCTCCTCGCAAAACTCGTGGGGCGTGGTGCGGCCGGGGGTGGCGTGGCGAATGTCATCCAGGCGGTAGCTGACGGCAAGCCATGTGCACGCGCGCGGATGTGCCTTGGTCTCGGTGTGGATCATGTCCCCGGCTCCACTGAAGTGTTTGTTCCCTCATTAACCACAATACGACCGGGTCCGGCGGGTTCGGGGCCGATTTGTGGCTTTGTTGCGGCGCGTGGCGTGCCGTGGCGTCATCTGAGGTTGAGTGGCGACGCTGTGGATCGCCCGCGTCACAGGGGTTTGACGCAGGGCGCGAAAGGCCCTATGCAGCGGCATCCTTCGTCCCCCGTCATCCCGGCGGGGCCGAATCGCGTGGGAGGGGCGGCGCTCGCGGGTGCCAAGCCAGACCACGTCAACATGAAGGCGGCCCATCGCGTTGGGGCGCCGTTGAGCAAAGGAGGCCCTTATGGCCAAGAAGATTGCCGGCACCATGAAGCTTCAGGTGCCCGCCGGACAAGCAAACCCCTCTCCGCCGGTTGGTCCGGCGCTGGGTCAGCGCGGCATCAACATCATGGAATTCTGCAAGGCGTTCAACGCCAAGACGCAGGAGATGGAGCCGGGTGCGCCCTGCCCGACCGTGATCACCTACTACCAAGACAAATCCTTCTCGATGGATATCAAGACGCCCCCCGCGTCTTACTACCTGAAGAAGGCCGCCAAGGTGAAATCCGGGGCCAACACCCCGTCGCGCCAGACCGTGGGTTCCGTCACCGTCAAGCAGGTGCGCGAGATCGCCGAAGCCAAGATGAAGGATCTGAACGCGACCGATATCGAGGCCGCGATGAAGATCATCGTCGGTTCCGCGAACTCCATGGGCATCGAGGTGAAGTAAGATGGCAAAACTCGGAAAACGCACCCGCGCCGCCCGTGAGGCCTTTGAAGGCAAGCACGATCTCAGCGTGGAAGAGGCCGTTGCCCTCGTGAAGGGCAACGCCAGCGCCAAATTCGACGAGACCGTCGAGATCGCAATGAACCTCGGCGTCGACCCGCGCCACGCCGACCAGATGGTCCGCGGCAAGGTTTCGCTGCCGAACGGCACCGGCAAAGAGGTCCGCGTGGCCGTCTTCGCCCGTGGCGAAAAGGCCGATGAGGCCAAGGCAGCCGGTGCCGACGTTGTGGGCGCCGAAGACCTGATGGAAACCGTTCAGGGCGGCAAGATCGACTTCGACCGCTGCATCGCCACCCCCGACATGATGCCGATCGTCGGCCGTCTGGGTAAGGTGCTTGGCCCGCGCAACCTGATGCCGAACCCCAAGGTCGGCACCGTCACGATGGACGTGAAGGAAGCCGTGGAAGCCGCCAAGGGCGGTGAAGTCCAGTTCAAGGCCGAGAAGGCTGGCGTGGTTCACGCCGGGATCGGCAAAGCCTCGTTCGACGAAGCCAAGCTGATCGAGAACGTTCGCGCTTTCGTGGACGCCGTCTCCAAAGCCAAGCCGACCGGCGCGAAGGGCACCTACATGAAGAAGATCGCGATCTCTTCTACCATGGGCCCGGGCGTGAGCATCGAAGTGGACAACGCGCTGGGCAACTGAGCTCGGACAGCGAAAGAATTGAGAGGGGCGGGCCGATTGGCTCGCCCTTTTTCGTTTGTGGCGCCGTCGTATGCGTCGGTTTTGAGGCGAAAGCCGCCCCGGTGGCGTGGCCGCTCTTGATTCCGCACAGCATCCCGCCGATCTTCGGATCACCGGCTAAAGTGCGGCCGGTGGCCGGAAAGAGGACCGCAATGGCTGACGCATCCTATGGCTGGGGGCTGGTGAGCAACCCCGAAGACCGCGACGCCTTCGAGAGCGCGATCCGGGGGCTGCACGGAGAGCTTGCTAACCTCGGCGCCCATGGCGCCATCGACGGCTCGACACGGGCGCTCTATGACCGTCAGGTTCGGGCGATGGCCGAGGAGTTGCGGCGCAAGGCCACGATGGGCGAGATCACGTGGCGGCAAGCGGCGACAGAGGCCAACACCCTGCGCAACACGGTCATGGATTCCCTGCGCGGCCGATCAACCCCGCTCGGGCGGGCGCTGGCAGAATCCTTGAAGAGCCAAGGCAAGACCCTCAACGAGATGATCGCCCGCAAGACCCTGCAACTGTTCGGCCCCAATGCCAACTTCAACGCGCTTTCAACGGCGCAGCAAAACCAAGTCTACGCCGCGATCGTGGAATCTGCGGGCAAGTCCAACCCGGCGATCACCGCGCGGATGCGCACTGTCTCGCGCGCCGGGCGGGGGCTGCTGGTGCTGTCGCTGGCGGTGTCCGTCTATGTGGTGGCCACTGCGGAGGACAAAGGCGAGGCTCTGGTGCATGAGGGCGCGGTCACTGGCGCCGGAATTGGCGGGGGCATCATTGGCGGTGCGGCGGCTGGGCTGGCCTGCGGGCCGGGCGCCCCGGTTTGCGTGGCGGTCGGGGCCTTTGTTGGCGGCGCACTGGCGGCCATCGGGGTCGATTACTTCTTCTTCTGAATGGAGCCGCTTGGCGACCTCCGGCTGGAGCCACTGCCCGGCGAGATGCCCCGTGCTTTGGCGCGGCGCGGCGCGGAGTGCTGGGAGGTGGCAGGGGTGATCGCGGAGGCCGCCTGGGCGGTGGACGATGCAACACTGCTACTCGCCAGCACTGACGATATCCCGCAGGAGGACGCGCTGCATCTGTCGCTGCTGAAGCCCGGTGGCGCGGTGGAGACGGTGACCCTGGGCGCGGCCTACACGACCGGCAACTTCAGCGCGCTGGAGGCCTCGGGCGACCGGCTGGTGTTCGAGTTCTTCGGCGGCGCGCCGTGGTGCCTGACGGTGCTGCCGGCTCCGGCCTGGCGCTGGCCCTTCACCGATCCGCGCGGGGTTTCGCGCACGGGCGGCTGGAAAAGCCGCCTGCGGATCGCCGTCCTGCCACGACCGCGGCCTTGAGCAGGCTCGCCCCTTGATCCTGTGCCCGCCGGGTGGCTTGCATTGCTGAGCAATGACACCCCACCCGCCATCCCACTGGCTGCGGCAAAAGCGGCGCTTTTCTTTCGCCGCGCCCTGCGGCATTGATCCGCCATGACCCGCGCCTATCGCCAGACCGTGATTGCCTGGGCCGCCGCATTGATGCTGGCGGTCTTCGGCGCGGTCTCTGCGCATCACATGGGCCCGCCCTCCGAAGAGGCCGTGGCCGCCGCCGAGCTGCGCGATCTGGGGATGACCGCAGACGACCTTTGCGGCGATCTGGATGCCGCGGGAGGCTACCACTGCCCATTCTGTAACAAGGTGCCGACCGCGCCCATGCTGGCCGCGCCTGATCGTGGCGAACGGATCGTTTGGGTGGTTCCCGAGGCGCGCGGCGCCGATCTGCTGCGCGGGCCGCAGCACATTGCCTCTCACGTCACCACGCGCGGGCCGCCGCACCTCTCCTGAGCTTTCCGAACGACTGAAACACATGGCGCGAGGATGTCCCCCCGCGCCCGGATTCTCATGGAGACTGACATGTTCAAACACATCACGCTGGCCGCGTTCGGCCTTGGCCTGCTTGCCGGTGCGGCGCAGGCACACGCAACTCTCGAGCAGAGGGAGGTCGCTGTAGGCGCGACCACAAAGATCACCCTGCGGGTGCCGCATGGCTGCGCTGGCGAAGCGACCCATACGGTGCGGATCGAGATTCCCGAGGGGGTTTATGCGGTGAAGCCGATGCCCAAGGCGGGCTGGGAGCTGAGCACCGAGGTCGGGGCTTACGAACTGCCCTACGACAACCACGGCACGGAGATGACCGAGGGGGTGCGCGCGATCATCTGGTCCGGCGGCAACCTCGAGGATGGCTGGTACGACGAGTTCACGCTTCGCGGCGCAGTCGGCAAGCAGTTTGCCGGGGGAGAGGTGCTTTATTTCCCTGCCGTCCAGACCTGCGCCAACGGCGTGGCCGACTGGACCGACACCACCGGCTCGCATGATGTGCCCAACCCCGCGCCAAAGCTGACGCTGGTGGCTGGGGACGGCGACGAGCACGCCCATGCGGGCCACGGTATGGCGGAGAAGGTGACGCTCGGCGCGCTGGAAATCACTGCGCCCGCCGCCGCCGCGACCCTGCCCAACCAGCCGGTCGCCGGGGGCTTCCTGACCATCACCAATACCGGCAGCGCGGATGACGTGCTGGTTGGCGTGACTTCCGCCGCCGCAGGCCGGATGGAAGTGCACGAGATGGCCATGGAGGGCGATGTGATGAAGATGCGCGAACTGGCCGAGGGGCTGCCGATCCCGGCCGGGGAGACGGTGGAGCTGAAGCCGGGTGGCTATCACATCATGTTCATGGAGCTGGCCGGGCCGATGGAGGCAGGTACAAGCGCCGACGTGGAGCTCGAGTTTCGGAATGCCGGAAAGGTTGTGGTGAGCTTCCCGATCAAGCCGCGCGACGAGATAGGTGCGGGCGGGCACGATCACTCCGGCCACGGGCACAACTGATGACCGGGCGGACAATGACCGCCATCATCGCGGGAGGGCTGGCTGCGCTGGCCCTCCTTGCGGTGGCATGGTTCACGCTTCTGGCCCCCAAGCTGGACGAAGAAGCGGCGATCGACCTGGGGCATGGCGACTACGCGCTGCAAGGCACCGATGGGCAGCCCTTTACCGAAGACACGTTGCGCGGTGCGCCCACGGCTGTGTTCTTCGGCTTTGCCCATTGCCCAGAGGTCTGCCCGACCACGCTGGGCGACATCGACTTGTGGCAGGCCGAGCTGGCAGCGGCGGGCGAGGCCCCGCTGCGCACCTATTTCGTGACCGTGGACCCGGAGCGGGACACGGTGGAGATGATGGCCGACTACGTGGGCTGGGTGCCCAGCGTGGTCGGTGTCTCGGGCAGCCGCGAAGAGATCGACAAGGCGATCCGCGCCTTCCGGGTTTTTGCCGCGAAGGTGCCGCTGGAGGGCGGAGACTACACGATGGACCACTCGGCCTTCGTGCTGCTCTTCGACGACCGGGGCAACTTCTTCGAGCCGATCCGCTACCAAGAGGAGTTGGAGAGCGCGATGGCCAAGATCCGGCGGGTCATGGCGATGTAACTCATGTGGCGGCGGGTGGCGTGAACGTGCCACTCACCCGCCGCCCATTTTTTCAGGCGGTGGCGGCCATGCCGAGAGGCTGGAACTGGCCGGGGTTTACAGCGAGGCGCCGCGCCCATTGTCCGGTTTTCCCGAAGGGCCGCGCGGGGGCAGGTTGCGCGGGCAGGATGGCCGAGAGGCGCAGCTTTTGGAGCGGGCTCAGCCCTTCGAGCGCGACGGGGCCGGGGTAGAAGCTTTCGACCGCGACACCTTCAGCGAAAACGATCTCGTGACGGTCCATCACCACGTTCAGGTAGGTCACGCGGCCTGATGCCGGAGCGCTGTGCACACCGGAACTGCCGAGCAAGGCCTTGGCGGCCACAAGGCTTGTTCCTGCGCTCGTTTCGAGCAGGCGGTGCTGGGGCGAGCAGGCGAGGGGGCGCTCGGGCAAGCCGGGCGCGAGGCTTCCGGCCGGGATCAACACAGGCGAAGCGGCAGGACCGGCTTCGTCGAGCGAGATGGTACGAGTGAGGAGCATCCGCAGCGGTCGTGGGCCGTGGTCGAGCGTCAGGATCATCTCGCCGGGCCGCAGGCTTTCAATCGCGCGGGCGCCGGAAGGGGTGGCGATGCGGGTGCCGGGCAAGAAACAGGCCGGGGTCAGCGCGTTGTAGGCGTCCTCGAACTCCAGCTTGCCGTTGTTGTTGCCCTGCGCCGGGTCACCGTTCTGGCCGGTGCCTGGATAGACCAGCGTGGTGGGCGTGGAGGGCAGGCCGCCGTTGATGTCGAACAGCACCTTTTTGCTGCCGCCGGTGAGGATGATGTACTCATCTCCATCGGCAAGACCCTGATACATATCGCCCTGAGCGTTCAGGTTGTTCATACCCGGAACCACCTGCCAGCCGCCATTGCCGGTTGTGGCGTCGCCGTCATTGTCCTTGCTGGGGTCGTAGGCCTCGATCCGCCAGCCCTGACCGTTGGAGAAGCTGGTGGCGCTGCCGTTGACGTTTTGCACCCAGACAAGGCGATAAAGATCGGAGGAGGTGCCGAGGGCAGCGGTGCCGGGGAGCGACAAAGCGAAGTTTGCATCGCCCTGGTTCCCGGTCAACACAGGGTTGCCGGAGATTGCGGCGAGCATGTCGCCGGTGACGATGATCGGGTCGATATACCCGGTGGGCATGGCTTTGCGCCTTCGCTGCTCGCACGGGCGCAACAAGGGGGAGGGCGCCGGTGTGTGCGCAGGGTTAACGTGGCATTAAGGAAAATTTGTGGCGCGTTCTAATGGCTCGCGCTTGTGTGATACGGTGCCTGATAAATGTCAGCCGCAAGCGGACAGCCACCGGACGCTGCCCGCGCCATGGCACGCTACGCTACACCCCGCACAGAAAATCGCGGCGTCGTGAGGCTCAAGCCCTTGCCCTCGCGGCGCGCGCCGACTAAACCGCCCCCTGCAAGCCAGCGTGCGATTCGTCGTGCGCTGTTTTGCGTTTCGTCCAAGACGGTGGGTGGCGCTCATCCGAACGCCTTAATTTCCTGCCTGAGACGGGTCAGAACATGTTTTCCCGCGAGGCTTCTCTCGGGCGAACTTGGCTTCAGCCCCGTAATACGGACCTGAGTGTTGGCCTCGGCCAGCAAAAATGAGCCGGGCGGGGAATGAACCTGCCCAAATTGGAGTGAAACTGTGGATAGAGCCCAGAAAGAGAAAGTGGTCGAGGAACTCGGCCAGATTTTCGAAAGCTCTGGCGTCGTTGTGGTCTCCCACTACGAGGGTCTCACGGTTGCCGAGATGCAGGACCTGCGCGCGCAAATGCGTGAAGCTGGCGGGTCGGTCCGCGTCGCCAAGAACAGGCTCGCCAAGATCGCCCTGGAAGGGAAGCCTTGCGCCAGCATCGCCGATCTTCTGACGGGTATGACCGTTCTCACCTATTCCGAAGACCCCGTGGCTGCGGCCAAGGTCGTGGATAAGTTCGCCAAGGATAACTCGAAGCTCGAGATCCTCGGCGGTGCGATGGGTGAGACCGCTCTGGACGTCGCTGGTGTAAAAGCTGTCGCCGCCATGCCGTCCCGCGAGGAGCTCATTGCTTCCATCGTGGGCTGCATCGGTGCGCCTGCTTCCAACATCGCCGGCGCCATTGGCGCACCTGCTTCGAATATCGCGTCCATCCTTTCGACCATCGAAGAGAAGGCCGCGTAAGGCAACGAATGAGAGCCGCGTAGGGGTTGATTGCCTCGCGTTGGAACACATCTAGACAGACGGAAAGCGAAAAATGGCTGATCTGAAAAAACTTGCTGAAGAGATCGTGGGTCTGACCCTTCTCGAAGCCCAAGAACTGAAAACCATCCTCAAGGACGAGTACGGCATCGAGCCCGCCGCCGGCGGCGCTGTGATGATGGCTGGTCCGGCTGGCGACGCCGGTGGCGCCGCTGCTGAAGAGAAAACCGAGTTCGACGTGATCCTGAAGGCCGCTGGTGCCCAGAAGATCAACGTCATCAAAGAAGTCCGCGCCATCACCGGCCTGGGCCTCAAAGAAGCCAAGGAACTGGTCGAGGCCGGCGGCAAAGCCGTCAAAGAAGGCGTCGACAAGGCCGAAGCCGAAGACATCAAGGGCAAGCTCGAAGCCGCTGGCGCCGAGGTGGAGCTCAAGTGATCGGACGCCGCTCCGCGCGAGTGGCCCGATAGAGAATTGGCTGGATCCGGGCAAAATCCGGGTCCAGCCGAATGCGTCTCGGCAAGCCCCTTTGCGAAGGGTCTTTCCAAGGCGCGTTCGAATGGATCGGGCGCGTGCCGGTGGGACGGCACGCAGGTATGGATCCCGGACGCACCTTCATTCGTGAGCCGACCTCCCGGTGCCCCGGCGGGATGTGCGCGGCGACAGACGAAAGGTACACGACCAGATGGCGACGACTCTCCTCGGCCACAAACGTTTCCGCCGGTATTACGGCAAAATCCGCGAAGTTCTGGAGATGCCGAACCTGATTGAGGTTCAGAAATCTTCTTACGACCTGTTCCTGAAGTCCGGCGATCAGCCTGCGCCCAGCGATGGCGAAGGGATCATGGGCGTCTTTCAGGGCGTTTTCCCGATCAAGGATTTCAACGAGACGGCGGTTCTCGAGTTCGTGAAATACGAGCTGGAGAAGCCCAAATACGACGTTGAAGAATGCCAGCAGCGCGACATGACCTACAGCGCTCCGCTGAAGGTGACCCTGCGCCTGATCGTGTTCGATGTCGATGAGGACACCGGCGCCAAGTCGGTCAAGGACATCAAGGAGCAAGACGTGTTCATGGGCGACATGCCCCTGATGACGCCCAACGGCACTTTCGTGGTGAACGGCACCGAGCGCGTGATCGTTTCCCAGATGCACCGCTCCCCCGGCGTGTTCTTCGACCACGATAAGGGCAAGACCCACGCCTCTGGCAAGCTGCTCTTCGCCTGCCGGATCATTCCCTACCGTGGTTCCTGGCTGGACTTTGAGTTCGACGCCAAGGACATCGTCTTCGCCCGGATCGACCGTCGCCGCAAACTGCCGGTGACCACCCTGCTCTACGCCCTCGGGCTGGATCAGGAGGCGATCATGGACGCCTACTACGAGACGGTTAGCTACAAGCTGAAGAAGAACAAGGGCTGGGTGACCAAGTTCTTCCCCGAGCGCGTTCGTGGCACGCGCCCGGCCTATGACCTCGTCGACGCCAAGACCGGTGAAGTCATTGCCGAGGCCGGCAAGAAGGTGACCCCGCGCGCGGTGAAGAAAATCATCGACGACGGCGAGATCACCGACCTGCTGGTGCCCTTCGACCGCATCGTGGGCAAGTTCGTCGCCAAGGACATCATCAACGAAGAAACCGGCGCCATCTACGTGGAAGCCGGCGATGAGCTGACCTGGGAAACCGACAAGGATGGTGAAGTCACCGGCGGCACCCTGAAGGAGCTGATCGACGCGGGCATCACCGACATTCCGGTGCTCGACATCGACGGCATCAACGTGGGTGCCTACATCCGAAACACCATGGCCGCCGACAAGAACATGAACCGCGACACCGCGCTCATGGATATCTACCGAGTCATGCGCCCCGGCGAGCCGCCCACCGTTGAAGCCGCCAGCACCCTGTTCGACAGCCTGTTCTTCGACTCCGAGCGCTACGACCTTAGCGCCGTGGGCCGGGTGAAGATGAACATGCGCCTCGACCTCGATGCCGAGGACACCCAGCGCACGCTGCGCCGCGAGGATATCGTGGCCTGCATCAAGGCGCTGGTCGAGCTGCGCGACGGCAAGGGCGAAGTGGACGACATCGACCACCTCGGCAACCGCCGCGTCCGTTCGGTCGGCGAGCTGATGGAAAACCAGTATCGCGTGGGTCTGCTCCGCATGGAGCGGGCGATCAAGGAGCGCATGAGCTCCGTCGAGATCGACACGGTGATGCCGCAGGATCTGATCAACGCCAAGCCCGCCGCCGCCGCGGTGCGCGAGTTCTTCGGTTCCTCGCAGCTCTCGCAGTTCATGGACCAGACCAACCCGCTCTCGGAAGTCTCCCACAAGCGTCGCCTTTCGGCGCTTGGCCCGGGCGGCCTGACCCGTGAGCGTGCAGGCTTCGAGGTGCGCGACGTTCACCCGACCCACTATGGCCGGATGTGCCCGATTGAAACGCCGGAAGGCCCGAACATCGGCCTGATCAACAACCTCGCCAGCTTCGCGCGGGTCAACAAGTACGGCTTCATCGAAACCCCCTATCGCCGCGTCGAAAACGGCCAGGTGACCGATGAAGTGCATTACATGTCGGCCACCGAGGAGATGCGCCACACCGTCGCTCAGGCCAACGCTTCGCTCGACGAGAACGGCAAGTTCACCAACGAAATGGTCAACACCCGCCAGTCGGGTGAATACACCCTCGCGCCCAACGAGAACGTGGACCTGATCGACGTGTCGCCGAAACAGCTGGTTTCGGTCGCCGCCTCGCTCATCCCCTTCCTCGAGAACGACGACGCCAACCGCGCGCTGATGGGCTCGAACATGCAGAAGCAGGCCGTGCCGCTGCTGCAAGCCGAAGCGCCGCTCGTCGGCACCGGCATCGAGCGCAAAGTGGCCATCGACTCCGGCGCCGCTATTCAGGCGTTCCGCGGCGGGATCATCGACCAGGTCGATGCCCAGCGGATCGTTGTGCGCGCGACCGAAGATCTCGAGCCGGGCGATCCGGGTGTCGATATCTACCGTCTGCGCAAGTTCCAGCGGTCGAACCAGAACACCTGCATCAACCAGCGTCCGCTGGTGAAGGTGGGTGACACCGTGGTGAAGGGCGAAGTCATCGCTGACGGCCCCTCTACCGACATGGGTGAACTGGCGCTCGGCAAGAACGTCGTCGTCGCCTTCATGCCGTGGAACGGCTACAACTACGAGGACTCCATCCTCATCTCCGAGCGCATCGCCAAGGATGACGTGTTCACCTCGGTCCACATCGAAGAGTTCGAAGTGGCCGCCCGTGACACCAAGCTTGGCCCGGAAGAGATCACCCGCGACATTCCGAACGTCGGCGAGGAAGCCCTGCGCAACCTCGACGAGGCCGGGATCGTCTACATCGGTGCCGAAGTGGGCCCCGGTGACATCCTCGTGGGCAAAATCACTCCGAAGGGTGAGAGCCCGATGACCCCGGAAGAGAAGCTGCTCCGCGCTATCTTCGGTGAAAAGGCCAGCGACGTGCGCGACACCTCGCTCCGCCTGCCGCCGGGTGACTTCGGCACGGTCGTGGAAGTCCGCGTCTTCAACCGCCACGGCGTGGAGAAGGACGAGCGCGCGCTTCAGATCGAGCGTGAAGAGGTCGAGCGCCTCGCACGTGACCGGGACGACGAACTCGCGATCCTCGATCGCAACATCTACGCCCGCCTGAAGGACATGATCCTGGGCAAGGTGGCCGTGAAAGGCCCGAAAGGCGTGAAGGCCAATGCGACCATCGACGAGGAGCTTCTGGAAGCTCTGAGCAAGGGTCAGTGGTGGCAGCTTGCGCTGGGTGACGAGGCCGAGGCCCAGATGGTCGAGGCGCTGCACGAGCAGTACGAAGCGCAGAAACGCGTGCTCGATGCCCGCTTCGAGGACAAAGTCGAGAAGGTCCGCCGCGGCGACGATCTGCCCCCGGGCGTGATGAAGATGGTCAAGGTCTTCATCGCCGTGAAGCGCAAGCTTCAGCCGGGCGACAAGATGGCCGGTCGTCACGGGAACAAGGGTGTCATTTCGCGGGTCGTTCCCGTGGAAGACATGCCGTTCCTCGGTGACGGCACGCCGGTCGACTTCGTGCTCAACCCGCTGGGCGTGCCTTCGCGGATGAACGTGGGTCAGATCCTTGAAACCCACATGGGCTGGGCCTCTCGCGGCCTCGGTATCCAGGTGGACGAGGCTTTGGGCGAGTATCGCCGCTCCGGCGACATGACCCCTGTGCGCGACGCCATGAAAATCGCCTATGGCGAAGAGGCATACGAGGAGCACATCCAGTCGCTCGACGAGGGCCTGATCCTCGAAGCGGCGGGCAATGTGACCCGCGGTGTGCCGATCGCCACCCCGGTCTTCGACGGTGCCAAGGAAGTGGACGTGAACGATGCGCTCAAGCGCGCGGGTTTCAACGAAAGCGGCCAGTCGGTTCTGTTCGACGGGCGCACAGGCGAGCAGTTTGCCCGCTCGGTGACCGTGGGCATCAAGTACCTGCTGAAGCTGCACCACCTTGTCGATGACAAGATCCACGCACGCTCCACCGGCCCGTACAGCCTCGTCACCCAGCAGCCGCTCGGTGGTAAGGCCCAGTTCGGTGGTCAGCGCTTCGGTGAGATGGAAGTCTGGGCCCTTGAGGCCTACGGCGCCGCCTACACCCTGCAGGAGATGCTGACCGTGAAGTCGGACGACGTGGCCGGCCGGACCAAGGTCTATGAGTCGATCGTCAAGGGCGAGGACAACTTCGAGGCGGGCATTCCCGAGAGCTTCAACGTGCTCGTCAAGGAAGTCCGCGGCCTCGGCCTGAACATGGAACTCCTGGATGCGGAGGGAGAGGAGTGACGGGTTCGCCCGTGACCCTCGCCCCAACCGCACAGCTTTGAGGAAATCAAGATGAACCAGGAACTGACGAACAACCCGTTCAACCCGCTCACCCCGCCGAAGGTGTTTGACGAGATCAAGGTCTCGCTGGCCTCGCCCGAGCGGATTCTCTCTTGGTCTTTCGGTGAGATCAAGAAACCCGAAACGATCAACTACCGGACCTTCAAGCCCGAGCGCGACGGCCTGTTCTGCGCGCGTATCTTCGGGCCGATCAAGGACTACGAGTGCCTCTGCGGCAAGTACAAGCGGATGAAGTATCGCGGCGTCGTCTGCGAGAAATGCGGTGTGGAAGTCACGCTGCAAAAGGTCCGCCGTGAGCGCATGGGCCACATCGAGCTGGCCGCCCCGGTCGCGCACATCTGGTTCCTGAAGTCGCTCCCCTCCCGGATCGGCCTCATGCTGGACATGACCCTGCGTGACCTCGAGCGCATTCTCTACTTCGAGAACTACGTCGTCATCGAGCCGGGCCTCACCGATCTCACCTACGGTCAGTTGATGACCGAAGAGGAGTACATGGATGCCCAGGACGCCTACGGGATGGATGCCTTCTCGGCAAACATCGGCGCCGAGGCGATCCGCGAGATGCTCAGCCAGATCGACCTCGAGGCCGAGGCCGAGCAGCTGCGCGCCGATCTCAAGGAGGCCACCGGCGAGCTGAAGCCCAAGAAGATCATCAAGCGTTTGAAGATCGTCGAGAGCTTCCTCGAGTCCGGCAACCGCCCCGAGTGGATGGTGCTCACCGTGATCCCCGTGATCCCGCCCGAGCTGCGCCCGCTGGTGCCGCTGGACGGTGGCCGCTTTGCGACCTCCGACCTGAACGACCTCTATCGCCGGGTCATCAACCGGAACAACCGTCTGAAGCGCCTGATCGAGCTGCGCGCGCCCGACATCATCATCCGCAACGAAAAGCGGATGCTGCAGGAGTCGGTCGACGCTCTGTTCGACAACGGTCGCCGTGGCCGCACCATCACCGGTGCCAACAAGCGTCCGCTGAAGTCGCTCTCCGACATGCTCAAGGGCAAGCAGGGCCGCTTCCGCCAGAACCTTCTGGGTAAGCGGGTCGACTTCTCGGGTCGTTCGGTCATCGTGACCGGCCCCGAGTTGAAGCTGCACCAGTGCGGCCTGCCCAAGAAGATGGCGCTCGAGCTGTTCAAGCCCTTCATCTACTCGCGGCTGGAGGCCAAGGGCCTGTCCAGCACCGTGAAGCAGGCGAAGAAGCTGGTCGAGAAAGAGCGCCCCGAGGTGTGGGACATCCTCGACGAGGTGATCCGCGAGCACCCGGTTCTGCTGAACCGTGCGCCCACGCTGCACCGCCTCGGCATTCAGGCCTTTGAGCCGATGCTGATCGAAGGCAAGGCGATCCAGCTGCACCCGCTCGTGTGTTCGGCCTTCAACGCCGACTTCGACGGGGACCAGATGGCCGTTCACGTGCCGCTCTCGCTGGAAGCCCAGCTGGAAGCCCGCGTGCTGATGATGTCGACCAACAACGTGCTGTCGCCCGCCAACGGCGCGCCGATCATCGTGCCCTCGCAGGACATGATCCTTGGCCTCTATTACATCTCGATGGAGCGCGAAGGCATGAAGGGCGAAGGCATGGTCTTCGGCTCGGTCGAAGAGGTGGAGCACGCGCTGAACGCCGGCGAAGTGCACCTGCACTCCAAGATCAAGGCCCGCGTGAAGCAGATCGACGACGAAGGCCAAGAGGTCCACCAGCGGTTTGACACCACGCCGGGCCGTGTGCGCCTCGGTGCGCTGCTGCCGCTCAATGCCAAGGCACCCTTTGAGCTGGTCAACCGCCTGCTACGGAAGAAAGAAGTGCAGCAGGTCATCGACACCGTCTACCGCTACTGCGGCCAGAAGGAGTCGGTCATCTTCTGTGACCAGATCATGAGCATGGGCTTCAAAGAGGCCTTCCGCGCCGGTATCTCGTTCGGCAAGGACGACATGGTGATCCCCGACAACAAGTGGACCATCGTGGACGACACCCGCGAGCAGGTGAAGGACTTCGAGCAGCAGTACATGGACGGCCTGATCACTCAGGGCGAAAAGTACAACAAGGTGGTCGATGCCTGGTCGAAGTGTAACGACCGCGTCACCGACGCCATGATGGAAACCATCTCGGCTGCGAAGAAAGACGAGAACGGCGCCGAAGCGGAGCCGAACTCGGTGTACATGATGGCCCACTCCGGTGCCCGGGGCTCGGTCACACAGATGAAGCAGCTCGGCGGGATGCGCGGCCTGATGGCCAAGCCTTCGGGCGAGATCATCGAGACGCCGATCATCTCGAACTTCAAAGAAGGCCTGACCGTGCTGGAGTACTTCAACTCCACCCACGGCGCCCGTAAGGGTCTGTCGGACACCGCTCTGAAGACGGCGAACTCGGGTTACCTGACCCGCCGTCTGGTGGACGTGGCTCAGGACTGCATCATCCGTCAGCACGACTGCGGCACCGAGCGGGCGATCACCGCTGCCGCCGCCGTCAACGACGGCGAGGTGGTGAGCTCGCTGGCCGAGCGTATTCTGGGCCGTGTCGCGGCCGAGGATATCGTGAACCCGTCGACCGAAGAGGTGATCGTTGCCCGCAACGAGCTGATCGACGAGCGCAAGGCCGATATGGTCGAGCAGGCCAATGTCGCCACCGTGCGCATGCGGTCGCCGCTGACCTGTGAGGCCGAAGAGGGCGTTTGCGCCATGTGCTACGGGCGCGACCTTGCCCGCGGCACCATGGTCAACACCGGTGAGGCTGTCGGTATCATCGCTGCCCAGTCGATCGGTGAGCCCGGCACCCAGCTGACCATGCGGACCTTCCACATCGGCGGCGTGGCCCAGGGTGGCCAGCAGTCGTTCCAGGAAGCTTCGCAGGAAGGCACCATCGAGCTGCGCAACGCCAACCTCCTCGAGAACGAGGCGGGCGAGCAGATCGTGATGGGCCGGAACATGCAGGTTGCCATCATCGACGAGAACGGCACCGAGCGTGCCAGCCACAAGGTCACCTACGGCACCAAGGTCTTCGTGACCGAGGGGCAGAAGGTGGCCCGCGGCGACAAGCTCTTCGAGTGGGACCCGTACACCCTGCCGATCATCGCGGAGAAGGCTGGTACCGCCAAGTTTGTCGACCTCACGACCGGCATCGCCGTGCGTGACGAGACCGACGATGCCACCGGCATGACCCAGAAGATCGTGATCGACTGGCGCACCGCGCCCAAGGGCAACGAGCTGAAGCCCGAGATCCTGATCGTCGGCGAGGATGGCGAGCCGGTCCGCAATGATGCGGGCAACCCGGTGACCTACCCGATGTCGGTCGATGCCATTCTGTCGGTCGAAGATCAGCAGGAGGTGAAGGCCGGTGACGTTGTGGCGCGTATCCCGCGGGAAGGCGCGAAGACGAAGGACATCACCGGTGGTCTGCCGCGTGTGGCCGAACTCTTCGAAGCTCGCCGTCCCAAGGACCACGCGATCATCGCCGAAGCCGACGGCTACGTGAAGTTCGGGCGCGACTACAAGAACAAGCGCCGGATCTCCATCGTACCGGGTGACGAGAGCCAGGAGCCGATCGAGTACATGGTGCCCAAGGGCAAGCACATCCCGGTGCAGGAAGGCGACTTCGTGCAGAAGGGTGACTACATCATGGACGGCAACCCGGCGCCGCATGACATCCTGTCCATCATGGGTGTCGAGGCTCTGGCCGAGTACATGATCGACGAGGTGCAGGACGTTTATCGCCTTCAGGGTGTGAAGATTAACGACAAGCACATCGAGGTCATCGTCCGGCAGATGCTCCAGAAGTGGGAGATCCTCGACTCGGGCGACACGACGCTGCTGAAAGGCGAGCACGTGGACAAGGCCGAGTTCGACGCGGCCAACGAGAAGGCGCTGAAGAAGGGGGGCCGCGAGGCCCAGGGCGAGCCGATCCTGCTCGGGATCACCAAGGCCTCGCTCCAGACCCGCAGCTTCGTCTCCGCGGCTTCGTTCCAAGAGACGACCCGCGTGCTCACCGAGGCTTCGGTGCAGGGCAAGCGCGACAAGCTCGTGGGCCTGAAGGAAAACATCATCGTGGGCCGCCTCATTCCGGCGGGCACCGGTGGTGCGACGCAGAAGGTGCGCCGCATTGCCACCGAGCGCGACCAGAAGGTGATCGACGCGCGTCAGGCCGAGGCAGAAGCCGCGGCGGCGCTGGCGGCCCCGATGGACGACGACATCGTGGGTGGCGACGAGTTCGATACGCTCGTGGACACGCCCGAAAGCCGGTAAGAGCCTGTTATCGCACTACAAATCAAGAGGGGTCCCGCAGCGATGCGGGGCCCTTTCTCGTTCAGCGGTCAAAACCCGAAGAGGCCGAAGAGCGCGGCGTAGCCGGCAAAGATCGCCGTATTGGCTGCAGTCGCCACGCCCATCAGCATCACCCCGACCCGCCGCCTGCGCCCGTGGTGGACGAGCCCTGTCAGGAGTGAAAGCAAAGCAGCAGCCGCGAGCGAGCAGGCCAGCGCGGAGCGAACGCTCGACTCATGCCGAGCAATGTCAGGGTCGGGCGGGGCGAGGTTATAGAACATCAGCGCCGCAGCCAAAGCCACCGCGAGCGCCAAATACCAATGCGTCGGCATTCGGGTGAGCTGCCACAAGGCGAGCCGCTTTCGGTCTGGGTCGTAAAAGAAACGGTACGTATAGTACATTTTGCAAGTCCTCAGATCATGGACTCACACCATCTTCCCACGGGCAGATGTTGCCGCGCCAACCCGCCGCTGGGAAGTGGAAACAGGGTCGGGGCTGTGGAAACCCGGCGATCTGGGCTAAGATGATGATCTGGCAGCGGAGCGCGAAAGGAGGCGAGAGCATGGCCGGTGGATGGGCAAAGGACGGAGCGGTGAGCGAGCAGATCGAGGCTTCGATCAGCGACGAGCTGCAACGGATGAAAGCCAAGCGCGCGCCGCAGGGCGAGAGCCTGACCCATTGCGCCGAATGCGAAGAGGAGATCCCCGAGAAGCGTAGGCTGGCTATTCCGGGCGTCAAGCTCTGCATCGATTGCCAGCAGGAGCGGGACGGGCGGTTCGAGGCTCGGGCCGGCATCAACCGCCGCGGCTCCAAGGACAGCCAACTCAAGTAGGCCGCCCCTCGCGCAAACGCTTGCGCTTGTCACATAATCCGCCTACCGCTGCGGCATGGCCGACCTAGCAGAAAACCTCCGTGGCGCGGTGCTGATGACCGCCTCGATGGCGGCCTTCACCATCAACGACACCTTCATAAAATCCCTCGCCGAAGACCTGCCATTGATGCAGACGGTCTTTTTGCGGGGCTTGGCGGCCACGCCGCTTCTGGCCCTGATGGCATGGTGGCGCGGGGCTTTGCGGTTTCGGATGGCACGTCGTGACGCGGGGCTCCTCGCCTTTCGCAGCCTGACAGAGGTCCTTGCAGCGCTCTTCTTCCTCACCGCGCTCTACAACATGCCGCTCGCCAACGCGACGGCGATCCTCCAGGCCGCGCCGCTGATGGTCACGCTGGCCGGGGCGCTGTTCTTTGGCGAGGCCATCGGCATCTGGCGGATGTCGGCCATTCTCGTGGGCTTCGCCGGGGTCCTGCTGATCGTCCAGCCAGGAGGCGAAGGCTTCACCAGCTATTCGATCTGGGCGCTGGCGGCGGTGGTTGCCGTCGTGGCGCGCGATGTGCTGACCCGCAAAATGAGCGGCGCGCTCCCCTCGCTGACCGTGGCGACCGTCACCGCCTTTTCGGTCGGGGCTGCGGCCGGACTCGTAGCCCTCTTCGAGCCGTGGGTGCCGGTAAGCGGCCCCTCGGCGCTGGCGCTCAGCGGGTCGGTGATTTCGATCCTCTTCGCCTACCTCTTCTCGGTGACGGCGGTGCGGGTGGGCGACATGGGGTTCGTCGCCCCCTTCCGCTACACCGGCCTCGTCTGGGCGCTGATCCTCGGCTTTCTCGCCTTCGGCGACTTCCCCGGCCCGCTGACCCTCCTGGGCAGCGCGGTGGTGATTGGCGCGGGGCTCTTTACCTACCTGCGCGAGCGGAGGCTTTCGATTCGGCGTCGTGAAATTTCGCAAGCGCCTCCTCGGTGATCCCGAAGTTCTTCGACAGCGCCCGCGCCACCTCACCCTCGATCGGCACCATCTCCTCGAAGTCCTTCTTCTTGAAAGGCGTGCCGTTGGTCGAGTTGAGCCCACGCACGAACATGTCTTCGCCGGTGTAGGTAAGGGTGGTCATCTGCCGCCAGATCGTATCGTGTCGAAAGTGCACGACCGTCTTGTCGATATGCGGGCGGATGTAAACGCCGAGGGCCGGGGTCCAGTATTGCCGCTGCTGCGCGCAGGCACGGATGCCCTCCTCGTCGATGCAGACGGTATAACCCTGATTGAAATCCACAGCGAACTTGTGCTCGCGCTTCATGATCTCGTGGCCATCATCGAAGGCCTCGCGGAAGCGCTCGACAAAGCGGTAGCTCACCCCGTCATCGTCATCGAGCCGGAACTGGCCGCACACACCGCCCTGCGGATCGATATGCTCCTGCATCGCCTTCAGGCAGGCCTCCCGGTGATTCATCGGCTCGTACTGCACCAGCCGGGCCTGCGGAAGGGTGGCCAGCATGTCCTTCAGGCGCTCGTCGAACACCTTGGGGAGCTGGTTGCCGGTGAGCACAACGAACTTGAAGTTTTCATCGGTTTGCAGCCGAAGGCCAGGTAGGGTGAAGGTCTCGAAGTAGCGAAACCGCTCCTCCAGCCGTTCCGCGCCATACAAGAAGTCGATCCGGTCCTGAATGGTCGCGTGCTCGCGCCGGAAGCCGCCGAAGCAGGGGTAGGAAAAGCGACAAAGTCCTAGAATTTGCACGGTGTTACCTGTCCTTCGCTCTGGCGCTCTGCCCGGGCGTTAGGGTAGGGGGAGGGGCGCGGCAGGGCAAGGGCGCAGGCCGCCACGTCGGCCCCGGGTGCAGCGCGGCTGACGCCGCCCCGACGCCAGTGCCACGGCCCGCCTGGCTGGCTTGTGTGGCGCGAAGCCGGTCAAACCTTGCCGGCCTGCCCCGCAAGGCCCCGCAGGTGTTGACAGGCCACCCGACTCCCCCTATACGCCGCGCTCACGGGACACGTGCGGGCAAACCCCTGCGCGGCATTCCGTATCAAAATCGAAGTGGCCACGATCCAGGCGGCAGCGCCTCGATCCTCTGAGATTCCACCGCGTCGTTCCCGGCAGAGGGAACGGGAGCGGTATTTGCGTTTGGCATTCCGCCACTCGCGCAAGACCTGAACCGGCGCCGGGCGGTGCACAGCCCGCGCCAGAGATGAACGAACGAGCGAGACGGGGAAAACCGGAATGCCCACGATCCAACAGCTGATCCGCAAGCCGCGGCAGCCGAAAGTCAAACGATCCAAGTCGATGCACCTTGAAGGGTGCCCGCAGAAGCGTGGTGTTTGCACCCGCGTCTACACCACCACGCCGAAGAAGCCGAACTCGGCCATGCGGAAGGTTGCCAAGGTGCGCCTGACCAACGGCTACGAGGTCATCAGCTACATCCCCGGTGAAAGCCACAACCTTCAGGAGCACTCCGTGGTTCTGATCCGTGGCGGCCGTGTGAAAGACCTTCCCGGCGTTCGTTACCACATCCTGCGCGGGGTGCTCGACACCCAGGGCGTCAAAGACCGCAAGCAGCGCCGCTCGAAGTACGGCGCCAAGCGTCCGAAGTAAGAGGAACTCGAAATGTCCCGTCGTCACGCCGCCGAGAAGCGCGAAGTCCTGCCTGACGCCAAATTTGGCGACAAGGTTCTGACGAAATTCATGAACAACCTGATGATCGACGGCAAGAAGTCGGTCGCCGAGCGTATCGTCTACAACGCGCTCGACCGGGTTGAGACCAAGCTGAAGCGGTCGCCCATCGAGGTGTTCGAAGAGGCCCTCGACAACATCAAGCCGTCGGTTGAGGTTCGTTCCCGCCGGGTTGGTGGCGCCACCTACCAGGTGCCCGTCGAAGTGCGCCCCGAGCGTCGCGAAGCGCTGGCCATCCGCTGGCTCATCATCGCCGCCCGGAACCGCAACGAGAACACCATGGAAGAGCGTCTGGCCGGTGAGCTGATCGACGCTGTCCAGTCTCGTGGCACCGCCGTTAAGAAGCGCGAAGACACCCACAAGATGGCCGACGCCAACAAGGCGTTCAGCCACTACCGCTGGTAACCCAAGCACACACCTGAGGACCCATCCAATGGCCCGCGACTACCCCCTCGACCGATACCGCAACTTCGGCATCATGGCGCACATCGACGCCGGCAAGACCACTTGCTCCGAGCGGATCCTGTTCTACACCGGCAAGAGCCACAACATCGGTGAGGTGCATGACGGCGCCGCAACGATGGACTGGATGGAGCAGGAGCAGGAACGCGGGATCACCATCACCTCGGCTGCGACCACCACCTTCTGGGAGCGCACCGAGAACGGCACCGAGCCCGACAGCCCGAAGCACCGCCTGAACATCATCGACACCCCCGGCCACGTTGACTTCACCATCGAAGTCGAGCGTTCGCTCGCCGTGCTCGACGGTGCCGTCTGCGTGCTCGACGCCAACGCCGGTGTTGAGCCCCAGACCGAGACTGTGTGGCGTCAGGCTGACCGCTACAAGGTTCCGCGCATGGTGTTCGTCAACAAGATGGACAAGATCGGCGCCGACTTCTTCAACTGCGTCCGCATGATCGAAGACCGCACCGGCGCCCGCGCCGTGCCGGTTGGCATTCCGATCGGTGCCGAGAACGAGCTCGAAGGTCTGATCGACCTCGTGACCATGGAAGAGTGGCTGTGGCAGGGTGAAGACCTTGGCGCATCGTGGGTGAAGGCCCCGATCCGTGACAGCCTCAAGGACATGGCCGACGAGTGGCGCGGCAAAATGATCGAGGCCGCCGTCGAAGAAGACGACGACGCCATGATGGAATACCTCGAGGGCAACGAGCCCGACGTGGCCACGCTGCGCAAGCTGCTCCGCAAGGGCACCCTCGCGCTGCACTTCGTGCCCGTGCTCGGGGGCTCCGCCTTCAAGAACAAGGGTGTTCAGCCGCTGCTCAACGCCGTGATCGACTATCTGCCGAGCCCGCTCGACGTTGTCGACTACATGGGCTTCAAACCCGGCGACGAGGAAGAAGTGCGTAACATCGCCCGCCGCGCGGACGACGACATGCCCTTCGCCGGTCTGGCGTTCAAAATCATGAACGACCCCTTCGTTGGCTCCCTGACCTTCACCCGGATCTACTCGGGCAAGATGAACAAGGGCGACAGCATCCTGAACTCGACCAAAGGCAAGAAAGAGCGCATCGGTCGTATGATGATGATGCACTCCAACAACCGCGAAGAGATCGAAGAGGCATTTGCCGGCGACATCATCGCTCTGGCCGGCCTGAAGGACACCACCACTGGTGACACCCTCTGCGCCCAGAACGATCCGGTCGTGCTGGAAACCATGACCTTCCCCGATCCGGTCATCGAGATCGCCGTCGAGCCCAAAACCAAGGCCGACCAGGAGAAGATGAGCCAAGGTCTGGGCCGTCTGGCCGCCGAAGACCCCTCCTTCCGCGTGGAGACCGACATCGAGTCCGGTCAGACCATCATGAAGGGCATGGGCGAACTTCACCTCGACATTCTCGTCGACCGCCTGAAGCGTGAGTTCAAGGTTGAGGCCAACATCGGTGCGCCGCAGGTGGCTTACCGTGAGACCATCGGTCACGAGATCGAGCACACCTACACCCACAAGAAACAGTCGGGTGGTTCGGGTCAGTTCGCTGAAGTGAAGATGATCATCTCCCCAACCGAGCCGGGCGAAGGCTACTCATTCGAAAGCCGCATCATCGGTGGTTCGGTGCCGAAGGAATACATCCCCGGCGTCGAGAAGGGCATCCAGTCGGTCATGGACTCCGGTCCGCTTGCCGGCTTCCCGGTGATCGACTTCAAGGTGGCGCTGATCGACGGTAAATTCCACGACGTGGACTCCAGCGTGCTGGCGTTCGAAATCGCGTCGCGGATGTGCATGCGCGAAGGTCTCAAGAAGGCCGGCGCCAAGCTGCTGGAACCGATCATGAAGGTGGAGGTGATCACCCCGGAAGAGTACACCGGCGGTATCATCGGCGACCTCACCAGCCGTCGTGGCCAGGTGCAGGGTCAGGACACCCGCGGCAACGCGATCGCGATCGACGCCTTCGTGCCGCTGGCCAACATGTTCGGCTACATCAACAACCTGCGCTCCATGTCCTCGGGCCGGGCGAACTTCACCATGCAGTTCGACCACTACGAGCCGGTGCCGCAGAACATCAGCGAAGAAATCCAGGCCAAATACGCCTGATCCACAACGTAGGGTGCGCACCCATCGCGCACCCTCCCGACAGACAAGGAGGCCATCATGGCTAAGGAAAAGTTTGAACGCACGAAACCGCATGTGAACATCGGCACGATCGGTCACGTGGACCACGGCAAGACGACGCTGACGGCTGCGATCACCAAGCAGTTTGGCGACTTCAAGGCCTATGACGAGATCGACGGCGCGCCCGAAGAGAAGGCCCGCGGCATCACCATCTCGACCGCCCACGTGGAGTACGAGACCGACGCGCGTCACTACGCCCACGTCGACTGCCCCGGCCACGCCGACTACGTGAAGAACATGATCACCGGTGCCGCCCAGATGGACGGCGCGATCCTGGTTGTGAACGCCGCTGACGGCCCCATGCCGCAGACCCGCGAGCACATCCTGCTGGGCCGCCAGGTTGGCATCCCGAAGATGGTCGTGTTCCTCAACAAGGTCGACCAGGTGGATGACGAAGAGCTGCTCGAGCTCGTCGAGATGGAAGTGCGCGAGCTGCTCTCCAGCTACGACTACCCCGGCGACGATATCCCGATCGTGGCAGGCTCCGCCCTGGCCGCTCTGGAAGGCCGTGACGACAACATCGGTTCCGAGAAGATCGCCGAGCTGATGAAGGCCGTGGACGACTACATCGACACGCCCGAGCGTGCCGTCGACCAACCCTTCCTGATGCCGATCGAGGACGTGTTCTCGATCTCCGGCCGCGGTACCGTTGTGACCGGCCGTGTCGAGCGTGGCGTGATCAACGTGGGCGACGAGATCGAGATCGTCGGCATCCGAGACACCACCAAGACCACCTGCACCGGCGTGGAAATGTTCCGCAAGCTGCTGGATCGCGGTGAAGCTGGCGACAACATCGGCGCCCTGCTGCGTGGTGTGGACCGTGAAGGCGTTGAGCGGGGCCAGGTGCTCTGCAAGCCCGGCTCGGTGACCCCGCACACCAAGTTCGAGGCCGAAGCCTACATCCTCACCAAAGAGGAAGGTGGCCGTCACACCCCGTTCTTCGCCAACTACCGCCCGCAGTTCTACTTCCGCACCACGGACGTGACCGGGACGGTGACCCTGAAAGAGGGCACCGAGATGGTGATGCCGGGCGACAACGTGTCGTTCACCGTTGAGCTGATCGCCCCGATCGCCATGGAAGACGGCCTCCGCTTCGCCATCCGCGAAGGCGGCCGCACCGTCGGCGCAGGCGTCGTCTCCAAGATCATCGAGTGATCTCGACGATCAGATAAGAGCGCCGGCGGTTTGGGCCGCCGGCAATACTTGAAACCGGTTCGAAGAGGGGCGGGTCTTTCGCCCCTCCTCTCAATCGTAAAGGAACGCAAAAATGGCCATTCAAAGCCAGAATATCCGTATCCGCCTGAAGGCGTTCGATTACCGCGTGCTGGATGCCAGCACCCAGGAAATCGTCAACACCGCCAAGCGGACCGGCGCGCAGGTGCGCGGGCCCATCCCGCTGCCGAACAAGATCGAGAAGTTCACCGTTCTGCGCGGCCCGCACATCGACAAGAAGAGCCGTGACCAGTGGGAGATCCGCACCCACAAGCGTCTGCTCGACATCATCGACCCCACCCCGCAGACCGTGGACGCGCTCATGAAGCTCGACCTCGCTGCCGGCGTGGACGTTCAGATCTCGGTCTAAGGGAGGGCATTGGTATGTTGCGCTCTGGAGTGATCGCAAAGAAGGTCGGCATGACCCGGCTCTTCATGGAAGATGGCAAGCAGATCCCGGTGACGGTTCTGCAACTCGACAACCTGCAGGTGGTGGCCAAGCGCACCGCCGAGACCGACGGCTACTCCGCCGTTCAGCTCGGCGCCGGCACGGCCAAGGCCAAGCGCACCTCCGCGCCGATGCGCGGTGTGTTCGCGGCGGCCAAGGTGGCCCCCAAGCGCAAGCTGGCCGAGTTCCGCGTGGACCCCGAGAACCTGATCGAAGTGGGCGAGGAAATCACCGCCGACCACTACTTTGAAGGTCAGTTCGTCGATGTCTCCGGCACCTCGATCGGTAAAGGCTTTGCCGGTGCGATGAAGCGGCACAACTTCGGTGGTCTGCGGGCCTCCCACGGTGTGTCGATCTCCCACCGTTCGCACGGCTCCACCGGCCAGTGTCAGGACCCGGGCCGCGTGTTCAAGGGCAAGAAGATGGCCGGTCACATGGGCGCCGCCCGCGTGACCACCCAGAACCTTCAGGTTGTCCGCACCGACAGCGACCGTGGCCTGATCATGGTCAAGGGCGCCGTTCCGGGCTCCAAGGGTGGCTGGGTGACGATCAAGGATGCGGTGAAAAAGCCGTTCCCCGAGAACGCCATTCTCCCTGCCGCGCTGAAGTCCGCCGCCGAGGAAGCCGCGAAGGCCGCTGAAGAAGCCGCCGCCGCCGCTGCCGCCGAGGCCGAAGCCGAAGAGAAGCGCCTGGCCGAGGAGGCTGCGGCCGCCGAAGCTGCCGCGCTGCAAGAGGCTGAAGCATCGATCGAAGCCGACAAGGCCGACGAGGGCGATGCCCCCGCAGCCGACGAGAAGAAGGACGGTGACGAATGAAACTCGACGTGATCAAACTGGACGGCGGCAAGGCCGGGTCGGTCGATCTGGGTGATGAGGTCTTTGGCCTCGAGCCCCGCGCCGACATCCTGCACCGTGTCGTCCGCTGGCAGCGCAACAAGGCGCAGGCCGGTACGCACAAGGTCAAGACCCGCTCCGAGACGAGCTACTCGACCAAGAAGATCTATCGCCAGAAGGGCACCGGCGGCGCACGCCACGGTGACCGCAACGCGCCGATCTTCCGCAAGGGTGGTATCTACAAGGGTCCGACCCCGCGCAGCCACGGCCACGATCTTCCCAAGAAGATCCGTGCCCTCGGCCTCAAGCACGCACTCTCCGCCAAGGCGGCAGAGGGCAAGCTGGTGGTGCTGGACGAGGCCGTCATGGCCGAAGCCAAGACCTCGCTGCTCGCCAAGCAGGTGAAGGAACTCGGCTGGAAGAAGGTGCTCATCATCGATGGCGCCGAGCTGAACGAGAACTTCACCAAGGCCGCTGCTAACCTCGCCGGCGTGGACGTGCTGCCCTCGATGGGCGCCAACGTCTACGACATCCTGAAGCGTGACACCCTGGTCCTCACCAAGGCCGGTGTCGAAGCCCTGGAGGCCCGTCTGAAATGAGCGCCAAGGCAGAACATTACGACGTGATCGTGAAGCCCGTCATCACCGAGAAGGCCACCATGGCCTCCGAGGCGAATGGCGTGGTCTTCGAGGTCGCCATCGACGCGAACAAACCCCAGATCAAGGAGGCCGTCGAGGCGCTCTTCGGTGTGAAGGTGAAGGCCGTGAACACGACCATCACCAAGGGCAAGACCAAGCGCTTCCGCGGCCAGCCCGGCAAGCGCAAGGACGTGAAGAAGGCCTACGTGACCCTCGAAGAGGGCAACACGATCGACGTGTCCACCGGGCTCTGAGCCCCGGTAGGTGGGCGAATAGCCCACCACCATGCACATACGGAAAGGCCCCGCTTCGGCGGGGCCTTTTTGTTTTCTCGTTTGGCGGGTACGGGCCGTCTGCCGTGTTACGCCAGCTTCGGCAGCGGCCCCGCCGCTTTTTCCAACTCGGCCCAGAGCCGGGCGGCGGCCTGTGTCAGCTCCGGCGGGCAACCGTAGGTGAAGGGCTCCCACGGGTGCACTGCGTTCAGCCTGGCCTCCGGGTCGGTCTGGCGGCGGCGGATCACCTCGGTGATGGCGGCAAGGCGGGCCTCGCGGTCGCCGTGGTGCATCGCCTCCACGATCCGATGGAACAGCGTCGAGGTTGTGAAGTCGCCGTAATGGGCGTTCAGCTCGTCGAGCAGGCCGATCACCTGCCCCTCGCCCACCTGGCCCGGCACCTCGACGGTGCGCATGTAGAGCAGGTCCTCGGTCTCGGGCGTGATCCCGTGGGAGCGGATCAGCCCGGTGATCACCTCTTCCTGGTTCACCTCGTGGTCCATATCCCACTGCGCCATGATCCGGGTGTAGGCCGGCACGAAGCGGCGGTGTGCCAGGGCAAAGGTGGAAACGGGCAACTCGGCGAAGTGGATCTCGTCATGCTCGAAGATCCCGTCACCCTGACGCGAGGCCAGCAGCTTCTCGACCTCCCGGAACCAGGCCTCCATCCGCGTGAAGAGGTCGGGGGACTTCAGCAGCTGGCCCCAGGCGGCGATGTTCGGCGCGTGGCCCAGCGGGTTGAACTCTCCCTGCTCGGGCCGCCACTTGCCGCTGGCGTCGATCGCATAGTAGTAGTGCTCGCCCTGTTCTACGGCCTCGGCGATGAGCGGCAGCGTGGCTTCGAGGTCGGCCATCATGTTGGCCGCCCTCGCGCCGGGCAACAGGCCGCTCGCGCGAATGCTGAACACCAGCTGGCAGGTGTCCGGGTCTTGGATTAGTTCAACGGTCATGGTGCGCCCCTCGCTATGGTGCCGTAACGCTGTCAATCCGGTTGGGCAGGACTGTGGCCTGCTTGCGGAAACATCCGGCCGAAGCTCGGGTTGGGGTGGCACGACGACAACGCGCGGTATCGGGACCACCCCGCGCGACACCCTTTCCATGGAGCGGCCAGAGGACGAACGGCGCGAGAAGGCGGCGGCGCGCGCGGCCTGGCACGAGGCGGCGCGCGCCGAGGCCCAGGAGTTCGCGCAGATCAGGGCAGTCCCCGAGCCCGAAGCCGGGGCAGAGGTGCCCGCCGAGCCGCCACGGCCACCCCTCATACGGCGGCTTTTCGACCGATGAGCCCTTCATCCGTTGATTATTCTTGCCGCAGGTGCTTGACCTGAGGGCGCGCCTCTCTTAACAGGGCGCATCCGCAGGAGCCCCGGATTCGTCCGGGGCTTTGGTTTTGGTCGGCAACGGTCAGGGCGGAGCACAAACCGGGCACCTACGGGGGCCTATAACATCAGGGCAGCGCCTGCGCCGCCCGCACAGAAAACGGAAGACAGTTAACATGGCACTCAAGTCGTACAAACCGACGACGCCGGGCCAGCGTGGGCTGGTTCTGATCGACCGTTCGGAGCTGTGGAAAGGACGTCCGGTCAAGTCCCTCACCGAGGGCCTGACCAAGAAGGGCGGCCGGAACAACACCGGACGGATCACCGCCCGCCGTCGTGGCGGCGGGGCGAAGCGTCTCTATCGCATCGTTGATTTCAAGCGGACCAAGATGGACGTTTCGGCGACCGTCGAGCGGATCGAATACGATCCCAACCGCACCGCCTTCATCGCCCTCATCAAGTATGAGGACGGCGAGCAGGCTTACATCCTTGCCCCCCAGCGCCTTGCTGTTGGTGACAAGGTGGTCTCTTCGGCCAAGGCCGACGTGAAGCCGGGCAACGCGATGCAGTTCATCGGCATGCCGATCGGCACCATCATTCACAACATCGAGCTGAAGCCCGGCAAGGGTGGTCAGATCGCACGCGCCGCGGGCACCTATGCCCAGTTCGTTGGCCGTGACGGTGGCTACGCCCAGATCCGCCTCAGCTCCGGCGAGCTGCGTCTCGTGCGTCAGGAATGCATGGCCACCGTCGGTGCCGTGTCGAACCCCGACAACTCGAACCAGAACCTCGGCAAGGCCGGCCGCGTCCGCCACATGGGCAAGCGCCCCTCCGTGCGCGGTGTCGCGATGAACCCGATCGACCACCCCCATGGTGGTGGTGAAGGCCGCACCTCCGGTGGCCGTACCCCGGTTACCCCCTGGGGCAAGGACACCAAGGGTCGCCGCACCCGTGACAAGAACAAGGCGTCGCAGAAGCTGATCATCCGCTCGCGTCACGCCAGGAAGAAGGGTCGCTAACACATGTCGCGTTCTGTTTGGAAAGGCCCGTTTGTCGACAGCTATGTCCTCAAGAAGGCCGAGAAATCCCGCGAGTCGGGCCGCAACGAGGTCATCAAGATCTGGTCGCGCCGCTCCACCATCCTGCCTCAGTTCGTGGGGCTCACCTTTGGCGTCTACAACGGCAAAAAGCACATCCCGGTCAACGTGACCGAGGACATGATCGGCCAGAAGTTCGGTGAGTACTCGCCGACTCGCACCTACTACGGCCACGCCGCAGACAAGAAAGCGAAGAGGAAGTAACCATGGGCAAGGACAAGAATCCCCGCCGCGTGGAAGACAACGAGGCGCTGGCCAAGGCCCGCATGCTTCGGACCTCGCCGCAAAAGCTGAACCTCGTCGCTGCGATGATCCGCGGCAAGAAGGTCGAGAAGGCCCTGGCCGATCTCACCTTCTCCAAGAAGCGGATCGCCGTGGACGTGAAGAAATGCCTTCAGTCCGCCATCGCCAACGCCGAGAACAACCACAACCTGGACGTCGACGAGCTGATCGTCGCTGAGGCCTGGGTCGGCAAGAACATGACGATGAAGCGCGGTCGCCCGCGTGCCCGTGGCCGCTTCGGCCGCATCGTCAAGCCGTTTGCTGAACTGACCATCAAGGTCCGCCAGATCGAGGAGCAAGCCTGATGGGTCAGAAAGTCAATCCGATCGGCATGCGGCTTCAGGTGAACCGCACCTGGGACAGCCGCTGGTACGCCGACACCAAGGACTACGGCAACCTTCTGCTCGAAGACATCGCGATCCGCGAGTTCATCGAGGAAGAGTGCAAGCAGGCCGGCGTCAGCCGTGTGATCATCGAGCGCCCGCACCGCAAGTGCCGGGTGACCGTGCACACCGCGCGTCCGGGCGTGATCATCGGCAAGAAAGGCGCCGATATCGAAACCCTGCGCAAGAAGCTGGCGAACATGACCGACAGCGAGCTGCACCTCAACATCGTCGAGGTTCGCAAGCCCGAGCTGGACGCCGCCCTGGTGGCCGAAAGCATCGCGCAGCAGCTCGAGCGCCGGGTGTCGTTCCGCCGTGCCATGAAGCGCTCTGTTCAAAACGCCATGCGCATGGGTGCCCTTGGCATCCGGGTCAACGTCGCGGGCCGCCTTGGCGGTGCCGAGATCGCCCGGACCGAGTGGTATCGTGAGGGCCGCGTGCCGCTTCACACCCTGCGCGCCGACATCGACTATGCCCACGCCGAAGGCTCCACGCCCTACGGCATCATCGGCATCAAGGTCTGGATCTTCAAAGGCGAGATCATGGAGCACGATCCTTCGGCCCGTGATCGCAAAGCCCAGGAGCTCCAGGAAGGCGGCGGCCCGCGCCCCCGCCGCGACCGGTAAGGAGACGGAAGAATGCTGCAACCCAAACGCACTAAATTCCGCAAGATGCACAAGGGCCGCATCAAGGGCGAGGCGAAGGGCGGGTCTGACCTGAACTTCGGCACCTACGGCCTGAAGGCGGTCGAGCCCGAGCGCATCACCGCGCGCCAGATCGAGGCCGCCCGCCGTGCCATGACGCGTCACATGAAGCGTCAGGGCCGTGTCTGGATCCGGATCTTCCCCGATCTGCCCGTCACCTCCAAGCCGGTTGAAGTCCGGATGGGTAAAGGTAAAGGCTCGGTGGATTTCTGGGCCGCCAAGGTCAAGCCCGGCCGCGTGATGTTCGAGATCGACGGCGTCAGCGATGAAGTCGCCCGCGAAGCCCTGCGCCTCGCCGCGATGAAGCTGCCGATCAAGACCCGGACCATCGTTCGCGAAGATTGGTAAAGGTCGCGCTTGCCGCGACCAGTGCGGTGTAGCGATTGGCGAAGCCAATTGCGGGCAGCACACCGGTTGAGAATAGAGAACCCCCGCTGGAGCGCTCCAGCGGGGGTTTTCGTTTGAATTGCCCGAGGGGAGTTGTGCATGTTCCCGGTAACTAGAACGGAAGGGACCACATCATGAGTTTTACGGGGGCAGCGGGTTGGATTGCAGCCTTGGCAGTTGTGCTTGGCGGACTGCGCTTGGTGACGGCCATATTTGTTCTTTTCACGGACGATCCGAGTGAAGCCGCTCGCATGGTTCTGGGATCACGAACGACCGGGCAAGCAATTGACCAAGGCCTCATTATGATCTTCGTCGGGGTGTGCATTGGCGTGCTCGCTGAGATCAGCGAACGGCTAGCAGCGATTGTTGAACGGAACGTCGACTACAACTGAGGTGAATGCAAAGAACGACGAGAGTGTGTTTATCGCTGGCCCTCACTCCCACCGATAATTGAAACTCACCGAGACCCGCTCCTCCTCGGCCATGTTCATCGGCACCTCATGGCGCAGCCAGCTTTCCCAGAGCAACACGTCCCCCACCGCGGGCGCCACCGAGACGAAGCGTTTCAGCTCCTCCCGGCAGCCCTTTCGGCGCATCGGGGCGGCCATCATCCGGGCGGAGCGCGGGTCTTCCAGCTTCAGCGCCGAGGTGCCTTCGGGCATCGACACGTAGGTGGTGCCGGAGATCACGGCGTGGGGATGGATGTGGGAGCCGTGGGAGCCGCCCTCGGGCAGGATGTTGATCCAGAGGTCTTCGAGCACCAGCGCCCGGCCGTCGAGGTCGAGTTGCAGGTCTTCGGTGAAGGCGGCGACGTGGGCGTCGAGGCACTTGGCCAGCGCCTTGAAGATCGGAAAGCGCCAGGGGAGGTCGGAGAGGGAGGCGTAGGAGGTATAGCCCGGATAGCCGTTCTCCTCACACCACTCCTGCCCGGCCTCGTCATCTTCGGCGATGGTGAAGCAGCTCGCTTCCAACTCGTCCTGATCAACCTTTGGGCCATGCTCGGAGAGGGCGGCGCGGTAAAGGCGGGTGACGAAGAGGGAGGAAATCTCGGGCATGGGCGTGGCCTCTGGCGTTGCTGTCACAGGTGGGGTAGCACCCGCCCTACGGCGGGGGAAGGCGCAATCCCCAATAAACCCCTTGCCTCACATCCGATTCCCCCCTATAGGGCGGGCCTTCACCACGTGAACTCCACCGGGCGCGGGGTCACCCATGATGCGGGGCCCTCCGGTGAATGTTGAAAAAGGAAATAGGCGATGAACGCCCAGGAACTGCGTGACAAGACGCCGGACCAGCTCCGCGACGCCCTTGTCGACCTCAAGAAAGAAGCCTTCAACCTGCGTTTCCAGCAGGCCGGCGGCCAGATCGAAAACACCGCCCGCATGCGCCAGGTCCGCCGTGACGTGGCCCGTGTGAAGACGATCCTCAACGAAAAAGCCAAGGCGGAGGCGTAACAGATGCCCAAGCGTATCCTGCAAGGCGTCGTGACCAGCGACCAGAACGAACAGACCGTGACCGTGCTCGTCGAGCGCCGCTTCAAGCACCCGCTGCTGCACAAGACCGTCCGGAAGTCCAAGAAATACCGTGCTCATGACGAGCAGAACACCTTCAAGGTGGGCGACACCGTGCGCATTCAGGAATGCGCGCCGAAGTCGAAGACGAAACGCTGGGAGGTTCTGACAGCCTAAGCTGCCAGACCTTTCGGTTTGAGCGAAACCCTGGGGGAGCTAACAAGAAAAGCCCCCATAGGTCGGGAGAAACCTAATGATCCAGATGCAGACCAATCTGGATGTTGCTGACAACTCCGGCGCCCGCCGGGTTCAGTGCATCAAGGTCCTGGGTGGTTCCAAGCGTAAGTACGCTTCGGTAGGCGACATCATCGTCGTCTCCGTTAAGGAAGCCATCCCACGCGGCCGCGTGAAGAAAGGCGACGTGCGTAAAGCCGTTGTCGTTCGCACCGCCAAGGAAGTGCGCCGCGAAGACGGCACCGCGATCCGCTTCGATCGCAATGCCGCCGTCATCCTCAACAACAACAACGAGCCTGTCGGGACCCGTATCTTCGGCCCAGTCGTTCGCGAGCTTCGCTCGAAGAACTTCATGAAGATCATCTCGCTCGCCCCGGAGGTGCTGTAAGATGGCCGCGAAACTGAAGAAGGGTGACACGGTTGTCGTGCTCACCGGCAAGGACAAGGGCAAGACCGGCGAGATCCAGTCGGTTGACCCGAAGGCCGGCAAGGCCGTGGTGGAAGGGCTGAACATGGCCATCCGTCACCAGCGCCAGGGCCAGAACACCCAGGGCGGCCGCGTGCCTCTCGCCATGCCGATCGATCTTTCGAACCTCTCCTACGTGGATGCCAACGGCAAAGCCACGCGCGTGGGCTTCAAGGATCAGGATGGCAAGAAAGTGCGCTACGCCAAGACCACGGGAGACGTGATCGATGCTTGATGCCGCCAGCTACACCCCCCGTCTCAAGACGTTCTACGCTGACACCGTTCGTGCCGCTCTGAAAGAAGAGTTCGGCTACAAGAACGACATGCAGATCCCGCGTCTCGACAAGATCGTGCTCAACATCGGCTGTGGTGCCGAAGCCGTGCGCGACAGCAAGAAGGCCAAGTCGGCCCAGGAAGACCTGACCAAGATCGCCGGCCAGCAGGCCATGGTGACCAAGGCCAAGAAATCCATCGCCGGCTTCCGGGTGCGTGAAGAGATGCCGCTGGGCGCCAAGGTGACCCTGCGCGGCGAGCGGATGTACGAATTCCTCGACCGTCTCATCACCATCGCCATGCCCCGTATCCGCGACTTCCGCGGCGTGTCGGGCAAAAGCTTTGACGGCCGTGGCAACTACGCCATGGGCATGAAAGAGCATATCGTCTTCCCCGAGATCGAGTTCGACAAGGTCGACGAAGTCTGGGGCATGGACATCATCATCTGCACCACCGCTCAGACGGATGCGGAAGCCAAGGCGCTGTTGAAGCAATTCAACATGCCCTTCACCAGCTGAGGAAACGACCATGGCAAAGAAAGCAATGATCGAACGCGAGAAGAAGCGTCAGAAGCTGGTGGAGAAATATGCCGCCAAGCGTGCCGCTCTGAAAGAGATCGCGAATGACGAGAGCAAACCGATGGAAGAGCGGTTCAAGGCCCGGCTGAAGCTGGCGAAACTGCCCCGCAACTCCTCGGCCACCCGCCTGCACAACCGGTGCCAGCTCACCGGTCGTCCGAAGGCGTATTACCGTAAACTCAAGATGTCTCGTATCATGCTGCGCGAGCTGGCCTCCAACGGCCAGATCCCCGGCATGGTCAAGTCGTCCTGGTAAGGAGGGTATGAGATGAACGATCCTCTCGGCGATATGCTGACCCGCATCCGCAACGCGCAGATGCGTGGCAAGTCCACCGTCCGCACGCCCGCTTCGAAGCTGCGTGCCTGGGTTCTCGATGTTCTGGCCGACGAAGGCTTCATCCGCGGCTACGAGCCGGTTGAAGGCACCGCCCACCCGGAAATCGAGATCAGCCTGAAGTACTACGAAGGCACCCCGGTGATCCGTGAACTCAAGCGCGTGTCCAAGCCCGGTCGTCGGGTTTACATGGGCGTCGGCGACATCCCCTCGGTCCGTCAGGGCCTTGGCGTCTCCATCGTCTCGACCTCGCGCGGCGTCATGTCCGATGCAAATGCCCGCTCTGCCAATGTTGGCGGAGAGGTGCTTTGCACCGTCTTCTAAGGAGGCCCTGCAATGTCTCGTATTGGTAAAAAACCGGTCGAGCTGCCCAGCGGTGTTTCCGCGGCGGTGTCCGGCCAGACCATCGAAGTGAAGGGCCCCAAGGGCGCCCGGACCTTCACCGCAACTGACGACGTGACCCTTTCGGTCGAGGACAATGCCGTTTCGGTGCAGCCGCGTGGCAGCTCCAAGCGCGCCCGCCAGCAGTGGGGCATGAGCCGCACGATGGTGGCCAACCTCGTCCAGGGCGTGACCGACGGCTTCAAGAAGGAGCTGGAGATCAACGGCGTGGGTTACCGGGCGCAGATGCAG
Source organism: Oceanicola sp. (assembly GCA_017792405.1). Taxonomy (GTDB): domain Bacteria; phylum Pseudomonadota; class Alphaproteobacteria; order Rhodobacterales; family Rhodobacteraceae; genus Vannielia. The sequence continues at coordinate 4,088,439 of CP051231.1, forward strand.
GGCAACACCCTGAAGCTGTCGCTGGGCTACTCGCACGAAGTCAACTTCGACGTGCCCCAGGGTGTGACCGTAACCTGCCCCAAGCAGACCGAGATCATCGTTGAAGGCGCAGACCAGCAGCTCGTCGGCCAGGTCGCGGCTAACATCCGCGAATGGCGCAAGCCGGAGCCCTACAAAGGCAAAGGCATCAAGTACAAAGACGAGTACATCTTCCGCAAGGAAGGCAAGAGGTAAGGACCGGACACATGGCAAACACCAAACGCCAACTGTTCCAGAAGCGCCGCATGCGCGTTCGGAGCAAGCTTCGCAAGGTGAACGCAGGCCGCGTGCGGCTCTCCGTCCACCGCTCGAACAAGAACATCAGCGTGCAGCTGATCGACGACGTGCAGGGCGTGACCCTGGCCTCCGCCTCCACTCTGGAGAAGGATCTGGGCGTGGTCGGCAAGAACAACGTGGAGGCCGCCACCAAGGTGGGCGCCGCGATTGCCGAGCGTGCAAAGAAGGCCGGCGTCGAAGAGGCCTATTTCGACCGTGGCGGCTTCCTGTTCCACGGCAAGGTCAAGGCGCTCGCCGATGCTGCCCGTGAGGGTGGTCTGAAGATCTAAGCGGTGGGCTTCGGCCCATCCGACAAGACCTGCGAGGGGCAGCGCGTTTGCCCCTCCGATGATCCGGGGCACGTGATGAAAATCAGGTCCACCGCGATCGGAGACAACCGGCCAAGCGCCGACCATGAAAAGGACGCCATAGATGGCAGAACGTGATAACAACCGCCGCGGCCCGCGCCGCGACCGTGAGGAAACCCCCGAGTTCGCCGATCGCCTCGTGGCGATCAACCGTGTGTCGAAGACGACCAAAGGCGGCAAGAACTTCGGCTTCGCCGCGCTCGTCGTGGTCGGCGACCAGAAGGGCCGCGTGGGCTTCGGCAAGGGCAAGGCCAAAGAGGTGCCCGAGGCGATCCGCAAGGCCACCGAGCAGGCCAAACGCCAGATGATCCGCGTGCCGCTCCGTGAGGGCCGCACCCTGCACCACGACATCGAAGGTCGTTGGGGCGCTGGCCGCGTCGTGATGCGCACCGCACCGACCGGTACCGGTATCATCGCCGGTGGTCCGATGCGTGCCGTCTTCGAGATGCTCGGCGTGCAGGACGTGGTCGCCAAGTCGATCGGTTCGCAGAACCCCTACAACATGATCCGCGCCACGCTCGACGGCCTGACGAAGGAAAACAGCCCCCGCATGGTCGCGCAGCGTCGCGGCAAGAAGGTGGCCGACATCCTCAAGAAGCCCGAAGACGCGCCGGCCGAAGAAGCCGCCGAAGCGTAAGGAGAGCGAGACATGGCTAAAACGATCGTCGTCAAGCAGATCGGCTCCCCGATCCGCCGCCCCGAGATCCAGCGCAAAACGCTGATCGGCCTGGGCCTGAACAAGATGCACCGCACTCGCGAGTTGGAGGATACCCCCTCGATCCGCGGCATGGTCGCCAAGATCCCGCACCTCGTCGAGATCATCGAAGAGCGCGGCTAAGCGATCTGGCGGAGCATCCGCCGACCAGAATAGAACACCCCGGTTCGAAAGAGCCGGGGTGTTTTCGTTTCACGCTCCCTGTAGGGTGAAGAAAACGAACCAACAAAACCGAGCAGCCCCATGACCCGCCTCCTCCTTCTTCTCCCTCTGGCCCTCGCCGCCTGTTCCAAGGACCGGGGCGCCGATGCGGTGATGGCCTATCCCGACCAGTATCTCTGCCAACTCCAGTACGGGCAGGAGAAGATCGAGAACGCCTATGAGCGCCGTGCCGTCGAGGGCGAGATCGCCCGGCGCGGGCTGGAGTGCTATCAGGGCGTGGTGAAAACGGACTCTCCGCTGTTCCGGTAGGGGCCGCGCACCCCGTCCAGCCCTGCGTTTTCTGCAATGCGGCATTGCGGTTTCAACTGTGGTCGCCCGACAGGCATCCGGCGTATCTGGCTGCCTGAAAAGCAACCATTCTGGAGACTCCAATGTCCCGCCTCTTCGCTCTTGTCGCCCTCATGACCCGTGGCCTCAAGTCTCAGCCCTGCCCGCATTGGTCCGATTACCTGCGCCAGACTCGCGGCTGATCTTCGCCTATCCGCACAGAAGCGGCGCCTGACTTACGAAAAAGTCATTTGCCGCAGGGTCAGCCGCCCTATCTCTCCTGACATCAACAGGAGAGGACAGCTCGAAATGACCCAGACCAGACGTACCTTCCTGGCCACCGTCGCTGCCAGCGCCGGGGCCATCACCGTTCTGCCCTATGCCCTGCGCGCAGAGGCGCATGGCGGCGACATGTTCGAAACCGCGAACGGTTCGATCACCATCCACCCGGTCGATCACGCCAGCTTCGTGATGGAGAGCCCCGCAGGCACCATCTACGTCGACCCGGTGGGCGATGCCGCCGCCTACGCCGACTTCCCCGCACCCGATCTCATCCTCGTCACCCACGAGCACGGCGACCACTTCAACGCCGAGACGTTGGCGGCGATCAAGGGCGAGGCGCATCTCATCACCAACCCTGCAGTCGCCGAAAAGCTGGCCGACATGGCGCCCGACGAGGTGCTGGCCAACGGCGAGAGCACCGAGTGGAACGGCGTCGTGATCGACGCGATCCCGGCCTACAACATCACCGAGGGCCGGACCGACTTTCACCCCGAGGGACGTGACAACGGTTACGTGCTCACCATCGACGGCTTCCGCACCTATGTCTCGGGCGACACTGAAGACATCCCCGAGATGCGCGCGCTGGAGGATATCGACCTCGCCTTCGTCTGCATGAACCTCCCCTTCACCATGACTGCCGAGCAGGCCGCCTCCGCGGTGAAGGAGTTCGCGCCGACTTACGTTTACCCCTACCACTATCGCGGGCGGGATGACGGCACGCAGGACCCCGAGGCCTTTGCCGCCCTCGTGGCCGACACCTCCGAGGTCAAGTTCGGCGATTGGTACCACGAGATGGAAACCTGAGCCGCCTCACAGCCCATAAACGCGAAACGCCCCGGGGATGACCCGGGGCGTTTTGTTGTTCAGGAGGCGGCTTTGCCCCGGCGCCGGGGCCTGCGGCGCTTCTGGCCTTGTGGCTTGGCCGAGGGAGCGGCGGCATGCGCAGGCTTGCCCGCCGCCACCGCCCTTGCCGGAGCGGGCCGGGCGCTTCTCGGGCACCCAGCTTTCGCCGGAAGCCACGGTGATCTCGCGGCCGATGACCTTCTGAATGTCCTTCAGCTCGCCCATCTCGACAGGCGCGCAATAGGCTACGGCGGTGCCGTCGCGACCCGCCCGGGCGGTTCGGCCGATCCGGTGCACGTAGTTGTCCGGCACATTGGGCAGCTCGTAGTTATAAACGTAGCGAACGGCGGGAATGTCGATGCCTCGCGCCGCCACATCGGTGGCGACCAGCACCAGAAGCTCGCCTTCGCGGAAGGCGGTAAGCGCACGGTCCCGCTGGCCCTGGCTTTTGTTGCCGTGAATGGAGCCTGCAGCGAAGCCTGCTTGCTCAAGCTTCTTCTTCAGCCGCTCGGCACCGTGCTTGGTGCGGGCAAAGACCAGCGCTGCCTCCTTCGGGTGGGCGGCCAGATGCTCGATCAACAGCGGCAGCTTGTCGTCCTGCTGGACGAAGTGCACGCATTGCTCGATCTTCTCGGCAGGCTTGCCCGGAGGCGCGGTCTCCACCTTCACCGGGTCGGTGAGGTAGGACTTGGAAAGCTCTTCCATCAGCTTCGGCATGGTGGCCGAAAACAGCATGGTCTGGCGCTCGGGGTTCAGCAGCGGCGCGATCTGGCGCAGCGCGTGGATGAAGCCCATGTCCAGCATCTGGTCCGCCTCGTCGAGCACCAGAAAGCGGGTCTCGTTCAGGCGGATGGCCTTGCGCTCGATCAGGTCGATGAGCCGGCCCGGCGTGGCGACCAGCAAGTCACAGCCACGGTTCAGCCGGTCGGCCTGCGCGTTGAGCGATTTGCCCCCCACGACAAGCTGTACCCGCACCTGCGTGCCGTCCGCATAGGCGCGGAGGTTGTCGAGGATCTGGGTGGCCAGCTCGCGGGTTGGGGCGAGAATCAGGCCACGGGTGGTCTTGGGGGCAGGGCGCCCCTCGATCCGCAGCAGGGTGGCCAGCAGCGGCAGGCCAAAGGCGGCGGTCTTGCCGGTGCCGGTCTGGGCAAGGCCCATCACGTCGCGCCCATTGAGCGCGTGGGGGATGGCCTTGGTCTGGATCGGGGTCGGCTTGGTGATGTTCAGCTCGGCCAGGTTGGCGAGGAGTTTGGGCGGAAGGCCCAGCATGTCGAAATCCAAAAGAATGTCCTTTCGGCGGGGGCCCTATTGCCCTCGCACGTGCAAAGCGTCCCGGCCCCTTGTGGCCGGGGATCACTCACGGGTTGCGCCAACTGCGTCTCTCCCGAGCCGGATTGCCCGAAGGACCGCGTGGCGTCTGACCCCCCGCGTGATGTGGGAACCATGTTGGTAGAAACTGCCGTGCGGGCCGCTATGGCACCCGCTGCCCCGCTCACGCGTCGGGTGCGGCACTGGGGGCCATATGAGGGGCAATGGGTTGAAAGTCAATGAACGGCAAACGCCCCGGCACGATCCGGCCGGGGCGTTGCGCATTTGCAGGGGCCTCAGGAGGCGTGGTCGTAGGCGCTTTCGCCATGCACTGCGAGGTCGAGCCCGTTGAACTCGGTCTCTTCATCCACCCGCAGCGGGGTGACGAGGCGACAGAGGTAGATCAGCGCAAAGGTCACGACCGTGGTGAAGATGCCGACGATCACGAGGCTGCCCAACTGCGCGGCCCAGCTGCCCGCGCCGAAGACGGCGATCATGATGGTGCCGAAGATGCCACCCACGCCGTGCACCGCCATCACATCGAGCGTGTCGTCGATCCGGATCTTGTTGCGGATCAGCCCAACCGCCTCTTGGCACAGGATACCGGCGACACCGCCGATGATCAGCGCTTCCACCGGTCCCACGAAGCCGGAGGCCGGTGTGATCGAGGCGAGGCCCGCGATTGTGCCGGTCACGGCGCCGACAACCGAGGCCTTGCCATACTTGATCTTCTCCCAGAGCGCCCATGTCAGGGTCGCCGTGGCGGCGCTCAGGTGGGTGACGGTCAGTGCCATCGCCGCGCCACCGTCCGCCGCAAGCTGCGAGCCGCCGTTGAAGCCGAACCAGCCGACCCAAAGCAGCGAGGCGCCGATCACCACGTAACCGGGGTTGTGCGGCGGCTTGTTGTCATCCTTCCGGCGGCCCAGAACTGCAGCGAGGATCAGCGCGGCAATGCCCGCCGTTTCATGCACCACGATGCCGCCGGCAAAGTCCTTCACGCCTGTCTCACCGAAGATCCCGCCATCGGCCAGAAACCCGCCGCCCCAGATCCAATGCACCACCGGCGCGTAGCACAGCAGCATCCAGAGGCCGGAAAAGAGGAGCACGAAGCCAAAGCCGATCCGCTCCACATAGGCACCGACGATCAGCGCCGGGGTGATGATGGCAAAGGTCATCTGGAAGGCGAAGAACAGCACTTCGGGCAGGGTGCCCGCGAGGTTGTCGGTGGTGACACCCGCGAGGAACATCTTGTCATAGCCGCCCCACCAGCTTGTGGCCTCGCCAAAGGCGATGGAGTAACCCGCGACCAGCCAGAGCACGCTCATCAGGCAGGCAATCGCGTAGCAATGCATGAACACGCTGAGCACGTTCCGCGCGCGCACCAGCCCGCCGTAAAACAGCGCCAGCCCCGGCAGCGTCATCAGCAGCACCAGAGCCGTTGCAACAATGATCCAAGCGGTATCTGCACCAACCATCTCTGTCCCCTCCTCGGTTTGGTTGCAGGGCAAAGAGCCTTGGAGGGGCGCAAAGAAAAGCGGCAACCTTTCCGCAAGCTGCCATTTTATGCGCCAGTTCGCGCATTGCCCGCTTGTTGGGCCGTGATTGCGCCAAGCGCACAAAAAATGACCCAAAAGAAAACTCGCAAACCTGCCGAATAAATCGCGAAGCCGGGGCGTAAGGGAGGTGTCTGCACAGTGCAGGCGCCCACTTGGAATAGACACGGAGACATTCAGATGACCAAGCTTTCCCTTCTCGCCCTCTTCCTCATCCCCGGCGCGGCCCTGGCCGATGGCCACGGCGGCGCGCCCGTCGGCAGCGCCGAGATCGACGGCGCCGCCGTTCTGGTCGATGACGCGCAGATGACCCTCTACACCTTCGACAACGACGATGGCTCGACCTCCACCTGCTACGATGGTTGCGCCGGCAGCTGGCCGCCCGTGCTGGCCGAAGAGGGCGCGTCTCTGCCCGAGGGCTTCGCCCTGACTGAGCGCCGCGACGGCACCAAGCAGATCACCTACAACGGCGCGCCGCTCTACCTCTGGGCCGGTGACGCGGAGCCGGGCGACATGACCGGTGACGGCGTGGGTGGTGTCTGGCACGTGGCCAAGCCCTAAAAACCACGGCGGTGGGCGCGGACAAGTCCCTCGCGGGCGGGCCGAACCCCAGCGAGGAAAGGCTTGAACGCCCCGCCCGCCGCCGCTATACGCCCCCGGTGGCCCGAAATGGGCCCGATTCACGACCCAAGACCCAAACCAAAAATGCCGTGGCCGCCCATATCGCTTCGGGGGCGCGTCCGGCCAAGGAGAAGCGACATGAAACTCAATGAACTCCGTCCCGCCGACGGCTCGACCTTCAACAAAAAGCGCGTGGGCCGTGGCCCCGGCTCCGGCAAAGGCAAAACCGCTGGCCGTGGTATCAAAGGTCAGAAGTCGCGTTCGGGTGTGGCCATCAATGGCTACGAGGGCGGCCAGATGCCGATCTACCAGCGTCTTCCCAAGCGCGGCTTCAACAAGCCGAACCGCAAGAAGTTCGCCGTGATCAACCTCGGCCTGATCCAGAAATTCATCGACGCCAAGAAGCTCGACGCCAAGGGCACCATCGACGAAGACGCACTGGTGGCTTCCGGCCTCGTGCGCCGCAAGCTCGACGGTGTGCGCATCCTCGCCAAGGGCGAGCTGACCGCCAAGGTCGCGCTTTCCGTCACCGGTGCTTCCAAGTCGGCCATCGAGGCCGTCGAAAAAGCCGGCGGCTCGCTTTCGGTCACGACCGCGCAGGCCGCCGAGTAACACGGTTGCCCAAGGCGGCGCTGGCCCCTACATGGCTAATGACACACATGCGCCGCCGGTCCTGACAGGGCCCGGCGGCGCATCGGCATAACGAAAAGAGCACACCCCATGGCATCAGCAGCAGAGCAAATGGCCGCCAACATGAGCTGGGGGGCCATCGGCAAGGCCCCGGAGCTTCGGCAGCGGATCTTCTTCACCATCGGGCTGCTGATCATCTATCGCCTCGGCACCTACATTCCCGTCCCCGGCATCGACGGCACCGCGCTGCGGGCCTTCATGGAGCAGGCGACGCAGGGCCTCGGCGGCGTGCTCAACATGTTCACCGGCGGCGCCATCGGCCGGATGGGCATCTTCGCCCTCGGAATTATGCCCTACATCTCCGCCTCGATCATCGTGCAGCTTCTGACGGCCATGGTGCCGGCACTGGAGCAGCTGAAGAAAGAGGGCGAGCAGGGCCGCAAGAAGATCAACCAATACACCCGCTACGGCACCGTTGCGCTGGCAACCTTCCAGGCTTACGGCCTCGCCGTGTCGCTGCAGAACGGTTCCGCCGACGGCGTGCCCTTCGTGGCTGATCCGGGCCTGTTCTTCATTGCCTCCTGCGTCATCACGCTGGTCGGCGGCACCATGTTCCTGATGTGGCTGGGTGAGCAGATCACCGCACGCGGCATCGGCAACGGCATCTCGCTCATCATCTTCGTCGGCATCGTCGCCGAGCTGCCCGGCGCGCTGGCGCAGTTCTTCGTGCAGGGCCAGACCGGGGCAATCTCGGGTGGGGTGGTGATCGGCGTGCTGGTGATGATCGTCGCCGTGCTGACCTTCGTGGTCTTCATGGAGCGGTCGCTGCGCAAGATCCACATCCAGTACCCGCGCCGTCAGGTCGGCATGAAGGTCTATGATGGCGGCTCCTCGCACCTGCCGATCAAGGTGAACCCGGCAGGCGTGATCCCGGCGATCTTCGCGTCCTCGCTGCTGCTTCTGCCCACCACAGTTAGCACTTTCTCCGGCAACCAGACCGGCCCGGTCATGAGCACCATCCTCGCCTACTTCGGCCCCGGACAGCCGCTCTACCTGCTGTTCTTCGCGGCCATGATCGTGTTCTTCACCTACTTCTACACCCACAACGTCTCGTTCAAGACAGACGACGTGGCCGACAACCTGAAAAACCAGAACGGCTTCGTGCCCGGCATCCGCCCCGGCAAGCGCACCGCCGAATACTTCGAGTATGTCGTCAACCGCATCCTCGTGCTCGGCTCCGCCTATCTGGCGCTGGTCTGCCTGCTGCCCGAAATGGTGCGCGGCGGCCTCGGGATCACCGCCTACTTCGGTGGCACCTCGATCCTGATCATCGTGTCGGTCGGCATGGACACCATCCAGCAGGTCCAGTCGCATCTGCTGGCACACCAGTACGAAAATCTCATTGAGCGCTCGCAGCTTCGCGGTAAAAAGCGTGGAGGTCGCAACCGGAGGGGGACAGCCCGGCGATGAACATCATACTTCTCGGACCGCCTGGAGCGGGCAAAGGCACGCAAGCCAAAATCCTCGTCGAGAGCGAGGGCATGGTGCAGCTCTCGACCGGAGACATGCTCCGCGCCGCGCGCACCTCGGGCACCGAGATGGGCAACAAGGTTGCCGAAGTGATGGACCGTGGCGACCTCGTGACCGATGAGATCGTCATCGGCCTGATCCGCGAGAAACTCGAAGAGGCCCCCGAGAAGAGCTACATCTTCGACGGCTTCCCGCGCACCCTGAAGCAGGCCGACGCTCTCGGTGAACTGCTCGAGGAGATGGGCCAGAGCCTCGATCTGGCGCTCGAGCTGCGGGTGAACGACGAGGCGCTCGTGGAGCGCATCCTCAACCGCGCCCGCGAGGCCGTGGCCGCCGGCGGCGAAGCCCGCGCCGACGACAACGAAGAGAGCCTCAAGACCCGGCTAATGGCCTACTACAAGATGACCTCGCCGCTGGTCGGCTACTACTACGCCAAGGGCCTCTACCAGCGCACCGACGGCCTCGCCCCGATCGAGGAGGTCTCCAAGGGCGTCCGCGAGAAGCTGGGGCTGGCTTGACCGACTGGAGCCTGCTGGCCGAGCGCGCCGCCGAAGAGGCCGGTTGCTTCGTCCGCTGCCCCGACCATCCCAAGAGCCTGCTGGCCTTCGATCTCCGAGATGATCTTCTCGCGCAGCGCCAGCAAGCGGCTTGGGAGAGTTTCGCGAAGGCCCTCTCCGAGAATGGCTTCGAGGGTAGCCCCGACGCGCTGCAAGGCGAGCTGATCTTCGTCCTGCAATCCGTCGATGAGGCCTGCCCGCTCTGCGGCGCCACGGCCCCGCTGCCCGCAAGCCCCGATCACCGCAGGCCGCCGCACCCGTGGGCATCATAAGGCAATCACGCATCGCCCGACCCGCCGCCAACCCGGCGCAGTCATCACATCGCGCGGAGCAGGCTTTTCACCGGGGGAATTTTGCGGCATCCTGCTTGGAGACGCGATGTCTGGCACGTCAGGATTGACAATTCCTGAACGTGCCCTTGACGCGCCGTCCAAATCCCCTTATTTGGGCGCTTCTCAACCGGGAATCGCCTTTTGCGACTCGGCCGGAGAATGCATCGGCCCGGGGGCAACCACCCTTCGGGCCTCTGTTGTGAAAAAAGGTTCTGGCAACACGGAACCGCAACCGAAGGAAGACCATTTTGGCCCGTATCGCTGGGGTAAACATCCCGACCGCAAAGCGCGTTCCGATCGCGCTCACCTATATTCATGGCATCGGCCCGGATTCGGCGCGCAAGATCTGCGAAGCCGTCGGCATCGAAGTCACCCGCCGTGTGAACGAACTCTCCGACGCCGAAGTGCTCGCCGTTCGTGAGCACATCGACGCCAACTACACCGTCGAAGGCGACCTGCGCCGCGACGTGCAGATGAACGTCAAGCGCCTGATGGACCTCGGCTGCTACCGTGGCCTGCGTCATCGCCGCAACCTGCCCGTCCGTGGCCAGCGGACCCACACCAACGCTCGCACCCGCAAAGGCCCCGCAAAGGCCATTGCCGGCAAGAAGAAGTAAGGGAGGGCTCGACCAATGGCACGTGATACCCGTCGTGGCGCGACCAAGCGCAAGGTTTCCAAGAACATCGCCGCTGGCGTTGCTCATGTGAACTCCTCGTTCAACAACACCAAGATCCTGATCTCCGACGTCCAAGGCAACGCGATTGCCTGGTCCTCGGCTGGCACCATGGGCTTCAAGGGCTCCCGGAAGTCCACGCCCTACGCCGCCCAGATGGCCGCCGAAGACGCCGGTCGCAAGGCGCAGGACCACGGGGTGAAAACCCTCGAGGTCGAAGTGCAGGGCCCCGGTTCTGGCCGTGAGTCGGCGCTCCGTGCGCTGGCCGCGATCGGCTTCAACATCACGTCCATCCGCGACGTGACCCCGATCGCCCACAACGGCTGCCGCCCGCCGAAGCGTCGCCGGGTCTGATCACCACGCATTAGCCGGAGGGCCTCACCGCCCTCCGGTCCGTCATTTTATCCTCGGGCGTTCGCAAGCCTCGGACATGGGCCGCGAACTGGTATGGAGGCGACATACACATGATCCACAAAAACTGGCAGGAACTCATCAAACCCACGCAGCTTGACGTGAAGCCGGGCAATGATCCCGCGCGTCAGGCCACCGTTGTTGCGGAACCGCTGGAGCGGGGCTTCGGCCTCACCCTCGGCAACGCGCTGCGCCGGGTTCTGCTGAGCTCGCTGCAGGGCGCGGCCATCACCAGCGTCCAGATCGACAACGTGCTGCACGAGTTCTCCTCCATCGCCGGTGTGCGTGAAGACGTGACCGACGTGGTGCTGAACCTCAAGGGCGTCGCCATCCGCATGGAAGTCGACGGCCCCAAGCGCATCTCGATCTCCGCCAAGGGCCCGGGCGTTGTCACCGCTGGTGACATCTCCGAAAGCGCAGGCATCGAGATCCTGAACAAGGACCACGTGATCTGCCACCTCGATGACGGTGCCGATCTCTACGTGGAGCTGACCGTGAACACCGGCAAGGGCTACGTGGCGGCCGACAAGAACCGCCCCGAAGATGCCCCCATCGGACTCATTCCGATCGACGCGATCTACTCGCCCGTGAAGAAGGTGAGCTACGATGTGCAGCCCACCCGTGAGGGCCAGGTGCTGGACTACGACAAGCTGACCCTGAAGCTCGAAACCGATGGCTCCGTGACCCCGGATGACGCCGTGGCCTACGCCGCCCGCATCCTGCAGGACCAGCTCTCGATCTTCGTCAACTTCGACGAGCCCGAGGCCGCTGGCCGTCAGGAAGAGGACGATGGCCTCGAGTTCAACCCGCTTCTGTTGAAGAAGGTCGACGAGCTTGAGCTTTCGGTGCGGTCCGCGAACTGCCTGAAGAACGACAACATCGTCTACATCGGCGATCTGATCCAGAAGACCGAAGCCGAGATGCTCCGCACCCCGAACTTCGGCCGCAAGTCGCTGAACGAGATCAAAGAGGTTCTGTCGGGCATGGGCCTGCACCTCGGCATGGATGTCGAGGAGTGGCCGCCGGAGAACATCGAAGACCTTGCCAAGAAGTTCGAAGACCAGTTCTGATCAATTCGTGGGGCGCGTTCCGGCGCGCCCCGCATAAGACCCGGGCATCCTGCCCCAAGGAGAGTCGGCGCTACGCACGCCGGCCAGACAAAGCAAAACCGCCCGTAGAGGGCACCTTTTAGGAGAAGAAACATGCGTCACGCCCGCGGATACCGCCGCCTGAATCGCACCCATGAGCACCGCAAGGCGCTCTTCGCCAACATGGCCGGCTCGCTGATCGAGCACGAACAGATCAAGACGACCCTGCCCAAGGCCAAAGAACTCAAGCGCATCATGGACAAGCTCATCACCCTCGGCAAACGCCAGGGCGATCTACACGCCCGCCGTCAGGCCGCTTCGCGCCTGAAGCAGGATGCCTACGTCGCCAAGCTCTTCGAAGTGCTGGGCCCGCGCTACGCCGAGCGTAACGGCGGCTACACCCGCGTGTTGAAAGCCGGCTTCCGCTACGGTGACATGGCCCCGATGGCCATCATCGAGCTGGTCGACCGTGACCCGGCCGCAAAAGGCGCTGGCGACAAAGCCCGCCTTGAGGCCGAAGAGGCCGCAGCCGAGTAAGCTGTGCCGATTCGTGGAACAGAAAAGGCCCGCACGGTTCTCGTGCGGGCCTTTTTCTTGTGTCCGCGCTACGCGCGGCGAAACCGATTCTCCGGCTCCGTAGGCGCCTCAGGCGGCGCGGCCCAGCCCGGGGATCTCGCCCCCGGCCAACCGTTCGATCAAGCTGCGAATCTCTCCGTCGGCCACCGGGGTCGACCCGATGAATTCCAGCAGGTCAGCCCGAAGCGGAACCGGCAGGCGCATCAGCTGCGCAAAGGTTTCCGGCCTCATTTGTTGCACGAAATGACACTCCAATCGGTGTGTTTCATTGCGCTCAATTTAAGGTTGACTGGATTTGTGGCAACTTGTCTAAAAAGACATGTCTGACAAACAGAGGATAGATAGGGAGCTCGAGGCCCTCGGGAAGCTGGCCCCTGCGGGATATTTCGCAGGGCTGCATATCCGCTTTGCCTCACCGCTTCACGTCTTCCAGACGTATGACAAGGCATGGAATGATCATTACACAGCGCAGGCCTACGCCATGCGCGATCCGATGATCGCCTGGGGGTTTTCCACAGAAGGGGAAACGCGGTGGAGCGAGATAGAATTGCCGGATCCGTTCGGCATTCTCGACGAAGCCGCGGAATTTGGCCTGAAGTTCGGGATGCAGGTTTCCTGCGGCCCGATCTCTTCACGCACGATCGCAGGGGCAGCACGGGCAGACCGAGAATTCGAGGCAGATGAGATGGCCGCGATAGGCGATATCATCCGCAAGCTGCACGACCTGACCGAACCTCCGGAGAGTCTCACCCAGGCACAGATAGATGCTCTGCGCCTGATTGCAGCGGGGGATCGTCACACTGCTGCAGCTGCCAAACTCAACATCTCCGAAAGTGCGCTCAAAGCACGGCTGACAGCCGCAAGGGAAAGGCTCCACGCCCGAACCACGGCCGAAGCGCTTCAGCGGGCAAAGGAATACAGACTGCTTTAGCGTGCCGATCTCCTGCTAGGCGCAGGGCTTGCTTTTCACACCACCCCAGCAAGCAGGAGAATTGCGATGCAAACCACCACCCTTTCCTTCGCCAACCTTCACAACCACGGCGAACTTTTTGCCAATCTCTTCCGCGCAAGGCGGCAGAGCTTCATCGTGCAGAACAACTGGGATCTGCCCGAGGCATTGGGAATGGAGTACGACCAGTATGATACCCCCGCCTCGCGCTGGGTCGCGGTGCATGACGGCACCGAGATTCTCGCGGGCATCCGGCTTACGCCGACCACGGCGCGCTGCGGCATCTACAGCTACATGATCCGCGACGCCCAGCGGCACCTGCTCGATACGATTCCCGCAGACCTGCTGGATTACGAGGCCCCGATCTCCGACACGATCTGGGAATCGAGCCGCGTCTTCGTGAGCCACACTACGCCGATGAACATCCGGCGCCGGGTCCATGCCTATCTGATCATGGAGATGACCCGCTCCGCCCGCGAGCTTGGCGCCTCCGAGGTGCTGGGTCTGATCCCCGCCAACTGGCCCCGTTGGGCCGGGCGCTGCGGGCTGAAGGCCAAGGCGGCGGGCCGGGTGATGGACTTCGACGGTCACCTCAACCAGTGCGTCTCGATCGACCTGCGCGACAACATGCACTGACCGGTGCCCTGCCCGGGGCGGCCCCGCGCCGCCCTGGGCGAAACGCTTCCCCTCGGTCCCCCGAGGCCCTACATCTGCCCCATGGCCGATCTCTTCGACACCGCTGCTACAGAGCCCGCCGCTGGCGGCAATGCCCCGCGCCCGCTGGCCGACCGGCTGCGCCCGGCAAAGCTGGCCGATGTGATTGGGCAAGAGCACCTTCTGGCCCCCGATGCACCGCTTGGAGCCATGCTGGCATCAGGCAGCCTGTCGTCGCTCGTTCTCTGGGGGCCGCCCGGCGTCGGCAAAACCACTATCGCCCGTCTTTTGGCCCATGAGACCGATCTCGCCTTCGTCCAGATCAGCGCCATCTTCACCGGCGTGCCCGAGCTGCGGAAGGTCTTCGAGGCCGCCAAGCTGCGCCGCACGAACGAGCAGGGCACGCTGCTCTTCGTCGATGAGATCCACCGCTTCAACAAAGCTCAGCAGGATGGCTTCCTGCCGCATATGGAAGACGGCACCATCGTGCTCGTCGGTGCCACCACCGAGAACCCCAGCTTCGAGCTGAACGCCGCTATCCTGAGCCGCGCGCAGGTGCTGGTGCTCAACCGGCTCGATGGAAAGGCGCTCGAAAAGCTCTTGCTCCGGGCCGAACAGGAACTTGGCGCCGCCCTGCCGCTCACCGGAGAAGCTCGCGAGAGCCTGCTCGGCATGGCCGATGGCGATGGCCGTGCGCTTCTCAACCTCGTCGAGCAGGTCGCCGGCTGGAAGGCCGAAACCAAGCTCGACTCAAAGGCCCTCGCCGCCCGCCTCCAGCGCCGCGCCGCGCAATACGACAAGTCGGGCGACGGCCACTACAACCTCATCTCCGCGCTGCACAAATCTGTCAGAGGCTCCGACCCCGACGCCGCCCTCTACTGGTTCGCCCGGATGCTCGAAGGCGGCGAAGACCCGCGCTTCCTTGCCCGCCGGATCACCCGCATGGCGGTGGAGGATATCGGCCTTGCCGACCCTGCCGCGCAAACCCACTGCCTCCACGCCTGGGAGGTCTACGAGCGCCTCGGCAGCCCTGAGGGTGAACTGGCCCTTGCGCAAGCGCTCACCTACATCGCCCTCGCACCCAAATCCAACGCGGTCTACGTGGCCTACAAGGACGCGCGCGCGGCGGCCAAGAAGACCGGCTCCGAACCCCCGCCCAAGCATATCCTCAACGCGCCCACCAAGCTGATGAGCGAGCAGGGCTATGGCGATGGCTACCAATATGATCACGACGCCGAAGATGGCTTCTCAGGGCAAAACTACTTCCCCGACGGGATGAAGCGCCCGGTCTGGTATCAGCCGGTCGAGCGCGGGTTCGAGCGCGAGCTGAAAAAGCGCGTGGAGTGGTTCGCAGGCCTCAGGGCCAAGCGGAATAAGGGCTGAGGCTCGCGGCGCTCCGAGCGGAGCCGTGGGCCGCACCACATTCCTGCGCAGCAGCGCACAATCAGGCCCGCATAATGCCGGGACAAAACCCTTTGCCGTTCCAATTCACGACACATTTTCCGGATCATTTTGCCACAGTGAGGGGCGGAGAGAACAGGAAGGACTAACGTAAATGAGTGAAGCAACCGGGGTCTATCGTACCGTGCATACCAGCGGCATGGAGATCGCTTTCATTGACAAGGGTGTGGGCACTCAAATCGGCATCCCGCGTGATCGGTACGAGGCCAACGGCTACCAGCCGCCGTTCGAGAGTCTTCCCCAAAAGTGATCTGTCGTCGCCAACGGCGACACGCCGGGCCGTGGGACCGCTCCAGGAAAGCATCCCCACGACCCGGCTGGCGCGCCGACGGCGATGGCACGATGCCAGCCGGGGCATACCCTCTGCCAAGGGTTGCCCCGGCTGCTGACGTCGTCAGACCTTGAGCGTGCCTTCGGTCTCACGCACCTTCAGGCGCGCCATGCCGAGGTTGGCCTTGGCGCGATCCAGCGCGACATAGATGAAAACATCGGGGTTGGACGCCAACGGGCGGATCAGGTGGATCTGGCTGCCCAGCGAGATCATGATGTCTTCAATGCGGTCCTCGAGACCAAGCGACTGCATCGCCGCGTTCTTCGCGCGAACGACTTCCATGTTGGCAGCGCCGGCGGTTTCGAGATCGAGGATGCCGTTGCCGTCTTCGGAAGCCAGCATCATGCCGGACTCGCTGTCCACGAGGCAGGCGCCGATGAAACCGTCGAGATTTGTGAGGTTGGAAAGGTCAGTGCTCATGATTTCGTTTCTCCAGGAAAGGTGTCGATGCTCAATGATTTGCTCCCCGTTCGTGACAATAATCGGGCCGGATCATCCGGATAATTGGGTTTTTACGACCGTTGAAGAAAATGCCTAATCGCCTGAAAAATCTGGCCTGAATCGAGGTTCAGCCAAGGCTCCCGCTCCATTTTCGCCATCTTTAGGCGGCATTTTCGGTAAGTTTGAAGAAGCTACGAAACAATCCTTCGCGGAGGCTCAAGGCCCTGCGCCGTGCCGCAATGTCGTGCTCCTGCCGCCGTGTCACGCCCGGCCACTCCGCTTGACTCTCCCCCGCCTCCGGCGCAACACGCCGCCCATGATTTCAACGCTGGCACAAGTCGCCCTCGGCGGCGCCCTCGGGGCCTCGGCCCGCTACCTGACGGGGGTGGCGGCGATCCGCGTGATGGGGCCGGGCTTTCCCTGGGGCACCCTCACGGTCAATGTGGCGGGCTCGCTGCTGATGGGCCTCTTTGCTGCCCTCGTCGGCCTGCGCGGTGGCCACGCCCTCTCGCCCTTCGTGATGACCGGCTTGCTCGGTGGCTTCACCACCTTCTCCGCCTTCTCGCTCGATGCGGTCACCCTCTTCGAGCGCGGGCAGATGGGCACGGCGGCGCTCTACGTGGTGGCCTCGGTCACCCTCTCCATCCTCGCCCTCATCGCAGGGCTGGCACTGGGCCGGGGAGTCTTCGCATGAGCCGCGTGCAAACCCTTCCCGTTTCCGCCGATGATGCCGGCCAGCGGCTTGATCGCTGGTTCCGCCGCATCTTCCCGCACGTCCCTCAGGGCCGGATCGAGAAGATGTGCCGCAAGGGCGAGATTCGCGTCGATGGCGGGCGGGTGAAGGCCTCGACCCGGCTGGAAGAGGGGCAGGAGGTGCGCATCCCCCCGCTCCCCGAGGGGGCCGCGCCCACGCCCACCAAGCGCAGCACGGTCTCCGACGCCGATGCCAAAATGATCCGCGATGCGGTGATCTGGAAGGACGATTACATCATCGCCCTCAACAAGCCGCCCGGCCTGCCCACGCAAGGCGGCTCCGGCCAAACGCGCCACGTGGACGGCCTCGCCGAGGCGCTGACCTTCGGTACCGAAGACAAGCCCCGCCTCGTCCACCGGCTCGACAAGGACACCTCCGGCGTCCTGCTGCTCGCCCGCTCCCGCAAGATCGCCGCCGACCTCACCGCCGCCATCCGCCACAAGGAGACCCGCAAGATCTACTGGGCCGTGGTGGCCGGTGTGCCCTCGCCCTACAACGGCGAGATCAAGTTCGGCCTCGTCAAGGCGCCGGGAGGCAAAGGGGCAGGGGAGAAGATGCTCTGTGTCCACCCCCGCGAGGTCGAGAGCACTGAGGGCGCCAAGCGGGCGCACACGCTCTACTCTGCTCTTTACCGCGTGGCGGGCCGCGCCACATGGGTCGCGCTGGAGCCGATCACCGGACGCACCCACCAGCTCCGCGCCCATATGGCCGAGGTTGGCCATCCGATCGCGGGCGATGGCAAATACGGCGGCTCCGCGCAGGAGAACATGGGCGACGGATGGGGCGCCAAGATGGGTGGCATCATCTCGGGCAAGCTGCACCTGCACGCCCGCTCGATGACCTTCCTGCACCCGGTCACCAAGCAGCCAGTCACCGTGACAGCGCCGCTGCCCCAGCACATGGCCGAGACCTTCGACACCTTCGGCTGGACAGAGGATCTCGCCGCCGACGACCCCTTCGAGGACTACCATTGAGCCAGCTGCGCTGCATCATCTTCGACGTGGACGGCACGCTCATCGACAGCCAGAACGAGATCGTCGCCGCGATGACCGCGGGCTTTGCCGCCACCGGCCGCACGGCCCCGCCGCGCGCGCAAGTGCTCTCGATCGTCGGCCTCTCGCTCGAGGTGGGCATCGCCCGGCTCTGCCCCGAGGCCGATGCGGGCGAGGTCGCGGCCATGACTGCCGCCTACAAGGACAGCTTCGTCGAGATTCGCAAAACCTCTCCGGCGGCTATCTTCTATCCCGGCATGCGCGAGCTGCTCGATGAGCTGGCCCAAACGCCCGAGAACCTGCTCTGCGTCGCCACCGGCAAGTCCCGGCGGGGTCTGGATGCGCTGGTCAAATCCTCCGGCCTCGAGGGAATGTTCATCTCCGAGCAGGTGTCTGACCATCACCCCTCCAAGCCGCACCCGTCGATGCTCGAGGCGGCCCTGCGGGAGACCGGCTGCGAGGCGCATCAGGCCGTGATGATCGGCGATACGAGCTACGACATGGACATGGCCCGTAACGCGGGCATCACCGGGGTCGGTGTGAGCTGGGGCTACCACGCGCCCGCCGCGCTGGCAGAGGCCGGGGCAGCAGAGGTGGTGCAGGACGCCGCCGCGCTGGGCCGGGCGATCATCCGGGCAACAGGAGGCTGACGCAAATGGCGGAATGGGCGGCAAAACGGTTCTGGACCGAGGCACAGGCCGTGCCCGAGGGCGCGGGCTTTGCCGTGCATCTCGATGGCCGCCCTGTGAAGACCCCGGCCAAGGCCCCACTGCTGCTGCCCACCGAGGCGCTCGCCCGCGCCGTGGCTAACGAGTGGCAAGCGCAAAGCGAAAAGATCGATCCGCTCTCCATGCCCTTCACCCGCTCCGCCAACTCGGCACTCGACCGTGTAGCCCCGCAGCACGCCGATGTAGCCGAGATCGTGGCCGCCTACGGCGAGAGCGATCTCATCTGCTATCGGGCCGAGAGCCCAACTGCGCTGGTCGAACGTCAGGCCGTGGCCTGGGACCCGCTGGTGGACTGGGCCAGCGATGCACTTGATGCGCCCCTCGTCATCGCCACCGGGGTAATGCACGTGCCCCAGCCCGCCACCTCAATCGAGTCGCTGCGGGCGCTGGTCCAGCGGCAGGATGCTTTCGCGCTCACCGCGCTGCACGATCTCACCGCGCTCTCCGGTTCGCTTGTCATGGGCCTCGCCGTGCAGGCAAACCACGCCGCGCCCGAAGATCTGTGGGAGCGCAGCCGGGTCGATGAGACCTGGCAGATCGAGCAATGGGGCGAGGATGAAGAGGCCGCCGAAGTGGCCGCCCGCAAACGTGGCGATTTCTTGCACGCGGCAGAGCTCTTCCGGCTTTCCAGACTTGCCAAGTGAATCGCGCCGCTTCGCCCTCAGGGCGAACGCCGCCGGGCTTTCGCCCAAAAAACGGGCAAAAAACTGTTTTACGCCAAGGAAGCACGCCCTCGCGCCCTTGACGTCCCCTGACGAATTCGGCCAACTTGACGCACTTCTGCGGTGTCCTGAGGGTTGGGCATCGCACTCACGCACATCGGCACACCCTGCCGGTATTCACTCCGGAAAGCCGTAACAAAACGGCACCGGACGATCAGGAAGAGGTAAACATGAAAAAATCCGTATTTCTCGGCGCACTGACCGTCGCTGGCCTTGCCGCCACCGCCGGCGCTGCGGCGACGCTTGACGACGTGAAAGCGCGCGGCAAGCTGAACTGCGGCGTTGCGACCGGCGTGCCGGGCTTTGCGGCGCCGAACGCTTCGGGCGAATGGGAAGGTTTCGACGTGGCCGTGTGCCGTGGCGTTGCCGCTGCCGTGCTTGGCGACCCGACCGCTGTCGAGTTCGTGCCCACCACCGGCAAAACCCGCTTCACCGCGCTCGCTTCCGGCGAGATCGACATGCTGGCCCGGAACACCACCTGGACCTTCTCGCGCGACGTGGACCTCAAGTTCACCTTCGTCGGCGTGAACTACTACGACGGTCAGGGCTTCATGGTCCCCAAAGAGCTGGGCGTGTCCTCGGCCAAAGAGCTTGATGGCGCCACCGTCTGCATCCAGACCGGCACCACCACCGAGCTGAACCTCGCGGACTTCTTCCGCGTGAACAACATCAGCTACGAGCCGGTGCCGATCGAAACCAACGCCGAAGCCCAGCAGCAGTACCTCGCTGGCGCCTGCGACGTGTACACCACCGACGCCTCCGGCCTCGCCGCGACGCGCTCCACCTTCGAGAACGCGGCCGATCACGTGATCCTGCCCGAAATCATCTCGAAAGAGCCGCTCGGCCCGCTCGTGCGGCACGGTGATGACGAGTGGGGCGATATCGTCCGCTGGTCGCTCAACGCGATGATCGCCGCCGAAGAGTATGGCGTGACCTCCGCCAACGTTGGCGAGATGTCGGCCGCTGCCGGTGACAACCCGGAAGTGAACCGCCTGCTCGGCACCGAGGGCAACCTCGGCGAGATGCTCGGCCTCGACGCCGGCTGGGCCAAGATGGTCATCGAAAGCGTCGGCAACTACGGCGAAGTGTTCGAAAGCAACATCGGTTCGGCCACTCCGATCGGCCTGAGCCGCGGGCTCAACGCCCAGTGGACCGAAGGCGGCCTGCTCTACGCACCGCCGTTCCGCTAAGATCAAAGCAGGGGGCGCGACCGCAAGGCCGCGCCCCTTCGCAATCGGGGACATGAAACTTCAAAATAGCTGCACCCAGTGGCTTGCGGACCTGCGTCCGCAAACGGGGAAGGTGTAGCAACTCACAGCTCGGGGGAGCGCCACAATGGCAACTGTCACGGATCCGCCGAAGGCCGAATTCCGGCTTTCCATGCTCATCTACGACACCCGCTACCGGTCGATGACGATTCAGGTGGTGGCACTGATCGGGTTCCTGCTGCTTGTCGGCTTCCTGATCAGCAACACGGTGCAGAACCTTGCCACCAGCGGCAAGACGGTTGGCTTCGGCTTTCTCACCGAGCCTGCGGGATACGACATCAACCAGGTCCTGATCGAATACAACAACCAGAACAGCCACCTCCGCGCCGCCTTCGTCGGCCTGCTGAACACGCTTCTGGTCGCCGTTCTGGGCTGCATCACCGCCACGGTGATCGGGGTGATCATCGGTGTGCTCCGGCTCTCGCCCAACTGGCTGATCGCCCGGCTCACCACCGTTTACGTCGAGATGTTCCGCAACGTGCCGGTGCTGCTCTGGATCGTCTTCGCCATGGCGATCCTGATCGAAACGCTGCCCGCGCCCCGCGCCTTCCGCGGCGACGATCCGGAAGCGACGATGAAGATCTTCGACACGGTCGCCATCACAAACCGCGGCGTCTACGTGCCTGAGCCGCTGTTCTCGCGCTCGCTGGGTGACATTCACCTCTTCGGTACCAGCTCAATGAACTTCGATATCAGCCTCGACCTGCTGCTGATCATCGCCGTCGTGGTGGCGTCGATCTTTGGCGTCCGCGCGATCAAGCGCAACGCCGATGCCACGCAGGAGAAGACCGGCAAGCGCCCCACCACATGGTATCTGACCCTCGGCACCCTCGTGGTGCCGCTGCTTGTTGTGCTGGTCGCGCTCGGCTTCCACCTCGGTTACCCGGCGCTGCAAGGCTTCAACTTCCAGGGCGGCACTTATCTGCGGAACTCGCTCATCGCCCTCTGGCTGGCGCTTTCGCTCTACACCGCGGCCTTCATCGCCGAGAACGTGCGGGCCGGTATCCTCGCGATCTCCGCAGGCCAGACCGAGGCCGCCGGTGCGCTGGGCCTGCGCCCAAACCGCATCATGCGGCTGGTGGTGCTGCCGCAGGCGCTGCGGGTCATCATCCCGCCGCTGATCTCGCAGTATCTCAACCTGACCAAGAACAGCTCGCTAGCAATCGCCGTGGGCTACATGGACATCACCGGCACGCTGATGGGGATCACCCTCAACCAGACCGGCAAGGAGCTCGAAACGCTCCTGCTGGGCATGCTGATCTACCTCATCATCTCGCTGAGCATCTCGGCGCTGATGAACTGGTACAACAACCGCGTCAAACTGGTGGAGAGGTAAGATGAGCAACCTGCACGCCGATACCGTCGCCTTCGTGCGCGATACCATGCTCCCGCAAAAGGAGCCGCCGGCTTCGACCGTCGGCCTCCTCGGCTGGGGCAAGAAGAACCTCTTCACCGGGCCGTTCAACACCATTGTCACCATCCTCTGCACGGCCTTCATCGCCTATGTGCTCTGGATGCTGATCCCGTGGTTCTTCTCGCCCACGTGGAACGCCACCTCGCTCGGCGAATGCCGCGAAATGCTCACCGCCGCTGGCAAGGTGGGCGAGCACGGCACCTCCGGTGCGTGCTGGGGCGTGATCCGCGAACGCTGGATCCAGCTGCTCTTCGGGTTCTACCCCGCCGAGCTCTACTGGCGCCCAATCCTCGCTTTCGTGCTGCTGGCACCCGCACTGGCCCCGGTGCTGTTCTCCGACAAGGTGCCGGGCAAGCTGCTGATCTTCAGCGCGATCTACCCCTTCCTCTTTCCGTGGCTCCTCTGGGGCGGCACCATCTGGTCGCCGATCTGCGCCGCGCTGGGCTTCGTGATCCTCTACGCCGTGGTCAAATACGGCTCCGAGGCAATCGGCCAGCTGGGCGCGATCATCGCGGCTGTGGTCGCGGCGCTGGTCTGGTGGCTCTTCCTGTCCGGCTACGTGCAGGACGGGCTGGCCGCTGTCATCCCGCTGGCCATCGAGCCGGTCGCCTCGCGTGACTTCGGCGGCATGATGCTCTCGATCACCATCGGCGTCGTCGCCATCGCCTGCTCGCTGCCACTTGGCATCGTTCTGGCACTGGGCCGGCAATCCGACCTGCTGATCGTCAAGTCGCTCTGCGTTGGCTTCATCGAGTTCATCCGCGGCGTGCCGCTGATCACCCTGCTCTTCGTGGCTTCCACCCTGCTGAACATCTTCCTTCCGCCGGGCACCAACTTCGACATCATCCTGCGGGTCATCATCATGGCCACGCTGTTCTCGGCCGCCTACATGGCCGAGGTGATCCGGGGTGGTCTCGCCGCCCTGCCGAAGGGCCAGTACGAAGGCGCCGACTCGCTCGGTCTGGATTACTGGCAGGCGCAGCGGCTGATCATCATGCCCCAGGCCCTGAAGATCTCGATCCCCGGGATCGTCTCCACCTTCATCGGGCTGTTCAAGGATACCACGCTGGTTTCGGTCATCGGCCTTCTCGACCCGCTGGGCCTTTCCAACTCGATCCGCGCCGACCAGGCTTGGAACGGCATCGTCTGGGAACTCTACATGTTCATCGCCGCGCTGTTCTTCCTCTTCTGCTTCGGCATGTCCCGCTATTCCATGTATCTGGAGCGCAAGCTTCAGACTGGCCACCGCTAAGGAGACCTCACAATGTCTGACCTTGCTACAGACCGCGAAATCGACCGCTCCAAGATGCAGGTGAGCGACGAGGTCGCCATCGAAATCAACAAGATGAACAAGTGGTACGGCACCTTCCACGTGCTGCGCGACATAGACCTCACGGTCTATCGCGGCGAGCGGATCGTGATCGCCGGGCCTTCGGGCTCGGGTAAATCCACTCTTATCCGTTGCATCAACCGGCTGGAAGAGCACCAAGAGGGGCAGATCATCGTCGACGGCACCGAGCTGACTTCGGACCTCAAGAACATCGACAAGATCCGCTCCGAAGTCGGCATGTGCTTCCAGCACTTCAACCTCTTCCCGCACCTCACGATCCTCGAAAACTGCACCCTCGCGCCCATCTGGGTCCGCAAGGTGCCGAAGAAAGAGGCTGAGGCCACGGCGATGCACTTTCTGGAGAAGGTGAAGATCCCCGATCAGGCAAACAAGTATCCGGGCCAGCTCTCCGGCGGTCAGCAGCAGCGTGTGGCCATCGCCCGCTCGCTCTGCATGAAGCCCCGGATCATGCTGTTTGACGAGCCGACCTCGGCGCTCGACCCGGAGATGATCAAGGAGGTGCTCGACACCATGATCGAGCTGGCCGAAGAGGGCATGACCATGCTCTGCGTGACCCACGAGATGGGCTTCGCCCGCCAGGTCGCCAACCGCGTCATCTTCATGGATGCCGGCCAGATCGTGGAGCAGAACGAGCCCGAAGAGTTCTTCAACAACCCCAAGAGCGAGCGGACGAAGCTGTTCCTCAGCCAGATCCTCGGGCACTGAACTCCGAAAAAGTAAGTTAGAAGGCGGGGCAACCTTGCCCCTCCTTTGTCATTACAAGGCAGGCATATGCGCCGCGCTACCTCTATGTGCAGCCCACCGCCGACATATAGGTGCATATCAACTTAACTTCCCGTGGCCGCCTTGCAGTGATACCCTCGCCCCAACAGGGAGGGCGATTCCATGGTCAAAGTTCTGCTCGGCACCACCAAAGGCGCGTTCATTCTCGACGGCGGCGAGAGCCGGACGGGGTGGAAGGTCTCCGGCCCGCATTGTGATGGCTGGTGCATCAACCACGCCATTGGCGATCCGGCCAGCGGCACCATATGGGCCGGGGGCGGCAGCGCCTTCACCGGCGCGGGCGTCTGGCGCTCGGAAGATGGTGGCGAGAGCTGGCAACTCACCCGCCTGACCAAGGGCGAAATGGATGATTGGGCCGCAAACGACCCAGACACCGCCGCCTTCTTCGGCATCACCGGCGAGCCGCTCCCCTTCGAGAGTGACTTCCAGCAGATCTGGAGCCTGAACCACGCCCACGGCACGCTCCACGCCGGCACCAAGCCTGCTCAACTGCTTGCCAGCAGCGACAAGGGCGCGAGCTTCTCCCGCGTAGAAGGCCTCACAAACCACCCCTCCGCCGACAGCTGGAACCCCGGCGCCGCGGGCCTCGTGCTCCACACCATCGTCAGTCACCCAGACGACCCAAAGCGCGCCTGGGTCGGTATCTCCGCCGCCGGTGTCTTTGCCACCGAGGATGGCGCGGGCACTTGGGAGCGGCGCAACCGCCTCTCCAACGCCGAGGCCTGCGAGGGCCACCAGCACCCCGCCGCCCCGCGCGACGGCGACGTGGGCCATTGCGTTCACAACATGATGCGCGCCCCCGGCGTCGGCGATCTGCTCTACCAGCAAAACCACCACGGCGTCTGGCGCTCAACAGATGGCGGCCGCAGCTGGGATGATATCACCTCCGGCCTCCCCTCCACCTTCGGCTTCCCGATCCGGGTGCATCCGGCCGATCCGCAAACGCTCTGGACCCTGCCGCTCAACGGCGACAGCCAAGGCCGCTTCCCGCCCGATGCCGCCTGCGCCGTCTGGCGCTCGCGCGATGGCGGGCAGAGCTGGCAGGCCATGCGGAAGGGGCTGCCGCAGGAGGGCTGTTTCTTCACCGTGTTGCGTCAGGCGATGGCGGGGGATACCGAGGAACAGGCCGGTGTCTACTTCGGCACCAACAGCGGCTCGGTCTTTGCCTCCACCGACGAAGGCGACACATGGCAGGAGATCGCCCGCCACCTGCCCACCATTCTTTCGGTCGAAACCCTGTAGGGCGGCCATCGTCCCGCCGCCCCGTTAGGCTCAAATCCGCAGGAACCTCTGCGCCACCCTCGGCATCCAGCCCGAAAACCGCAGCGGCGCATCTGTGGCGGCAAGGCAGATGCAAGGCGCACCCGCGTCAGCCACCGGCGTGTGCTCTAGGCTGTCGTCGGCCACTTCAACGTCACCGGGGCCAAACCGCCCCGTCTCATCCGAGAAGCTGCCCGAAAGCACCAGCGTCAGCTCCAGCCCGTTGTGCCCATGGTCCGGCACGGCCACGCCCGCCGGAATGTGCAGCAGCCGCACCGAGCCTTCCGGCCCAGCGTGCAAAATCCGCTGCCGCACCATCGTGTTGCCGAGCCGCCAGCGCGGCGCCCGGCCCTTCAGGGCCTCCATAACCGGGCCGGGGTAGCAACCGCTGCGCGCAGCCACGGGCGCCTCGTCGCGCGGCACGTCCAGCCCCGCAAGGGTGGCCTCCAGCACCGCGTCATCCACCGCCACATCGGCGCTGGCTTCCAGCACTGCGCCGCCCATGGCCTCATGGGCCTCCACCGCTGCGCGGCAGTCGTCGCACATCGAGATATGCGTGGCCACAACCAGCGAAAACGGCTCGGGCAGGGTGCCCGCCGCATAGGCCGCGATCAGCGGCTCCGTCAGGTGATGCTCAATCTTGTCCATCGTCCGGGCTCCTAAGCCCCCTCAATTCATGCCTCAACCGCTCCAGCCCCAGCCGGATGCGGCTCTTGATCGTTCCCATCGGAAGCCCGGTGGCCTCCGACAACTCCTGATGCGTCAGCTCGCCCAGATAGGCGCGCTCGATCGCTTCCCGCTGTGCCGGGGCCAGCGTTTCAAGCGCCACCCTCAGCTTGCGGGCCTCCTGTTCCAGCGCCACGACCTGCCCTGCATCAGGCTCGGTCCCGGGCTCTTCCTTCAACTCCTCCGGCATCGGGCGCGCCTCGCGCCGGAGCATGTCGATCCGCGCATTGCGCGCGATGGTAAAGATCCAAGCCGCCACACCGGCCCGGTGCGGATCAAACAGCCGCGCCTTGTGCCAGACCCGCAACATCACCTCCTGCACCACCTCATCCGCCATCGCCGGGCTGCACCCGCCCTTGATCACGAGGCCCTTCACCCGCGGCGCGAACCGCCGGAAAAGCGCGGCAAAGGCGGCCCGGTCGCGCTGGTCGCGCACCGCAAGCATCAGCCGTGTCTCTTCTCCAATCGTTTCCACCCGCGCCCCGTCACGTCCCCGGTTCTGTGGGGGCATCATCGCAGGCTCACATGGCTCTGCAAGATCGGGCAAGGCGTTCAACATGCACCGTCTACGCACCACCCCGCATTCCGGATCAAAAAAACTTGCACCTTGGCTTTGCCGGCCCCACGGTCGGCCCATGCAGACCAGCCGGATCATCCACACCGTCTCTGCCCACGCCGAGGGCGAGGTGGGCGATGTCATCACCGGCGGCGTATCCCCGCCACCGGGCGAGACGCTTTGGGAGCAGTCCCGCCGGATCGCGGCAGATGGCACCCTGCGCAACCTCATGCTGAACGAGCCGCGCGGCGGGGTGTTCCGGCACGTCAACCTGTTGGTTCCACCCAAACACCCCGAGGCCGACGCCGCCTTCATAATCATGGAGCCGGAAGATACGCCGCCGATGTCCGGCTCCAACTCCATCTGCGTCACCACCGTGCTGCTCGATACCGGCATCCTGCCAATGACCGAGCCCGAAACCTTCATCACGCTGGAGGCCCCAGGCGGGCTTGTCCGCGTGCGGGCCGAGTGTTCCGGCGGCAAGGCACGGCGCATCTTCGTCGAGAACCTGCCCAGCTTCGCCGCCCGGCTGGATGCGCCGCTGGAGGTGGAGGGCATGGGCACCCTCACCGTCGATACTGCCTTCGGCGGTGACAGCTTCGTGGTGGTCGATGCAAAGGCCCTCGGTTTCGCCCTCACCCCCGATGAGGCCCGCGATCTCGCCCGCCTTGGCACAAAGCTCTCTGACGCCGCCACCGAGCAGCTCGGCTTCACCCACCCCACGCTGCCCGACTGGCAGCATATCTCCTTCTGCCTCTTCGCCGCGCCGGTCGCGCGCGAGGGCAGTGCGCTCACCTCCCGCGCCGCCGTTGCCATCCGCCCCGGCAAGATCGACCGCTCGCCCACCGGCACCGCGCTCTCCGCCCGCATGGCCTTGCTCCATGCCCGCGGCGAGATGAAGGAGGGCGAGCGCCTCACCGTCTCCTCGGTGATCGACAGCACCTTTTCCGGCCGCATCCTCGGCACCACCAGCCTCGGCGGTACACCTGCCATCCGGCCCGAGATTTCAGGGCGCGGCTGGGTCACCGGCACGCATCAGCACTTCGTCGATCCAACCGATCCTTGGCCCGAGGGCTACCGCCTGACCGACACATGGGGCGCGGGCTGAGCACGGGCCGAAACTAATTCTGAACCAACCCCGTCACTTCTGCGTAACCCTTTGGACAACAGCAGAAACCGGGGAGCCCCATGTCGCTCGATGCCACACGCCAGCCAGCCCGCCGCATCGCCATCGTTGGCGGCGGCATCTCGGGGCTCGCCTCCGCCTACCTGCTCGCCCGCGACCATCACGTCACGCTCTACGAGGCCGCGCCGCGCCTCGGCGGCCATGCCCGGACCGTGAACGCCGGGCGGCACGGCACCCAGCCGGTCGATACCGGCTTCATCGTGTTCAACTACGTGACCTACCCGCATCTCACCGCCATGTTCCGCGATCTCGAGGTGCCGGTGGAGCCGTCCGACATGTCCTTTGGCGCCACCATTGACGGTGGGCGCATCGAGTATGGCCTGCGCGACTTCTCTGCGCTGACAGCGCAAAAGCGCAACCTCGCCCGCCCCGCCTATTGGCAGATGATCCGCGATATCCTGCGCTTC
The DNA here is from genome assembly GCA_017792405.1 of Oceanicola sp. Taxonomy (GTDB): domain Bacteria; phylum Pseudomonadota; class Alphaproteobacteria; order Rhodobacterales; family Rhodobacteraceae; genus Vannielia. The sequence continues at coordinate 4,116,714 of CP051231.1, forward strand.
AACGCCCGCGCCGAGGCGACAGCCAGGGACGAGTCCGCCACCGTGGCCGATCTGATGGATGATCTCGCGCTGGGCGACTGGTTCCGCCGCTACTACCTGACGCCCCTCTGCGGTGCGATCTGGTCCACCCCGCCCTCCGAGATCGTCAACTTCCCGGCCCGCGCCCTGCTCCAGTTCTTCCGCAATCACGCGTTGCTCTCTGCGTCCGGCCAGCACCAGTGGTACACCGTCTCTGGCGGCTCTCGCAGCTATGTTGAGCGAGTCACCGAGCATCTGACCGCGCAGGGCGTGGCCCTACGCCCCGGCACCCCCGTCACGAGCGTGCAACGCGACCCGGCAGGCGTGACCATCCACGCCGAGGGCTGCGAACCCGCCCGCTATGACGAGGTGATCCTCGCCACCCATTCCGACGTGGCGCTCAAGCTGCTCGCCCAGCCCGATGCCGCCGAGCAGGCTGCCCTCTCCGCCATCCGCTTCCAAGACAACGAGATGACCCTGCACGCCGACACATCGCAAATGCCCCAGCGCCGTGCCGTGTGGTCGTCTTGGGTCTACAAGGCCGAAACCGGGCGCGACGAGCCCGCCATCGGCGTGACCTACTGGATGAACCGGCTGCAAAACATCGACCCTGCCGATCCGCTCTTCGTCTCGCTCAACCCCGCCCGCCCGGTGGCCGAGCACCTGATCTACGACCAAAAGACCTTCCGCCACCCTGTGTTTGATGGCCCGGCGCTCAATGCCCAGCAGCAACTTCGCAAGATGCAGGGCCGCAACCGCACATGGTTTGCCGGAGCATGGACGCGCCACGGCTTCCATGAAGACGGTTTCGCCTCCGCAGTGCGCATCGCCCGCGAGATGGAGCGCAATCGCGCTCTGGTGGCCGCATGACGGCACCCGAACACCTGCGCGGCTCCACCACGCACATCCGCCACGGCGGGCCGGAGCATCGCTTCATCTATGGAGTCGACTACGTGCTGATCGACCCTGAAAGCGAGGCGCCCGGCCCCCGGCTGTTTTCGCGCGATCGCTTCAACCTCTGGTCCGTACGCCGGGGCGATCATGGTGGCGGCACCGAGCGGGGCAGGGGCCACGGCCCGGAATGGGTCCGCGCACGGCTGGCCGAGGCCGGGGCGCCCGAGCGCCTTGCCCTTCGCCTCCTGACCCAGCCGCGCTGGCTCGGCTATGGCTTCAACCCGGTGAGCTTCTGGTTGGCGCTTGAGGTCGAGCACCTCCGCGCCGTCATCGCCGAGGTCGAAACCCCCTTCGGAGATCGCCACAGCTACCTCTGCCACAGCCCAGACTTCGCGCCAATCACCCCCGGCGACCGGATCACCACGCCCAAGGCGCTGCATGTCTCACCGTTTCAGGAGGTCAAGGGCGGCTACGCCTTCGAGTTTGCCTTCCGCCCCGACCGCCTCACCATCCGTATCATCCATACCAACGGCAACAGCGGCCTCACCGCCACCCTCAGCGGCCCCCGTGCCCCCCTGACCAGCCGCGCGATTGCCGCCGCCACCCTGCGCCGCCCGTTCGGCGCCGCCCGGACCATGGCGCTGATCCACTGGCAGGCCCTCAAACTCCGGCTGAAAGGCGCACCCTACCGCCGCCGCCCCACGCCGCCCGAAAAGGAAATCACCCCATGCTCTTCCTGACCAACCGCGTGAAGCGCGAATTTCTGGATACCTGCGAAAGCATCGCGCGCGGGTCTCTGACCCTACGCACCCCCGAGGGCGAGGTGCTGCACTTCGGCTCCGGCCAGCCCGAGGCCGAGTTGCACCTGCACGATTGGTCCGTCGTCACTGCGCTCGCTGCACGGGGCGATATCGGCTTTGGCGAAACCTACGTCGAGGGCCTTTGGGACAGCCCCGACATCGCTGCCTTCATCCACTTCGCCTGCCTCAACCTCACCGAGGTCGAGGCCTTCGCCTACCCCTCCTTCTGGGCCACCCTGCGCTACCGCCTCGTCGACACGCTCCTGCGCGCCAACACGCCCCGGCAGGCCGCCCGCAACATCCGCTCGCACTACGACGTGGGCAACGAGTTCTACCAGCTCTGGCTGGACGAAAGCATGACCTACAGCTCCGCGCTCTACGCCGAGGGCGAAACCGACCTGCAGCGCGCCCAGCACCGCAAATATGACCGTATTCTCGACCGTCTCTCCGGCCACGGCGACCGTGTGCTCGAGATCGGCTGCGGCTGGGGCGGCTTTGCCGAACGCGCAGCCGACCGGGGCCACAACGTGAAGGGCCTCACCATATCGCCCGCGCAAAAGGGCTACGCCGACGCCCGGCTTGATGGCCGCGCCGAGATCGTGCTGCAAGACTACCGCCACGAGCGCGGCACCTATGACAACATCGTTTCCATCGAGATGATCGAGGCCGTGGGCCAGCGCTACTGGCCGCAGTACTTTGCCACTCTCCAGCAGAGCCTCTCCGAACAGGGCCGCGCCGTGATCCAGGCCATCACCGTGCCCGACAGCTACTTCGACATCTACCGCAAGAGCTCCGACTATATCCGCCACTACACCTTCCCCGGCGGCATGCTCCTCTCCCCCGGCCAGATCGCCAAGCAGGCACAGGCGGCGGGGCTGCGGGTGGTCGAGAGCTTCGATTTCGGCACCGATTACGCCCGCACCTGCGCCACTTGGGCCGATCGGATGCAGGAGAATCGGGGCAAGATCATGCAGCTTGGCCACGGCGATCGCTTCCTGCGCACGTGGCACTATTACCTCGCCATCTGCGCCGGGGCCTTCACCGCCGGGCAGACCAGCGTGTCACAGGTGGAGCTGGCCCATGCCTGATCTTGTCTGGGGCATCCTCATCGGCCTCGCGGTCGCCCTACTCGTCCGCTTCGCGTTGGGCCGCCTCACCAGCTTCCGCGCCCAAAGGGTCGAGGACTATGCCAACACCACCCCCGCCTTCGAGATTACCCGGCATCTCGGCGGCGCGATGGAATGCGAGGGCCTCATCCACGGCCCGCGCGGCCGCGTGGTGAGCCGTTTCACCGCCCGGATGGAGGGCAGTTGGACAGGCCGCGCCGGCACCCTCCGCGAGCACTTCACCTACGCCGATGGCTCCACGCAGGAGCGCGAATGGGCGATCAACATGATCGACGATGAGAGGTTCGAGGCCACCGCCGACGACATCATCGGCACCGCCGAAGGCCACATCTCTGGCGGCGCACTGCTCATGCGATACCGCCTGCGCCTGCCCGAGGATGCGGGCGGCCATGTGCTGAACGTCACCGACTGGCTCTACCTCACGCCCAGCGGCGTCATCCTCAACCGCTCCGAGATGCGCAAGTTCGGCCTCAAGGTTGCCGAGCTGACCGCCACCATGCGCCCCGCCCGCGTTGAAGAACGGGCCGTCGAGCCAAGGCGGGCCAAAGCCGAGGCGGCGGCATGAGCCTGTCTGGCAAACGCATCTGGATCATCGGCGCCAGCTCCGGCCTTGGCGCCGCGCTGGCTCGCGCGCTCTCTGCCGAGGGTGCCAGCCTGCTGCTCTCCGCCCGCAGCGAAGAGCCACTGCAGGAGCTGGCAGGCGAATTGGCCGAGGCACAGGTCATCCCCTTCGACGTGACCGATGCCGCCGCAACCGCCAAGGCCGCCAAGGCAGCGGGTGCCCCCGATGTGCTGGTCTATTGCGCGGGCTTCTACGAGCCCGTCGAGGCCACCGACTGGCAAAGCGAAGCGGTGGTGAAGATGGCCGATACCAACTTCACCGGCGCGCTCCGCGTGCTGGGCGCGGCCTTGCCCGCCATGCTCGCCCGCGGCTCCGGCCAGATCACCCTCATCGGCTCGCTCTCGGGGTTTCGCGGCCTGCCCGGCGCGGTGGGCTACGGTGCATCCAAGGCCGGGCTGATGCACCTCGCCGAAAACTTGCGGGCCGACCTCAAGGGCACCGGCCTCACCGTGCAGCGGGTGAACCCCGGCTTCATCGCCACCCGGCTCACAGAGAAGAACGAGTTCGACATGCCGCAGATCATGTCGCCCGAGGCCGCCGCCGAGCGGGTCGTCGTCGCAATGAAATCCGGCCGGTTCTCCACCAGCTTCCCCGCGCCCTTCGCATGGCTCTTCACCGCCGGGCGCGCCCTGCCGCTCGGCCTCTGGCAGCGGATCTTCGGCTGAGCTCTCCCTCAGGCGTGGGGGCTGGCGTTCTCGATGTCGTGCGGGGTCAGAAAATGCAGCACCCGGCCCTGCCGCGGCGCCAGATCGGCCCAGTCGTCGATGTCGAACTCCGCCACGGTGAGGGCGCAGGTCGGGTAGTCCCCAAACCGGCTGTGAACCGGCGCATTGCGCACCATCATCGCCGCCAGCGCCCCCATGCCGGGGTTGTGGCCCACCATCATCAGCCGCTTGCCCTTGGCCCCCTGCAGCGCGGTCAGCATCCTGTCCGGCCCGGCGTGGTAAAGCCCGGGCGAATACTTCACATCCGCCTCCAGCATCATCCGCTCCCATGTTTCCACCGTCCGCGCGGCGGCGGAACAGAGCACCACATCAGGTGCGAGGTCCTTGGCGCGAATCCAGTCGCCCATCGCCTGCGCCCCACGCCGCCCGCGCTCGTTCAGCGCACGGTCGAAGTCATCGGCAAGCGGGTCGTCCCAGCTGGATTTTGCGTGGCGGAGTAGCAGAAGCTGACGCATCAATTCGTCCCGGGTCTGTGAAAATGAGCCATGTGAAATGCCGATTGCGCCTCCACCCTAGGGAAGGTCGCGGAGACAGGGCAAGCCCTTCTGACCTTGCAGCCCCGGGTCAGGCAATCGGACCCTTCGGCGGTGTCGAGATAGGCGTGGCAGGCGGCGGTGTCGTAGCCCTCCGGTGAGAGCGCGCCCACCGGGCAGGCACTCAGGCAGGGCGCGGCGCAGGCCTCGCAGGGGCGGGGGGCGTCTGCCTCCGGCAGGGCCAGCGCCTCGGCAAAACGCAACGCGCCCCGGAAGCTCGCCCAAAGCCCTGCGCGGTCATGCACCAGCAGCCGCACCGGGCTTTCCCAGCAGCGGCCCGTCGCCTGCGCCCAGCTCTGAAACGGGTGCCAAGGCGGCCCGTCGAAGGGAAAGAGCGGCTCCGCGCCAAGCGCCTCGGCCATGCTGCCGATCACCCGGCGCGACCAGCGATCCATCGGGTCGTCGCCATGGGCGAACTCGGGCGCGGCGGTGACATGCTCCCAAACGCCCGCACCGGGGCCGAGCAGCAACATCGTGCCACCGCCTTCGGGGTGGAACCCGCCATAGATTTCAAGGTGATGCTGCGCCGCCAGACGGGCCGCTGCCTTGTAGGTCACTTCACCTCGCGGCGAATGAGCGAGCCTGCCCCGTGGTCGGTGAACAGCTCCAGCAGGGTGGCATTGGGCGCCCGCCCGTCGAGGATGACCACGGCGCGCACCCCGCCGCTGATCGCATCCAGCGCGGTCTGCGTCTTGGGAATCATTCCGCCCGCGATCACGCCGCTCTCGGTCAGCTCCTTCACGTTTTCCGGGGTGAGCTGGGTCATCACCTCACCCTCGGCGTTCTTCACACCACTCACATCGGTCAGCAGCAGCAGCCGGTCGGCTTTCAGCGCGGCGGCAATTGCGCCCGCAGCGGTATCGCCGTTCACGTTAAAGGTCTCGCCATCGCGCCCTGCGCCCAGCGGCGCGACCACCGGAATATACCCATCTTCGTGCAACTGGCGGATCACGTCTGGCACCACCTCCACCGGCTCGCCCACCAAGCCCAGTTCCGGGTCGGTCGGGTCGCAGACCATCATGTTGGCATCCTTGCCAGAGAGGCCCACGGCCCGGCCCCCCTGCGCGTTGATCGCCTGCACGATCCGCTTGTTCACGGTGCCCGAAAGCACCATCTCGACCACCTCCATCGTGGCCTCGTCGGTCACGCGCTTGCCCTTGATGAAGGTGCTCTCCACGCCGAGGCGCTTCAGCATGTCGTTGATCATCGGCCCGCCGCCATGCACCACGACCGGGTGCACGCCGACGAGGTTCATCAGCACCACATCGCGGGCAAAGCTCTGCATGCCCTCGTCGGAGCCCATCGCGTGGCCCCCGAGCTTGATCACAACGGTCGCGCCGACGTAGCGCTTGAGGTAGGGCAGGGCCTCGGAGAGGGTCCGGGCGGTGGCGATCCAGTCGCGGTTCATGCTTTGGGTCTTCATCTCTTTGGGCCTATGCGGGGTGCCACATTCCTATGCTGCCGCGGCGGCAGTGCCAAGCCCGCGTAGCGGAGTGGGGGGCAGCCCCCGTCGCCACGGGGCACGAACCAGTGGCGCCACAGTGGCGACCTCCGGAGATACTTGGAGCAAGAAATGAGCAGGGGCGGCGCCTAGCCTTCGAGCGTAATCCGCCGAACGATCGCACGGAGCGTGGCAATGCCGTCGCCCTTTTCGCTCGAGGTCGAAACGATCTCGGGGAAAGCCGCCGGGTGCTTCTGCAGGGCCGCGCGGGTCTGCGTGAGCACCTTCTCGCGGTCCTTCTCCTTCACCTTGTCGGCCTTGGTCATCACGACCTGAAAGGTCACGGCGGCGGTATCGAGCAGGCTCATGATCTCGTCGTCCACCGCCTTCACGCCGTGCCGCGAGTCGATCAGCACGAAGGCACGGCGCAGGGTGACGCGGCCCTGAAGGTAGGCCTTCAGCAGCCGCTGCCACTTTTCGACCACCGGGATCGGCGCCTTGGCAAAGCCGTAGCCCGGCAGGTCGACGAGATAGGCTTGTGCGGCGAGGTCGAAGTAGTTGATCTCTTGCGTCCGGCCCGGCGTGTTGGAGGCGCGAGCCAGCGCCTTGCGGCCGGTCAGCGCGTTGATCAGCGTGGATTTGCCCACGTTGGAGCGCCCGGCAAAGCACACCTCGGGGCGGTCGGCGGGCGGCAGACCATCCATCGCCACGACGCCCTTCACAAAGTCGATCTCACCGGCAAAGAGCTTGCGGGCGGCCTCTTCGCTCACCTCATCGGGGGCTTCGGCCAGCGGAAAGGGCAGGGGCGTGCTCATGCCGGGGCCACCTCGCTGCCTTCGCTGATCTCACCGCCCTCGATCACCTCGCAGCGGATCGAGAAATCCTTGTGCCCCCAGCCCTCGCGCAGCGCCATCACCGTGGGCACGTCACGCGCGCCCGTTTCCGGGTTGGCCATCGTTGCGGGGCACCGGTCTGTCCGCTCTACGCCGCGCAGCAGGGCGTCGCCCACGCGAATCTCCTTGCCGACCCAATCCCACTCGGCCCAAGGCTCCAGCCCCTCGACCCAGAGGTTGCCGCGCCAGCGCAGGGGCGAGATCTTCTGGCCAAGCTGCTGCTCCACCGCTGCATGGCTGGCCAGGTTGCAGAGGGTGACGGATGGAAAGTCGCTGTCGGTGTAGCCCCGGCCTGCGAGCTTAAGCACCCGCGTCGCGGCGGGTTGGCCCTCGGGGCGGAGGGGCGCAATCCAGTCGAGCAGGCGGGCCTGATCGGAGGGGTCATCCATGCGAAAGTCTGCCTCGCCCAGCTTGTCGTGGGTCAGCACCAGCGTGTCATCCGCGCCGGTCTGTGCCCAGAAAGGTGCAAGGGCCGGGTTGCGCGAGGTGCGGGCGAAGTTGGAGCAGGGTGCCCATGCGCCCGCCTCCGCCTCGGCGCCGTCCAGCGCCAGCGCCCATTTCCGGTCGCCCGGCAGCGCCTGACCGGCCTCCAGCACCACCCCGCCCAGCCGCTCGCGGCCATGGCTTTTGATGGGGTAGCGCCAGATCTCGGCCAGTCGCGCCGTCACTTCTTGCCGCCCGGTTTGGCCGTGGAGTTGGCCGCCTTCGCCGCATCCCCCTTGGACTTTTTCTTGAAGCTCTTCTTGATGTTGCCAAACACATCGGGTTTGTGCCCGTGGCTGCGCATGATCGTGTACTGTTGGATGAAGGTGATCGTGTTGTTCGCGATCCAGTAGACCACCAGGCCGGAGGCGAAGCCGCCGAGCATGAACATGAACACCCAAGGCATCCAGGCAAAGATCATCTGCTGGGTCGGGTCGGTGGGGGCGGGGTTCAGCTTTTGCTGCAGCCACATCGAGATGCCGAGCAGCAGCGGCAGGATGCCGATGAAGATCAGCGCAAGGATCGTGCCCGGCTCGGGATTGGCCCAGGGCAGCAGCCCGTAAAGGTTGAACAGCGAGGTCGGGTCAGGCTGAGAAAGGTCGCGGAACGGGCCGAAGAAGGCCGCCTGCCGCAGCTCGAGCGTGACGAAGATCACCTTGTAGAGGCTGAAGAAGATCGGGATCTGCAACAGGATCGGCAGACAGCCCGAGGCGGGGTTCACCTTTTCCTTCTTATAGAGCGCCATCATCTCGCGTTGCAGCTTCTGCCGGTCGTCGCCCGCTTTCTCCTTGAGCTTCTCCATCTCGGGCTGAAGTTCCTTCATCTTGGCCATAGAGACGTAGCTCTTGTAGGCCAGCGGGAAGAGGATTGCCTTGATGATGAAGGTCAGCGCGATGATCGCGAGGCCCATGTTGCCGATGAGGCCGTTCAGGAAGTGCAGACCGCGGAAGATCGGCTTGGTCAGCATCCAGAACCAGCCCCAGTCGACCGTGTTCACGAAATCGACGAAGCCCAGATCGTCCTGGTAATGCTTGATCACCTCCCATTCCTTCGCCCCGGCGAAGAGGTGGCTGCGGTTGGTCACGGTAGCACCGGCGGCAATGTCCTGCGTCGGCTGCTTGGTGAGGGTCTGGTAGATGTCGCCGCGCGCGAGGTAGCTGACCGAAAGCGTGGCAGGCTGGCCCGGGTCGGGGATCAGGTTGGTCATCCAGTAGTGGTCGGTAAAGCCGATCCAGCCGTTGGTGACATCGGTGAAGGTCTCGGGCTTGCCGGCAAAGTCGGTGACGTTGTCGTAGTCCTCGATCACCAACTCGCCCTCATGCTGGCCGATAACCCCTTCGTGGATGACGAAGAAGTTGGTCAACTCGGGCAGGCCGTGGCGGTTGATCAGCGCGTAGGGCTGGGCGCGCACGGCGGTCTCGGTCGGGTTCTCGACCGATTGCTCGATGGTGATCAGGAACTCCTCGTCCACGCTCATCACGCGGCGGAAGATCAGGCCCGCGGGGCTGTCCCAGCGCAGGGTAACGGGGGTGGTAGGCGTCAGCGCCTCGCCTTCTTCGACCGACCATTCGGTGTCATCGCCCGGCACGTCGGCAGGGGTCAGGCCAGCGCCGGGGGCCCAGCCGTAGAGCGCGTAATAGGGGTTGGTCTCGCCCACGGGGGAGAGCAGGCGCACGGTCTCGTCGTTGTCGACAGACACCGTGTAGCGCTTGAGGCTCACGTCATCGATGCGGCCGCCGATCAGGTTGATCGAGCCGTCGAGGTTGGGCGTGTCGATGGTCAGGCGCGGGGCATCGGCCACGGCTTCGGGCGCAGCGCCGTTGCCGGTCGCGGGGGCGGAGCCATCGGCCGCGCCGGGCGCGGTGGTGCCATCGGCGGTGGTCGGGGTGCCGTCAGCCGCCTGCTCGGCGGCCGGCGCCTCGGGCGTCACCTGCTGCTCGGGCGGGAAGATGATGAACCACGCGAGGATCACCAGAAAGCTCAGCGCCGTGGCGAGAATGAGGTTCTTGTTCTGGTCGTCCATGCAGGGGCACCGCTCGCTCGTTTCAGGTTGCGAGGGTTCAATCGTTCAAGGGCCGAAAGGTCAAGACGAAAGGGTGGAAATGTTACCTTTGCCGCAGCGAGCAAGGGCGTTTCGTGGGGGTGCTCTTCGCCCCTTCGAGGCCTCATCGCAGCTGCGGAGCGGCACGGCCCGGGCGACGCGCAGAGCGTGCGGGGCGGCAGCGGCCTCCTGCGTCGGAGCCCTTCAGTCCCGCCCTATGCCTTTCAGGATCGGAGTCTCCACGATCTTGGCATTGTGCTTCTCGATCCAGCTCACCGTGTCTTCAAATGGCATCGGCCGGGCAAGGCCGAACCCCTGGATATGGCCGCAGCCAAGCTGCGCCAGCATCGCGTGCTCGCCAATACTCTCCACCCCTTCCGCCAACGTATCGAGGTCGAGCTGCTCGGCCATCAGCAGGATCGCGGACACCAGCTTTTGCTGCTCGCGGTCCTCATGCACCCGCATCACGAAGCTGCGGTCGATCTTCAGGCGGCTCACCGCAAAGCGCCGGATCGAGCTGATCGAGGCGTGGCCGGTGCCGAAATCGTCAAGGTCCACCGGGCAGCCCATGGTGGCGAGATTGGCGATGTTGCGGGTGATCGTGTCGTCATCGGATTCTGCCACCACCGACTCGAGCACTTCCACGGTGATCCGCTCCGGCGCCAAGTCGAACCGGTCGAGCTCCCATTTCACCCGGTCGCCCAGCTTGGGGTTGCGCAGCTCTGCAGCGGAGAAGTTGACGCCCACGGTCGGCACCTCCACCCCGGCCCTGTCCCACGCCTTCAGCGCGGCGCAGCTCCGGTGCAGCATCACCTCGCCGAGCTTCTCCATCAGCCCGGCCTGTTCGATGGCGGGCAAAAAGTCTCCGGGGGCGATCATGCCGCGCTCCGGGTGCAGCCAGCGGGCCAGCGCCTCCATCCCGGTGATCCGGCCTGTATCGGTGGAGATTTGGGGCTGAAACCACGGCTTGATCTGGCCTTCGGTAAAGGCGCTGAGCAGATCGTCGACCAGCGCGTGCCGCGCGCTGATCTGGGCCTGCATTTCGCGCGAGTAGGCGCGGGTGCCGCCCGGCCCGTTGGTACGGGCCTCGTCGGCGGCAACCTCCGCCGCGCCCAGCAGCCCCTCTGCGGTGCGCTTCGGCGCGCGGGTGTTCAGGCAAAAGCCCACCGACACGCTCACATGCACCGAGGTCGCATCAATGCTCACCGCCTGCCCGGCGGTGCCTTGGAGCCGCTCGGCAATGCCCAGCGCGGTATCCAGATCGATCCGGCGCACCGGGTCCAGCCCCACCGCAAAGCGCGGCCCATCGAGTCTCGCGGCAAAATCGGCCCCGCGCATCGCGCTCTCGATCCGTTCTCCGGTGCGGCGCAGCACGGTCTCCGCCGCCGTCTTGCCGACGCGCTCCATCAGGGTCTGCCAGTCGTCGATCTCCAGCACGAAGCAGGCAGTCGTCCAGTTCTGGGCCTCGGCACGCGGAATCGCCTCGCCCAGCAGATCGAGAAAATCCTCACGCAGCAGCAGGTCGGTGGCCCCGTCGCGCCGGGTGGCGCCGTGGGTGTCAAACAACCCGCCCATGATCGCCAGAACCGGAAACAGCAGCGCGGCGATGAGAATCACCCCTTCGCCGCCAAACCAGTAGCCCGCCAGCAGCAGCGCCGGCAGAAAGGTGATGGTCTGTGGCCGGAAAAACCCCTGCCGCAAAACCCGCCGCAGTCTCAGATAGCTGGCCTTGAGCCCTTGCATCCCGATGCCTCTTGCCCTTTGCGGCCCGGTCGGAGCCGCCACGCGGGCAAGCTAGGCAATTGGCGTGATCAGTTTCTTAAGAGCGGCGGGGGAGTTTCTGTCGAATTTTCGCTATCGCCTTGATCATCGCCCGGCACGTCAGCCTTGCTGCGCCGCTCCAGCCCGACGAAATCGAAAATTGCCGGGTCGAGCAGATGCGAGGGGCGCGTGTTCATCAGGGCGCGGAACATCTTCTGCCGCCGCCCCGGATGGTTCGCCTCCCACTGATCCAGCAGACCCTTCACCTGCTGCCGTTGCAGCCCGTCCTGGCTGCCGCAGAGATCGCAGGGGATGATCGGGTAGTTCATGTCGCGCGCGAACTTCTCGCAATCCGCCTCGGCCACGTGGGCCAGCGGGCGATAGACAAAGAGATCGCCCTCCTCGTTCACCAGCTTGGGCGGCATGGTGGCCAGCCGCGAGCCGTGGAAGAGGTTCATGAAGAAGGTTTCGAGGATGTCATCCCGGTGGTGGCCCAGCACCACGGCAGAACACCCTTCCTCGCGCGCGATCCGGTAGAGATTGCCGCGCCGCAGACGCGAGCAGAGCGCGCAATAGGTGCGCCCCGCGGGCACCTTCTCTTTCACGATGGAATAGGTGTCCTGATACTCGATCCGGTGCGGCACCCCCATGCGCTCAAGGAACTCCGGCAGCACCGTCGCCGGAAAGCCCGGCTGGCCCTGATCGAGATTGCAGGCCAGCAGCTCTACCGGCAGCAGCCCGCGCCATTGCAGCTCATGCAGCACGGCCAGCAGCGTGTAGCTGTCCTTGCCGCCACTCAGGCACACCAGCCAGCGCGCGCCCCGCTCGATCATCCCGTATTGCTCTATCGCCTCCCGGCAATCGCGCACGATCCGCTTTCGGAGCTTCTTGAACTCCGTCGTCGCGGGCGCGCCATGAAACAGCGGGTGAATATCGTCATTTTCGTCGAGCATGGCGCTGCATATGCCAGAAACCGCGGCCTTGGGGAAGCGGGCGCACACGTTCAACGCAAGCCCCCGTGAAGGTGCGGATCACCGCGGGCCGCCGTGCCGAATTTCGGCAGGAATTTGCGAGATTTCGGCGCGCCGCCCGAGGCGGGAACAGCCACGCCGCCGCGCCGTTGTGGCCCCACACAGCGGCGATCCTGCCGCGTAGAACTCTCAGGAGGACCACATGACCAACATGTTCACCAAAACAGCCGTCGCCGCTCTTCTGGCTGGCTCCCTTGGCACCGCTGCCGCAGCCGGCTCCCTCGGGGCCGATGCCAGCGCCGATGTCGAGGCAGGCGTGAGCGGCGCAGTCGAAACTGCCCAAGGCACTGCCGATCAGGTCAACGACGCGGTCAACAGCACCGCTCAGGCCGTGCAGGATGGCGCCAGCGACCTTGCCGATGCCACCGAAGGCGGCGCCAGCGCCGATGCCTCGGTGAACTACGGCACCGTCATCTCCGGCCTCAACAACGGCTCCACCGCCGGTGCTGCCGCCGAGATCGAGGCGCTGGATGCCGAGATCACCGTCGACACCGTTCTGCTGAGCGAGGTCGAAGGGGCCGAGCAGGCTGAGGCGCTCGACAACGCGCTGAACACCCAGGCCGATGCGATGGTGAGCTTCCATGACGCCATCGAAGCCAACACCAGCCTGACCGCCGCGCTCGATGCCGAGGGTTTCACCGCCGATGACGTGGTCGGCTTTGAAAGCGAAGGCGAGGGCAATGTGACCCTCGTGATCGACGACCGCGCATAATTCGGTTGAACCAAATCGACGCTTCGTGCGTTAGAGAGGCGACCGCGCCTGAACCTCGCGGCGCCGGACCTTGTTCCCTCAAAGGTCTTAAGGCCCCTGCCCCCTCCCCGGCAGGGGCCTTTTTCGTTCAGGCCAGCCCCTGTGCGCGCAGCCGCGCACCGTAGTTCTCCGCCTCTGGCACACCGGCCTCCAGCGCAAAGATCCACGCCTGCGTCAGGTAAAAGTCCGCACCCGGCCCGCCGAGCTCCGCCGCCTCGGCATAAAGCCGTGCCAGTGCCGCCCCGTCGCTCGCCGCATGGGCGGCCAGCAGGCGGGCATCAAGGTTCACCGGCCCTTCCGCGCCGTGAGCCCCGCGGCAACCCATTGATGAAACCGATGCGTCGGCCCGTCCATCGCGGGCGAAAACCGCCCGCCGTCAAACCCCGGCCCCACCCGGCCCCTCTGCATGCCCTCGACCACAAAGACATCCTCCTCGAAGACCTCGCGCCACTGGGCGCAGTTCTTCGCCCTGAGCCGGGCATCTGTCTCGGGTGCGGCATAGTAGAGATGCACATGCTCCCGCGTCGTCGCCAGCCCCGTGGGCTCCAGCACGATCACAAAGGCATGGTCCCGCTGCGCCCCCATGAGCACGTTGGGGAAGACAGAGATGTACTCCGCCCCTTCCTCCCAGCTCTCCGGCCAGCCCGGAAAATCGGGGAAGGTCTCGCCGCCCTCGCCGGTGATCCGCCGGTAAAGCGTGCTGCCCTGGCCTGCGAAGCCCTCAGCCTCGATGTGGTAATGGTCCTCCAGCCGCGAATAGCTGTTCAGCCCGGGGTGGACCCACGGCAGGTGATAGCTCTCGCAGTAGTTCTCCACCGCCAGCTTCCAGTTGCAGGCGACCTCCAGCACAAAGCGGCTGTCCGCCCCGCCGTGAAACACCGGCGCATCCACCTCCCCCCAGCGGGTGAGCAACTCGGCATGCACCTCCTCGAACGGCCCCGCCTCGCCGGAAACATCCACAAAAACCACGTCGCGCCACACATGGCTGGCCACCTCGACCAGCCCCAGATCGTCATTCACGATCCCCTCGGCGCGGTTCAACCCCGGCCCGCCCACATGGGGCGTGGCCACGAGGCGGCCGTCATGGGCATAGCACCACGAGTGATAGGGGCAGCGGATCGCGCCCTCGATCTTGCGCGGTGCATCCACGAGTATCATCCCCCGGTGGCGGCAGGTGTTGCGGAACACCCTAAGCACGCCGTCGCGCCCCCGCAGCATCAGCAGCGGCAAGCCCAAAAACTCCAGCGGCTTCGCATCGCCCGGCTCCGGCACATCGGCCCCCACGCCAATACCCGCCCAGCCGCCCCAGAGCAGCGCATCGCGCTCGGCCTCATGGGTCGCCGGATCGGTGTAATGCGCATTGGGCAGCCCGTTGGCGGCGCCGATCGGGCGCAGAACGGCAGAAAGGTCATCAGGCATGGCGCTCCTCCGCTTGGCTGCTCCCAGCCTGCGAGGGCCGGGGCGCTGCGGCTTGCCTCAAGGCGACACCCCGGCACCGCCCCCGCGACATTGCAGGGAGTTTTCCGGCCACGGTCCCGGGATGAAGGCGGCAAACCCCGCACGTTTGGTGGCTGGCGCATTTCAGGGTATCCTAACGTCAACTTCCATGTTTTCGGGAGCCTGTTGCGCCATGTTTTACTTCTTTTCCCGCCGGGCCTTCGGCACGCCAAAAGGCGCAAGCCGGGCCCGCTTCACCGATAATCTCGCCACGCTCACCCGTTACGGCCGCGCGGAACCCTCAGGCAACAGCTATCGGATCACCCGATACGCCGGCCCCGTCGCCTGGACGCGCGATGCCCTCTCCGGTGTGTCCGGCGGGCTGCTCATCTACGTCCACGGTTACAACACCACACAAAAACGCATGTTCGACCGGCAGGCCAAGATCGTGGCAGGCCTGCGGGCAAAGCAGTTCAACGGCGCGGTCCTCAGCTTCGACTGGCCCAGCCGTGGCTCTCCCAGCCCTGCCGCTTACAAGGCCGACAAGGAGGCCGCAAAGGATGTCGCCCGCCCCTTCATCGAAGAAGGTCTCGAAATTCTGCGCCGCCACGCCCCCGGCCGCCCCCTCGCCGTGCTCGGCCACTCGATGGGCGCCCTCGTCACCCTGCGGGGCTTCGGCGAGGTGGCCGCAGGATGGAAGCTCGATGAAGCCCTCCTCGTGGCTGCGGATGTCGATAGGGTCTGGCTCGATCGCAACGCTTGGGCCGGTTCCGTCATGGCCAAGCGCACGCGCAGGCTCACCAACTACTGGCACCACAAGGACAGGGTTCTCGCTCTGGCACAGGGGCTCAACGGCGGCGCCCTGCGCGCCGGGCGCGATGGGATGCCTCCACGCACCGCCCCGAACCACCATGATGTTTCAGTCGAGGCCCGGTTCGAGGCGACCTTCCCGCAAGCCAGCAAGGATGTGTCCCACAGTTTCTATTTCGACGACGCCCGCTTCTACGAGGATCTGGCCCGCGTGCTGGCAGGGCAGGATGTGTCCGGCGCACCCACACGCCGCCCCGGCGCGGGCGGCGAGCAGGAGCTTCGCCCCTAGTTCACCGCCATCAGAAACTTCACGCTGGCCCACCCGGTCGTGCCCTCCGGCAGCTGCACCTGTGCCCAGCTGCCCTCCCGCGCGCCGGTCCAGAGCAGCATCTGCCCCGCGTGCAGGCGGCGGCTGATGTCAAACCCCGTGCCCGGCCCGCGCCGTAGGTTGAGGTAGCCGTCACTGGTGGCCTGCACCATGAAGGCATAGGGGCGCTGCGCGAAATACTGCTGCGCGATGTAGCGCCCATGCACCCAGCCTCGCATCCCGTCCGGCAGGATCACCTGTCGCCAGTTCCCCTGCGCCCCGGTGATCTCCACTGCCGTTCCCGCGGTGAGTCGTAGCAAAATCCCATGCCCCGTGCCCGGCCCGCGCCGCATGTTCAGATAGCCGTCATCGGTATCCTGCACATAGAGCGTCTGCGCCGCAGCCTCGCTAGGCGGAAGAACAGTAAGGAGGGCAGCAGCAGCGAGGGCGAAGGCAAGAAACAGGCGGCGCGTCATCGGGAAATCTCCGGGTTGCAATGGCCCCAGCATCGCCCCACCCGGCATCCCCGGTCAATCGAGGCGCGAGAGAATCTCCGCGCCGCCGGTCCGCAGCCAAAGCGGCCCCGCGCCCGAGACCATCCGCACCCCGCCGATCTGCGCATCGATCCCGCCGTCCTCCACAAGGCTCGCCGCACCGCCCGCCAGCGCCGCGCCATAGGGCGTGAGCCGGGCCGAAAAGCCGAAGCGGTCGTCGCTCCCCTCGCGGATCTCCACCACCGGCCGGTCCTCCGGGCGGCGGGCGAAACCCCTCAGCAGGTCGAGCAGATCAAGGTCGCCGACCTCGTCCACAACCGCCTCCTCGCCCCATGCGAGCGCATATCCAATCACCTGAGCCGCAGGCCGGCAGGCCTCCGATAGCTGCGCCAGCACCCGCTCCTCCCGCACGCCAAGGCCGGTGGCTACATGGGGAAAGCGGGCGAAATGCGCATCGAGCGCGGCGCGGAGGGGCAGAGGCAGGGCAGGGGATCGCCGCAGGGTGATCAGCGGCTCGGGCGTGGACGCCTGAAGCCCCTTCCAAAGCAGGGTGTAAAGCGTCGTCTCATCGCGGCTCGGCGGGCGCGGCCCGGGAACCTCAGTGAACTCCTCGGTGCGTAAGACCCCCAAGCACTTCGCGATGCCGTCCATCCGGTGCTGTCGCAGCGCGAGCTTTCCGCCCCAGCCCCGCCCCATCGCAAGCGCAACCACGAACCCCAGCGCAAACTGCTCCTGAAGCGTCTCGCCCGCCCAGAGCGTGATGCCCTCCGCCGCCTCCATCGCCTGCGTAAGTGAGGCCATGTCATCCTCGGCGCGCTGGGCAAATTCCGAGTACCCCGTCCGCGTCACCATCGCCCGCCCCCGGCGGATCGCCACCTCCAACGGGTCGTCGTGCCGCGGAATAGCGCCCACATCGAAGCAATCGTACAGCCCGATCACCCGCCCCGTCTCGCCCGCTTCCCTCAGATACCCGCGCAGTTGGCCTGCAGCCGCAAGGCCCGGGATCACGTGGAGCTGCGTGCTCACTTCGGCACCTCGTCAATGCCCGACCCGCCCCAGGGGTGGCAGCGCAGGATGCGGCGAAAGGCCAGCCAGCCGCCCTTCAACCCGCCGTGCTTTTCCAGCGCCTCCAGCGCATAGGCCGAGCAGGTGGGGTGATAGCGGCAGTTGTGTCCGACCCAGGGCGAAAAGATCAGCCGGTAGGCCCGGACGGGCAGGGCGAAGAGGCGCGCAAGCGGCGTCACGCCACGAAGGGCAGGGCTTGCCCCGCCGTCCGATGCGGACCCCGTCTAGCCATGCAGCTTGTCCAGCGCCGCCCGCAGTTCCTCCTGCATCAGGGCAAAGTCGCGTGCCGCCGTCTCTTCGGCCCGCCCGATCAGCACATAATCCCAGCCAGCGCGGCCCGCCTCCGGCAGCACCGCCCGCGCGATCTCGCGCAGCCGCCGCTTGGCCCGGTTCCGCGCCACCGCGTTGCCCACTTTCTTGGAGCAGGTGTAGCCCGCCCGCACGGCCTCGCCGCCTTCCCCGCGCTTCCGTCCCTGCACCACAAAGCCCGGCGTATGCTGCCGCCGCGCCCGCGCGCAGGCCAGAAAATCCGCCCGCTTCTTCAGAACCTCCGGGCAAGCGAAAACCGCCGCAGGGCTTTCGCCCCCGGCGGTCTCATCAACCTCTGCCTCTACGCCGGGCATCGCTGCCCCGCTACGCCTCAGGCGCTCAGGCTTTTCCGGCCGCGGGCGCGGCGGGCGTTGAGGATCTTGCGGCCGGCCTTGGTGGCCATGCGCGCACGGAACCCGTGACGCCGCTTGCGGACGAGGTTGGAAGGCTGGAAGGTGCGTTTCATCGCGCGTTCTCCGTCTCGGTCGGTCGCCGCCCCGCGGAATCGCAGGTGGCTGTGGTGTTCGAAGCCCGCTCAATAGGGACCGCCCGGCAGGCTGTCAATTCATCTACGCCGGAATCTTGCAACATTTCCCGCGCACCGCTCGCGGCGCTGTAACAAAACCCCGCCTGATCCCGCAACCCGGCACTCTTGTGCTCACCCCGCATCAAGCGGGCGTGATCTGCCGGGCAGCCGTTGGGCGCACCGCACATCTTCTGTCATGAACGATGCAAAGGGATACGGGACAGATGACCGAGATGACAGACGCTCCGGCGAAAAACCCATGGCTGAAGCGCCTTCCGCTCATCGCCATTCTCGCCGCGGCCCTCGCCGGGGCCTTCTTCCTGCGCGATTACCTCAGTTTCGAAACGCTGGCCGAGCACCGTGAGGCCCTGCTGACCTTCCGAGATGCCAACTACCTGCTCACCGTGCTGGCCTTCATCGCGATCTACGTCGTGATCGTCGCCTTCTCACTCCCCGGCGCCACCGTGGCCACCCTCACCGGCGGCTTCCTCTTCGCCACCTTCCCCGGCGCGCTCTTCAACGTGACCGCCGCCACCATCGGGGCCTGCCTCATCTTTCAGGCCGCCCGCCTCGGCCTTGGTGACAAGCTCTCCGAAAAGCTCGAAGGCTCCGGCGGCGTGGTGCAAAAGATCAAGGCCGGGATCGACGCCAACCAGTGGGAGATGCTCTTTCTCATCCGCCTCGTGCCTGCCGTCCCCTTCTTCGTCGCCAACCTCGTGCCCGCCTTCGTCGGCGTGCCCCTGCACCGCTTCGCGATCAGCACCTTCCTCGGCATTATCCCCGGCGCGGTGGTCTACACCTCTGTCGGCGCCGGGCTGGGCGAGGTCTTCGCGCGTGGCGAAACCCCGAACCTTGGCATCATCTTCGAGCCGCATATCCTGCTGCCCATCCTCGGCCTCTGCGCCCTCGCGGCCCTCCCCATCGTCCTCAAAGTCCTGCGCGGCAAGAAAGGCCTCTGACATGTCCACGATCAAGGCAGACATCTGCATCATCGGCGCCGGCTCCGGCGGGCTCTCCGTGGCGTCCGGCGCGGCCCAGATGGGGGCAAAGACCGTGCTGGTCGAAGGCCACAAGATGGGCGGCGACTGCCTGAACTACGGCTGCGTGCCTTCCAAGGCGCTGCTTTCGGCGGCCCACCACGCCCACGCCATGACAACCGGCGCCCCCTTCGGCATCGCCCCCGTCACGCCCGAGGTCGACTATGCCAGGGCCAAGGACCACGTGGCCGAGGTCATCGCCGCCATCGAGCCACATGACAGTCAGGAGCGATTCGAGGGTCTCGGCGTGCAGGTCATCCGCGAATGGGGCAGCTTCATCTCCCCCACCGAACTCCGCGCAGGCGAGCACACCATCACCGCCCGCCGTTTCGTCATCGCCACCGGCTCCCGCCCCTTCGTCCCGCCGATCGACGGGCTCGACTCGGTGGACTACCACACCAACGAAACCATCTTCGAGCTGCGCGAAAAGCCCGAGCACCTCATCGTCATCGGTGGCGGCCCCATCGGGCTGGAGATGGCACAGGCCCACGCCCGCCTCGGCTGCAAGGTCACCGTGATCGAGGCGCAAAAGGCGCTGGGTAAGGACGACCCGGAGATGGCCGCCTTCGTGCTCGAAAAGCTTCGCGCTGAGGGCATCGAGATCATGGAGGAGACCGCCGCCGAGAAGGTGACGGCAGAAGGCGGCGTCACAGTCGAAACGCCAAAAGGCCACGTCACCGGCTCGCACCTTCTGGTCGCCGTCGGGCGGCAGGTGAACATCGACAAGCTCAACCTCAACGTCGCCAACGTCGACCACGACCGCGCGGTAAAGGTCGACGCCCGCCTCCGCTCGACCTCCAACAAGCGCGTCTATGCCATCGGCGACGCGGCGGGTGGCCTGCAATTCACCCATGTCGCGGGCTACCATGCGGGCGTGGTGATCCGCTCCGCCATGTTCGGCCTGCCCGCCAAGGCGAAAACCGACCATATCCCATGGGTCACCTACACCGACCCCGAGCTTGCGCAGGTCGGCCTCACCGAGGCGCAGGCCCGCGAAAAATTCGGCGGCAATCTCGATGTGATCAACATCACCTACAATGACAGCGACCGCGCCCGGGCCATGCGGCTGGATGGCAAGCTCAAGCTGATGGTCTCCGGCGGCAAGCCGGTGGGCGCCTCCATCGCCGGGCCGCAGGCGGGCGAACTCATTGCCGCATGGGCCACCGCCATCGCCAACGGCCACAAGCTGACCACGCTGGCTAACACCGTCCTGCCCTACCCGACGCTGCAAGAGCTTAACAAACGCGCCGCAGGTGCCTATTTCTCTCCGAAGCTCTTCGAGAGCCCGATGGTCAAACGCGTCGTCGGACTGGTGCAGCGCTTTCTGCCCTAGTCGCAGCCCCGGCGCGAAAATGGTATAACGCGCGAGAAATGTTCCTGAATACGCTCTCCGGCCGCTTCCTGATGCTGACGATCGCCTTCGTCATGCTGGCCGAAGTGCTGATCTTCGTGCCCTCCATCGCGCGTTTCCGCGAAGACTTTTTGCTGTCGCGGCTGGAGCGGGCGCAAATCGCCTCGCTGGCCCTGCTGGCCACGGAAGAGGTGATCGACGCCAACCTCGAGGCCGAACTGCTCCAGAACGCGGGCGTCAAAAACGTGGTGCTTCGGCGCGACGAGATGCGCGAGCTGATCCTATCCTCGCCCATCATCGCCCCCGTGACCCAAACCTACGACCTGCGCGACCCCGGTCCCTGGACTCTGATGATGGATGCCGTCGCCCGTCTGTGGAAGCGCGACCCCGAGTTGATCCGCGTCATCGGCGACCCGGTCAAGGAGGCCGGGCTGCTGATCGAGGTCACGCTCGACACCGGCGATCTGCGCGAAGCGATGATCGACTATGGCGTGCGCATCCTCTGGCTCTCCGCCGTAATCTCCGCGCTCACCGCGCTGCTGCTGTTTCTGGCCGTGCGGGTCTTCATCGTCGGCCCGATCCACCGGGTGGTCGATGCGATGGCGAGCTATGCCAAGGCGCCCGAAGACGCCCGCCGCATCATCGAACCCTCCGCCGGGGCGCTGGAGCTGCGAGAGGCCGAAGAGGGGCTGAACGCCCTGCAAACCCAGCTCACTGGAGCGTTGAAGCAAAAGGAGCGGCTCGCCCAGCTCGGCGGCGCCGTTGCCCGCATCAGCCACGACCTGCGCAACATCCTCACAACCGCCCAGCTCTTCGCCGACCGGATGGAAACCTCCAAGGATCCCGCCGTCGCCCGCGCCGCGCCCAAGCTGGTGAACTCGATCAGCCGCGCCGTGAACCTCTGCGAAAGCACGCTCACCTTCGGCCGCGCAGAGGAGGCACCGCCCAAGCTGTCCCGCTTCACCCTCGCCCCAGTGGTGAACGACGTGATCGACAGCGAGCGCCTCGCCGCGGGCGAGCATGACATTTCCTATGCCGAGGATGTCCCCGCGGGCCTGACCCTCCGCGCCGACAGCGAGCAGATCTTCCGGGTGCTGACCAACCTCATCCGCAATGCCCGTCAGGCCATCGTCGCCACCGGCAAACCGGGTGAAATCTGCATCTCAGCCCGCGAGGAAGATGACGGCTGGACCATCACCGTCACCGACACCGGCCCCGGCCTGCCGCCCAAGGCGCAGGAGCACCTGTTCCAGCCGTTCCAAGGCGGTTTCCGCAAGGGCGGCTCCGGCCTCGGACTGGCCATCTCCGCCGAGCTGATCCGCGGCCACGGCGGCCGGCTCGATCTGCTCAGCACCGGCCCCGAAGGCACCGAGTTCGCCGTGGTCCTGCCCCGCGAGTTCTCCGAGCTGGAAACGTCAGAGCCACAAAAAGCCGCCGAGTAGGGCTGGCGATGAGAGGGAGGGAGACCGCGATGAGAGCCATAGCCCGCGTCACCGCAATCGCCCTTCTCGCCGCATCGCCCCTTTCCGCCGCCGATGACTTTCCGCAGATCGACGTGGCCCCACAGTGCCAGCGCAGCGCCGAGGGGCTGGAAGATGCCGATGTGGCTTTCGAGATGTGCATGCAGGGTCAGGCGCTCTCCTTCGGCGTCCTGCGCAGCCTGTGGCCGACTCTACCACCCGACCTGCGCCGCGAGTGCACAGCCTACGGACGCACTGAAGGCTCTTATGCTGCCCTGCGCGTCTGCATCGAACAGGCGATCGGCCCGTTGAAGGCACCGACCCTCTAGGCAAGCCCGGCCCGCGCCCCGGGCTAAAACCAAACCTTCGGCTTCAAATCCTGCACCCGCTCGATCGCGCGGCCGAACACGAACACCCGATGCCGCAAATCCTGCGGGCCGCCATAAGGGATGCTGTCGCGAAACACCGGCTCGCCCCGCTCCCGGCAGGCCAACTCCACCCGCCGCGCCCCGTCCCGGTCCGGCGTCATGATCAGCGGGTGCGTCCAGGCCCAGGCATCGCCCGCAATCTGCGCATAGGCATGGGCAACCAGTTCCGCTTCCGAGCCAAACCGCGCCAACTCCCGCCACGCACCGCGCTCCTCGTAGCCCCAAAGCCACTCCGTTCCGTCATGGCGCACCGCATGGCCCTCGCCAATCGCCCGCCCGTCCAGCGCATAGCTGCCAAAGTTCGCCCCCTCCGCCACCATCCAGTCCCGCAGCGCGGCCAGCGTCTGCGGTGGCCGGTCTGGCGGGGCAGGGCGGTATGGGCTCACCCGCCAGCCACCTCCAGAACGATCTTGCCGATATGCTCCGAGCTTTCCATCCGCGCATGGGCCTTGGCCGCGTCCGCCAGCGGAAAGGTCGAATCCATCACCGGTGCGACCCGGCCCGAGGCCAGCAACGGCCAGACCTTCGCTTCCAGCTCCGCCGCGATCTCCGCCTTCGCCGCCACCGACTGTGGCCGCAGGGTGGAGCCGGTGATCGTCAGCCGCCGCGCCATCACCTGCGCAAAGTTCAGCTCCGACTTCGGCCCGGAAAGGAACGCGATATGCACCATCCGCCCGTCCATCGCCAAGGCTTGCACGTTGCGCGGAATGTAGCTGCCGCCCACCATGTCGAGCACGAGGTTCGCCCCGCCCTCGGCCTTCAACACCTCCACGAAATCCTCTTCGCGGTAGTTGATCGCCCGCTCCGCGCCGAGCTCAAGGCAGGCGTCGCACTTTTCCTTCGAGCCCGCCGTGGCAAAGACCCGCGCGCCAAAGGCCGTGGCCAGCTGAATCGCCGTGGTGCCGATCCCCGACGAGCCGCCGTGGATCAAAAACACCTCGCCCGCCTTCAGCCCGCCCCGCATGAAGACGTTGGAGTAAACGGTATAGAAGGTCTCCGGCAGGCAGGCCGACTCTTTCATCCCCATGCCTTCGGGCACCGGCAGCGCATGGGCGGCGGGGCATTTCACGTATTCCGCGTAGCCCCCGCCCGGCAGCAGGGCACAAACCTTGTCGCCCACCGCCCAGCGCGCGCCCTCGCCTGCGGCCACAACCTCGCCCGAGCACTCGAGGCCCGGCAGGGGGGAGGCATCGGGCGGCGGGTCATAGGCCCCGGCGCGTTGCAGCGCGTCGGGCCGGTTCACCCCGGCCCAGGCCACCTTGATCACGATCTCTCCCGCGCCCGGTGCAGGCACCGGCACCTGCGCCAGTTGCAGAACCTCCGGCGCGCCGGGCTTGGTGATCTCCACGGCGTTCATCGTCTCTGGAAGGGTCATGAAGTGTCCTCTGGTGGTCTGTCAGATTGGCAGGGCAGGCCCCGCCCTAGGGTTTGCTCACATGGCCGGGCATGTCGGCGGGCGGGGTGCTGCGCGGGGCGCGCACCCGGCTGGCCAGCCACTCCGGCCCGGCCATCAGCCCCTTGGTCAGCGGATTCTTCCGCAGGCCTGCCTTCAGCTTCTCCACCCGCATCACATCGGCGATCCGCCGGTCGAGAAAAGCCCATGTCGCCTCATGGCCCGCGCTCTCGTCGCCCAGCCAGTAGAGCAGGGTGGCGGAGTATACGGCCGAGAGCGTCGCCCGCTTTGAATACCAGTTGAGGTCTTCGCTGGTGTCGCCCATCGCCCGCCAGATCGCATCCGCCGTGCCCCAAACCGCGCCCGCGCCGGCTGCTGCATTCTGCGGCAAGGCAAAGAGTGAGGCCGCGCGGCGCACCGCCTCCCGGTCGCCCTCGATGGCTTCCAGCCGCAGCCGCACCGCATGGGCGATCCGGTCCGAATAGCGCATCTCCTCAAGCTCGGCCTCCGCCAGCGCAGCCTGCATCTTCGCATCGCCCCGCGCATGAAACGCCAGCGCCAGATCGACCGCCCCTTTCGGAAACAGCGTCCGCGCCTCCGCCAGACTCACCCCTGCCTCCTCGGCCGCGCGGGTCAGGGCCTCGTCGGACCATCCGTCAAAGGCCACATGGGGCAGGGCGGCATCGAGAATGGCTGCTTTTGCGGGGGTTTCTTGCGTGTGATCCATCATGTCACGGCTACTTAGGGCGATTTCTCAAGGAGTGTAGACAGATGCCCGACCCTTTGCTATACGGCGCCCTCCTGCAAATTCTTGCAACTCTAATCAGAAAGGTGGTGACAACCACATGCAGGTAAGCGTTCGTGACAACAACGTCGATCAGGCGCTTCGTGCTCTGAAGAAGAAACTTCAGCGCGAGGGTGTGTTTCGTGAGATGAAACTCAAGCAACACTTCGAGAAGCCGTCCGAGAAGAAAGCCCGTGAAAAGGCCGAGGCGATCCGCCGTGCGCGGAAGCTGGCTCGGAAGAAGGCCCAGCGCGAGGGGATGCTCTAAGCACCCATCGGCACACGAACGGCGAGGGCTCCGGCCCCCGCCTACGACGACCCCCGCGGCTCCGCCCGGGGGTTTGTTGTTTTTGGGGGGCAGGATACGACCGCATCCCCCGACGCTGCACGGCGCCTTCGGCTTGATTCCGTGCGGGTGCTCCGCTCAAACGGTCTCCACAATCCCGCAGGAAGCTCCCCAATGACCGACCACCCCCTCGACACCCCCGCCCGCGCCGCGCTCAACGGCCCCCACGCCCATCTCGCCCAGCGCCACGGCACCGCCCTGCGCTACGATCCCGGCCTCATCCCCTTTGCTGCCATCGACCCGACCCACCCCGAAGACCTCACCACGCTCGCCGCCCCCGGCGAGCTGGCCGTCTTCCTGCAAACCGCCCCGGTCGCCGCCCTCCCCGGTTTCAGCGAAACCCTGCGCGCCGATGCCGTCCAGCTCACCAGCCAAACCCTGCCGCCCGCGCCGGACGACCCCCGCATCACCCCGCTCGGCCCGCCCGATGCCGCTGACATGCTGGCACTCGCCGAGGCCACCAAACCCGGCCCCTTCACCCTGCGCGCGCTGGAGCTGGGGCCGTTCTGGGGCATCCGCCAAGAGGGCCGCCTCATTGCGATGGCCGGCACCCGCATGGCCGTACCCGGCTTCACCGAAATCTCCGGCGTCTGCACCGACCCCTCGGCGCGCGGGCAGGGCCTCGCCCGCCTGCTCTCGGCCCATGTCGCCCATGCCATCGCGGCCACCGGCAACACGCCCTTCCTCCACGCTTTCGCGGCCAATCCGGCGGCGATCAAACTCTACGAGAGCCTCGGTTTTGCGATCCGCGCCGAGCTGGCCTGCGCGATCTTCCAGAAAACATGAGAAAAACCTGCGACACCGCGCCTCACACGGTTGATCTGATCCGGCAGGGTTGCCATCTCGTTACGTAGGGAAAGTAAACGCGCAACAGGGACAGGGAATGCTCCGCAGAACACTCGATGAATTTTTCAGCTCCGATGCCGCCGGCGGTGTGGTGCTGATGCTCTCCGCCGTGGCCGCTCTCATGGTGGCCAACTCCTCGCTCAACCCTGAATACCAGGAATTTCTGGGCGCCTACATCGGCGTCACGGTGAACGGCGAGGGCATCGAGAAACCGGCGCTCCTGTGGATCAACGATGGCCTCATGGCCATCTTCTTCTTCCTCATCGGCCTCGAGCTGAAGCGCGAGTTGATGGAAGGCAAGCTGAAGAACCCCGCCGACGTGGTACTGCCCGGCATGGCGGCGGTCGGCGGTATGGTAGTGCCCGCAGCGGTCTATGTGTTCTTCAACTGGGGCAACCCGGCCACCATCGGCGGCTGGGCCATTCCGGCGGCCACCGACATCGCCTTTGCCCTCGGCGTTCTGGCGCTGCTCGGCTCCCGCGTGCCATCCTCGCTCAAGATCTTCCTGCTGACGCTGGCGATCCTCGATGACATGGGCGCCATTCTCATCATCGCGCTGTTCTACACCGCCAACCTTCAGGTCGATTATCTCTTCCTCGCCTGCATCCCGCTGGCGCTGATGATCTGGCGCAACCTGCGTGGTGCGCACCGCGTGGCCCCGATCCTGCTGCTCGGCGTGGTGATGTGGGTCTTCGTGCTCAAGTCCGGCGTGCATGCCACCCTCGCCGGGGTGATCACCGCTTTCTGCATCCCGCTGAAGGACAAGTGGAACAAGTCGCCCCTGCATTCCATCGAACACGGCCTCGCGCCCTATGTGCTCTACGCCATCGTGCCGCTCTTCGCCTTCGCCAATGCCGGTGTGGTTCTCAAAGGCATGTCGCTCTCGTCACTGCTCGACCCGGTGCCGCTGGGCGTCGCGCTGGGCCTGATCGTCGGCAAGCAGGTGGGTGTTTTCGGCACCACATGGCTGATGGTCAAGACCGGGCTCGCCAAGCTGCCCTACGGGGTCAACTGGGCGCATATCTACGGCCTCGCCTGCCTCGCAGGGATCGGCTTCACCATGTCACTCTTCATCGGTTCCCTGTCCTTCTCGGATGCCGCCCTGATGAACGAGGTGCGCCTCGGCGTGCTGCTGGGCTCCGCCGTCTCGGCGGTGGTGGGCTTTCTCGTCCTGCGCGCGGCGACCAATGCCGGCAGCGGCGAAAAGGTCGAAGCCCTGAACCAGCCGGGCGCAGCCGAGCGGGCCGAGGCCGCGGCGGAGTAACTCTCGCTCAAGCCGTGCCGCGCCGCCCTGCAAGGTGGCGCAGCACGGCCCCAGCCACCCAAAACCGTTAACAAATCCCTTGCGCGACTCCCCCGAGCCGCGCTAACCCGCCTCTGCTTCGGTTCGGGCGCAAGCCCGGAGCAAAAGGGAACGTGGTGCGGGGCAGAAGCCCCAAGGCCGCGACTGCCCCCGCAACTGTAAGCGGAGAGCGAGGCCTGTGCGCCACTGGGGGAGCATCCCCCGGGAAGGCCGGCCAACTCGCGATGACCCGCAAGTCAGGAGACCTGCCGAGGCGATCACCCTGAACCCGTGCGGGGCGCACGGCGTGAGCGGTCAGTCCGTAGCGGTGACGAAAGCACCGTCCGCGGAACGCCTCGCATTCCAAAGACACCACGCCACAGCGGGTCCCGGCCCGACGCAGAAGGACTTTGGAGATGAACCGCCTCCTCGCCACCACCGCAGCCCTCGCGCTCTCCACCTCCGCGCTCACCGCGCAGGAAAGCTACGACCTCGAAGCCATCACCGTCACCGCCGACCTCTCCGACGGCACCGAAACCGACCGCACCGGCGCCACCGTCGAGGTGAGCACGCGGGAGGAGTTGGAAGCGGCAGGCGATGATGACCTTGCCACCTACCTCTCCCGCCAGCCGGGCCTTTCCCTGGCCGCCTCGGGCGGGCCGGGCAGTCTGGCCGACATCCGTATGCGCGGCCTGCACCAGAAATACGTGAAGGTGCAGATCGACGGCATCGATGTGCTCGATCCGTCCTCTCCCTCCCCCTCCTACGACTTCGGCCTGATGGGCATTTCCGGCCTCGGCCGCATCGAGGTGCTGAAGGGCTCGCAATCGGCACAATACGGCTCCTCCGCTGTGGCCGGGGTGATCTCGCTCCAAAGCCGCCGCGCCACCGAAGAGGGCACCCACGTCTATCTGTCCGGTGAAATCGGCAGCTACGACAGCTTCGGCCTCGCCGCCACCGTCACCAGCCTTGGCGAGCGGCACAACTTCGCCGTCACGCTTGAACGTCTCGAGTTCGGCGGGTTCTCGTCCGCCGATGAAGAGGATGGCAACACCGAAGCCGATGGCTTCTCGTCGGTCCGGCTCTCGTTCAACGGCGAATACGCCCTGACCGACGCCCTCTCCATCGGGCTGTCCGGCTTTGCCGAAAAGAGCACCGTCGCAATCGACGGCGGCTTTCCCTTTGGTGACACCGCCGAAGAGACAGATGGAACATCGAACGGCTTGCGCGCCTTCGCCCGTTACGACGCCGGGGCCATCACCCATCAGTTCGAGGCCACCTATTACGACATCGAGCGCGACTATGCCGTGTCGGGCAACCGCTACGAAGGCGAACGCCACGGGCTGCGCTACCTCGGCCAAGCCACGCTGTCGCCCTCGGTTCAGCTGAACTTCGGTGCCGACTACACGGAAGAAGACTTCACCTCCGCCACCTTCATCACCGCCACCGGCAAGCAGAACACCACAGGCGTCTTTGCCGAGGTCAACTGGGCCGCCTCCAGCGAGCTCGATGTGTCCGCTGCCCTGCGCCACGATGCCCACAACCGCTTTGGTGGGCACACCACCGGCCGTCTGGCACTGGCCTGGCGCCCGCAGGAAGATCTGATCGTGCGGGCCGCGCTGGCAACCGGCTTCCGCGCCCCCTCGCTCTATGAACTCTACGCACCGATCTACGGCAATGACACCCTGACGCCCGAAACCTCGCGCAGCGCCGAGTTGGGCATCGAGAAGCGGCTTGGCGGCGATGATTTCGTCAAGGCCACGCTGTTCTACACAGAGGTCGATGACATGATCGGCTCCGATGCCTTCTTCGTCTACACGCAGGTGCCCGGCACCTCTGTGAGCAAGGGGATCGAGCTGTCGGGCCGCAAGGCTCTGTCCGACAAGGTGTCGCTCTTCGGAAACTACACCTACACCGAAAGTGTGGATGAGAACGACCTGCGCGAATTGCGCGTGCCGCGTCACAACCTCGTCCTCGGTCTCGAGGCCGAGATCGCACCGCGCTGGAACGTCATCGGTGAACTCCAGCACGTTGCCGACACGCTCGACGTCGACGCGCAGACCTTCGCCACCATCGAGGGCGATGACTACACGGTCGTCAATGCGATGGTCACCTACGATGTGAGCGACAGCGCCGAAGCCTACTTCCGGATCGAGAACATCGGCGATGTCGAATACCAAACCGTCAACGGCTACGGCCAGTCCGACCGCGCCTTCTACGTCGGCCTCCGTGCCAAGTTCTAAGCACCTCGCCAGTGCGCTCGCGCTCTGGCTGGCGGGGGCCGTCATGGCCCTCGCCGCACCGCCCGAGCGGGTGGTCTCGATCAACCTCTGCACCGACCAGCTGGCGCTCGCCCTCGCGGCACCGGGCCAGCTGGTGTCGGTCACCCGGATGCTGCAACGCGACGAGGGGGCGATGGCCGAGGCCGCCCGCGCCCTTCCGGGCAATTCCGCCCGCGCCGAAGAGATCTACCTGCTCGCGCCTGATCTGGTGCTGGCGGGCAGCTTCACCGCGCCCGATACCCTTCGCATGCTCCAACGCCTCGGCCTGACGATCGAGGTCTTCACCCCCGCCGAAACCCTCTCCGACATCCGCGCCAACATCCTCCGCATGGGCACCCTGCTGGGCCGCGAGGCCGAGGCGCAGGCTGAAGTCGCCGCTTTCGACGCCCGCCTCGCCGCCATCCCTGCGCCCGCCGGCCCCGCGCCCCTCGCCGCGCTCTACGCCGCCAACGGCTACTCCGCTGGCGATGCCACCCTGCCGGGCCAGATGGTCAAGGCGGCGGGCTTTGCGCTGCTGGCCGAGGAGATGGGCCTGCCCTACGGTGGCGTTGTGCCGCTCGAAACCCTCGCCACCGCCTCGCCTGACCTCCTGATCGCCGCCCGTCCCGGAGCACCCAAGAGCCGTGCCGAAGAGATCCTCGCCCACCCGGTCGTCGCCGCCCTGCGCGATCAGGTGCCCACCGATACCCTCCACGACAGCGACTGGACCTGCGGCACCCCCTCCGTGCTCGATACCGTCGAGCGGCTGGCCGCGATCCGGGAGACGATGAAATGACTATAGGTCGGGATTTGTCCCGACTCCCCCACGCCAGCCGCATCCTGTCTCAGCGCGGCTCCTGCAACCTGTGCCAGGTCGCCACCCAAAGGCTTCACCCCGAGGCCCGGCCATGACCCCCACGCGCCTTTACACCGCCCTCGGTGCCCTCACCGTTGCCCTGTTCCTCGCCTCCCTCACCACCGGCCCGGCCTCGCTCCCCATCCCCGAGGCGCTCTCCGCCCTAGTCACCCAATCCGACGGCCCGGCCACCATGGTTATGCGCGAAATTCGCCTGCCCCGCGCCCTGCTCGCCGCCCTCATCGGCGCCTCCCTCGGTCTCTCCGGCGCGGCGATGCAGGGCTACCTGCGAAACCCGCTCGCCGAGCCCGGCCTCATCGGCGTCTCCGCCACCGCCGCCCTCGGCGCCGTCATCGCCATCCAGACCGGCCTCGCCGCCGCCTACGCCTTCGCGCTGCCCGCCGCCGCCCTCTCCGGCGCGGCAATCGCCACCCTCGCCCTCCTCGCCTTGGCTGGCCCGCGCGGCACCGCGCTCACCCTGATCCTCGCCGGCGTCGCCTTCTCGGCCCTCGCCGCCGCCCTCACCAGCCTCGTCCTCAACCTCTCCCCCTCGCCCTATGCGGCGGCAGAAATCGTCTTCTGGATGATGGGCTCCGTCGCCGACCGCTCGATGACCCACGTCGCCCTCGCCGCCCCCTTCATCCTCGCGGGCATGGCCCTGATCCTGCCCCTCGGGCGCGGGCTCGACGCGCTGACCTTGGGCGAGGACGCCGCCGCCTCCATGGGCACACGCCTGCACCGCATGCGCCTCGCCCTCGTCCTCGGTGTCGCCGCCTCCGTCGGCGCGGGCACCGCCGTCGCGGGCGCCATCGGCTTCGTCGGCCTCGTCGTGCCGCACCTGCTACGCCCGCTCACCGGCCACCGCCCCTCGACCCTTCTGATCGCCTCCGCGCTGGGCGGCGCGGCCCTCCTGCTGGCGGCAGACACCGCCACCCGCCTCGTCTTCCCCGAGCGTGACCTCAAGCTCGGCGTCGTCACCGCCCTCATCGGCGCGCCCTTCTTCTTCCACCTCGTCTGGCGCCTGCGGGGGCGGCTATGAGCCTGACACTCGCCAACCTCTCCGTCACCCGCCAGAACGGCCGCGAAACCCTGCGTGGTGTGTCCCTCACCGTCACCCCCGGCGAGTTCATCGGCCTCATCGGCCCCAACGGCGCAGGCAAAACCACGCTCCTCCGCGCCACCCAAGGCCTGCTGCCCGCCACCGGCACCTCCTCCCTCGCGGCCCTCACGCCCACCCAACGCGCCCGCGCGGCCGCCTTCCTCCCCCAGTCCCGAGAGATCGCCTGGGACCTGACGGTCGAAACCCTCGTCACCCTCGGCCGCACACCCCACGCGCCCTCGGAGGCCGACGCCACAGCCGTCACCAAGGCAATCGCCCAAATGGCCCTCACCCCCCACGCCCAGCGCCGCGCCACCCGCCTCTCCGGCGGCGAACAAGCCCGGGCCCTGATCGCCCGCGCCCTGGCACAGGAAACCCCGCTGCTGCTGGCCGACGAGCCCATCGCCGGCCTCGACCCGGCCGCCCAGATCGCCACCATGCAGCTCTTCGCCCAGCTCGCGCACGAGGGCCGCGCCGTCCTCGCCTCGCTGCACGATCTCTCCCTCGCCGCCCGCCACTGCACCCGCCTCGTGGTGCTGCACGAGGGCCGCATCGCCGCCGACGGCCCGCCCGAGCAGGTGCTCACCCCGCAGCTGCTGTCAGAGGTCTTCCACATCACCGGCAGCTTCGTCTTCACCGACCACGGCGCGCTCTTCACTCCCACGGGCCTCACCTGATGCCCTTCCCGCCCGAGCGCATCGTCTGCCTGACCGAGGAAACGGTCGAAACTCTCTACCTCCTCGGCCAGCAGGACCGCATCGTCGGCGTCTCCGGCTACGCCGTCCGCCCGCCCGGCGTGCGCCAGCAAAAGCCCCGCGTCTCCGCCTTCACCTCCGCCGACATCCCCAAGGTCATGGCCCTGCGCCCCGACCTCGTGCTCACCTTCTCCGACCTTCAGGCCGATATCGCCGCCGCCCTCCTGCGCGAAGGCGTCGCCGTCTACGGCTTCAACCAGCGCGGCCTCGCGGGCATCTTCGACATGATCGAAACCCTCGGCGCCCTCACCCGATGCGAGGAAAAGGCGCAGGCTTTGACGCGCAGCTACCGCGCCCGGCTCGATACCCTGCGCGCCGAGGCCCCGGCCCGTGGCCTCAAGGTCTACTTCGAGGAATGGGACGAGCCGATGATCTCCGGCATCGGCTGGGTCTCCGAGCTGATCGAGGCCACAGGCGCGACCGACTGCTTCGCCCACCTCGCCCGCGAGCAGGCCGCCAAGAACCGTATCATAACGCCTCAGCAGGTCATCGACGCCGCCCCCGATGTGATCCTCGCCTCATGGTGCGGCAAGAAGGTCCGCCCCGAGCGCATCACCTCCCGCCCCGGCTGGCACACCATCCCCGCCGTCGCCAACGCCCACATCCACGAGATCAAATCGCCCATCATCCTCCAGCCCGGCCCCGCCGCGCTGACCGATGGGCTCGATGCGATCCTCGCCGCCCTCGCGTAGGGCGGGACTTGTCCCGCCGCCCTCGGCTGCCATAAAGGCACTCAAGGCAAGAGGGGGTGCCATGACCGAGGCTCAGACAACCGACGCAGGCGAGTACGACTACATCGTCGTGGGCGCGGGCTCTGCGGGCTGCGTGCTGGCCAACCGCCTCTCCGCCAACCCGGCCAACCGCGTGCTTCTGCTCGAGGCCGGCGGCTCGGACCATCACCACTGGGTCCACATCCCCGTGGGCTACCTCTACGCCATGGGCAACCCCCGGCTCGACTGGTGCTATCGCACCGCCGAAGAACCCGGCCTCAACGGCCGCTCCCTTGCCTATCCGCGCGGCAAGGTGCTGGGTGGCTGCTCCTCGATCAACGGCATGATCTACATGCGCGGGCAGGCCGCCGATTATGACCAGTGGCGGCAGGCGGGCTGCACCGGCTGGGGCTGGGACGATGTGCTGCCGCTCTTCCGCAAGTCAGAGAACCACCTCGCCGGGGCCAGCCCGGCCCACGGCACAGGCGGCGAGCTCGACGTGACCGAGCAGCGCCTGCACTGGCCGGTGCTCGATGCCGTGGCCGAGGCGGCGCAGGAAATGGGCATCCCGGAGAGCCACGACTTCAATGATGGCGACAACGAGGGCGTCGGCTACTTCCCGGTCAACCAGCGCGGCGGCTGGCGGTGGAACGCCCGCAAGGCCTTCCTCAAGCCGGTCCGCAACCGCCCCAACCTGCGGATCGAGACCCACGCCCACGCGCAGCGCCTGACGCTCGCCAACGGCCGCGCCGATGGTGTGATCTACCGCCAGAATGGGTGCCTGATGCACGCCCGCGCGAAGGGCGAGATCGTGCTGGCCGCAGGTGCGGTAAACACCCCCCAACTGCTCGAACTCTCCGGCATCGGCCAGCCCGAGCTGCTCCGCTCCCTCGGCCTGCCTGTGCATCTCGAAGCCCCCGGCGTCGGCGAGAACCTGCAAGACCACCTGCAAATCCGCACCGTCTATCGCATCACCGGCGCGCTCACCCTGAACGACCGGATGCGCACGCTCTTCGGCAAGGCGCAGATCGCGCTGGAATACGCCCTGCGCCGCTCCGGGCCGATGTCGATGGCCCCCAGCCAGCTCGGCATCTTCACCCGCTCCGGGCCGGAGTTCGACCGGGCCAATATCGAGTATCACATCCAGCCGCTCACGCTGGAGGCCTTCGGTCAGCCGCTGGACCGTGATCCGGGCGTCACCATCTCGGTGTGCAACCTGCGCCCCGAGAGCCGCGGCACGATCCACGCCACCGCGCCCACCGCCGATACGGCGCCCGAGATCCGCCCCAATTACCTCTCCGCCCGCGCCGACCAGATCGTCGCCGTCGACAGCCTGCGCCACGCCCGCCGCCTGATGGCCACCGCCGGGCTGCAAGGCCTTCAGCCGCGCGAGATCAAACCCGGCCCGGAGGTGCAAAGTGAGGAGGAGATGCTGAAAGCGGCGGGCGATCTCGGCACCACCATCTTCCACCCGGTCGGCACCGCCCGCATGGGCAGCGATCCGGGCGCCGTGGTCGACCCCGAGCTGCGCCTCAACGGCCTCACCGGCCTGCGCATCGCCGACGCCTCCATCATGCCCACCATCCCCTCCGGCAACACCCACGCGCCCGTGACGATGATCGCGGAGAAAGCGGCAGAGATGATGCTGAGGGCGGGGTAGGGCGCAAGAAGCCGGCCACCCCAAGCGTATGAAAGGCGCACCGGCACACGCGCCGGTCGGCAAACACTCAGTCGGATTTCAGGGGGAAATGGCGCGCTGGGGAGGATTCGAACCCCCGACCCCTTGATTCGTAGTCAAGTACTCTATCCAACTGAGCTACCAGCGCGTGGAGCCGTCATCTAACCGCCCCGTCCGACCATTGCAAGGGGGGTCGCGCCGGTTTTCGCATTGGGGCAAACTGATTGCGGGCAACGCGCGTTGACCCACCGAAAGGAGGCCCCATGCCCGACGGTTTCACCATCCTGCCCGATACCCCGCCCGAGGTGCTCGCCGTATCCGGCCACGGCACGATTGACGCAGCCGCCTATGAAGAGGTTCTGCGCCCCGCACTCGAAGCCCGGCTCGCCCGCCACGCGCACATCCGCCTGCTCTACGTGCTCGAGGACGACTTCGATGGCTTCACCACCGGCGCCGCCATCAGCGATGCCCGTCTCGGCCTGAGCCACCTGCACGATTTCTCCCGCATCGCTCTAGTGACAGATACCGAGTGGGTGACTCACGCTGTGCGCCTGTTCGCGCCACTCATCCCGGCGCCGCTCCGCTGCTTCCCGCTCTCCCGGCGGCGCGAGGCAGAGGCCTGGGTGTCGGAACCGGACCCCTCCGCCGAGGCCGAGGCAGACCCGCCGTTGGGTGAGTCGTTTCCGGTCTGAACACGGCGCCTGCATTGCGCGGTTAGTATCGCGTTGAGCGGGCGTGCCTTGTTGTCACGGACCGCCCGAACACAAGGCAGGCGTTTTGCGTATGCATGGGATGTGCATCAGTTGTGCATCAATTGTGTATGGCCAAAAGCCGAATCGATGGGGCCCGTTAACCCTGCCGCCAAATCAACGGATCGGCTCGAACCCGGCATCCCGCATCGTGCAGTCCCGCACCACGTCCCGCCCGCAGTCGCGCGGCTCCAGATCCTTGGTGAGGCAGATCCGCACCTCCTGAATCCGCCCCGCCTTGCAAGTCACCGTCAGCATGTCCGCGCCGAGGTCGGGATTGTCCTTCAACCACGCTTCTTCAACCACTGAGGCGGGCAGGGTGATCGGGTCTTTCAACTTCCGGAACACCTCTGGCCGGGTCACGCTGCCATAGGCCTCTCGGGCGGCGGCGAAATAGGCGGCGGAGGAGAGGCCAGCGCAACGCCCATGCTTCTTCCACTGATACCATGCAAGGCCGGAAGTTCCCATGATATCAGCCATCTGCGCGGTATCGCCCCGGCTCGGGTCGCGCTCGGTGGTGCGGCAGAAACTCGGCCAGCCGCGCTCGTATTGCGGCCAGAGACCGTGCAGCACCCAGCCATATCCGCGGCCCCGGTCACACTGCGGCGAGCCCTTGGCCCGGCCCTCCAGCGCACACCAGTTGGGCGACCATGACAGGCTCATCACGTAGTAGTCAAAGTCACCGGCCCGCTCGCCCTCGGCCCATGCCGGCCCTGCCAGCCCAAGCAGTATCGCCGCGATCCAAGCCCGCATTCGCCCTTCCTTTCCTGATCGGATTTCCCTATACAGCCCCCCAAGTTCCCCGACAACGTGAACTCACCCCGCCAAAACCCGGGGTCGCCTTTCCGGCGTCGGGAAAGTCGTGCTCAAGGAGTCCCTACCGATGAACAAACCCCTTATGGCAAAGGCCACCGCCGTCTGGCTGGTGGATAACACCACGCTCAGCTTCACCCAGATCGCCGAGTTCTGCGGGCTGCACGAGCTGGAAGTTCAGGGCATCGCCGATGGCGACGTGGCGCAGGGCGTGAAGGGCTTTGACCCGATCGCCAACAACCAGCTGACCCAGGACGAGATCGACGCTGGCGAAAAAGACCCGCGCCACAAGCTGAAGCTCAAGTTCAACCAGGCCGCCGTGGGCGAAGAAAAGCGCCGCGGCCCGCGCTACACGCCGCTCTCCAAGCGGCAGGACCGCCCGGCCTCGATCCTCTGGCTGGTCAAGTTCCACCCCGAGTTGACCGACGGCCAGATCGGCAAACTGGTCGGCACGACCAAGCCGACCATTCAGGCGATCCGCGAGCGGACCCACTGGAATATCCAGAACATTCAACCGATTGACCCGGTCGCCCTCGGCCTCTGCAAGCAGACCGAGCTGGACGCCGCCGTGCAGAAAGCCGCCGCCAAGAAGGCCCGCGAAGGCGAGGCTATCTCGGACGACGAGCGCCGCAAGCTGCTCTCCACCGAGCAGAGCCTGACCGCCGAGCCGGAACCCAAGATACCCTCGGCGATCTCGGGACTCGAGACCTTCACCCTCACCGGAAACGACGAGGAAGAAGAGAAGAAGGAAGAGAACGTGCTCGACGCCGACAGCTTCTTCAACCTCCCCGACGACGAGAGTGGCTCCGACGACGAGCAGCCCTGATCCGGGCAAACACCCTTGAATTGAAGGCCATACAGGCCGACCATCCCGGCAGTCATTCTGCCGGGATTTTCTTTGCCATGCGCCTCTATGCCTTTGTTTTCCTTGCCGCATCCCCCGCCTTCGCCGGCGATGGCACTTGCGATGAACTCTGGTTTACCCGCAACGCGATCTTCCACGAGGCGGGCTACTGCTTCAGTTCACCGCTCGGGCAGGCCATCTTCGTCAACGAAGGCTGCACCACAAAATCCCCCGAACTGACGGCCGCCCAATCGGCCCGGCTGGACCGTGTGAAAGCCGCCGAAGAGGGCTGCGTGGTCGACCCGAGCCGCACCTCGCTCGACATCCCCGACCTTGCCATTCGTCGCCGCCTCACCGTGCTGCCCATCCGCTCCGAGAGCGAGTCCGGGTGCATCGGTTGGAAGGGTGGGTCTCTGAGCCTGCGCACCGGCACAAGCCATTCTGCCGAAACGCTTTTTACATTGGAGCCGGATGATGTGGTGCTCTTCTCGCACGAGAATGAGCAGGCCGGGGGCGAAGTCTGGGATTACATTCAGGTCTACGACAACGGCGACTTCCGGAAGGCGGGCTGGGCGGTAATCGACTGGGGGCCTGAGGTTTGCGAGGGCCTTGCAGGCTAGGCCTTGCCGGAGCTGGCGATCTCCTTCGGCGAAGCAGCTTTATCGGCTGCCTGCCTGGGAAAACGAAGGAGATCGCCATCCTGTGCCAGCCGTGCCTCGCTCGCGGCAGGCTGTGACCCGGCAAATCGGGAAGGAAGGCCGAGGGAAACGATATTGGCCTCCGTCCCGGCGGGCCCTTCGCCCGCCGCCTGCTTGAGCGCGCGCCGCAGGGCGGGGTTCAGCCCCACTCCATGCGGATTGGCAGCGTGGTCCATCGTCAAGAGTTCACGAAAAAACCTGTCCATCGCCTGCGCCCTCGTTTCCGAAGTGGCGGTGGAAGCGCGGCATCCTTGCCGGATCCTACCCACAGGCCACTCCGGAACCCTTAAGTTCCGTTAGCGTCTTGCTCGAGTGGCCTCTGGCGCGCTGTTGGCGTTTATCTGACCAAAATAGTCAGGTAAGTCAACGGCGCAAATTCGTGCTCAATCAAAAATCTGGTAAGATTCAGATCTAGAGGCTTTTTCTCGCGCGAAGCGCCGCGCCTATGGTGCCGTCGTCGAGGTAGTCCAACTCGCCGCCCACCGGCACGCCTTGGGCGAGGGAGGTGATCGTCAGCCCCATGTCTTCAAGCTGATCGGCGATGTAGTGGGCTGTGGTCTGGCCATCGACCGTGGCGTTCAGCGCAAGGATTACCTCGCTGATGCCCTCTTCACGCACTCGCTCTGCAAGGCGCGGAATGCGCAGCTCTTCCGGCCCCACGGCGTCGAGCGCGCTCAGCACGCCGCCCAGCACGTGATAGCGCCCCTTGAACACGCCCGCCCGCTCCATCGCCCAAAGGTCGGCCACGTCTTCGACCACGCAAAGCTCACCGGTAGCCCGCTTCTCGCTCAGGCAGATCGAGCACACATCGGCTGTTCCAACGTTGCCGCAGCGCAGGCATTCCCGCGCCGTTTCGGCAACCCGGCGCATGGAATCGGCCAGCGGCACCAGCAACTGGCCGCGCTTCTTGATGAGCTGGAGCACCGCCCGCCTTGCCGAGCGCGGCCCGAGCCCGGGCAGACGGGCCATCAGGGCGATCAGCCCCTCGATCTCTTCTTGGTCTCCGGCCATGCCGTTACCCGCCTGTCAACTCTTTGCTGGCAGAGTTCAGAGCGGCAGGTCCATGCCCTCGGGCAGGCCCATCTCGCGGGTGATCTTCTCCATCTCCTGCCGCGCCTTTACTTGGGCCTTGGCTTGGGCGTCCTTGATCGCGGCGAGGATCAGGTCTTCGACCACTTCCTTTTCTTCGGGGTTGAAGATCGAAGGGTCGATATCCAGCCCATTGAGCACGCCTTTGGCGGTGCAGCGGGCCTTGACCAGCCCGGCGCCGCTTTCGCCCTCAACAGTCATTTCGGCCAGCTCTTCCTGCAGCTTGGCCATCTTGCCCTGCATCTCCTGCGCGGCCTTCATCATCTTGGCCATATCGCCCAGCTGGCCTAGTCCTTTAAGCATCTCGTAACCTTTCGCGTATAGAAGGGATCAGTCCTCTTCGAAGGGGTCCCATTCGTCGTCCACTTCCGGAAGCGCCTCTGCGGCGGCCTCCGCCTCGATCTCTTTCACCGTGCGGATCTCGCGGATCTTCGCACCCGGAAACTCCGCCAGAACCGATTGCACCAGTGGGTGCTCGCGCACCTCTGCCTCCAGTGCCATCCGCTCGGCATCGCGTACCTCGGCAATGGTCTCACCACCGCCGGACCCCACAACCGAGACGCCCCAGCGCACGCCCGTCCAAGTCTGCAACCGCCCGCCCAGCCTTGCGGCAAGGTCGGGGGCGGCATCGTCCGTGGGCTCAAACTCGATCCGCCCGGGCTGGTAGCGGGCCAGTCTTAGGGTGGTTTCCACCTCCACCAGCAGCTTCACATCGCGGTGGTAGCGGATCAGTTCCACCACATCCTCAAACCGCCCATAGCGGGCCAATGCCACCTCCGGCTCCACAGCCAGCGCGGTGGCGGTGCCGTGGGGCGTTCCGGCGGGGGCCGAGATGGGCGGCGCCGCGCCTTGGCTGACGGCGGGAGCCTGCGCGGAGGGCGCGGCCACTCCATTGCCGCCACCCCCACCGGGGCCGGGCGGCGGGGGAGGGGGCATA
Source organism: Oceanicola sp. (assembly GCA_017792405.1). Lineage (GTDB taxonomy): Bacteria > Pseudomonadota > Alphaproteobacteria > Rhodobacterales > Rhodobacteraceae > Vannielia. Next base: position 4,156,198 of record CP051231.1, read on the forward strand.
TCCTTCAGCTTCCGGATCAGCTCGTCAGGCGTGGGCAGTTCCGACACATGCGTCAGCCGGATGATCGCCATCTCGGCGGCCATCATCGCGTTCGGTGCCTGGCTTACTTCTTCCAGTGATTTCAGCAGCATCTGCCACATCCGCGACAGTACCCGCATCGAGATGCTCTCCGCCAGCGCCCGCCCGCGATCCCGCTCGTCGGGCGAGACCGTCGGGTCATCGCCCGCATCAGGAGTGATCTGGGTGACAGAGACCCAATGGGTCACTTCTGCCAAGTCCCGCAGCACCGCCATCGGGTCCGCGCCCTCGGCATATTGCTGCGCCAGCTCGCCCAGCGCGCCCGAGGCATCGCCGCGCAGCACCATCTCGAAAAGGTCCAGCACCCGGCCCCGGTCGGCCAGGCCCAGCATGGCGCGCACCGTCTCGGCACTCGCCTCCTCGCCGCCTTGACCAAGCGCCTGATCGAGCAGCGAGGTCGCATCCCGCGCCGAGCCCTCCGAGGCCCGTGCCAGCAGGGCCAGCGCGTCGTCGGTGATCTTGCCGCCCTCGGCATCGGAGATCCGGCGCATGAGGGCGATCATGTCTTCCGGTTCGATCCGGCGCAGGTCGAACCGCTGGCAGCGGCTCAGAACGGTCACCGGCACCTTGCGGATCTCGGTCGTCGCGAAGATGAACTTGGCGTGGGCGGGCGGTTCCTCCAGCGTCTTCAGCAGCGCGTTGAACGCGCTCTTCGACAGCATGTGAACCTCGTCGATGATGTAGACCTTGTAGCGCGCATTGGCCGGCGCATAGTGAACCGTATCAAGCACTTCGGCGCGAATATCATCGATGCCGGTGTTCGAGGCCGCGTCCATCTCGATCACGTCCACGTGCCGCCCTTCGGCGATGGCCACGCAGGCATCGCACTTTCCGCAGGGGTCGGTGGTTGGCCCCTGCTCGCAGTTCAGCCCCTTGGCAATGATCCGGGCGGTCGTCGTCTTCCCGGTGCCGCGAATGCCGGTCATGATGAAGGCCTGGGCGATCCGGTCGGCCTCGAAGGCGTTGCGCAGCGTGCGCACCATCGCCTCCTGCCCGACAAGGTCGGCAAAGGTCTGCGGGCGGTATTTGCGCGCCAGAACCTGATAGCCGGATTTCGGAGTTTCGCTCATGTCGCCTCATTGCGGTGGACCGGGCTCAATCTAGGGGCTGGCCCCGGCAAGGTCCATGCCTCAGAGCGACCAGAGCACGAAACCGACCGCGAGAGTCGCCACGGCAAAGATCGCGGCTATGGTGGCAAAATGGGTATGGGTCAGCGGCTCGGCGGCATGGTCCTCCAGCCGCGCATGGGTGCGCCGCGCATTTCGCTGGGCGAAGAAAAAAATCACCAGCGCGGCGATTATGAAAAGGCTGGCCACGGCCTTCGCGGCCCATGTCGGGTCAAAATCGCCGAAAACGGCCTTGAGCCCGATCGCCACCGCAACCGAGCCGAGCCCGGTCCGCATCCACCCGGCAAAGGTGCGTTCGTTGGCCTGCAGCGTACGATCTTCCGCCCAGTCGGTGCGGTTCTCGGCCCATTCGGTCTTGGTGTCGGGGTTTTCCGGGCATCCATCCTGCATGGACGCACCCTAGCGCGGCGCCCGGGGCTTGCCTATGTCCCGCGACACCCGCTAGCCTGACCGGGCCGCGCAGGGCGGCATCCCCGGTCCGCGGAAAGCTGCAAGGCCCCCTGAAGCGACAAGACCGATACCGGTTTTTCTTGTGGCCCAGCCCGGGCGGACCATCGGGCCCTGAACAAGGGAAACCTGATTCATGACTTCTGAGATTGATCGCTATCGCCGTGCCGCCAAACGGCTGAAGAAGGCCTATGCCGCTGGCGAGGCCGAAGCGCTGGCCCGTGCCGCTGCGGTGCTTTTGCCCGACCGGCTGGCGCCGCTCCGCCACGTGGATGCTCTCCACGTCATCGCCCGCGAGGAGGGCGCCGAAAGCTGGCAGAGGCTGAAGCTGCGGATTGAGTTGCACGCCGCCACGCCCGAGCAACGGTTGAGGCGGCTGCGCGAGGCGCTGGAGAACGGCTTTCACTGGGCGGTGCGTGAGGTGCTTGCGGTTGCGCCGGATCTGGCGCGGGTCGATCCGGGCGTAGCGGCAGCGCTCTACGATCTGCCCTATTGGCAGGCGGCTTTGGCGGCAGACCCGGAGGCGGCCACCCGCGAGATCGAAGGCGCGCCGCCGCTCTGCCATCTCGCGTTCTCACGCTGGGTGCATGGCGATGGCAGCGCCGAAAACATGCTCGCCCTTGCCGAGCTCTTGCTGGCGCATGGGGCCGATGTGAACGCCGGAAAGCCCGAGCCCGGTGGCTCCGGCCACATGCTGTCACCCCTCTACGGGGCTATCGGCCACGGCAACAACATGGCGCTCGGCCGCTGGCTTCTGGACCACGGGGCGAACCCGAATGACGGCGAGTCGCTCTATCACGCAACAGAGCTGGGCCACACCGAAGGGCTGGCGATGCTGCTGGAGGCCGGGGCGAAGAACGAAGGCACCAACGCACTGCTGCGGGCGCTGGATTTCGAGGATATCGCGCCGGTGCGGATGCTCCTCGACGCTGGGGCGGACCCGAACGAAGGTGTGGCCGCGCACCCCTCCGGCGAGCCGCCGATGAAGGCCTCTGCCCTGCATCAGGCGGCACGGCGGATGCGCTCAGGCGCGGTGGCGCGGCTGCTGATCGAAGCCGGTGCATCGCTCACCGCCCCGTGGGACGGGCGCAGCCCCTATGCGACGGCACGGGTGTTCGGCAATGCCGAGGTGGCGCAGGTCATTGCCGAGGCGGGCGGCGAGACGGCGCTGAGCGGGCCGGATGCGATCATCGCAGAAGCCGCCGAGGGCCGCGTGCCCACCGGGCGGCTGGTCCCCGAAGAGCTTTCACCCGAGACGCGTACCATGCTGCGCGGCATCATCCACCTGCCCGGCGCCCTGCCACGTGTGAAGGCGCTCGTGGCCGCCGGGATGGAGTGGGACCGCCCTGATGACATGGGCGTGCCGCCGGTGCAGATCGCCGGGTGGGAGGGGCTACCCGAGATCATGGCCTACTTGCTCTCACTCGGCCCGGACCTTGGGCACAAGAACCACTATGGCGGTGACCTGCTCGGCACCACGCTTCACGGTGCCGCCAATGCGCCCGACCGCGCCGTGCGCGACCATTTGGGCTGCGTTCGGCTGGCGCTGGAGGCGGGCCTGCCGCTTTATCGTGGATATCTGCTTTTCACTGGGAGTGAAGAGATTGCGGGCGTTCTGGCAGATTATGCCGAGGCGCACCCGGAGAGGGTGGTGGACAATCTTTAGACCGGGGCTGGCGGATGCGTTGCGGCACTCTCGGCATATCGCTGCGCGATACGCCTGCCGCGGTTCGCATATGCGTTTCTCGCATATACTCAGGTGAGAGGCTGGACAACGACCCAAGCGGGGCTCGTTACGGCTGCTTCCTTCCGGACCTGACCGGGTTGGCGAGGCGCTCGCCCGCGCCAACCTCTCAAGGCGCTATGTAGGGCGGCAAAGCGGGATTCGCAAGATCAGCCGTTTTGAACTGGGATCTCGCCGTTGCAGTAGAACCGGGTGAAGGCCCCGTAGCACCGAATGCTCTCACCAAAGCCAGAAACGTCGATCGCCGCATACAGCGTGCGGTCGTCGTAGCTCACATCCAGTCCTGCGCGGACGATCTCGTAGCAGGCGTCGTGGTCGGCCTTGCACATCATCGTCAGCGCAAAGGCGCCGCCATTCTGCTGGGCGCTCGGATTTGTGCTGGCAAGCCGTTGCAGGAAAAGCGATTTCAGCTCGGCCTCAACAGCGTCCTGGCTCGGCTTGGTGAAGGCTGCGGCAAGGGCCGCGATGGCCAGAAGAGCGATGGGCCAGACGATCTTGCGCATTTGGGGTCTCCTGTTACCTGCGCCCACTCCCTAGCGCGTGTCGCGGGTGGGGGCCAGAGGCTTGAAAGGTGCGGTCAGAAGCGCACGCGCAGTCTGGCGAACCCTTCCGGCGATTGGCCCTCTGGAGATATCGTGAGAGCGCAGGTCTCGCGCAAGGCCCCGAGATGGCCGGCGACGCCGGGGCCGGTCTCAAACAGGGCTTCGCAACCCTCAATCCCCTCGAAACGCCAGCCGCGCGGCACCGGCCCCTGCAGCCGGCCTTCGGACTCAAGAAACCGAACCAGCACTTCCCGGCTGCTGACCGGCTCCGAAAGCAACACCTCCGCCCCCGCGAGCGGAGCGTGCAATCCAGCGCCGCCCAGACGGTAGCTGTTCGTCGCGACAACGAACCGCTGGTCATCGGTCACTGGTTCTCCGTTGTGCGTGAGGTCTCTGACCCGGCCGCCGTGTTGCGCGAGGGCAGGGCGGGAGAGGTCGAGCGCCCACTCAAGGCCTGAGATCACATCGAAATCATAGGCGGGGAAGTCCGGGTCCAGCAGAGCCTGATCTGGCGTGTCGCGCGTGAGCATATTGAACGCCGCCGCAGACCGCTCGAGCCAGCAACGCAGTTCAGCGCCGGTGATCCGGATGGCTCGGATGGCGTTGGGGAAAGGGTATATCGCCGAGAGGTCGCGATGGCTGAGCGGGCCGGGCGGGATTTCGATGTAGTTCTCGGCGCCCGATGGCCCGCCGGCCTTGAAAGGGGCCGCTGCCGAGAGCACCGGTTCGGACACATCGCCCAGCGCCTGCCTTACGTACCATGCCTGCGCGGTATTGATTGCATGAGTGACCGGGCACAGGCCCAAAAAGCTGGTGTAGCTTTGTAACGCGATCGCGGTCTCACCTACGGGGCGGCGGATGCTCTCCAGCGTTGCAGCGTGAACGGCGGCCACGGCGGCGACCAAGGGTGCGTGGTCTGCCACCAAAGACTGTGGCCCCGACGTCCCCCGCCGTGCGATTGGGCGCAGCTCCGCCCGGCTGTCAGCCACGCTCCAGCCGGCCGGGCCGTGACTCAGAGTGAGGTCAATTATTCCAAGGTGGCTGCCGCCGATGCCCGGCATCACAGCTGGCTTGCCGCAGACCCTCCCCGTCTTCGAGTCGACCCCCTCTAGGCCGGCATAATCCGGACCGGGCAGATGGCGGTGAACATGACCCGCGATCAGCGCGTCGACGCCGTCGAGCCGGGCGAGCGGCAGCAGGGCATCCTCCATGCCATACTCCTCCGGCTGCGAACTGGGGCCGCAATGCGCCAACAACACCACAACATCCGCTCCCGCCGCGCGCAAGGCTGGCACGTGGTGGCGGGCGGCCTCGATCATGCAGCGCGTTTGAAGCTTGCCCGCGAGTTGTGCGGTTGCCCATAGCGTGGTTTGCGCGGGCAAAACGCTCAAAACGCCGATGCGCAGGTCGTGTGTATTGCCGCTGGCGTCAGTGATTTGTCGCTCAAGAATGGCCCAAGGGCGCACGAGTGAGACATCCTGAGAAACTTCCAACCCGCGCTGCCGCAGGGCGTTTGCCGAAATCACCGGAAACCCGGCATCCACCAGCGCTTGTTGCAGCACCTGCATTCCGTAGTCGAACTCGTGATTGCCCAGCCCTACAGCGTCGTACCCCAGCACGTTCATCGCTGCGATCATCGGGTGCGGCGCCCCGGCGGGCCGTTCGGTGGCCGCAAAGTCGCCCAGCGGCGTTCCTTGCAGAAAATCCCCATTGTCGAAGAGCACGGCCCCGGGCACCTCAGCCCGCGCGGTCTCGATCAGGCTGGCCACCCGGCCCAGTCCGACAGCGCAGTTCGGGGCATCTGCGTGGTAGTCGTAGGCCAGCAGATGCATGTGTAGATCGGAGGTCGCCAGAAGCCTCAGCTTCACTTCGCTGCGCTGCAAAGGTCGGTCTTGGTGGGGTTCGGGCATAGGTGGTCGGGCGGAAGCTGTGGCGCTCAGGTGCTTGGTTTTGGCCCGAAGCAGGGCAGATGCATCAAGGCGTCACCTGTCGCATTCCCGGCGGGAAAGTCAAACAGATATGCAACCTCGCGTTGCGTGGGTTTGCGCCCCGGTGCCGCGCATGCCAGAACATCGGTCAGTGAGAGGCAGGGCAGGGAGGGCGCGCTGATGCGCCACGCGGAACAAGTCACATTCGGCGGTGGCGGGCTCGACCGGCGCGCCGATCTGCGCAGCGATGCCGCCGCGCTCTATGCTCTGGCAGAAAGTAAAGCCGCCCGACACCTGCCGCTCTGGCGAGGCAAGCCGCTGATGCAGGGGGAGGAAGAGGCCCCCGTGCTGGCCCCACAGCCTGCCGGGGCCGAGGTATTGGCCCATACCGCGCTGCGAGTCTTTCTGGGCAAAGCGCCGGACGGGACCGCATGGTTTGCCCACGATATCTCCGGCTGGGAGCCCAACGAAATCCTCGAGGCGCCCGACAGTTTCCTCGACCGGTCCGAGCAGATCTACCCGGGGCTGGAGGGCGCGCGCTTTGTCGAGCTTCGCGCAACCATGTCCCGGATCACCCCGCTTGATGCCGAAATTGCGGCCACGGCACGGGCAATCACCGGCTGGCACGGCACGCACGGCTTCTGCGCTAAATGCGGTGCCGCGAGCGAGGTTGCCTGTGGCGGGTGGGAACGGCGCTGCCCGGCCTGCGGGGCGCATCACTTTCCGCGCACCGACCCGGTGGTGATCATGCTCATCACCCACAACAACTCCGTCCTGATGGGCCGCTCGCCGGGCTGGCCTGAGGGCATGTATTCTCTGCTCGCCGGGTTCATGGAGCCGGGAGAAACCATCGAGGCCGCCGTGCGCCGCGAAGTGGCCGAGGAGGCGGGTGTGCGCGTAGGCCCGGTGCATTACCTGTCGTCGCAGCCATGGCCCTTTCCGGCGTCGCTGATGATCGGCTGCCACGGCGAGGCGCTGGGCACCGAGATCACGCTGGACCGCAACGAGCTGGAAGATGCCTGCTGGGTCAGCCGCGAGGATATGCTCGAAACCTTCGCAGGCCGGAACCCGGCTATGAAACCCGCCCGACGCGGCGCAATCGCGCAGTTCCTGCTCGCCAACTGGCTTGCGGATACGCTGGATTGACGCGTAAAACCGAAGGCGGGGTGAGGATAGAAGAAGGGCAGCGGCTGGATGAACTTCACCGGCAAGGAAGATATTGAAAAGCCGATCGAAGAAGTCTTCGCGGCGGTCACCGACCACGAGGCCTTCGAGAAGCAGGTGCTGCGGCGCGGACACGAGGTCACCCGGACGGATGCACTCGATGCATCCGGGGTCGGCATGAGCTGGAAGATGCGGTTCCCCATCCGTGGCCAGATGCGCGATCTCAATGCCACTGTCTCCGCCTATGACAAGCCCGAACATGTCGCGCTCGATCTCAATATCGGCGGCCTCGATGCAGTGGTGAAGATCGACCTGATCGAACTGTCGAAGATGCGCACGCGGATGAGCCTCGATATCGAGCTGATGCCGCGCACCATCACCTCTCGCGTACTGGTGCAATCGCTCCGCCTGCGCCGCTCCAGCCTGACCCAGGGCCTGCGCCGCCGGATGGCCGAATTCGCGCTTCAGGTCGAAGCTCGCCCGGCCCCCGCAGCCTAAGCGCTCTTTACCAGACGATAGCCCACAGCCTCGGCCACGTGGGCCTTGGTCACGCGATCGCTACCGTCAAGGTCGGCGATGGTCCGGGCCACTCGCATGACCCGGTGATAGCCGCGCGCCGAGAGGCCAAAGCGCTGGGCGACCTTTTGCAGAAGCTCCATGCCTGCATCGTCCGGCCGGGCCACCTCATCCAGCAATTCGCCTTCGATATCCGCATTGGTCGTGGCCTCGACGCCGAGCGCCTCGAACCGCGCGCGCTGCACGCACCGCGCCTGTGCAACCCGCGTTGCCACCTCTGCCGAGCCTTCCTCTGCGGGGGGCAGGTCGAGGTCGGTATAAGCAACCGGCGGCACCTCCAGACGAATGTCGAACCGGTCGAGCAGTGGCCCGGAGATGCGGCCCAGATAATCCTCCCCGCAATTTGGTGCGCGCGAACAGGCGCGGCCCGGATCGGTCAGGTGGCCGCATTTGCAGGGGTTTGCGGCGGCCACCAGCATGAACTTGCAGGGGTAGGCGACATGGGCATTGGCCCGGCTCACCATGATCTCGCCGGTCTCGATGGGCTGGCGCAGGGTTTCCAGAACGGTTCGGGGAAATTCCGGAAATTCATCCATGAACAGCACGCCGTTATGCGCCAGCGAAACCTCCCCCGGCCTCGCCTGCCGTCCGCCACCCACCACGGCGGCCATCGAGGCGGTGTGATGGGGCGCGCGATACGGCGCTTCACGGCTGATGCCGCCCTCCTTCAGCAGGCCGGCAAGCGAATGCACGGTCGATGTTGCCAAGGCCTCGCGTGGGGTGAGCGGCGGCAGGATGCCGGGCAGGCGGGCCGCGAGCATGGACTTGCCCGAGCCGGGCGGGCCGACCATGAGCAGGTGATGCCGGCCCGCTGCCGCAACCTCAAGCGCCCGCTTGGCCCGTTCTTGGCCCTTCACGTCGCGCAAGTCTTTGCCGCCGCTGTGGCCCTGCACCTCGCCAGGGGTTGAAGGCTCGATCGGCGCTTCCCCGGTATAATGCCGGATCACCGCGCCGAGGCTGGCGGCGGCAATCACCTCTGCCGCACCGACCCACGCGGCCTCCGCGCCGCAGGCGCGCGGGCAGAGCAGCCGCCGCTCCTGCTCGGCGGCGGCCATCGCGGCGGGCAGGGCACCGTTGACCGCAACCAGCTTGCCATCGAGAGAAAGCTCACCCAGCGCGACCACCTGCGACACCTCCTCGCGCGGCAGGATCTCGATGGCCGCCAGCAAGGCCAGCGCGATGGGCAGGTCGAAATGCGAGCCTTCCTTGGGCAGGTCGGCGGGGGAGAGGTTGACCGTGATCTTCTTCGACGGCAGCGCAATCGCCATCGCGCCGAGCGCCGCGCGCACCCGCTCGCGCGCCTCGCTAACCGCCTTGTCGGGCAGGCCGACGATGGCGAAGGTCGGCATGCCGGGTGACACGGCGCATTGCACCTCCACGGGCCGCGCCTCGATGCCATCGAAGGCGACCGTATAGGCCGCCGCCAACATCCCTCCGCTCCCGTCCAACATCTGCCAACCCCCGGCTGTGAAACCGTGGTTAACGCTAGTGCGGGATGGTTAGGGAAACGTTAACGCCCCTCGTAGAGCGTCGCGAAGGCAGGCCATGCCAGCGGGTCGGGCACGGTCTTGTCGCGGCAGAAGGCATTGCAAAAGCCCCAGACCTTGCCGCCCGCTTCTATGAAATGGGTCACCGGCTTGCCGGAGTAGGGGCATGCCTCGTTCACCGAGGGGCCGTCCTCTACCGCCCGGGCCTCCAGCGGCGTGGGGCCGGGCCAGTCGCGCGTGGGCAGGTCCTTGGCATACCAGGGCAGGTCTTCACCGCGCGCGAAGCCCATGCCGCGCCAGCGCCGGAAGGCCGGGTCCGCCAGATGGGCGGCCACATAGTCGGTCGCCGCCTCCGAGATCGGCAGCCCATAGGTGGCGATCCGTGCTGCCACCGGGGCAAAGAAGGCGTCCGCTGCCGAGTAGGCGCCGCAAAGCCACGGGCCGTCACCGCCCACCGTGCGCTTGGCGTGATCCCAGATCACCTCCAGCCGCGCCAGATCGGCCATGACCGCATCTGACGGCTCGAACCCATCGTAGGCCACCCGCAGCGCCATCGGGCAGGCTTCGCGCAGCGCGCCGAAGCCCGCGTGCATCTCGCTCGCCAGTGCTCGTGCGGTGGCGCGGGCGCGGCTATTATCCGGCCAGATCCCTGCGGAGGGGAACCGCGTGGCCAGCTCCTCGGCAATCGCAAGGCTCTCGCCCAAAATGGCGCCATCCTCGAACAGAACCGCAGGCACCGTCTTGGCTGGGGCGATCTCGGCCAGTTGATCGGCCACGTCACGATTGGCAAAATCGACCCAGACAGTGCGTCGCTCCAGCCCGAATCTCTCGAACAGGAGCCAACCCCGAAGGGACCACGAAGAGTAGGCGGGATCGCCGATGTAGAGTGTACTGGTCATACCTGTGACGCTACGCACAGACATAGGCGCTCGACCAACGCATAATTGCGCAGAAGTCCATCAAGATTTGTGATGGAAACCCTTCTATGCATTTTTCACACTTTCTTTTGAACCGATCGGTCCTAATCTTCGTTTAGCATAAGACAAGGCCTGCCGGTGCTCGGCATGTCTTGCCCGCGAGAAGGAGCTCCCCCATGCCTTTGGACGGCGATATCGATACCTCCATGTCCCGCCACGCGCGCCAAGCCGAACTGCTTGACGCCGAAACCGAACAGCAACTGGCCCGCGCTTGGCGCGATGATCGGGATGAGCAGGCACTGCACCGCCTGATCTCGGCCTACATGCGCCTCGCGATCTCGATGGCGGCCAAATACAAGCGCTACGGCGCACCGATGAACGACCTCATTCAGGAAGCGTCACTTGGTCTGATGAAGGCCGCCGACAAGTTCGACCCCGAGCGCGGCGTGCGGTTTTCGACCTACGCCATGTGGTGGATCAAGGCCTCCGTGCAGGAGTTCGTGATGCGCAACTGGTCGATGGTCCGCACCGGCTCAACCTCTTCCCAGAAGTCGCTCTTCTTCAACATGCGCCGCGTGCAGGCGCAGCTAGAGCGCGAGGCGGCGGCGGCGGGCGAAACGCTCGACAGCCAGCAACTGCGCCAGAAGATCGCCACCGAGGTCGGCGTGCCGTTGGCCGATGTGGAGATGATGGAAGGCCGGCTTTCGGGGTCCGACTTTTCGCTCAACGTCACCCAATCCGCCGAGGACGATGGTCGCCAATGGATTGATGCGCTGGAGGATGAAGGCCCGCAGGCCGCCGAGCAGGTTGAGGTGGAGCATGACAAGGCCCAGCTTCGCGACTGGCTGGCCGAGGCGATGGGTGCGCTGAATGAGCGTGAGCAGTTCATCATCCGCGAGCGTCGCCTTGCCCGCGATAAGCGCACTTTGGAGAGCCTTGGCGAAGAGCTGGGCCTGTCCAAGGAGCGCGTGCGCCAGCTCGAGGCAGCGGCCTTCCAGAAGATGCGCCGCTCGCTTGAGCAACAGTCCGATGAAGTGCTTGCACTGATCTCCTGAGGTGGAAGCACCCTTTGCAGGAATAGATGGGGCCGCGGTAATCCGCGGCCCTTCGTTTTCGCTCTGGCGCGCGCCCCTCCGCCTCGCTTTCCGCGGCCTCGTCCGCCGCATCACGCTCTACCGTTCCGAAGGCCCTCTGCCGGGCCTCATGGTCGAGCCTGCCGCCCTCGTCGTGCCACTGATCTTCGTTTTCGACGGCAGGTTCGAGGTGGGCATGGGCCGCGATCCGGCTCCATCGGACGGTATCGCCAGTTTCATGGCCGGCCTGTCCGTCACCCCCGCCCGCATCGCGTCACCGGAGGCAGTCCAAGTCTTGCAAATCGACCTGACGCCACTGGGAGCTATGCGCCTCCTTGGCCCCGCGTTGGGCGAGACTGCAGAGAGTGTGCATGCGCTGCCCGATTACGGCGATCGCGACATCTCGGAGCTTCACGCCCGCATGGGCGAGGTGAGCCGCTGGGCAACACGCTTGGCCCTTGCCGAGAGCTTCCTCGCCCACCGTCTCGCCGCCTCCGCCCTGCCGCCCTCACTCACCCGTGCTTGGCGGATCATCGAGGGCACCGAGGGGCGCGCGCCCATTGCCCGTATCGCAGATCACCTCGGCATGACCCGGCGCACACTGGCCCGCCAATTTCAGCCCTTTGGCCTTTCGCCCAAGGCAGCCGCCCGTGTTGCCCGCTTCACCGCCGCCTCCGCCCGCGCTGGCACCGCGAGCTGGGCCGAGATCGCCGCCGATGCGGGCTATGCTGACCAGGCTCACCTAACCCGTGAGTTTCGCGCCCTGTCCGGCATGACACCGCAAAACTTCGCCTGAGTCCCATTCCTTCAAGACCGGCCCCGCGCCCCGTGGCAGGCTTCCCCAAGAAGGAGACACACCATGGAAGCCCCCCGGATCTACCCCACGTTCCGTTTCACCGACGCTGACGCCATGCACCGATGGTTCACTGAAACTCTCGGTTTCACCGAGCTGATGCGCACGCCCGAAATCGGCACCATCGAACACGCCGAACTCGCCTTCGGCTCCTCCATCATCATGATCGGCCAAGCCCGCGATGATGCCTTCGCCGCCAAATCCCCGCCCCCCGGCGGCTCCGTCACTTATATAGCTGTCGACGACCCCGACGTGCTCCATGCGAAGGTCGTGACCTCCGGCACTGATATCGTCGAGCCGCCCACCGACCGTGACTATCCCTCCCGCGAGTTCATCGCCCGCGACCCGGATGGCAATCTCTGGTGCTTCGGCACATGGTACCCAAAAGCCTCCTGATTTCATTTTCTTGCTTCAAATATCTCCGGGGAGCGCGAGGGGCTGGCCCCTCGTGCCCATGCTTGCCGCCCGCACCGCCGCGCCCTACAACAGAGCCTAGCGGAGGGCCAAACCCATGCTGGCAGGCAAGAAAATCCTACTCGTCATCGCGGGCGGTATCGCGGCCTTCAAGTCGCTCGACCTGATCCGCCGCCTGCGTGAGCAGGGCGCCCATGTGACCCCGGTGCTGACGCAGGCTGCCGAAGAGTTCGTCACTCCGCTTTCCGTATCCGCACTTGCCGCCGAGAAGGTCTATCGCGACCTCTTCGATCTGACCGACGAGCGCGAGATGGGCCATATCGAGCTGAGCCGCGCCGCCGATCTCGTGGTCGTCGCCCCGGCCACTGCCGACCTGCTGGCTAAAATGGCGAACGGCCACGCGAATGACCTCGCCTCGACCTTGCTGATGGCGACCGACAAGCCCGTTCTCTGCGCTCCGGCCATGAATGTCCGGATGTGGCTTCATCCCGCAAACCAGCGCAATGTGGCCACGCTGCGGGCCGATGGCGTGCGCTTCACCGGCCCCGCCGAGGGCGAGATGGCCTGCGGTGAATACGGGCCGGGCCGCATGGCAGAGGTGCCCGAGATCGTGGCCGCCGTAAGCGAGGCGCTGGCCGACGGGCCGCTGAAAGGCAAGCACATCGTCATCACATCAGGCCCGACCCACGAGCCGATCGACCCTGTGCGCTACATCGCCAACCGCTCGTCTGGCGCGCAGGGCACCGCGCTCGCCCGCTCGCTGATGGGCCTCGGCGCCTCCGTCACCTTCGTTACCGGCCCGGCCACGGTGCCTCCGCCGCAGGGGGCACATGTGGTGAAGGTCGAGACCGCCGCCCAGATGCATGAAGCGGTGTTGAGCGCGCTCCCCGCCGATGCCGCCGTTTTCGCCGCCGCGGTGGCCGATTGGCGCGTGGTCGATGCCTCCGCGAAGAAAATCAAGAAGGACGGATCGGGCAAGATCGCGCCGCTGGAGTTCACCGAGAACCCAGACATTCTCGCGGAAGTATCCAAAGCCTCCAACCGCCCCGGCCTCGTGATCGGCTTTGCCGCCGAGACCAACGATCTGATCGCCCACGCCGAGGCCAAGTTGAAGCGCAAAGGCTGCGACTGGATCATCGCCAACGATGTCTCTCCCGAGACCGGGATCATGGGCGGCACCGAGAACGCGGTGACGATCCTCACCGCTGAGGGGGCGGATGCCCTGCCGCGCATGTCCAAGGATCAGGTCGCCCAACAACTCGCCGCCCGCATCGCCGAGGCTCTCGCATGACGCCCGACATCCGCTGCATCCGCGATGAGGGGGCCGATCCTTCCCTCCCTCTTCCGAGCTACGAGACCCACGGTGCCGCCGGGGCCGACGTGCGGGCGAACCTCCCGGAGGATCTGCGCGCCGAAGGCATCGTGCTCACCCCCGGCAGCCGCGCCATCGTGCCCTCCGGCCTGCGAGTCGAGATCCCGGCGGGCTTTGAAATTCAGGTGCGCCCTCGCTCCGGCCTCGCGGCAAAACACGGCGTGACCCTCGTGAACACCCCCGGCACTATCGACAGCGATTATCGCGGCCCGCTTGGCATTCTGATGATCAACCTCGGGCATGAGCCCTTCACCATCACTCACGGCGACCGCATCGCCCAGCTGGTCGTAGCCCCTGTGGTACACGCCGCCTTCTCCGCTGCGGAGACCCTGACAGACACTGACCGTGGCGCTGGCGGCTTCGGCTCCACGGGCCGCGGCTAATGCTCCTCGTCTTCGCGCTCATTGCGCTGGCCTGGTGGGGCGGCGAGTGGCTGGGCTGGCGTACCGTCGAGCGGCAGGCTGCCGTGATTGGCGTCATCGCCCTCGCGCTCGCCCTCAACCTCATCCTGCCCTTCGGCCACCCGATCCGCGAGATTACCGGGCGCCATCCGCAGCTCTGGCTGATTGTTTTCGTCCTCGGCGCCATCGGCGTGCTTTACGGCTCCGGGGTGGGCTGGCTGCGCTCCATCGCCATGGCGCGGGAGGCCGAGGCCACCCCGCCCGAAGTAGCCGTTGCAAGCCCCGCGCCCGCTGCCACGCCCCAAGACCCATCCAAACTCACCCCCGATGAACTCACCCGCTACGCCCGCCACATCGTGCTGCGCGAGATCGGCGGCCCGGGTCAGAAGAAGCTCAAGGCCGCCCACGTGCTGGTGATCGGGGCAGGGGGCCTTGGCTCGCCTGCGCTGCTCTACCTTGCGGCCGCCGGGGTCGGGCATATTACCGTGCTCGACGATGACGAGGTCGACGCCTCCAACCTTCAGCGACAGGTCATCCACCGCACCGAGGGGCAGGGCCGGAACAAGGCGCAAAGCGCGGCCGAGGCCATGCTGGCGCTTAACCCCCACATCCATGTCACCCCGCTCGCCCACCGGCTGACGGATGCGAACGGACCTGAACTGGTTGCGCGCGCCGATATGATCCTCGATGGCACCGACAATTTCGCCAGCCGCTACCTAGCTAACGACCTCGCCGTGGCCGCCGGGATCCCCCTCATTTCGGGTGCCCTCTCGCAATGGGAGGGCCAGCTCTCGGTCTTCGATCCGGCCCACGACGCTCCCTGCTACCGCTGCATCTTCCCCGAAGAGCCCGCCCCTGGTCTGGCACCCTCCTGCGCAGAGGCAGGCGTGATGGGGCCGCTGCCGGGCGTGGTGGGGGCAATGATGGCGGCGGAAGCGGTGAAGCTCATCACCGGTGCAGGCAGCCCACTGCGCGGCGAAATGCAGATCTACGATGCGCTCTGGTCGGAGACACGCAAGATACGCCTCAAGCGCCGCGAGGGCTGCCCAACCTGCGGCGGGGTCGCCCCGCAGGGCGGATGAGCGCACCCCCCTTCGCAAACTCTCCGGCGGCCCCTATCTTCCCTCCCAAAGGAGACCGCGATCCATGAACAACCCGCTTCTCACCCCTTCCGAGCAGCCTTTCGACCTGCCCGATTTTGCCGCCATCACCGATGAGCACTTCAACCCCGCGCTCGATGCCGCAGAGGCAGAGACCCGTGCCGCCATTGCCGAAATCACCGCCAACCCCGATGCCCCCACGTTCGAGAACACCATCGAGCCGCTGGAGCTTTCGGACGAGCCGCTGAACGATGTGCTCGGCCCGTTCTTCCTGCTCGCCGCCGTCTCCTCGACGCCCGCGCGGGAAAAGCTGCAACGCGCCTTCTCGCCCCGCCTCTCGGCGCTCTCCAGCGATATCGCTCTGGATGAAGCCCTTTTCGAACGGGTCGATACGCTCTGGCAGCAGCGCGACAGTCTGGACCTCACCGATGAGCAGGCCCGCGTACTCTACCTCCACCACCGCTATTTCCGCCGCGCCGGAGCAGGCCTCGATGACTCAGGCCGCGCCCGTCTGCGCGAGATCAACGCTGCCCTCTCCGAGAAATCCACCGCCTTCGGCCTCAACCTGTTGGCCGATGAGCGCGACTGGTCGATGCAGGTCGATGATCTCACCGGCCTGCCGTCTTTCCTTGTCGATGCAATGAAATCCGCCGCCGAGGCGGCTGGCAGCGACAAGCCGATCGTTACGCTCTCGCGCTCGCTTGTGGTCCCCTTCCTCCAGTTCTGCCCCGACAGGGAGGCGCGCAAGAAGGCCTACGAAGCGTGGACATCGCGCGGCGCCAATGGTGGCGACACCGACAACCGGGCGCTCGCCGCCGAAATGCTCTCGCTCCGCGCCGAGCGGGCCAACCTGCTGGGCTACGAAAGTTTTGCCGACTATCGGCTCGAGACCGAGATGGCCAAGACGCCCGACAATGTGCGCAAACTGCTGCAAGCCGTCTGGTCCCCCGCCCGCTCCAAAGCCGAGGCCGATGCCAAAGTGCTGGAGCGTCGTCTCCACGCCGACGGCTTCGATGGCCCGCTTGAGCCGTGGGATTGGCACTACTATTCCGAGGCCCGCCGGAAGGAAGAGCACGCGCTCGATGAGGCCGAGCTGAAAAGCTATTTCCAGCTCGACCGCATGATCGAGGCCGTCTTCGCCTGCGCCAACAGGCTCTTCGGGCTGGAGTTCACCCCGCTCGACGTGGCCCTCCATCACCCCGATGCTCGCGCATGGGAGGTTACCCGCGGCGGCCAGCATATTGCCGTGTTCATCGGTGATTACTTCGCCCGCCCCGGCAAGCGTTCCGGCGCGTGGTGCTCTGCCCTGCGCTCACAGAAAAAACTCGGAGGCGAGACCGCACCCCACGTGATGAATGTCTGCAATTTCGCCAAGCCGCCCACGGGCCAGCCTGCGCTGCTGAGCTATGACGATTCCCGCACGCTGTTCCACGAGTTCGGCCACGCGCTGCACCAGATGCTCTCGAACGTCACCTACGGCTCGATCTCCGGTACCTCGGTGAGCCGGGACTTCGTCGAACTGCCCTCCCAGCTTTACGAACACTGGATGGAGGTGCCCGAGGTACTTCAGGAGTTCGCCACTCACGCCGAGACCGGCAAGGCGATGCCCGAGGAGCTACTGGAGCGGGTACTGAATGCGGCGACCTATGACATGGGCTTTTCGACCTGCGAGTTCATCGGCTCCGCGCTGGTGGATCTCGAGTTTCACGCAGGCCCGCCGCCCGCCGACCCGATGCAAAAGCAAGCCGAGGTGCTCGAATCCATCGGCATGCCGCGCGCCATCCGCATGCGCCACGCCACCCCGCATTTCGCGCACATTTTCTCGGGCGGCTATGCCTCCGCCTACTACAGCTACATGTGGTCCGAGGTGATGGATGCCGATGCCTTCGCCGCCTTTGAAGAGGCGGGCGGGCCGTTTGACCCGGAGATGGCCAAGAGCCTTGAGGTCAACATTCTCTCGACCGGTGGCAGCGAAGAGCCGGAGGCGCTCTACACGGCCTTCCGGGGCCGTCTGCCCGGTGTCGACGCGTTGTTGAAAGGCCGTGGGCTGGACGACGTCGCCTGACAATCCACCATTTTATCCACAGGCGCGGCTCGGTTTCCCCGGGTCGCGCCTTTTTACTTTACCCTTACGGAAGGGCATTTGCTCAACCGGCGGGCGCAATAAAATAACTGCAAACTGCGCATTTTCGGGCTTGAGCCCGCCAATACTCCGGACCGACTCGGGCTAAGCAGCGCTCCGCTGCGCCGCCGCACTGCATAAATGCAATGCCGCATCGTCAGTTTGTTCACACCCGCCCTTGGTGACGCAGCGTCACCTCAGAGCCCCAACAGGAGCCCTGGCAGGTAGAGCACGATTGCCGGAAAGGCGACCAGCCCGGCGATCGTCAGCGCATCGGCCACGAAGAAGGGCGCCGCGCCCCGGAATACGTCCTGCACCGAGAGTTCCGGGCGCACGCCGGCAACCACGAAGCAGTTGAGCCCGATGGGCGGGGTGATCAGGCAGAGCTCCGCCATCTTCACCACGATGATCCCGAACCAGATCGCGCAGCCCGTGGCGTTCATCCCGAAGGCCGAGTCTGCCGCAGTCACCGCTTCACCGCCGTTCAGAGCAATCACCGCCGGATAGACGATGGGCAGGGTGAGCAGCAGCATCCCGATGGCATCCATGAACATGCCGAGCACCGCGTAGGCCGCGAGGATCATCAGCAGGGTAATCATTGGCGATTGGTCGAGCGACGAGATCCAGTCGGCAAAGGCACCCGGTAGGTCGGCAAAGCCGAGGAACCGCACGTAGATCAGTACGCCCCAGATGATGGTGAAAATCATCACCGAGAGCTTTGCGGTCTCCAGCAGAGCGTTCTTCAACTCAGGCCAGCGCATGCCCCGGTAGAGTGCGATCAGGAAGACCACGAAGGCCCCAAGTGCCCCGCCCTCAGTGGGCGTGCCCCAGGCGTCGCCGCCGAAGGGGTTGTAGATGAAGAAGATGATGATGAGCACCACGAAGAGGATCGGCAGCGCGCCGGGCAGGGCGGCAAACCGCTCGCCCCATGTGAAACCGGTGACAGGTGGTCCGAGCTTCTTCCACGCCATCGCCATGCCCACGACCATCCCGCCGTAGATCAGCGCCGAGAAGGCGCCAGGGATAAAACCCGCGAGCAGCAGCGCACCCACGTCTTGCTCCACGATGATCGCGTAGATCACGAGGATCGCCGAGGGCGGGATCAGCGAGGCCAGCGTTCCCGCCGCGGCCACCACGCCAGCAGCAAAGCGCTTGTCGTAGCCCACCGCCAGCATCTCGGGGATGGCAATGCGGGCAAAGACGGCGGATGTGGCAACCGAAGCGCCCGAAACGGCGGCAAAGCCCGCCGTGGCAAACACGGTGGAAACTCCAAGCCCACCCGGCAGCCAGCCGACCCAGCGCTTGGCGGCGGTGAAGAGCGCCTTGGTCAGTCCGGCGTAATAGGCGAGGTAGCCAATCAGGATGAAGGTTGGGATCAGCGAAAGCGCGTGGCTCGACACCTTGGAATGCGGCACCTGCCCCGCGGTTTTGACTGCAACGCCCAACGCCCAGCCGAACTGTTCGGGGTCATAGCCTTTCTTCGACCAGAAGATCCAAAGCAGGCCGACCAGCCCAGCAATGGCGGCGGCAAAGGCAACGCGGGTGCCGATCAGAACCATCACCAGCAGCCCGGCTGTGACCCAGAGGCCGATCTCGATGGAAGTCATCGCGCACCCTCCTCGAAGCCTGAGACCGTCTCCGCCTCATGGGCGGCCTGTGTTGCTGCGTCTTCGATGAGCGGCACGGCCACCGGGGACTCGGCCCCCTCGATCAGCGCTTTGCCGTAGGCGAAGGCATGCAGGCTAAGCCGCAGGCAGAGCACTGCAAAGGCCACCGGCACCACCAGCTTGGCGGGCCAGAGCGGCAGGCCGATGTCGATGGAACTGTCGGCGCTCCAGAGCGGGCGGCCAAAGTCGAACGAACGCCCGAAGTGCGACCATGCCCCCCAGAGCAGCAGCACCATCAGCGCCAGTACCAGCAGGGTTGAGAGCAACTCGAAGAGCCAGAGCGCCCGGCCGCGCAGGCGGCCCACCAGAATATCCATGCGAATGTGTCCGCCCAGCCGGTGGCAATAGCTGACGCCGAGAATGGCGATGAAGGGCATTAGGAACTGGATCCAGTCCACATAGCCCGGCAGCGGTTGATTGAAGACCTTGCGCCCGCCAACCGAGGCCACGGCCAGCAGCATCAGCGAAAACACCACGATGCCGCCGATCAGCGCCAGCAGGGTCTCCACCCTGAACAGTGCTCTGTCGATCCGGCTCAGCGTGCTGCCGTCTTCGATAACGTTGGATGCCCCTGCCATGGCTTGCCCCCTCTTGCAGAACGGCGGGCCGGGGAAATGCCCCGGCCCGCCGCTGTATCATGCTTGGCTGCGGATCAGCTGTCGCCGCCGATCACACCCTGCACAAGGTCCAGCAGCTCCTGCGCCGGAAGGCCCTTCGCATTGTTCTCTTCCACCCAGGCGGCGGCAATCGGGCCGGCGGCCTGCTCGCGGAAGGCGGCGAGCGCGTCATCGGAGTAGGTCACCTGCTCAATGCCCTTTTCCTCCAGCAGCGGCCCCCATTTGGACATGGTCGCGCCGTTGTAGTTGTCGACATAGTGCGCAATCGCCGCGTCGACCGAGCCCATCAGCGCCTCACGCTCGGCGTCGGTGAGCGCGTTCAGCGCATCGGTGTTTACCACGATCGGGCACTGCACGGTGCCGGGGTTGAGGTTGGTCGTCCACCAGTTGGCGCCCTCGATGGTGCCAAAGCTCATGTGGGCGTGCGGCGCGAAAGCCACGCCTTTCACAACGCCGGAGTCCAGCGCCTGACGGGCCTCGGAAGAGGTCACCGAGGTCGGTACGGCGCCCACCGTCTCCATCGCCTTGCCAATCCCGCCGGTCGCCCGCACGGTCAGGCCGGCATAGTCTTCGAGCGACTGCGGGGCATCACCCACACCAGCAATGTTGTACTGCGGCATCGGCGAGGGCATCAGTAGGGTCGCGTTCCATCGGGCGAGGTCTTCCTTCACCGCCGGGTGCTCGTAGAGCGCAAAGCTCACCTCAACTTCCTTGTCGAGCGTATCGACGCCGAGGAACGGCAGCTCGAGCACGGTCAGCGAGGGGTTCTTGTCGGGGTGGTAGCCGGCGCAGATCTGCGCCATCTCGAAGGCTCCGATCTCGATACCGTCGAGGTTTTCGGTGTTCTTCGACAGGCCACCATAGCTGATGTTCATGGTGAACTCGCCGCCGGTCTTTTCGCTCACCAACTCGGCCATCTTTTCGACGTGCTCGGTGAAGGCCCGGCGCTTGCCCCAGACCGATACGTTCCACTCGGTCGCCGCAGCTTCGCTGGCGATCCCGGCAGTCATCAGGGCGGCCACGGCCACCTTCGTCATCATCTGCATATCTTTCTCCCTGTTGTCAGTGGCTCGTTCGCTTGGCGGAATTCAGTTCCGCCGCGTGGCCACAAATCGCAGCCATCCTAGAAGCAGGCTATTACGGATGTGAAGGTTTTTCTGACCGCATCGGGTGATGCTGCGCCTGCACATTTAATTGCAACTCATTCGCATTTGCATTGACTCGGCCCAAGCGCGGCATATCCTCCCTCCAAACAGCAACGCAGGAGCGCCCCATGCGCCGCATCGCCGCCGCCGCCCTCTTAGTCCTCACTCTCTGGCCTGCCGCCGGCTGGGCCGAGAAGTTCAAGGTCGCCACCACCTTCACCGTCATCGCCGATATGGCCCGCAACGTGGCGGGCGATGCTGCCGAGGTGGTCTCCGTCACGCCCCCGGGCGCCGAGATCCACAACTACGCGCCTTCCCCTCGCGACATCCTTGATGCGCGCGATGCCGACCTGATCCTCTGGAACGGCCTCAACCTCGAGCTCTGGTTCGAGAAGTTCTTCCGTAATCTCGGCGGCGTACCCTCTGCCGTGGTGAGCGATGGGGTGGAGCCCATCTCCATCACCTCCGGCCCCTATGACGGCAAGCCCAACCCGCATGCGTGGATGGCGCTCACCTCCGCCGAGATCTATGTCGATAACATCGCCGCCGCGCTCTCCGAGCGCGATCCGGACAATGCCGCGACCTATGCCGCCAATGCCGAGGCCTACAAGACCGAGATTGCCGCTACCATTGCCCCGATCCGCGAGGCCATCGCCGCGCTGCCCGAGGGCGAACGCTGGTTGGTGACTTCCGAGGGCGCTTTTTCCTATCTCGCACGGGATTACGGCCTGAAAGAGCTGTATCTCTGGCCCATAAACGCCGACCAGCAGGGCACGCCACAGCAGGTGCGCGCTGTGATCGACGCGATCCGTGAGAACGAGATCACCGTGGTGTTCTCGGAAAGCACCATTTCCGACAAGCCCGCCCAGCAGGTCGCCCGTGAAACCGGCGCGCGCTATGGCGGCGTGCTCTACGTCGACAGTCTGACAGAGGCAGATGGCCCCGTGCCCACCTACCTCGACCTTCTGCGCGTGACCTCACAGACCATTCTGGACGGGCTGGCCCCGCAATGAGCCTTGCCACCGAGCCGCACGAGGTTTTCGAGCCCGGCACGCCAGAGGCGGGCGGCGGGCTCAGGGTTGATGACATCACGGTTACCTACCGAAACGGCCACACTGCCCTGCGTTCGGCCAGTTTTGAGATTCCCAAAGGCACGATCACCGCACTGGTGGGTGTGAACGGGGCGGGCAAGTCCACGCTCTTCAAGGCGATCATGGGCTTCCTCTCCCTCGCTTCGGGCGACATCCGCGTGTTGGGCCTGCCGGTGCGCGAGGCCCTGAAGCGCAACCTCGTCGCCTATGTCCCCCAAGCCGAAGAGGTCGATTGGGCCTTTCCCGTGCTGGTCGAAGACGTGGTGATGATGGGCCGTTACGGCCACATGGGCTTTTTGCGCCGCCCCCGCGCCGCCGACCGCAAGGCGGTGACAGAGGCGCTGGCCCGCGTCGGCATGGAGGGCTTCCGCCAACGTCAGATCGGCGAGCTGTCTGGCGGGCAGCGCAAGCGGGTGTTCCTCGCCCGGGCGCTGGCGCAGGAGGGGCAGGTGATCTTGCTCGACGAGCCGTTTACCGGCGTCGACGTGACCACCGAAGAAGAGATCATCAAGCTCCTGCGCGAGCTGCGCGACGAGGGACGGGTGATGCTGGTGTCCACGCACAACCTCGGCTCGGTACCGGAGTTCTGCGACCGGACCGTGCTGGTGAAAGGCACGGTGCTCGGTTTCGGCCCCACGTCAGAGACCTTCACCCGCGAGAACCTCGAAGAAGCGTTCGGCGGTGTGCTCCGCCACTTCGTGCTCGGCGGCGCCGACCTGCATGACGATGAAGACCCGCGCCGCGTGACCGTCATCACCGACGATGAGCGCCCCTTTGTCATGTATCACGAACACAAGGAGCCGTCCGAAGAGGGCGACGACGAGGATTGGGAATGAGCCTGCTCGAGCCGTTCTCCTATGCCTACATGACCAACGCCATGTGGGTCTCGGCGCTGGTCGGCTGCGTATGCGCCTTTCTCTCCGCCTTCCTGATGCTGAAGGGCTGGTCGCTGATCGGCGACGCGCTCTCCCACGCCATCGTGCCGGGAGTCGCAGGGGCCTACATGCTCGGTCTGCCCTTCGCGCTGGGCGCTTTTCTCTCGGGTGGGCTGGCGGCCGCGGCGATGCTCTTCCTCAACCAGCGGACCGGCCTGAAGGAAGACGCGATCATCGGCCTGATCTTTACCAGCTTCTTTGGCCTCGGCCTCTTCATGGTCTCGGTCTCGCCAGTCCCGGTCGACATCCAGACCATCACGCTCGGCAACATCCTCGCCATCACCCCGGCCGATACGCTGCAACTCGTCATCATCGGCGTCGTCACCCTGGCTATCCTCACCGCCAAGTGGCGCGACCTGATGGTGACCTTCTTCGATGAAAACCACGCCCGCTCCATCGGCCTCAACACAAATGGGCTGCGCATCCTCTTCTTCACCCTGCTCGCCGCCTCCACCGTGGCCGCGCTGCAAACCGTAGGGGCCTTCCTCGTCATCTCCATGGTCGTCACCCCCGGCGCCACCGCATACCTGCTGACAGACCGCTTCCACCGCCTGATCTGGCTCTCGGTACTGATCGGCGCGGGCACCGGCTTCTTCGGCGCCTACATCAGCTACTTCCTCAATGGCGCGACCGGCGGGGTGATCGTGCTGCTGCAAGTCGCGCTCTTCCTCGCCGCCTTCTTCTTCGCCCCAACCCATGGGCTACTGGCGGCGCGCCGCCGGGCCCGGGAGGCGCTGGAATGATCGAAGAACTGCTGCTGCCGTTCCAGCTGCCCTTCATGCAGAACGCGCTAGCCGTCGCCGCCCTTATCTCGGTGCCCGCCGCGCTGCTCTCCTGCTACCTCGTGCTGAAGGGCTGGTCGCTGATGGGCGATGCTGTTAGCCACGCCGTCCTGCCGGGCGTGGTTCTGGCCTATATCGCCGGCATCCCTCTTGGCATCGGCGCCTTCCTTGCAGGGATGGGTTGCGCGCTGGCCACCGGCTACCTGCAGGAAAACTCCCGCATCAAGCAGGACACGGTGATGGGCGTGGTCTTCTCCGGTATGTTCGCGCTCGGCCTCGTGATCTACACCGCCATCGCCTCCGACGTGCACCTCGACCACATCCTCTTTGGCGACATCCTCGGCATCGGCGCGGCCGATCTCTGGGAAGCGGGCATCATCGGCGGGGCGGTCACCCTCGCGCTCCTTGCCAAGTGGAAGGACCTGCTCCTGCATGCTTTCGACCCGACACAGGCCAAGGCCTCTGGCCTCCCGGTCAGCTGGCTGCACTACGGCCTGCTGGTGGCACTCTCGCTCACCATCGTCGCGGCGCTGAAGGCGGTCGGCATCATCCTCGCCATCGCGCTCCTCATCGCGCCCGGTGCCACGGCCTTCCTGCTGACCCGGCGCTTCCACGCCATGCTGGCCACCTCGGTCGCCATCGCGCTCTTCTGCGCCCTCGCCGGCACCTACGCCAGCTTCTGGCTCGACTCCGCGCCTGCACCCACCATCGTGCTGGCCATGACCATCTGCTTCATCGCGGCCTTTATCGCCACGGTTCTGCGCAACCGCCGCATGTCCACCCCCCTTGCCCCCGGAGGGACGGCACCGTAACCGGGACCAAGCAAGCCCGGAACCACCATGCTCGTCCTCACCATCTGGCCGCTCTTTGCGTTGATCTGCCTTGGCTACCTGCTCTCGCGCCGGAACTGGCCCGATGCCGCCTTCTGGCCCGCCGCCGAGCGGTTGAACTACTTCATCCTGTTTCCAGCGCTTCTCGTCTCCAGCCTCGCCGATGCGCCGCTGCGTGACCCGGCGATCCTCCGTATGGGCGGGGCAGGGTTGGTGACGATCACGCTCGCCGCTCTGGCAATGTGGGCGGTTCGACGCTTCGTGGTGCCCGCGCGCCCCGCCCGTTTCGGCCCGGCCCTGCAGGGGGTGATCCGCTTCAACACCTATATCGGTCTTGCCGTCACAGCCGGGCTCACCGGAACGGCGGGGCTAGGGCAGGCGGCAGTCTACCTCGCCATCGCGGTGCCCTTCGTCAACGTGCTCTCGATCATGGCGCTCTCCGAGTCCACCGGCCTGAAGGCCGCGCCGCGTATGGCCCGCAGCATCCTCGCCAATCCGCTGATCCTCGCCTGTCTTATGGGCATTGCGCTTTCCCTCACCGGCATCGGCCTGCCTTGGGGCACCGACCGCTTTCTCGACCTCATGGGCCGCGCCAGCCTGCCGCTCGGCCTGCTCTGCGTCGGCGCGGCGCTGCGCCCGGCGGCACTGCGGCAAGACCTTGCCCCCCTCGCGGTGATCGGGGCGCTGCGCCTCGTTGCCATGCCTTTCGCCGCAGCTCTCATCGCCCGCGCAGCGGGGCTGAGCGGCACCGAGGCGCTGGTGCTGGTGGTCTTTTCAGCGATCCCCGTGGCCCCAACCGCCTACGTGCTGACCCGCCAACTCGGGGGTGACGGCACGCTTATGGCAGGTCTGGTGACCTCCCAGACCCTCGCTGCCGTTGTGACCATCCCATTCGTTCTCCGTCTCCTCGGCCTAGGCTGAAGGCAGCGCGCCCTCCAGAGATGGAAACTCTGCCACCGGACCCAACGGGCAGATCGTTTCGCGCAGCCAACAAGGGCGGCCCTCCCTGCTGGAGACCGGATCGCAGCGAACCCTGTTCAGCCCGCCGCCTCCTGCGCCAGTGCCACCCGCGCCTGCAACCGGCTCTGGGCCTGGTCGATCACCACGGCGGCCACGATCACCAGCCCCTTGATGACCATCTGCCAGAACGACGAGACCCCCATCATCACCAGCCCGTCCGACAGGATCCCGATGACGAAGGCGCCCACGATGGTGCCCCAGATCCGCCCGCGCCCGCCCGACATCGAGGTGCCACCGAGCACCGCTGCAGCAATCGCGTTGAGCTCGAAGAACTCCCCCGTGGCCGGGTGCGCGGCCTTGAGCTGCGAGGCGATGATGATGCCGACGATGGCGGCCATCAGGCCCGAGAACATGTAGACAAACATCTTGACCCGCCGTACCCGCACGCCCGAAAGCTCGGCCCCGCGCTCGTTGCCGCCGGTGGCATAGATGTGCCGCCCGAGCGGGCTGCGCTGGGCGATGTAGGTGGCCACCAGAGTCACCGCGATCAGGATCCAGATCATCACCGGAATGCCCAGCAAGTTGCCGGTGCCGATAAAGGGGAAGGTGTGGGAGCCGTAGTCCGGATTGCCGTTGAGGTTGGGAAAGGTCCGCCCGCCCGACATCAGCAGGGCCGCGCCGCGGGCGATGTAGAGCATGCCCAGCGTGGCGATGAAGGGCGCCACGTTGAGGCGGGTGATCAGCAGACCGTTCACCCAGCCCACGAAGACACCCACGAGGCAGACCATCGCCACGATCTCCAGCGTGTTGAACTGGATCGACCAGCCCAGGCCGAGGTCGATGCCGTTGAGCAGCAGGTAGCCCGCGATCATCGAGGTCAGGCCCACGACCGAGCCGACCGACAGGTCGATGCCGCCGGTGATGATGACGTAAGTCATGCCGATGGCGAGGAAGGCGTTGATGGCCACGTGCTTGGAGATCAGCACCGCGTTGGCGACGCTCAGAAAGTTTGGCGCGGCGATGGCGAAGTAAGTGAAAACAAGGATCAGCGCTACGAAGGTGCGGGCCTTCAAGAGCAGCAGGAGCCAGTTTACCTGCGCGGCGGGTTGCGGTTGGGCGGTGACGCTCATGCGGCGCTCTCCCTGTCTGTGCTCATTGGGGTGGCCGCCGCGAGCACTTCGGCGGCCTCGGCATCATGTGAGAACTCGCCGGTTATCCGGCCATCGGCCATGACGAGGATGCGGTCGCTCAGGGCCATGCATTCTTCGATCTCGGAGGTGCAGAACAGCACACCCAGCCCCTCGGCGGCGAGTTCGCGCATGACCTTGTAGATTTCGGCCTTGGCGCCCACGTCGACGCCGCGCGTGGGCTCGTCCATCAGCAGAATCTTCGGGCCGGTCATCAGCGCCTTTCCGATCACCACCTTCTGCTGGTTGCCGCCTGAGAGCGAGGACACCGGGTTCTCGGCGCTGGAGACCTTGATGGTGAGCCGCTTGATGAACTCCAGCGCCCTGCCCGCCTCGCGCTTGAGGTCGATGTGAAACCAGCGCGAGACCGCGCCCAGCGACGAAAGCGTGAGGTTCTCGCGGATCGCCATGATCTGCACCAGCCCATCGTGCTTGCGGTCTTCCGGCACCAGCGCGATACCCCGCGCAATGCGGTCGGCCACGGTGCGGGCTTTCAGCGGCGCACCCTCCACAAAGTAGCGCCCCAACGAACTGGGGGGGTGGCGGCCAATGATACATTCCATCAGTTCGGTCCGGCCCGCGCCCATAAGCCCATAGATGCCCACGATCTCGCCCGCCTTCACCGAGAGCGAGACGTGATCAACCTGGTAACCGCCGCCCATCTTGGGCAGCACCACCTCCTCGGCCCGAAACACCTCGGCCCCCAGCTCGTGGCTGATCGGCACGGCGAAGTCCTTTTGCGCCCCGCCGATCATGGCTTCGACGATCCAGCGGATATCGACGCCTTCCATGCTGCGAGAGCCGGTGATCTCGCCGTCGCGCAGCACGGTGATGTAATCGCCGATGCGGATCAGCTCTTCTAGCCGGTGCGAGATGTAGACGATGCCCACGCCCTGCGCGGTCAGCTCGTCGATCAGCTTGAACAGCACCTCGACTTCCTTGGCCGACAGTGCCGATGTCGGTTCGTCTAGGATGAGGATGCGGGCATCCTCCGCCAGCGCCTTGGCGATCTCGACGATCTGCTGCTGCCCGATCTTGAGGAAGCCAAGCGGCGTGTCAGGGTCGATGGCCTGCTCCAGCCGTTTCAGCAGCGCGGCACTCCGCGCACGCTCGTTGCCGGTGTCGAGGTGAAAGCCCGCGCGGGTGGGTTCGTGCCCGATGAAAATGTTCTCGGCCACGGTCATCTCGGGGAAGAGGTTCAACTCCTGAAAAACGATGCCGATGCCGGCGCGCACGGCGTCGTCCTTGGAGGTGAACTTCACCGGCTGCCCTTCGACGGTGATCTGACCCTCGGTGAGCGGCTCGACCCCGGAGATCACCTTCATCAGGGTGGACTTGCCCGCCCCGTTCTCGCCCACCAGCACGTTGACCGCGCCCATGCGAATATCGAAGTCCACGCCCTTCAGCGCCCGGGTGCCCGGATATACCTTCACCGCATCGCGGATCGACAGGCCGATTGGGTGCTGCTGCGTATCGCTCATGGCTGGAAGGTGACCTCGACCGGGGTGACCACCAGCGCCTCGGTGGCCGAGCGTAGCGGCGCGATGCCGAGGAAGCTGACGGTGCTGCCCAACGGGTCGCCCTCCGGCAGGGTGATCGCCGCGCTGATCCGGTCGTTCAGGGCGCGGGAGAGTTTGGCGTATTCGATCTGGTCGCGGAAATCGTCAAAATTGTAGAACGGCACGCCATCGCGCAGGGCCGTGCCCTTGATGACCGGGCCGAGTTGCAGGGTGGTATCAGCGGTGCCATCGGCATCGGTATCAAGGCCCAACGTCCGCGCACGCGTGTCGAGCTTGGCTTCCACCACCACGCCGCTGCCCGAGACCGGAAAGTTCCACGCAGCGCCCGTACCACTGCCACGCTGGGCATGGGCAGTTCCGGCGGCTTCGATGTCTGCGGCGACCTGGCTGCGCAGATCGCTCACCTCCACCGCCTTGTCGCGAACATAGGGCAAGAGCTGTGGCTCGAAGGTCTCTTCCAGGCGCGCCTCGTTGCGGGCGTCGTCACCCTCCGGCCCGGCAGGGATGGCCGTTTCATCCTTGTCGTCATCGTAGACGATTTTGCAGCCCGCGAGGCCCAGCGCCGTGGATGCGGCCAGTGCGAGCAGGAGTGCCCTGTTCATATCGTGCGCTTTCTCATGTTCGAGGCGGCAAGGTCCGCGCGTGACCGGCACGCGCGGACCCAATGTGGCGGCCTGGCCTTACTGCAGGGCGAAGGTTTCGAGCTGGCCGGCGTTGTCGCCGTTCACCAGAACGCAATCCATCAGCTGCTTTTCGTCTAGGCCGGTGGAGCCGGTCTTGAGAAACTGGTCGGCCTGCATCACCGCCATCTGGGCCTGCGCATATGCGGGCTGGAGCACGGTGGCCTTGATCCCGCCCGCGAGGATAGAGTCGCGCACGTCGTTGGAGCCGTCAAAGCCCACCACGATCACGTCAGTCCGGCCCGCCGCCTCAAGCGCGGCCCATGCGCCCATCGCCATGGTGTCGTTGCCAGAGATCACGCCCTTGATGTCGGGGTTCGCCTGAAGCATCGACTCCATCACCGTGAAGGCCTCGGTCTGCGACCAGTTGGCGGTTTGCTGGGCGACCATCTCCAACTCGGGATACTGGTCAATCACGTCATGGTAGCCTTGGCTGCGGATGCCTGCGTTGGTGTCACTCTCCTTGCCCACCAACTCGGCATATTTACCCTCTTCGCCCATTAACGCGACGAACTCTTCGGCGCCAAGCTGCGCGCCTTGGTAGTTGTTCGACACGATCTGGCTCACCGCCACGCCGGTCTCGGTGATCTCACGGTCGATCAGGAACGAGGGGATGTCCGCATCCTTGGCCTTCTGCACCGCGGCCACCGAGGCATCGGCCCCGGCGTTGTCGAGGATGATCGCCACCACACCTGCGGCAATGGCGCTGTCGAACAGCTCCGACTGCTTGTTGGCGTCATCGTCGTGCACGAGCACCATGGTCTCGTAGCCCAGCTCCTCCGCCTTCGCGGCGGCGCCATCGGCCTCGGCCTTGAAGAAGGGGTTGTCGTGGCTCGGGGTAATGATCGCGATGGTATCTGCCGATGCCATCAGCGGCAGGGTCATCAGGGCCGTCGCGGCGGCCATCAGCCTGGTCTTGAACGTCATGTCTTTCTCTCCTCCGTGTTGTCCGGTGCCCCTTGTCCTCCGGGCGGCCGGAACTTGTTGTGCGGGCGCCTCAGCCGAGGCTGTCGGTCGCCACGCTCCTCTCTTCGGCCGCCGAAACATAAGCGGCCTCGACAAGTGCCAGAGTCTTCAGGTTGTCGGCCCCGCTGGTTTCGGGGGCCGTGCCTGCAGATAGGCTGTCGATGAAATGCTGCTGAATGGTGACGACGCTCTCCTGGATGTTGTGCCAGGGGCGCTCGGCCCAGGGCAGCAGGGGCGGGGCTGCGTCGATCACCTCCTCTGCACCGTCCGCCTGCACTGTCAGCCGGTAGCCTGCATCGAGCCGTATCGTGCCCTTCGGCCCGTCGATCTCCAGCAGGGTCTCGGGAAAGGTCTCGGGGCTGCGGCGTGTGGCGTATGAGCAATCGACCACGCTGGCCATGCCGCTCTCGTGCGTCAGCAGAATGGTGGCTACGTCCTCGCCCTTGATGGCCGGGTTGATCCGGGTCGTCACTGCCGAAACACGGGACACGTCGCCCATAATTGCGCGGGCGATGTCCAGCACGTGGATGCCGAGATCCTCGATGATGAAGCGCGCGCCCTCGGCGAGGTAGGGCTGGCCGGAAAAAACGTCATACCCCGAGCGAAACGAGGCACGGCAAAAGAACGGCACACCGATCCTGCGCGCGCGGACCAACTCGATCACCCGCCGCACGGGTGATTGCCACCGGAAATTCTCGTGCACCATCAGGGTTTTGCCTGCAGCTTCGGCGGCTTCCACCATGGCGCGGGCGTCGGCCATGCTTTCGGCAAAGGGCTTCTGGCAGATCACATGTGCGCCATGTCTGAGTGCCAATTCCACCAACGGGCGATGGCTGGGCGCGGTGGTGATGATATCCACGAAGTCGAGCCCATGGGCGCGCATCATCTCACCCGCATCGGTATGCACGTGCGCCACGCCAAAGCTATCGGCAGCCGCCCGCGCCTTTTGCTGGTCGAGGTCGCAGAGCGCGACGATCTCGGCACCCTCCACCGCCTTCCACCCGTTCAGGTGATTGGCGGCAAAAAAGCCCGTGCCGATGATTCCACCCTTCAGCATACGCCCTCCCCCGATCGCTGCCCTGTTCCTCCGGTGGCCGCACCGTAGGCCGGGGCGGCGGGAGGATTAAGCGGATTGCGCGCAGATCGTTTGCGGGAACCCGCAATTCGCGGCGGGGTGGCGGTGAAATTAACGATCATTGCTCCAACTCCATTGTGACGAAGGCCACAGAGTAGGGCGTGAGTTCGAGGCTAATAATCCGCGGCTCCGGCGTGGTGTCGAGCCAGCGTGGATCGGCCATTGCAGCGGCGGCGCTCGCCCGGTCCAACAAGGATACTCGGGCGGTTTTTGGTAGCGCCACAGTACGTGTGGTTTGCGAAAGGTTGGCCACCATGAGGCGGGCGCAACCATCTACGACCGCGCCGTAGGCCATCACGCCCTCGGGCAGATCGCGCAGTGTAACCCGAGCGTTGCCAGCCATTTCGCGGGCGTCGCGTGCAACATGGAATAGCGGCGCCACGCGGCGTTCGCCCCCGTCGAATCCGGGCTGTCCATAGGGCTGGGGCGTGGGCACAAGGCCGAAGGGGCCGGTGGGCGCGGCGAGGCAGAGCGCCTCTACGGCGCTGCCCTCGGTGCTGGCAAGCACGCCCACCGCCCATGCCGCGCCGAACAGTCCACGGTGCCGCGGGTCAGGGCGGGCCATCGTCTCGCGCCGTTGCTCGAGGTTCTCCGAAACGCTCGTGCCATACGGGTTCGTCCGCATGCCGATGGACACCAGCCCAAGCCGATAGGGTTGCCCGCCGGAGAGGGCTTGGGCACTGGCGTAGACTTGCGGCAAGGCCTCCAGTGTCTCGGCGACCGAGAGGTCCTCGGCGGCGTGGACCGTTGCGGAATTACCGTGGAAGATGAAGTCGCAGAGCGCCGGGTCGGGGCGGCAGCGGTTGAACTCGGTGAAGTTGGTGAGCACCCCGCCGCCGACCCACGCCTGACGGAAGGCCTGCCGCACCGCCGGGATCAATTCATCCGGGCGCGGTCCTTCAGGCCATTGTGCGGTGGGTTGGTAGCTTTGCAGGTAGCTCCGGCGCAAGGCGATGACCCGGCGCGGCGCGATACCCGCCTCTGCGAGCCGCTGAGCGAGAGTGACAAGCCCGTCGTCCGCTTCTTCATCTTCTAGCAAAACTTCGGCATCGATCGGGGCCGAGAGTGCCTTCGACAGGGCAGCGGCCTTTGCGAGAAAGCCGGGGCTGGTGGCCGCCTCGATACGGAGCAGGAGGTGCGAGGCGCCACAAAGGCCGATGGATTCCTGCACCTCAGCGCTACCCAGCCAACCCTCTTCCAACGCGAGGCCAAGCGCGGGCGCCACGTGATCGAGCGTTTCCAATTGCGGCGCGGGCGTAGTTGCGCTGCGCGTATCGGCGGCGACCTCCCCACTCAGAGAAACGCGAACAGTCTGAGTGATCGGCGCATCGATCTCATAGGTAAAGGGCTCTTTCAGCGGCACACAGTAGGTCTTGTAAGACGCATCAGACCAATTGCGCTGGTCCTCCATCTCGAAGACTTCGCCCTCAAAGCGAATGTCCGCCTTTGCAGCGCCGATGTCATAAGCGAGACCGGTGATATCACCCATCGGCTGTGACGGTTTGATGTGCTTTGGGAAAAACGTCGCCTGAGTGCTTCCGTCCGAATGTATCACCGTCACCGGCGCGCCGGTCAGGCCGAGGATCGGGTGCAGCACGGTGAGGCCGGCCCGGTTGGTGGCGAAGGGGCCATCCGCCGGCGTCATGGTAACCGTAACCGAAAGCTCCCCCACCGCGCTGGCCGAAAATTCCACCACCAGCCCCAGCCGCCCACCGGCCAGGGATTGCTCGATCCGCCCGGTGATGCGCCCGTCCGAGCGGGCGGTGGCATCATGCAGCGTGGTGGCAGGGTAGGTGGCCCAGTTCTCGTCGCGAATGGGCCAGCTGATCGCCCGCACAAGCTCGGTGTCGTGCCAGCAAATCCGCCGGATGGACTGATCGGAAAGCAGGAAAGACAGCGGCCCGAGTGAAATGCGCCGCCACGGCACCGGCGGCTCTTCGGTACCAAAGGTTAGCACAAGGTCTTCTCCGTCCTCTGCCGCAGTTCCTCCCGCGGCGGAGGCGGCGTTGGCGCCTGTCTCCATCCCACTGTCCAAACTCTGTCTCCTCCACCTTCAGGCTATCCCGCCTGCACGTGCGCAACAGGTCGGGATACGGGAAACCGCTCTCGGCTCTCTGCAGCACGACCTGCGGGATCCCGCAATCGAAGCTGTAGAGCCACGCAGACAGGTATCTTGGCGGGTGCACCGGGAGGGCGTAGCATCGGCCGCAGGAGGAGGATGCGGATGGACAGCCGGGAGGAAACCGAGCTCGCTCATTACCTTGCGATTTCGCGGGCAGTGGCGGGCGAAATGGATTTACAGAACGTTCTCAACGGCATCGCGGGCGCGGTGAAGTCCAAGCTGTTGGACTATCACCACCTTGATGTCGCGGTGGTCCTGCCCGGTGACAAATCCAAGCACTTCGCGCTGGAAACCGGGATCGAAACGGTTTGGAATCGCGATGGCGAGGGCCGCCCGAATGATCTGGCCCCGGTCCGGCAGGTGCTCAATGGTGAGCTGGGCAGTCTAATGACCGGAGACGCATGGGCCGATCCGCGGTTTCATTTCGATGGGGCCGATGATGCGCCGATCTTCGAGGCCAACCTGCGCAGCCGTATCCACGTGCCGCTGACGGTGCATGGCGAGGTCATCGGGGTGCTCAGTTTTTCGTCGCCACAGCGCAATGCATATGGCGAGGAGGACGTGCGCAAGGCGCAGAACGTGGCAGACCTCATCGCCCCCTACTTCTACGCGCTCAACATGTCGGATCAGGCGCAATCCTCGGCGCGGGCGGCGGGCGCGGCACGCGGGCGGGAGCATTCGCTGCGTCACGGCGCCCAGCGGCTGACAGAGGCGATGGAAGCCGAACGTCGCCGTCTCGGAATGGAGTTGCACGACCAGACCCTTGCTGACCTATCGGCCGTATTCCGGCGCGTTTCGCGGCTTGCCGGGCAACCGGGGCCGGACAGCGCGGAGTTGCAGGACATCGCCAAAGCGATCTCGCGCTGCACGACCGATCTGCGCAGCATCATCGAAAACACCAAGCCCGGCATCCTTGATCTCTTCGGCCTGTCTCAGGCCATCGAAGCCCAACTCGAACGGGCCACACAGGGGCTGGAGCGCAGGGTTAGCACCTCTGTCATCGACGAGACCGGCGACCTGCTCGACCGTTCGGAATATCGTTTGCAGTTGGCCGTTTTCCGCATCGTGCAAGAGGCGGTGACGAATGCGGTAAAGCATTCCGAATGCAGCAAGATCGACGTGCGACTAGCCGTTGGTGAGTATTGCCTCGATGTTACCGTGGCAAATGATGGGCGCGTGCCCGCTGAGGGCTGGCGCCGGTCGGGGCGAGGGGTCGACAACATCCGTATCAGGGCCGCGCTGATCGGCGCGAGCGTGGCGTTCGAGCGCGACCCGATGGGCTCTGGCAGCCGGACAGTGCTGAGTATCCCGTGCGAAATTGTTCGTGCGGGCACTGAGACTCCGGAGGCCGCTGCCGCGCCAGCCACCGATGTCGACACCCTGGAGGCTGCCGCCCTTGCCACCGCTGCGGAGCGCGTTCCATGAACATCCTGATCGCCGAAGATGACCCGTTCCACCGCGCCTTCCTCGCGGGCACCGTCCGAGAGGCTTTGCCGGGCTGCGAGGCCGTGCTGGAGGCCGAAGGCGGCGAGCAAGCGGTTAAGCTTGCGCGTGACAACCGGATCGACGGCGTAGTGATGGATATCCAGATGCCTGAGGTGAGCGGCATCGCCGCTGCCTCGAAGATCTGGGAGACCCGCCCCGACATGCGCATCCTGTTCTGGTCCAACTACTCCGACGAGGCCTACGTGCGGGGCGTGTCCCGGATCGTGCCCAAGGAGGCCGTCTATGGCTACGTGCTCAAGACCGCCTCGGCACAACGGCTCGGTCTCGCGATGATGGGGATTTTCCTTGAAGATCAATGTATTATCGATCGCGAGGTGCGGGGCGTGCAGCAGCGGGCAATGGACCTGCATGAGGGCCTGTCGAACACAGAGTTCGAAGTCCTGACCGACATCGCGCTTGGGCTGACAGACAAGGCGATTGCCGCACGGAGAGGCATATCGACCCGCTCGGTGCAGAGCCGCCTGAAGCAGCTCTACGAGAAGCTGGGCATAGACCAGCAGCCGCATGACGATGAGGGCCCGGTGTTCAACTCGCGCGCGCGTGCCGTGGCGTTGGCACTGTCACGCGGGTTGCTGAACCTCGAAAGCATGTCGCTGGGGGAGGCCAAGCTGAGGCGCTGGCTCGAGAAAGGCCAATAGGTGATTACTGCTGCGCGTCCGATTGCTGGCACGAAGTGCTTCGCAAAGCGGATGTAACTGCGCTCCGTTGCGTAGAACGCCGGCGAGGGCACCTCAGATTCTGCGCAAAACGGTCATCACGGTAGGTTCTCTCGAAAATAGATATCCAGCTTCAGCGGTGCGGGCGCAGACTCCCGATGCGTCAGGCTGTATATGCCCCGGTCGAGCAGCACATCCGGGTCCTGGTCGAAGACAGCGTCCATCGTTCCGTCCACCAGGGCGCGGCGGGTGTCAGCCGTGAGCCCGTGGCCGACGAACACCACATCTTCGCGCCCGCGTTCGCGCAGCGCGCGAGTAATCCCGCCGGAGGAACCGCCGACATTGTAGATCCCGATAAGGTCCGGCTGCTGCTCAAGCAGGGCGAGGGTGTGGCGGTAGTTCTCGCCCGCGTCGTCATGGCCTTCGCGCAGCCCAACGAGCCTCAGCCCCGGAAACATCTCGTCGATCAGGCTCAGAAACCCGGCCTCCCGGTCACTGTGAGCGCGGTAGTTGCGAGACCCGGCCACAAGCGCCACGGCGCCTTCGGTCCGCCCGGCCAACCGGCCGACGAGCAGCCCGCCGGTGCGACCCACCGCGTGGTTGTCCAGCCCGATATGGGCCACACCGGCCCGCTCGCCGAGATTGGACACGAGGGTGACGAGCCGCACGCCGCGCGCAGCGATCTCCTCTGCCGCCGCACGGACCTTGGGATGCTCGATGGCGAAGAAGGCCACGCCATCGGCCCAGTCGGCGCATTTGCGCAGGGCTTCGGCCAGGGCCTCGGCATTGAAGCTCTCGATGAAAAGGCAGCGCAGGAATGGGTCCGCCGCGCCCGCCAGACCGATCCGGGCCTTCACCCGTTCGCCCAGCAGCCGCAGGTAGGGGTTGGTGCCCGCAGGCAGCAGTACGGCAATGTTCATCGCCCGCTCCGCCCCGATATGGGCCGCCTCCTCCTCCCCGATGTAGCCCACAGCGCGGGCCGCTTCGAGCACCCGTCGCCGGGTGCGCTCCGACACGCCCTTGCGGCGGTTGACCACCCGGTCCACCGTGGCAAGCGACACATTGGCCCGCGCCGCGATATCGGTAAGCAACGGCTTTTCTGCCGAATCCATCATCGAGAGGAACCCCTCAAAAACCCTCAATTCAAAGTGCTGGACCAATCATGCTCAGAACTTCTGCCTTTCGTCAAATGCCGCATTTTGGGAGGTATGCGGGCGCTGATCCCCTGCAAACCCCTCACAAGACCTCAGATATCTCGGGAGGAGAGACATGACAAAATCCAACGGTTTCAACCGCCGCTCCGTGCTGGCCCTCGGGGGCGCCGCCGTGGCCGCACCCTTTGTCGCGCGGCCCGCATTCGCGCAGAGCACCACACTGCGCTACGGCCACAACAACGAGGTGGCCTCGGTCGCCGGGGCGCAGGCCGACTGGTTTGCCGAAGCCCTCGGCCAGACCTCGGGCGGCGACATCGAGGTGCAGGTCTTCCCCAACAGCCAGCTTGGCAAGTTGCAGGAGCTGGCAGAGGCCGTCTCGCTCGGCACAATCGCGTTTTCGCACAACACCGCCGGCGCGCTTGGCTCGCTCTACCAGCCCTTCGCCGCGCTCGACACGCCCTACCTTTACCGCGACATCGACCACCTGATGGCGGTGACGGACGTGGAAAGCCCGGTGATGCAGGAGCTGAACGAGGGCCTCATCGCCGCCGCTAACGTGCGGGTGATCTACGCCCACTACTTCGGCCGCCGCAACCTGACCTGCTCCAAGGCGGTCATGGGCCCGGCGGACCTCGAAGGCGTCAAGATCCGCGCCGTGCCCTTCCCGATCTACACCACCGCCGTCGAGGGCATGGGCGCCGTCGCCGTGCCGGTCGACTGGTCGGAGGTGCCGACGGCGCTGGCCACCGGCGTTGTGCAGGGGCAGGAGAACCCGGTGAACGTGGTGCTCAACGTCAAGCTCTACGAGGTGCAGAGCCACCTCATGCTGACCGGCCACAT
Organism: Oceanicola sp.; assembly: GCA_017792405.1. Lineage (GTDB taxonomy): Bacteria > Pseudomonadota > Alphaproteobacteria > Rhodobacterales > Rhodobacteraceae > Vannielia. Next base: position 4,193,336 of record CP051231.1, read on the forward strand.
GAGCAATGCCGAGGTCGTGGTGATGAATGAGGATGTCTGGCAGGGCATGAGCGACGCCCAGAAGGACGCCGTGCGCGAGGCCTCGACCCAGACCCGCGAGAAAGCCACCAAGGCGATCCTCGACAATGAGGAAGGCGAGACCCAGCAGCTCCGCGATCTCGGCATGACCGTGATCGGCGAGGAAGACGGGCTCGATCTGGCAGGCTTCCGCGAGGGGGTTTCCAAGCTGGTCGACGAGCGCTTCGGCGCTGAGTACGGCGACCTCTACGCCAAGATCGCCGCCGTCTCGGCCTGATCCTTGCAGCGCCTGAGGCACATATTGGCCCGCCTTGCGGGATGGGGGGTGGGGCTCGGCCTCAGCCTTCTGGCCCTCATGGCCGGGCTGGTGGTGCTTCAGGTCGCGGCCCGCAACTTTGCCGATGTCGGCCTGCCCTGGGCCGACGAGCTGGCCCGGTTCTCCTGCATCGGGCTGGTATTTCTCTCGGTGCCGCTGCTCGCGGGCCGTGGCTCGCTGGTGGCGGTCACGATGTTGCCCGACATGCTCGGACCCCGTGCCGCCCGCTGGTTCGGGCTGGTGTCCGATGTGGCCACCTTCGCCTTCGCCGCGCTGCTGCTCTGGAGCTTCGCCGAGTTCCTCCCACGCGCCGGCAAGTTCCTGACGCCCGCGATGCGGGTGCCCAACTGGGTTTACTACTCGCTCGCGCTGACCGGCTCCCTGTTTCTGGCCCTCGTGGCGCTGGAGCGGATCGTGACCACGCTGCGCGGCGGTGCGCCCTCCGCCCCCTACGGCGAAACGGGTGAAGAAGAGGCACTCAAAACCGCATGACCGCCCTGCTGCTGACCATCTTTTTCGTCCTGCTGATCGCAGGTGCGCCGGTGGCGGTCTGCCTCGGCCTCTCCGCCGCCGTGGTGATCGTGTCCGAGGGGCTGCCGGTCTCGGTGCTCGCCCAACGCAGCCTAAACGCGCTCGACAGCTCGCCGCTGCTCGCCGTGCCGCTCTTCATCTTCGCCGCCTCGCTGCTCAACGCAACCGGCGTCACCACCCACCTCTTCGATCTCGTGCGCATGGTGCTGGGCCGCATCCGGGGCGCTGTAGCGCAGGTCTCGATCCTCGTTTCCCTGATCTTCTCCGGCGTCTCCGGCGCCGCGCTGGCCGACATCGGGGCGCTCGGCAAGATCCAGATCGACCAGATGACGCGGCAGGGCTACAAGCCCGAGTTCGCCGCCGGGCTCACCGTGGCCGCCGCCACCATCGGCCCGATCTTTCCGCCCTCAATCCCGATCATCATCTACGCCTCGGTCGCCAACGTCTCCGCCGTGCAGCTGCTGCTTGCAGGCATCGTGCCGGCCCTGCTGCTGACCGCGCTGCTGATGGTGCAGGTCGGCGTGCTGGCCCGCGTCAAATCGCTCCCGCGCGACACCATCGCCGCCCGCCCCGCCGACATTGCCCGCAAGGCGGCCATCTCCTTTCCGGCGCTCCTCGCCCCGGTGCTGCTGATCGGCGGTCTTATGTCGGGCTATTTCGGGCCGACCGAGGTGGCAGGCGTCACGGTGGCCTATGCGCTCTTCATCGGCGTCTTCATCTACCGCTCGCTCACCCTGCGGGGGCTTTTCGAGGCGCTGAAGGATACCACCACCTCGACGGCAAACATCCTCTTCGTCGTGGCCACGGCGGCGCTCTTCGCCTGGGTGCTGACGCTCGATCAGGTGCCGATGAAGGTCTCCGCCCTGCTGCTCGGCCTCACCGAAAACCCGCTGCTGCTGCTGCTCCTTGTCAACATCCTGCTGCTGGTTGTCGGCATGGTGCTGGAGAGCATCGCCGCGATCCTCATCATCGCGCCGATCATCGCCCCCGCCCTCACCGCCGCCGGGGTGGACCCGCTGCAACTGGGCATCGTCTTTGTGCTCAACCTGATGATCGGCCTGCTCACCCCGCCCGTCGGCATGAGCCTCTACATGATCACCATCATCACGAAGATGCCGATCACCCGCGTCATCGCCGGGGTGATGCCCTTCTTCCTCCCGCTCCTGCTTTCGCTTCTGGTCGTCTCCGCCGTTCCGGCGCTCTCGACCTGGCTCCCCGAAACACTAATGAAATGAGGCTCCCATGAGCAATCTACTCGGCCCGATCCGCCAACTCGGCATCGTGGTGGACGATATCGAGGCCGGCATGAAGCATTGGTCGGAGGTCATGGGCGTGGGCCCGTGGTTCTACAACCCGCAGGTGCCGATCGAGGAGTATACCTACGACGGGCAGAGCTATGAGCCGCACAACTCCGTCGCGCTGGCGAACTCCGGCGAGATGCAGGTGGAGCTGATCCAGACCCGCAATGACGTGCCCTCCATGTATCGCGATTACATGCAAAAGGGCCTGCGCGGGCTTCAGCATGTGGCCTTCTGGACCACGCAGTTTGATGACGATCTGGCGATGATGGAGGCCCGCGGCTTCACCGTGAAGATGTCCGGCACTGTCGGCCAGAACGGCCGGTTCGTGTATTTTGCGCAGGAGCATCACCCCGGCACCTGCATAGAGCTTTCCGAGGTGATGGGGCCGAAGGGCCGGATGTTCGACATGATCCGCGAGGCCTCCAAGGGCTGGGACGGCGCCGACCCGGTGCGCCCCTTCCCCGACCTCTCCGCAATCTGATGGAGCGCGTCACCGCCGACTACCTGATCGAAACGCCATTTCCGCTGGAGGATGTGGCGGCGATGATGGCGGGCGAGCAATCGTCGGGCACCTTCGTCCGCGTGGCGGGCGAGACCGACGAGCTGCGTGCGCGTTCTGCCGCCGAGGTTCTGAGCATCGAGGAGTTGGGCGAAGTGGCGGAGCCGTCGCTCGCCTCCGCCTACATCACCCGCAAGGGCGCACCGGGCCCGTTCCGCCGGGGGCGGGTGCGCATCGCCTTTCCGGTCGGCAACATCGGGAAGAACCTGCCAACACTTGCTGCCACCGTCTCGGGCAACCTCTATGACTTGGGCGAAGTCACCGGCCTGAAGCTACTGAACGTAACCATCCCGCCCGCCTACCGCGCCCGCTACCCGCGCCCCGCTCAGGGCATCGCGGGCACGCGGGCGAGCCTCGGCGTGCAGGGCCGCCCGGTGTTTGGCACCATCATCAAGCCCAACGTGGGGATGACCCCCGAGGCGATTGCTTCGCTGGTGGCCGAGCTTTGCGCGGCGGGCGTGGACTTCATCAAGGATGACGAGATCTGCGCCAACCCCGATGTCGCGCCACTGGCGCAGCGGGTGCCGCTGGTGATGGACGCCATCAAGAGGGCGGAGGACAAATCGGGTCGCCGGGTGATGATGGCCTTCAACATCACCGACGAAACCGATGCCATGCGCCGCCACGCCGACCTCGTGGCCGAGCACGGCGGCACCTGCGTCATGGCCTCGCTCAACTGGTGCGGCCTGTCTGCCATGGAAACCCTCCGCGCCCACACGCCGCTGGCGATTCATGGTCACCGCAACGGCTTCGGCGCGATGAGCCGCCACCCCGCGCTGGGCATGGCCTTTCCGGCCTACCAGGCGCTCTATCGGCTGGCGGGCGTCGATCACATGCATGTGCACGGGATCGGAGGCAAGTTCGTGGACTCCGCCGAGGAGGTGACCGAGGCCGCCCGCGCCTGTCTCGCGCCGCTGGCCGAAGGCGCGGATGACGCGGTGATGCCTGCCTTCTCCTCGGGCCAGTGGGCCGGAACCCTCGGCTCGGCGCTGGAGGCAGCCGGCTCGGCCGACCTGATGTTCATGTGCGGCGGTGGCATCCTCGCCCATCCGGGCGGCCCTGCGGCTGGTATCGCCTCGCTTCGGGAAGCCTATGAGGCTCTCTCGGCGGGTCAGACGCTTGCCCAGGCGGCCACCAGTCGCCCGGCCCTCGCTGCCGCGCTCGACTTCTTCGGCAAGCGCTGATGGGCGCGCGGATCGTCTTTCTGGGTGATGACTTCACCGGGGCGTCCGACAGCCTCGCGACCTATGCACGCGGCGGATTCACCGCGCGTCTGGTGACGGGGGAGGCCGCGCCGGAACAGGGGCTCGATGTGCTCGGCATCGCCACCGACCTGCGCTCGCTGCCGCCGGAGCGGGCCGCGCAGGTGGTGGAGCGGCTCTGGCCGGTGATCGCCCGGGAGGCGCCGCAGGTGCTGCACCTGAAAACCTGTTCCACCTTCGATTCCGCCCCGCATGTCGGCTCGATCGGAGCCGTCGCGCAGCAGCTCATCGAGCGGTTCAGGCCCGATGTGACGGCGGTGATCGGCGGGCAACCGAGCCTCGGCCGCTACTGCGCCTTCAGCACCCTCTTTGCCCGCGGCCCGGATGGCGCGGTGCACCGGATCGACCGTCACCCGGTGATGTCCTGCCACCCGGTCACGCCGATGCAAGAGGCCGACCTTGGCCAGCACCTTGCGGCCCAGGGCCTCGGCCCGCTGACCCGGATTACCGTGCCGGAACTGCAAGACGCCCACGCAGTCGCCACCCGCCTCATTGATGGCCCCGCGCTGATCGACGTAATGCGCCCGGACGATCTCGGCAAAATCCGCGAAGCCCTAAATCTGGTTGGGGGGCGGCAACTGCTGATCGGCGCCAGCTCGGTCGCTGAAATCCAAGGCACAGGGCAGGGCAATGCGGCGCCGTTGGTGCCACCCGCGCCACCCGGTGCCGTGCTTTCCTTCGCCGGATCACGCTCTACGGTGACTGCCGCACAGGTCAAGGCGGCACAGACCTACAAGCGTGTGCGACTGGCCCCCGAGATGCTCGACGATCCGGCAGCCCCCGGCGCGCTGGCAGACAGCCTGAAAACCGGCCAGCCACTCCTCCTTCACCTCGACCCGGACGCAAGCTACCACCGCAGCCCCGATGCCCTCGCCGATGCCTGCGCCGAACTGGTGGAGAGCATCGCAGCCCAGCACCCGCTCCGCGCCCTTGGCCTCGCCGGCGGCGACACCTCAAGCCGCATCGTCGCCCGCCTCGGCTTCACCGCGCTGGATTACCTCACCGACATGGGACAGGGCGCCTGCATCTGCTCCGCAAGCCATGCCGAAGGTAATCGAAACGGCATGCGGGTTTTGCTCAAAGGCGGACAGATGGGGTCCACGGATCTGTTCGATGAGTTCGCAGCAGAGATCTAACGGTAACGCCGCGCTTCAGCGTCACTAGGATCAATTTCTCTCGCGCCAAAGCTGTTTGATTCATTGGTCGGAGTGAGAGGATTCGAACCTCCGACCCCTGCCTCCCGAAGACAGTGCTCTACCAGGCTGAGCTACACTCCGACCGTGGCGCGGGCTGTATCGCGCCGCGCAGGGCAATGCAAGCCCTTCAGTCGCTTTCCTGCGCCACCCGACCCACGAGCCGCCCGAGCAGTCGCACCCGTGGCGTGGTGCCGGTCTCGGCGCGGGAGCGGTTCTGCAGCACCGGATGGGCGGTGGAGCGCCCGCCAAAGCTCTCCCGCAGCACGATGTAGATCCCGCTCGCAATGATGATCCCGGCGCCGATCCACGTGACCCGGTCGACCGACTCGCCAAAAAAGAAGCTGCCGTAGAACGCGGCCCAGAGCATCTGGCTGTATTGCATCGGCGCGACGATCGCCGCATCGCCCGCCTTGTAGGCCAGAATCGAGCAGAGCCCACCCGCGAAGGCCAACGCGGCCATCAGCCCGAGCAGCCCCAGCTCATGCAACTCGAGCGGCACGTAAACGAAGGGCAGGGCGCAGGCCATCACCACGAAGTTGGCCATCATCGGGTAGAGCAGCAGCACCGCCGAGCGCTCATCCTGCCCGATCTTCCGCACGATGATCGATACCAGCGAGCCGGTGCAGGCGCCCACCAGCGCCGCCAGATGCCCCAGCTCAAGGTCAGATTGCCCCGGCCTCAACACCACGATCACCCCGATCAGCCCCACGATCACCGCGCCCCAGCGGTGCATCCCCACGGTCTCGCCCAAGATCGGCACCGAGAGCACGGTGATGATCAGCGGCATTGCGAAGATGATCGCGTAAACCTGCGCCATCGGCAGCGTGGCGAAGGCGTAAAAGATGCACAGCCCTGTCACCACCGCCGAGCCGGTCCGCAGCGCCGTCCACCAAGGATTCTGCGGAATGAGCGTGCCCCGCGTCGTGTCCCGCATCAGCATGAGCATCACTAGTGGAAAGCTCAGCAGGACCGAGAAGAAGATGATCTGAAAGGTGGTAAAGCTGCCGCCCAGCGTTTTCACCACCACGTCATGGGCCGAATAGAGGCCAAATGCGAGCAGCGCCATCATGGCGCCCTTGATGTTGTTCGAAGTCTGCATGGGTCTCGTGTTGGCGCTAACGCTTTGCGCGAGGCTACCATGCTGCACTGCCGCGTCAATCGCGGGGCTGCTCGTGCGCCTCCCGACTGTCCTGCGGGGCCTGCGCCCGCTCGGTCATCCCGTAATCGCGCCGCACCTCGGCCACCCGCAGGCGATAGTCCGCAAACACGCCGCCACGCCCCGCCGCCTGCTGCGCCCGGTGGCCGGCCCGGTTACGCCAGGCCTCCACCGCGGCCTCATCCTCGAAGAAGCTGAGCGACAGCATCTTGCCCGGCGTGGCGAGGCTCTCGAACCGCTCCACCGAGATGAAGCCGGGATGCCCCTCAAGGCTCTCCCGCAGCGCTGCCGCCCGCTCCAGATACTCCGTGCGCCGCCCTTCGGCGGGCTCCACCTCGAAAATCACTGCAATCATGTGGTCCTCCCTGATGCCAGCTTGAAGAATGCCCGATCCTCGCGCCGGATGAACCGCTTTTCCTGCGCAAAGGCGTAATTCACGCGCCCCAGCGGATCTTCGGCCAGCCGCGCGCGATAGGCCTCATAGGCGGCCAGAGAGGGCAGGGAGTAAACCCCGTAAGCGAGCGTCGATGAGCCCTCATGCGGGGCGAAATAGCCGATCAGGTCGGCCCCGCAGCGCGGGATGCACTGGCCCCATGTGAGGGCATATTGCTCGAAGTCCGCGCGCTGCGTCGGCTCGATCTCGTAGCGGATGAAACAGGTGATCATGGTCAGGCTCCTTTTCTTCCGCATATCCCGACGAGACCCGCAAATGCTTCGGCCTGCACCAAACCATCCCCGCTTGACCGGTACCCTGTCGCCCCGCAGGCTGACCGCATGAAGGAAGGCCCCGACATAACCCGCATCGCCGCGCTGATCGGAGACCCGGCGCGCGCCAACATGCTCACGGCCCTGCTCTCCGGCAAGGCGCTCACGGCGAGCGAACTGGCCCATGAGGCGGGCATCACCGCCCCAACGGCCTCAGGGCATCTGGCCAAGCTCGAAGAGGCCGGTCTGCTCTGGCGCCGCAAGCAGGGCCGCCACCACTACTTCGCACTTGCCGGAACCGAGGTGGCCTCGGCCCTAGAGGCGCTCGCCGGCCTTGCCGCCTCAAAAGGCCACCTGCGCACCCGCACTGGCCCGCGCGACCTCGCCCTGCGCGAGGCCCGTGTCTGCTACGATCATTTCGCCGGTTCGGCAGGCGTCCGCATCTTCGAGAGCCTCGCCACCTCGGGCGCGCTCACCGTCGACCGCGAGGCCATCCCTCTCACGCCCGCGGGCGAAGAGCGCATCACCGCGCTGGGCATCGACCTTGCGCCCCTCAAGGCCAAGCGCCGCCCGCTTTGCCGCGCCTGCCTCGACTGGTCCGAGCGCCGCACTCATCTCGCAGGCGCCCTCGGCGCGGCGATCCTCAGCCACGCCACCGCCAGCGGCTGGGCCACCCGCACCAAAGGGTCCCGCCTGATCACCTTCAGCAAAAAAGGCGCCTCCGAATTCGAAAGCGCCTTCCCGATCTGAATCAGAACAATTCGTCTAAAATTGTCCCCACCCCGCCTGCATTTTCTTGCTGCAAATATTCCCGGGGGGGGCTGGGGGGCGGCTGGCCCCCCAGCATCCGTCAGCCTCAGAGCGACTCTTCCAGAGCCACCACGATCGCATCGCCCATCTCGGCGGTGCTCACGGGCTGCACGCCCTCTTCGCCGAGCAGGTCCGCCGTGCGTAGGCCCTTGGCCAGCACCGCGTTCACCGCCTGCTCCAGTCGGTCGGCCTCTGCGCCCTCGTCGAAGGAGTAGCGCAGCGCCATGGCAAAGCTGAGGATACAGGCGATCGGGTTGGCCTTGCCGGTGCCCGCGATGTCGGGCGCGGAGCCGTGGACCGGCTCGTAAAGCGCCTTCGGGCGGCCGTTCGCCATCGGCAGACCGAGCGAAGCGGAGGGCAGCATGCCCAGCGAGCCGGTGAGCATGGCGGCGAGGTCGCTCAGCAGATCGCCGAACAGGTTGTCGGTGACGATCACGTCAAACTGCTTGGGCCAGCGGGTCAGCTGCATCGCGCCCGCGTCGGCATACATATGGCTCAGCTCGACCTCGGGGTATTCCGCGTCATGGATCTCCTGCACAACGTCGCGCCACAGGATGCCGCTCTCCATCACGTTGGCCTTCTCCATCGAGCAAACCTTGTTGCCCCGCTTCTTGGCCAGCTCGAAGGCCGAGCGCGCGACCCGGGCGATCTCACTCTCGGTGTAACGCTGGGTGTTGATGCCCACGCGCTCATTGCCGTCCTTGATGATCCCGCGCGGCTCACCGAAGTAAACGCCGGAAGTCAGCTCGCGGATGATCATGATGTCGAGGCCCGCCACCACATCCTTCTTCAGCGACGAGAAGTCGGCCAACGCGTCGAAGCACTGGGCCGGGCGCAGGTTGGAGAACAGGTCCATCTCCTTGCGGAGGCGCAGCAGCCCGCGCTCGGGTTTCACGCTGAAATCGAGGTTGTCGTATTTCGGGCCACCCACAGCGCCGAGCAGAACCGCGTCCACCTCCTGCGCCTTGGCCATCGTGTCGTCATGCAGCGGGGTGCCGTGCTTGTCATAGGCGCAGCCGCCCACCAGGTCCTCGGACACGTCGAACTTGAGGCCGCGCTTGTCGCCATACCAGTCGATCACCTTGCGGACCTCGGCCATCACCTCGGGGCCAATGCCATCGCCGGGCAGGATCAGAAGGGAAGGGTTGCTCATCGCGGTCTCCTCGCAGGTCTTTGCAAAACAGGGTCGCGCGAGGGCCTACGCCCTTGGTGCAGCAGGGTCAAGCAGAGGCGGCAAGGCCTCGGCCAGCGCATCCCACACCCGGGCCACGCGCGGCACCCGGCGCACTTCCTCATGGGCCGCCAGCCACATCGGCAGCGAAGGCACCGGCGGGCCGCGCAGCACCGCCACCACGCCCGGCTCCACGTCGCCCACCATGCAGGGGCCAAAGCCCAGCCCACAGCCTGCGCAGACCAGCGCCCAATACACCGATTGGTCATCGACCCGTGCGCCAAAGCTGTGCCGGTCGGCGGCGATCCCGAACTCGCGCATCCCCCGGATGATCCGCTCTTCCCGGTCATTGCCCACAAGGTCCATCTGCATCAGCGCCGCAAATTCCGTCGGCAGTTCGCGCCCCTCCAGATAGCTCTCGGCGGCATAGAGCCCCATCCGCAGGTCGCCGAGCCGCAGGGCGACGAGGTCGAGCTGCGTGGGCTGGTACATCCGCACCGCAATGTCGGCCTCGCGGAACAACAGGTTGTCGCTGGCGTCGTTCGGCACCAGCTCGATCTGGATCTCCGGCTCCTCCCGGCGCAGCCAAGCTACGATCTCGGGCAGCATCCAGCGGCTGACCGACACCGGCGCGGTAATCCGCACCGTGCCTGCCAGTTCCTCCTCCCGGCCCGCGGCGGTGAGCTGCATCCGCATCGCCGCCTCCTGCATCGCCCGTGCCGGCTCCACCAGCGCCGCGCCCGCCTCGGTCAGCGCCAACCCCTTGGCCTCGCGCCTAAAGAGCCGGGTGGCCAGCGCCTCCTCCAGTGCCTTCACCTGCCGCCCAAGCGTGGGCTGGCTGGTGCCAAGCTGCCGCGCCGCGCCCGAGAGCGAGCCAGTGTCCACCACGGCAAGGAAGGCCTGCACGCGCGACCAGTCGAGGGAAGAGAGAGAATTGGCCATTCAAAAATGAATACATGACCTTCATGTTTATACAATTCACATTTGCAGATGAATAGCACAGTTTCCTCCCATCGACCCCAGCCCGGAGACAGACCAATGCCCGGAACTGCCCTTATCCTCGGCCCCACCGGCCGCTTTGGCCGCAACGCCCACATGGCCTTCTGCGAGGCAGGCTGGCGCGTGCGCCTCTTCGACCGCAGCCGTGACGACCTCTGGGATGCCGCATGGGGCGCCGATGTCATCGTCAACGGCTGGAACCCGCCCTATCAGCACTGGGCCCGCGATCTGCCCGGCCAGACCGCCCGGATCATCGAGGTCGCGCAGGCGACCGGCGCCACGGTTCTGATCCCGGCCAACGTCTACCCCTACGGAGAAGCCGCGCCCGATCTCCTGACCGCAAGCACGCCGCACGCGGCCACCAACACCCTCGGCCGCCTCCGCGCCGAGATGGAAGCCGCCTACGCCGCCTCCGGTGTCCGCACCATCCTGCTCCGCGCTGGGGAATTCATCGATACCGAGCCGTCAGGCAACTGGTTCGACAAGATCATGACCCCCAAGCTGAAGCGCGGCAGCTTCACCTACCCCGGCCCGGTGGACCGGCCGCACGCATGGGCCTTCCTGCCCGATGTCGCCCGCGCCGCCGTGGCCCTCGCCGAGCAGCGCAAGAGCCTGCCCCGCTTTGCCGATATTCCCTTCGCGGGTTACACGCTCACCGGCACCGAGCTGCACGCCGCACTCGAGCGGGCATGGGGCGGGCGCCTTGCGCTCAAATCCATGCCGTGGTGGCCGCTCAGGCTCGCCGCGCCCGCCTGGCCCATGGCGCGTCACCTTGTTGAAATGTCCTACCTCTGGCGCACACAGCACCGGCTGGACCCGGCCCCGCTCGCAGATCTCCTGCCTTCGTTCCGCCCCACGCCGCTCATCGAGGCGCTGTCCTCAGCGATCGAGCACCAGATCGACCCAGACCAGCCGGTGACGCGACGCCGCCTGTGCCGTGGCAAGGCTCAGCCCGTTTAGCGCGGCGCCTTCCACCGGCCAGAGCACCCCGGCACCTGCCACCCCCAATCCGGCCTGCGGGAGCACGTAATCCACCCGCAGGTTGCCGGGGCCGTCCCAATCCACCGTGTCCTGCGCGGGCGGGCCGCGGTGCCCGGTGTGGGCCTCCGCCATGCCGCCCGGCCCCTCTGGCTTCGGGTCTTGCAACGGGCCGCCCAGCAGCGCCGCCAGCACCTCCCGTCGGCCCTCACCGTCCATTGGGTCCACGTTCAGGCGCCCGGCGACAACGGCAGGCCCACCCGGCGGGCCGCCGAGGCCACCCTCCAGATAAATCTGCCACATCCGCAACTCATCCTCCGCCCGCCGCCCGTTGCGGTCCTCCTCGCCGTCAAACACCGGCGGCGTGGCAGAAAGCGCCAGCAGATGCAGCGCTCCCCCCGGCAGTTCCACCGGAACATCCCAATGCGCGACGGAAGAGAGCCGCTGCACCGCCGCCGCCTCATCCGAGGCAAACCAAGGGTCGCCCCCCGGCAGATTGCGCCAGAGCACGGTGGTCAGCTCGGTCACATCGCCCAGCGGGTAGCGGCTGAGCACCGCCATGCTGCCTTCGCCGGGAAACCGGCCAAAACCCTGCGCATCCTCCGGTTCCTCCACCCGCCCGTCGCCATCAAGATCCAGCCCGCTGCGCACCCCAGTGTTGCCCGGCGCAGTGAAGAGGTGAGGGTAGGGGGCGCCCGCTTCGGCCAGACGCCCTTCAAACGCCTCCAGCGTGGCGCCTTGGGCGTCCATGTCGATGCCGGTCAGTAGCAGCACATCCGCATCGGACGCGCGGATCACCTCCACCACGGCCTCCACCTGTGCCTCGCCTCTCAGGATATCGCGCAGCAAAAGCCCCGGCCCCTTGCGGGTCAGCTCCGGTGAAAAGCTCGCGATCCGGACCGTTTCGGCCGATGCAGGTGTGAACAGGAGTGCCGCAACCGCGGCAAGCGTCAGGCGGTGGCCAGCGTGTCGGTCACGTCGCCTTGCTGTTTCGCCTCGCTGGTGCGGCGGCGCTTCTGCTCGATCATCGAGGCGATCCGCCCCATGGCGATGCCGCGCATGAACAGCGAAGAAGGAAGAAAGGCCCATGCCGCCATCGTCCAGATCAGGGTCTGCGGGGCTTCCATCGCGAGCGGGCTGAACACCACTGCCGCCATCTTGGCCACCGCCGGTGCCACGAAGGGTAGCAGGAAACCGAGGGTGATGTTGAGCCTTGCGTCGCGGTTGAGCCGGTCCACCACATCGCCGCCCGTTGTCGGGTCAAAGGTGGGCAGGTTCACCCAAACGTTGAAGGCGCCCGAGCGGGTGGGCCAGCCGCCCGCGCGGATGTAGATCACGAAGACCGCCAGCGAGATCAGCGAAGTGAGGTAAGAGATGCCCGCCGCCGAGCGCACGAGGTCCACATGTTCCGGGCTGACAGACGCAGGCAGGCTCAGGAGCACGAGCTGCACAGGGCTGTACGGAAAGTCGATCGCATCGCCGATGAGCCGCCCGACGGCCTCGGTGAACACGGTCAGGCCGCTCTCTTCCACTTGCCCACGGCAGAGCATGGTCAGCAGGAAGACGGTGACGAAAAGCGTGATGAATCTCAGCCGGTTGAACGGCGGTGCATCCCGAAATTCCACAAGGCTCGGATAGTGCGAGGCGTATTCAAAGATCGTCAGGCCCGCTGCAAACAGGGCCAGCAGTGCGGTGACCTGCGCGGCATCAGGGCCGATGCGCGGCAGCAGCAGAGAAGGCGTTGCAATCAGCAACGCGACAAGTCCTGCGCGCACCAAGGCGCCTGTGATCCGGGTGATCACTGCTCGATCCCTTTCCCGCAGCCGGCTCCAGTGCATTGCCGAAGGCCGTTGTCCGCGGTGTTCCGCCGATTAAGACGGTATGCCTCAACTTTGCCCAATTTTTGCCGTCTTTCGTTTGCCACCACAAGGTTCGGTTAAGGTTAACGAAATCAATTTGGCAGTTTCGCGGGCCAACTGGTGCGGCTTTGCATCAAATTGCTGGCAGAAAGGTGGCCGTCCGGGGTGCAATCGCAACATATTGTGGATGCAGCAAAATTCGCCCCAACGCGAACCTGCCCTGTGCCTCGAGCCGACACGGATTAGTTGAATCACCGAAGAAAACACTCACCCTAGGCGGAGAGCCACATTCTGCGGGGCAGGGGGATGCGGTTGATCTGGATCAAGACACATTCACAAAAGAGAATATAATATCATCGGGCCTCATCAAGGAGACCCGATCATGCAACCCCGATCCCGCACAGGCTACGTGCCTCTCTACTTCCTCGCCGCCCTCGGCGCGGGTGGCCTCATGGTCACCTTCTTTCTCTACCTGATGTTCTGGGTGCCGCACCCGGGCCAGACCGTGCCGGTGTTCGAAGATATCCTGGCCGCCTTCCTCGCAGGCACGCCGATTACAAAGGCGATGATCGTCACCGCATGGGCCGGTATCGCCACCTTCGCCTTTCTCATGCTCCGCTCGCTTATGTGGAATCTGCGCACCCTTGCCGCCTTCCGCGCAACGCCGGGCTTCGATGCGCTCATGGGCTCCAACGCGGGCAGCCAACTCATGGCCGTGCCGCTGGCGCTAGCCATGGCGGTGAACGGCGGCTTCATCCTCGGCCTCGTCTTCGTGCCCGGCATGTGGAACGTGGTCGAATATCTCTTCCCCCTCGCTATGGTCGCCTTCCTCGCCATCGGAGGCTACGGGCTCAGGCTCTATGGCCGTTTCCTCGCCGCGCGGATCGGAAAGGGTGGCATTGATTGTGCCAGCAACAACAGCTTCTCCCAGACGCTGCCCGCTTTTGCCTTTGCCATGGTGGGTGTCGGCCTCGCCGCGCCAGCTGCCATGAGCGCGGTCAAGGCAACGGTCGCTGTGTCGCTCATGCTGTCGAGTTTCTTCATCCTGCTGGCGCTGGTGATCGCACTGGTCACCATGATCATGGGCCTGCGCGCCATGATGGAACACGGCGCCAACCCCGAGGCCGCGCCGACCCTGCTCATCGCCATCCCGCTCCTGACCGTTGTCGCCATCGCCTGGCTCCGCCAGAGCCACGGGCTGCACGTACACCTCGATGTGCACGGCGGCCTGGCGACCAGCTTCACCCTGCTGCTACCGCTCCTTGCCCTGCAACTCGTCACCGCCCTCTTCGGGCTGACGGTGCTTCGGGCGCAGGGCTACTTCGCCCGCTTCATCTCCGGCCCCGAGCGCTCCCCCGCCAGCTACGCGCTGGTCTGCCCCGGCGTGGCGCTCTCTGTCATGCTCCAGTTCTTCGTGAACAAGGGGCTGGTGGGCGCAGGCGTGATCGAAAAGTTCTCCGCCGTGTACTGGGCCGCGACCACCCCGGCGCTTCTTCTGCAAGTCGCCACCATCGCCCTGGTGCTCAAGCTTAACGCCAAGCACTTCGGCGGCGCGCGCACTCCGGTCGCATTGGCGGTGTAGCGCGCCACCCAACAAAAAAGGGGGCCGCAACGGCCCCCTCCTGCTGTTCTCAGCCGAGCGTCAAACCCAGGGCCGCTCCTGCGACGCCTTCGCCTCGAAGCTCTCGATGCTGGCGGCCTTCTCCATCGTCAGGCCAATATCATCCAGACCGTTCAGCAGGCAGTGCTTCTTGAACGGGTCCAGATCGAAGGTCACCTTGCCGCCATCCGGCCCGGTGATCTCCTGCGCTTCCAGATCCACCGTCACCACCGCATTGGCGCCGCGCTCGGCGTCGTCCATCAGCTTGTCCACATCTTCCTGCGGCAGCACGATCGGCAGGATGCCGTTCTTGAAGCAGTTGTTGTAGAAGATGTCGGCGAAGCTGGTGGAGATCACGCAGCGGATACCAAAATCGGCCAGCGCCCAAGGGGCATGCTCGCGTGAGGAGCCACAGCCGAAGTTATCACCCGCGACGATGATCTTGGCCTCGCGGTAGGCCGGCTTGTTCAGCACGAAATCCTCGATCTCGTTGCCCTGCCGGTCATAGCGCATCTCGTCAAAGAGGTTCACGCCAAGGCCGGAGCGCTTGATCGTCTTCAGGAACACCTTGGGGATGATCATGTCGGTGTCGATGTTGACCAGCGGCATGGGCGCCGCGATCCCGGTGAGTTTGTCGAATTTTTCCATATCGGTCGTCCTTATCCGGCGGTCCGGGCGGCATGGGCCGCCAGGTAATCGCCGTAGGTTTCAGTATCGGGGCCACGTGGGGCGAGGAACTCCTCGGCCTCCGCTTGCGGCAGCGCGATTGTCACGGCGCGGGCCTTGGCCGTGTCGAACTCGGCTTCCGTGAGCGGCCCGTCGCCCTTGCTCACGAGGGTCATCACTTCCGAGAAGGAGGGAATGGGCACGAGCACCAGCCCGCCGGGATTATCCAGCGCGCTGAGCTCGCCCCAAGGGCCAACCTTATGCGGAGCGAGGGCGCTCACATCATCTCCCGAACGTCGGTCAGCTTGCCGGTGATCGCCGCCGCGGCTGCCATGGCCGGGCTCACCAAGTGGGTGCGGCCCTTGTAGCCCTGCCGCCCCTCGAAGTTGCGGTTCGAGGTGGAGGCGCAGCGCTCGCCCTCCGCCAACTGGTCGGGGTTCATCGCAAGGCACATCGAGCAGCCCGCGAGGCGCCACTCGAAGCCAGCTTCCTTGAAGATGTCCGCAAGGCCCTCTTCTTCGGCCTGCGCCCGCACGAGGCCGGAGCCGGGCACCACCATGGCGCGCATCCCGTCCTTCACCTTCTTGCCCTTCAAAATCGCCGCGGCGGCCCGCAGATCTTCGATCCGGCCGTTGGTGCAGGAGCCGATGAACACCGTGTCGATCTCGATATCGCTCAGCTTCTGGCCCGCCGTCAGCCCCATGTACTCGATAGAGCGCCGCGCGGCCTCGACCTTGCCACCCTTGAAGCTCTCGGGCGCGGGCACGACCTCGGTGATTGGCAGCACGTCCTCGGGCGAGGTGCCCCATGTGACCACGGGGGCGATATCCTCGCCCTTGATGGTGATGACCATGTCCCAATGGGCGTCATCATCCGAGTAGAGCGTCTTCCACCAGTTCAGAGCGGCTTCCCACTGCGCACCCTTGGGGGCGTGGGGGCGGCCTTTGACGTATTCATAGGTGGTCTCGTCGGGGGCGATAAGGCCCGCACGAGCACCGCCCTCAATGGCCATGTTGCACACGGTCATCCGGCCTTCCATCGAGAGCGCGCGGATCGCCTCGCCGCAATACTCGATCACGTAGCCGGTGCCGCCGCCGGTGCCGGTGTGGCCGATCACGCTGAGGGTGATGTCCTTCGCGGTCACGCCGGGCCGGAGCTGGCCGGTGATCTCCACCTTCATGTTCTTCGATTTCTTCTGGATCAGCGTCTGGGTGGCGAGCACATGCTCCACCTCCGAGGTGCCGATGCCATGCGCCAGCGCCCCGAATGCGCCGTGAGTGGCGGTGTGACTGTCGCCGCAGACCACGGTCATGCCGGGCAGGGTCCAGCCCTGCTCAGGACCAACGATGTGCACGATGCCCTGCCGGATGTCGCTCACCGGGTAGTAATGCACGCCAAATTCCTTGGCGTTCTTGTCCAGCGCTTCCACCTGAATGCGGCTGTCTTCCGTCATCTGGCTCGGGTCGTCGCGGCCCGCCGTGGTGGGCACGTTGTGGTCCGGCACGGCAATGGTCTTGTCGGGGGCATGCACCTTGCGCCCCGACATGCGCAGCCCTTCAAAGGCCTGCGGGCTGGTCACCTCGTGAACGAGGTGCCGGTCGATGTAGAGCAGGCAGGTGCCATCCTCGGCCTCATGGGCCACATGGGCATCCCAGATTTTGTCATAGAGTGTCTTGGGGGACATCGGTCCTCTCCCTTGATAGTCTTTGGGGGTTCGAGTCTGGAGGGCGCACCAATGGCGCCGCGCCTCATAGCGAGGCGAGGATCGTCAGGGTCGCGCCAAAGAACCGCCACGGCAGGCGGGCCCGGTCGTCCATATCGAAAACCACTCTCATGACCCGGGGAGATACACCCGCAAGGCCTTTGCGGCAAGAGGAGTCGCGCCTGTGCCGCCACCTCCCCCGTGGGGGTATGCGATAGCCACGGTCGGCAGTTTTGGTGCGGAATCTGCCGTGTCGCCAGACACTTGCCCCAAGTTCACTCGCCGTGCCACGATAGCGGGGGAGGTGGGATCGGATGAACCCCGACGAGCAGTCACAGCAGATCGAAGCGCTGCAACAGCATTTCACCGGCCTTCTCGGGCTGGCCGAGAGCTTCCTCGTCTCCATGCTCCAGCCCTGGCGGCTCTACCAACTAGCCATCGTCGTCGGCCTTTTCGCCGGCGCATGGCTGGTCCGCAAGGCGGTGTCGCCCCGCATGCGCGGCTGGATGCGCACGCTGGAAGGCCGACCGAAGTGGCAGCTCCGCGTGCTGCTTGTGCTCGAACAGCGCCTCACGCTGATTTTCTTCGTGATGTTCTCATGGGCCACCTTCTGGATCATGAAGGAGGTCACCTGGCCCTCCCGCAGCTACATCATCGGCATCGTGGCCACCATCGCCACGGCCTGGCTGATCATCGGCCTCGCCACCCGCCTGATCCGCAACCAGTTTCTCCGCCGCGTGGTGCGCTGGGGCGCGTGGATCTGGGTCACGCTCTACTTCCTTGGCCTCTGGGAGGGCGCCTCCGACCTGATGGAAGGCGTCGCGCTGGAGGTGGGCGAGTTCCGCCTCTCAGTCCTAGGGCTGCTGAAGGCGCTGATCATCACCGGTCTGCTGTTCTTCTTCGCCCGCGTTATCCTCAAGGGCGCACAGGGCAAGATCCGCACCAACAAAGACATCTCGCCCTCGATGCAGGAACTGATCATCAAGGTCCTGCAAATCGTCCTCTTCGGCGCGGCCTTCTTCCTTGGCCTGAAGGCAGTCGGCTTCGACCTGACCGGCCTCGCCGTGCTCTCCGGTGCCATCGGTATCGGCCTCGGCTTCGGGCTTCAGAAGGTGGTGTCGAACCTCGTCTCGGGCGTGATCATCCTGCTCGACAAGTCGATCAAACCGGGCGACGTGATCTCGCTGGGCGATACCTTCGGCTGGATCAATTCGCTCGGCGCCCGCTACGTCTCGGTCGTCACCCGCGACGGCAAGGAATACCTGATCCCGAACGAAGACCTGATTACCGGGCAGGTGGTGAACTGGTCGCACTCCAATGATTACGTCCGGCTCGATATCTTCTTCGGCACCGCCTACCACGACGATCCGCACGCCGTCCGCAAGATCGCAATCGAAGCCGCCAAGAGCGTCGACCGCGTGCTCACATGGCGCCCGCCGGTCTGCCATATCGTCGGCTTCGGCGACAGCTCGGTGGATTACATCCTGCGCTTCTGGATCGAAGACCCGACAGGCGGCCTGACGAACATCCGCGGCAACGTGTTTCTCGCGCTCTGGGATGCCTTCAAGGAGAATGACATCTCCATCCCCTTCCCGCAGCGCGAAGTCCGGATGCTGGCCGACGAAGACCCATCACAGCCGGCCGACGCAAAGAACAAGGCCGAGGCCGCAGGCAAGGCAGACTGACCCGCACCGTCAGGGCGCACGGCCTAACGCCCCCAAACGCTACCCCACGCGCTCCGGTGGCCAAGGCCGGGAATCCTCTGCAGCGATCCACGCCTGCACCCACTCCGGCAGCACCTTGCCCGGATGGTCGGCAATCCCCAGCGCCTCCATCACTTCCACCGGTGGCACAATGCCCGACGAACCCGTCACCGCACTCCGAAACACGGCCTGCCCGCAGCAGGTTTCGCCGCGCCACATGCTCTGCTCGATGTAAATGAAGCGATGGTCCCAGCCGATCATCCGGCTCCGGGTGGAGAACTTCTGAAACATGGTGATCCGCTTGCGGTAGCGCACCGCCGAGCCTGCAATGGTCAGCCCCCAGCGCTTTGCCCGCAGCACCGGTACCAGCCCGGTGCGCCGTGCCAGCGGAATGCGGCCCAGATCGTACAGCGTGAGCGTGCGCCCGTTGTTCAGCTCCATCCAGAAATCCAGATCCCACGGCCAGCAGCGATGGTGGCTGATGTGGGTGCCGTCAAAGGGCAGGGCGGGCTGGCGGCCTGCGAGCCAGAGCTCCTTGGCCATGCGGATGAAAGGGTACATGCGGCGCACCCTGCGCCGCCTGCCGCCAGCGTCAATCGCGACGTCACGGCACGGTTAAGCCTGTTGCAACTCTGGCCTGCCATGAATACCTACATCGCGGCCATTACGGAGACCCGCCCACGCTGATGATCTACCAGTTGCTCGACCTCATCCTCGGTGTGGTTTTCTTCATCATGCTGGCCCACGTGATCATGAGCTGGCTGATCTCCTTCCAGATCCTCAACCTGCGCCAACCCTTCGTCTATCAGCTGTGGGATGGCCTCAACCGCCTGCTCGAGCCGGTCTACCGCCCGATCCGCCGCGTGCTGCCCGACACCGGCGCGCTCGATCTTGCGCCTCTGGTCGCCTTCATCGTGGTGATCGCCCTGCGCAACATCATCCTGCCCGGCGTCTTCCAGCAACTGATCTGAGCGGCCCACGCGGGCAAAACCTCACGCCCACCTCTTAAAATCGTGACCGAAATCCCCTATCTTGAGGGCACCATCGCGGAAATTTCTGCCGCGGGGGGCAAGAAAAGTCATTCAAACCTCACCAAGTCATTTCGGGAGATCGAACCTATGGCGAACAATATCAAAGCAGCAGACTGGCGCGTTGCCGGCCTCGCCCAGATCGGCGGTGCAGCCGCGGTCGGCGGCGGCGTCTGGACCTTCGAGATGCGCAGCGCAACGGCCAACCATCGCGGCACCTATACTTTCACCGGCTACGGCCTCGGGGTGGGCGGCTCGCTCGGCGGCGCGTCCATGCCCGATTTCAGCACCGGCGGCCTCAGCTACACCGACCTTGAGTGCGAACGCGCCTTCAGCGCCGATGACCTGCACGGCAGCGCCGGGCGGCTGACCACGGCAGGCGCCGGGCTCTCTGTCGGCTACGGCGTGACCATCATCACCGCCTTCAACTGGGGCGGCTACATGTTCTCCAGCCAGGAGTGCTTCGGCGGCACCATCGGCGTGGGGGCTTCGGCCATCACCACCGCAGGCATGTGGCACCGGATCGGCTAGCGCCGGGTTCCGGTTGCGGCGCCTTCGGCGCGGGGGGTAGGTAGGGGCAACTTCCCCTCACCCGGCCCCCGCCCATGACCGCCCAAACCGCGCCTTCCGAACTTCTTCACTCCGTCTTCGGCTTCCCCGAGTTTCGCCCGGGGCAGGAAGAGATCGTCACTTCGGTGCTGTCCGGCGAGCCGACCCTCGCCATCATGCCCACCGGCGGCGGCAAGTCG
This sequence comes from Oceanicola sp., assembly GCA_017792405.1. GTDB lineage: Bacteria > Pseudomonadota > Alphaproteobacteria > Rhodobacterales > Rhodobacteraceae > Vannielia. The sequence goes on from CP051231.1 coordinate 4,213,645, forward strand.
CTCTGTTACCAACTCCCCGCGCTCTGCCGCGAGGGGGCCACCCTCGTGATCTCCCCCCTCATCGCCCTTATGCGCGATCAGGTCGCCGCCCTGCGCGGCCTCGGGGTGGAGGCGGGCGCGCTCTGCTCGGCCAACACCGAGGAAGAGACCGATGCCGTCTTCCGCGCCATCGACGAGGGGGCGCTGAAAATCCTCTACATGGCCCCCGAGCGCCTGCGCTCCTCCGGCACCGAACGTCTGCTGCGCCGTGCGGGCGTGCAGCTCATCGCCGTGGACGAGGCCCATTGCGTCAGCCAATGGGGTCATGACTTCCGCCCCGATTACCTCGAGATCGGCCCGCTCTGCGCCCGCATGGGCGTGCCGCTCGCCGCCTTCACCGCGACGGCGGATGCCGAAACGCAGGAAGAGATCGTCACCCGCCTCTTCGGCGGCACCCCACCCCGCGCCTTCCTCCGCGGTTTCGACCGGCCCAACATCCGCCTCGCCTTCGAGGCCAAGGACAAACCCCGCAATCAGATGCTTGCCTTCGCCGCCGCCCGGCGCGGGCAGGCCGGGATCATCTATTGCGGCACCCGGGCGCGGACCGAGAGCATCGCCGCCGCCCTCACCGCCGAAGGTCACGCCGCCGTGGCCTACCACGCGGGCATGGAGGCCGAGCCGCGCCGCGAGGTCGAGCGCCGGTTCCAGGCCGAGGACGGGCTAATCGTCGTGGCGACCGTGGCCTTCGGGATGGGCGTGGACAAGCCCGATATCCGCTGGGTGCTGCACGCCGACCTGCCCAAATCCATCGAAAGCTACTACCAGGAGATCGGTCGCGCCGGCCGCGATGGCCTGCCCGCCGACACGCTCACCCTCTACGGCCCCGATGACATCCGCCTGCGCCGTTCGCAGGTCGACGAGTCGCTCGCCCCGCCCGAGCGCCGCGTGGCCGACCACGGCCGCCTCAACGCCCTGCTCGGTCTGGCCGAGGCACAGGGTTGCCGCCGCAAGCTGCTGCTGGGCTACTTCGGCGAGGAGAGCGACGATTGCGGCAACTGCGACCTCTGCGAAAAGCCCCCCGAGGTCTTCGACGGCACCGAGGCGGTGCGCATGGCGCTCTCCGCCGCGCTGCGCACCGGCGAGTGGTTTGGCGCGGGCCACCTGACCGATATCCTGCTCGGCATCGAAACCGACAAGGTCCGCCAGCGCGGTCATACCGATCTGCCCACCTTCGGTGTCGGCACCAAGCACAGCCGCAAGGTCTGGCAAGCGGTGTTCCGGCAGATGATGGGGCTCGATCTCATGCGCCCCGACCCCGAGCGCCACGGTGCCCTGCGCATGACCGAGGCCGCCCGCCCGATCCTACGCGGCGAGGCCAGCATCACCCTGCGCCGCGATTCCATCGCCAAGGCCGATACCGCCCGCCGCCCGGCGGTGAAGATGCTGGTGAGCGAAGAAGACGCCCCGCTGCTCTCGGCCCTCAAGGCCAAGCGCCGCGCCTTGGCCGAGGCGCAGCGCGTCCCGGCCTACGTGGTCTTCCCCGACCGCACGCTGATCGAGATGGTCGAGCAGAGGCCCGAAACGCTGGACCAGATGGCGCAGGTCAGCGGCGTCGGCGCCAAGAAGCTGGAGCGCTACGGCGCCGAGTTTCTCGCCGTTCTGACCGGCCAGACCACGCCCGAGATGCACCCGGCCCGGCGCGAGATGGCCGCGCGAGGGAAGGGCGAAGCCTTCGACCGGTTGCAGGAGGCTGTGCAACAGCTCTACCGAGGCGAGGACGGCACCGAGAAACCGCTCTCCTGCGACACCGCCCTGCTGCGCCGAATCGTCAAGGCCGCACCCGCCAACATCGACGCGCTGGGAAGGGTGCAGGGCATGAGCGAGCGCCACGTCGACCGCTTCGGCCCGGCTTTCCTTGCGGCACTGGCAAGCGAGTAGCGGCCGCTCGTCAACCGCCCCGGCGGTTTCCTCGCATCCGCCGGGGCGCGGCGAAGACGCCTCGAAGCGCGGATCAGCCTCCCCGGTTCACCTCGCCCGCGACACCCGCTAAAAGCTCCTCATGCTCATCGTGATCTCCCCCGCCAAGCGGCTCGACTGGCAGCCGCGCGACCTTGCCCAAACAGCCCCGGCCTTCCCCGAAGACGCCGCCAAATTGGCCCGCGCCGGTGCCAAGCTCTCGCGGCCCGCGTTGCAGAAGCTGATGGGCATCTCGCCCGATCTGGCCAAGCTCAATCAGGACCGGTTCCGCGCCTTCTCGCCCGAGCCGGAGGCCGAGGTGACCCGCCCCGCCGCCTTCGCCTTTGCGGGCGACACCTACACCGGCCTCGAGGCCGCCTCGCTCGACCCCGAAGAGCTCGACTGGGCACAGGATCACCTCCGCATTTTGTCCGGCCTTTACGGTTTGCTCCGCCCCCGCGACGCGATCCAGCCTTACCGGCTCGAGATGGGTTCGCGGCTGAAGGTCGGCCGCAACCCGAGCCTCTATGCCCATTGGGGTGATCGTCTGGCCAAGGCGCTCACCGCGCAGGCCGAGGCGCTGGGCACCGACACGCTCGTCAACTGCGCCAGCCAGGAGTATTTCGGCGCGGTCGATCCCAAGGCGCTGGGCGGGCTGACGGTCACCACCCCGCGCTTTCTTGAAGAAAAGCCAGGCGGCCCGAAGCAGGTGAGCTTCTTCGCCAAACAGGCGCGCGGCGCGATGGCGCGGTTCATCATCCAGAACCGCCTGCAATCCGCCACCGCGCTGGAAGGTTTCGACACCGGCGGCTATCGCTTCCGCCCCGATCTCTCCGAACCCGGCGCGCCCACCTTCTCGCGGCCAGACACCACGGCCTGAGCCGCACAGGCCTTAGCCCACAAGCGCCGGTTCCCGCTTGGCCGGCAGGTCGAACGGCTCCGCCCCTGCGGGCGCATGAATGGCGATCTGCTCGTGAATGAGCTGCTTTTTCAATGGCTTGGTCAGGTAATGGTCCAATCCGGCGGCCATAATCGCCTCGTCGTCCCCGGCCATGGCATGGGCCGTCATCGCCACCACGGGCACGCGCGGCCAACCATTCTCGGCCTCCAGAATTCGGATCGCGCGGGTGGCTGATTTGCCGTCCATCTCGGGCATCGAGATATCCATGAACACCATGTCGGGCCGCTCCAGCGCATATCGTTCCACCGCCTCCCGACCGTTCTCGGCAAAGCTCAGCTCGATGTTCAGCTGCTTCAGCATCTGCGAAAAGACCAGCCGGTTCGTAGCATTGTCCTCCGCCGCCAATATCCGCATCACGCGCCCCGGCGTGGCAGAGGCATCGGCCTGCATCGGTTCTGCTACAGGCTCGGGCGTGGCCTCGGCGGGGGAGGTCTCCCGTGCGGCCTCAGCTGAACTCAGCCGCAAAGGTTCTGGCGCAAGGCTGGCGTAAACCTCCGCCATCTCCGCGTTGCGGTAGGGGTAAGAGATCACGTGATCCACTCCCGTGCCCGCCAGCGCGCCCCGCACCCCCTGCTGACCCTGCCTCAGCACGCAAAGCACCTTCGTCCGCGGCAACTGCCCGCGTAAGTCCCGCACTAGGTCGGCGAGGCCGACGGCCATGAAATCGCTGTCGATCGCCACGAGGTCCGGCTCCGGCCCCTCGGCGATGAGGCTGCGCAGCACCTCCGGCGCACGGGCCACCTCGATCTCCAGCCCCGTCACCTCCGATCTGCTGCGGGCCACGGTCGCCCCGGCTTTGGAGGCCGTCGCCGCAATGATCCGCGGAGCCTTCCCTTCCGGCCAGCGGCCGATCTTCACTGCAGGCGCTTCGGCTGGCAGGCTCAGGTCCACGCTGAACGTGGTGCCCTTGCCCTGCTCCGAGACAAAGCCGATCTCGCCGCCCATCAGCTCCACCAGCTGCCGGGTGATCGCAAGCCCCAGCCCGGTGCCTTCGAACTTGCGGTTGCCCTCGTCCTGCACCTGATTGAACTGGCCGAAGATATGCTCGCGCATATCGCCGGGAATGCCGATCCCGGTGTCCTCCACCGCGATCCGCAGCCCCCAGGGCGCACCCGCCTCGCGCGGCGCGGCTGCGCGCACCTCGATCCGAACATAGCCCTTTTCGGTGAACTTGATCGCATTGCCCAAAAGGTTCACCACCACTTGCCGCAGCCGCTTCTGATCGGCGATCACCATGACGGGCGCATCGGGCGCATAGTCCAGCAGCAGGTCCAGCCCGCGCTCCTTGGCGACGGGCATCGACAGCGTCACCACTTCGCAGAGCATCGCTTCGAGGTCGAAGGCCTCGGGGTAGAGCTCCAGCTTTTCCGCCTCCGCGCGGGAGAAATCGAGCACATCGTTGATGATCTCCAGCAGCGCTTCGCCCGAGTTGCGGATCGTGCGAATGAACAGCGCCTGCTCCTCGTCCACCCCGGTGTCGAGCAGCAGGTCGGCCATGCCCACGACCCCGTTCATCGGCGTGCGCAGCTCGTGGCTCATCTTGGCCAGAAAAGCCGACTTGGCCCGGGTGGCGGCCTCGGCGGCATCGCGCGCCATCTTCAACTCCCGCTGCTGGCGCATGTTATGCGTAATATCGATGCCGAGGCAGACCATGTCTCCATTGGCGCTGCGCCTGTCGTGCAGCCGCAGGTAACGCCCGTCAAACAGGCGGATCGTCATGTCGGGGATGGTCTCGGTATCCCACCGGTCCAGCATCGAGGTGATCCAATCGCCGGGGGAGCTGTCGCCCGGGTCGATCAGCCCTTCCTCCACCGCGAGGCGCAGCATGTCGATATAGGTGATGCCCGGCGCCATCGACTCCAGCCCCTCGAAGAGCGAGAGCCACGCGGAGTTGGCGGCGACCAGCCTGTCCTCGGCGTCGAACACTGCAAAGCCGTCGGTCACCGTCTCGACCGAATCCCACAGCCGCCGCTCGGCGATGGTGGCGGCCTTCTCGGCCCTTTCGAGGTTGGCGCGGGTCTCCTGCGCCACGCCCTTCATGGTCTCGGCCTCTTCCTTCAACGCATGGGCCTGCGCCCGCGTGGTGGCGACCACCTCGCGCTGGGCGATGATCGTGTCGGAGAGTTTCAGTGCATGATCCGAGAGCTTCCGGTTGGCCGCCATCAGCTCACGGCTCTTCAGCTCCAGCATCCGTTCCGCCGCCAGCCGGCCCCGCCGTTCTCTCGCCAGCTTGTCCGTGAGTGACATATCTCGGCTCCCCATCGCTCGGGGCACGCGGGAATCATGGTTAAGGCGCCCTCGGCACCGGTTTTGCCTGCTTTCGGTTTAAACCGTCTTAACGTGAATTGAGCGTTCACAACTCCTCCGCGCCACTGGACTCGCGTCGCAGCGCCATGCCACCATCGCCGCGGATTCAACGCATTTCAGATCCGAGGTCATTACCCATGCGCCGCCTCCTCGCGCCCCTTCTCTGCCTGCTGCTTCTTGCCGTCACCGGCCTGCCAGTCACCGCCCAGCAGGGGCCCGGCGCGCCTGCGCCGATCCCCGAGCGGCGGCTGATCCCCGAGAAGGACACCGACTTTTACGGTGCCGACCTGCGCGCGCTTTTCGATACCTCCTACGATGCCTGCCGCACTGCCTGCCTTGCCGATACCGCCTGCGGGGCCTTCACGTTCAACGCACGTTCCAACGCCTGCTTCCCCAAGCGCGGGGTCGAGCGGCGCGAGCCCTATGAGGGGGCGCAATCCGCCACCGTCGTCTCCGAAGCCCCGGATCGCATCGCGCTCGCGCGCAGCCGCGCCGCCGAGCTGGCCTTCCTGCGCCCGGGTGACCTTTCCTCCGCCCGCGACTTCGCCGAGGGCATGGCAAGCCTCCACTCCCCCGCCGGGTGGACACTGGATCGCCTGCAATCCGGCGCGCTCGAAGCCTTCCGCAATGGCAATGCCCGCGAAGCGATGATCTGGATGGGCCCCGCCGTTGTTCTGGCCGACCGCGACGATCAGTGGATCGACTATGCCCGTTACGCGCTGGACGCGACGGGTGAGAACAGCTCCCAGAAGCGCCAGTATGACCGCCGCGCGCTGATGGGCGCGATCAATGGCTACCTGCGGGCCGACACGCCCTCCGAGCAGTCCTCCGCCCTCAAGGTGATGGCCTCCGCGCTGGAGCGAGCAGGCCGCGGGCGCGACATGATCCCCGCCCTCCGCCTCGCCCAGGCCACCCTGCCCGAGCCGGGCACACAGGCCGCACTGGATGATGCGCTGGGCAAATACGGCTTCCGTGTCACCGACGATCAGGTGGACCCGAACCCCGTTGTGCCCCGCATCTGCGCCACCTTCTCCGAACGGCTGGCCGAGAGCGGCACCGATTATGCGCCCTACGTGTCCTTGCCCGGCACCTCCTTCACCGCCGAGGCCTCTGGCAACCAGCTCTGCATCGAGGGTCTGGTGCATGGCGAGCGCTACCGCGTTGTGCTCCGCGCTGGCCTGCCCTCTGCCACCGGCGAGAAGATGGCCAAGGATGTCGAGCTTTCCTTCTACGTCCGCGACCGTGCCGCACAGGTCCGCTTTCCGGGCCGCGCCTACGTGCTGCCCAAAACCACCGATGCGGCCATTCCGATCGTCACCGTCAACACCGAAGAGGTCGACCTCACCCTGCACCGCGTCTCCGACCGCAACCTCCTCCGGGTGATACAAGAGAGCTACTTCGGCCGCCCGCTCAATGAGTGGGAAGAAGACTACTTCGAAGGCGACATCGCCGAGACCGTCTGGGAAGGTACCGGCCACATGGAGCGGCGCCTGAACGAAGATGTCACCACCCGCCTGCCCATGGCCGAGGCCATCGCCGATCTGCCCGCCGGGGTCTATGCCCTCAAGGCCGCGATCCGCGGCGCCGATCCCTATGAGAACCCAGCCGCCACACAGTGGTTCGTGATCTCCGACATCGGCCTCGCCTCCATGTCGGGCGCCGATGGGCTGCACGTCTTCACCCGTTCCCTCACCAATGCCGACCCGATTGAGGGGCTTTCCGTCACGCTGCTTTCGCGCTCCAACCGCGAACTGGGGCAGGCCACGACCGACGCGCAGGGCTACGCCAAGTTCGAGTCGGGGCTGACCCTCGGGCGCGGCGGCGCGGCCCCCGCGATGGTGCTGGTCAAGAACGGCGACGACGACATGGGCTTCCTGTCGCTCACCGATCCCTCCTTCGATCTCTCCGACCGAGGGGTGGAAGGCCGCGAGCCTGCTGGCGCGGTGGATGCCTTCCTCACCACCGACCGTGGCGCCTACCGCGCGGGTGAAACCATCTATGCCACCGCTCTGGTGCGCGATGCCAAGGCCGAGGCCGTCCAAGGCCTGCCGCTCACCGCCATCCTGACCCGCCCTGACGGGGTGGAATACGCACGCCATTTCTCTGCCGAAGGCGTGGACGGCGGCCATGTGTTCTCCATGCCGGTGTCCGGCGTCGCCCCGCGCGGGGCCTGGTCGCTGGCCCTCCATGCCGACCCGAAGGCACCGCCCATCGCCACCAGGACCGTGCTGGTGGAAGATTTCCTGCCCGAGCGGATCGACTTTTCCATCGACGTGCCCACCAAGGGGCTGACCGAGGGCGAGGCGGTGGCCGGTGTCGAGGTGCGCTACCTCTTTGGCGCGCCCGGCGCGGGCCTTCCGGTCGAGGGCGAGCTGCGCATCTCCCCCCGCCGCCAGCTTGAGGGCTTTGCGGGCTACCACTTCGGCACCCACAACAGCGGCGCCCGCCCGCAAACCTCCTACCTCAACAGCACCACCACCGATGACGAGGGCATGGCCCAGCTCGCGCTCGACATGCCCGGCGAGATGGAGGCTTTCGACGGCCCCATTGAGGCCCGTCTGACCGTGCGCGTGGCCGAAGGTTCCGGCCGCCCGGTGGAGCGCCGCGAGGCCGTGGTGACGGGGCCGGGCAAGCCGATGATCGGCATCAAGCCCGCATTCGAAGGGGTCGTGCCCGAAGGCACCGAAGCCGCCTTCTCGGTGATCGCGGTAGATGCCGACCTTGCCCCCGCCGAAATGTCCGTGAAATGGACGCTGAACCGCGTCACCCGCCGCTACCAGTGGTACTCGGAATATGGCGCGTGGAACTGGGAGCCGATCACCCGCCGCGAGCGCATTGCCACCGGCGAGGGTCGTCTGGGCGAGACGCCCCTGCAAGTCGCTGGCCTCGTCGAATGGGGCAACTACGAGCTGGTCGTCGAGCGGGTCGACGGTGCCTTCACCGCCGCCTCCTACGAGTTTTACGCCGGCTGGTATGCCCCGGCGGATGTCTCCTCCACGCCCGACACGCTCGACGTGTCGCTCGATGCCGAAAGCTACAAGCCGGGGGATACCGCCACCCTCCGGATCGTCCCGCGCTACTCCGGCAAGGCACTGGTGACGGTCGTCTCCAACCGCCTGATCGACATGAAAACCGTCGATGTCGAAGCCGAGACCGATACGCTGGTGCAACTCCCCGTTACCGACGACTGGGGCGCAGGTGCCTACGTGAGCGCCACCGTGATCCGCCCGATGGACGTGTCAGAAAAGCGCGGCCCCGCCCGTGCGCTGGGCCTCAGCCACGCTTCCGTCGATCCCGGCGTGCACCAACTCGCGGCAGTGATCGAAGCCCCCGCCGAGATCCGCCCCCGCGGCCCGCTCGACGTGGCGGTGAAGGTCGATGGGGTGCAGCCCGGCGAAACCGCCCATGTCACCATCGCCGCTGTTGACCAAGGCATCCTCAACCTCACCGGCTTCACCCCGCCGGACCCCTCCGGCCACTACTTCGGCCAGCGGCGGCTCGGCATGGGGATGCGCGACATATACGGCCGCCTGATCGACGGGATGAATGGCGCGATGGGCGAAATCCGCTCGGGCGGTGACGCGAACGCAGGCAACAACATGCAATCGCCCCCGCCAACCGAAGAGCTGGTCGCCTATTTCTCCGGCCCGCTGGAAGTGGGCGCCGATGGCTACGCCCGCACCTCCTTCGACATGCCCTCCTTCAATGGCTCGGTGAAGGTCATGGCCGTGGCATGGTCCAAGACCGGTGTGGGCGAGGCCTCCGCCGATGTGCTGGTGCGAGATCCCATCGTGCTGCAAGCATCGCTGCCCCGCTTCATGGCGCCGGGTGACGAGGGCCGCCTGCTGCTGGAAATCACCCATGCCTCCGGCGAAACAGGCCAGATCGGCCTTGCCGTCACCGGCACCGGCGTGACCCTGCCCACCGGCGCAGCCTCCACGATGGACCTCGCCGAGGGCCAGACCATCCGCCTGCCGCTCACTGTCGTGGCGGGCGATCCGGGGCTGGCGCAGATCAACGTCGCCCTCACCACGCCTTCCGGCGAGGTGCTCGACAAGCCGCTCAACCTGCCGATCCAGCTCAACGACCCGGAGGTCTCCCGCACCTCCCGCTTCGAGCTGGCCTCCGGGCAGAGCTTCAGCTTCACCCGCGATGTCTTCACCGGCCTGCAACCGGGAACCGGCAAGGCCACGCTGGCCCTCGGCCCACTCGGCCGCTTCGATGTTCCGGGCCTTTTGGCCTCGCTCGACCGCTACCCCTACGGCTGCACCGAGCAAACCACCTCCCGCGCCATGCCGCTGCTCTACTTCGATGAGGTGAGCCGCGCGATGGGGCTGGAGGAGCGCGGCGATACCAGGCAGCGTGTCGAAAGCGCGATCACCCGCATCCTCGCCCGCCAGTCCGCTTCCGGCGGCTTCGGCCTCTGGTATGCGAACTCCGACCGTGACTTCTGGCTCGACGCCTATGTGACCGACTTCCTCAGCCGGGCACGGGGCAAGGGCTACGAGGTGCCCGCCATCGCCTTCCGCAACGCGCTCGACAACCTGCGCAATCAGGTCAACTACCAGCCCGACTTCGACGAGGGCGGCGAGGCGATTGCCTATGCGCTGATGGTGCTGGCTCGCGAGGGCGCGGCCTCCATGGGCGACCTGCGCTACTACGCCGATGTGAAGCCACAGGCCTTCACCACGCCCCTCGGGGCCGCCCAACTCGGCACCGCGCTGTCGCTCTACGGCGACCCGACCCGCGCCGATGCCATGTTCACTCGCGCGGCCGCCCAACTGGTGGCCCAGACCGGCAAAGAGCCCGGCACCGGCTGGCGTGACGACTACGGCACCGACCTGCGCGATGCCGCGGCAGTGCTGGCGCTTGCGGCAGAGGCCGGCAGCCAGGTGGTCAACCGCGAAGCCCTCTCTGTGCGGGTCACCGGCGAAACCGGCTACCGCTCCACCCAAGAGAAGGTCTGGACCCTGATGGCCGCCAAGGCCCTGATCGACGCCGCCCCCCGCAACGGCTTCACCCGCAACGGCCAGCCGGTCACCGGCCCTTTGGTCGAGGTTCTGGCCGATGAAACGGCGGCTCAGCCGGTCGAAATCCGCAATGACAGCGGCGCAACGACCACGCTGACGCTCACCACCTTCGGCGTGCCGTCAGAGCCCGAGCCCGCTGGCGGCAACGGCTATGCCATCGAGCGGCAGTATTACACCATGGAGGGCTTCGGGGTGGACCTCGGCGCCGTGCCTGCGGGCGAACGCATGCTGGTGGTGCTCACCGTCACGCCCTTCGGCAACCGCGAGGCCCGGCTGATGGTTGACGATGCCCTGCCTGCGGGCTTCGAGATCGACAACCCCTCGCTGATCCGCTCCGGCGACATCCGCGAGCTGGACTGGCTCAAGACCACCTCCGCCGAGCACTCCGAATTCCGGCAGGAGCGGTTCCTCTCGGCAGTAAACTGGCGGTCCGACAAGCCCTTCCGGCTGGCCTACATCGTCCGCGCCATCTCGCCCGGCAGTTACCACCACCCGGCGGCCTCGGTGGAGGATATGTATCGCCCCGCCTTCCGCGCCCGCACCGATGCAGGCCGCGTGAAGGTGGTGGAGTAGGGCCGGGGGAACGGGTGAAAAACGGCAAGCCCCACGCCACGGCCCGCTGGCGCCGGCTCGACCGGCCCGGCGAAGACACCTGCCGCCTCGTCGAGGAGCCCGGCGGTTGGATGCTCTGCGGCCACGCCCGCTACGACCACGGCGGCCAGCGCACCGCGCTGGATTACGTGGTGCGCTGCAATGCAGGTTGGGAGACGCAGTCGGCCGATGTGACCGGCCTCATGGGCGGGCAGGAGGTTGCTTGGCGGCTGCTGAAAGGCCCGACCGGCTGGTGCCTTGGCGATGGGCCAGGCCAGCTCGAAGATTGCGTCGATATCGACCTCGCCTTCACTCCCGCCACCAATCTCCTGCCGCTCCGCAGGCTCGCCTTCGAAGGCACCGAAGAGGTGGCCGCCGCCTGGTTCCGCGAAGAGGAGAACGGCTCGCTCACCCGGCTCCCCCAGCGCTATACCCAAAAGGGCGCGGGCCGCTTCACCTATGCCTCCCCCGGTTTCGAGGCCGATCTTCAGGTGCATCCCACCGGCTTCGTCACCAGTTACCCCGGCCTCTGGGAGGGCACCGTCGATGTGGCGTGAGCGGCTCATCGCGCGGCTGGCGGTGTGCACCGCCGTCGCCCTCTTCGCGCTCGCACTGGGCCGCGACAAGCTCGATGCATGGGTCGAAGCCACGGTGCTGCCCCCGCTGGTGGCCGAAACCTCCCCCGAGGTGCTCGCCCGCGACGGCACCTTGCTGCGGGCCTACACCGTCTCCGATGGCCGCTGGCGGCTGCACACCACGCTGGGCGAGGTCGACCCGCGCTATGTCGACATGCTGCTGGCCTATGAAGACAAGCGCTTCCGCACCCATCCGGGGGTGGACTGGCGTGCCACCCTGCGGGCCGTGGGGCAGGCCGTCTGGAACGGCAAGGTCATCTCCGGCGGCTCCACGCTCTCCATGCAGGTCGCCCGCATCCTCGAAGATGGCTCGACCGGGCAGTGGCAAGGCAAGATCCGGCAGGTCCGCCTCGCTCTGGCGATGGAGCGGCGGCTGGGCAAGGACGCGATCCTAGAACTCTACCTCAACCGCGCGCCCTTCGGCGGCAACCTAGAAGGTGTGCGCGCGGCCTCGCTCGCCTACTTCGGCAAGGAGCCTCGCCGCCTGACCCCCGCCGAAGCGGCGCTGCTCGTCGCCCTGCCGCAGTCGCCCGAGCGCCGCCGCCCCGACCGCGCCAACGATGCTGCCACCGCGGCCCGCGGCCGCGTGCTCGACCGGATGGTGGGCAAAGGCCTGCTTACCGCGCCCGAGGCCCGCGCCGCCCTGCGCGACCCGGTGCCCGCCCGCCGTCGCGACTTCCCGGCTTTGGCGCCCCATCTTTCCGATCACCTTCTGGCCCAAAACCCCATCGGCACCCGCCACCCCACAACCATCGACAAGCGCCTTCAGCAGGCGCTCGAACCGCTCGCCGCGCAAACCGCCCGCGAGATCGGCGAGACCATTTCCGTCGCTGTCGTCGTGGCCGACCACCAGACCGGTGAAATCCTCGCCACCGTCGGCTCGGCGGGCTACCTCGACGACAGCCGCGCCGGCTGGGTCGACATGACCCGCGCCTTCCGCTCCCCCGGCTCGGCGCTCAAACCGCTGGTTTACGGCCTCGCCTTCGACCAAGGGCTGGGCCATCCCGAAACACTGATCGAAGACAGGCCGATGGCCTTCGGCAGCTATGCCCCCCAGAACTTTGACAACCACTATCGCGGCACCATCCGGCTCTCCGAGGCGCTGCGGCAATCGTTGAACATCCCCGTGGTGCAACTCACCGAGGCCCTCACGCCCGAGCGCCTGCTGGCCCACATGCGCCGCGCCGGGATGGAGCCCAAGCTGCCGCAGGGCCGCCCCGGCCTCGCCGTGGCGCTGGGCGGCCTCGGCGTCACGCTCACGGACCTCACCCAACTCTACGCCGCCATCGCCCGCGGCGGCGAGAGCATCGCCCTCTCCGCCGCCCAAAGCCCGCACCGCGCCGCGCCCCGGCGCGTGCTCTCCCCCGAAGCGGCCTGGCAGGTGACCCATATCCTCGCCCAGCTCACCCCGCCGCCCCGCGCCTCCCACGGGCCGATGGCGTGGAAAACCGGCACCAGCTACGGCCACCGCGATGCATGGGCCGTGGGCTATGACGCGCGGCACGTGGTGGGCGTGTGGATCGGCCGCGCCGATGGCACGCCGGTCCCCGGTGCCTTCGGCGCAGGCATCGCCGGCCCGCTGCTCTTTGCCAGCTTTGACCGGCTGAAAGATACCCGCGAGGCTTTTTCGCCCCCGCCACCCTCGGTGCTGCTGGTCTCCAACGGTGAGCTGCCCCAGCCGCTCCGCCACTTCGCCTCCCGCTCCGCCGCGCTCTCCACCACTGCCCCCGGTGCCCCCAAGCTCGCCTACCCGCCCGACGGGGCCGAGCTGGAGACGGGCGGCGCGCTGGTGGTCAAACTCCGCGATGGCCGCCCGCCCTTCACCTTGCTCGCCAACGGCGCCCCGCTGGCCACCGGCCTGCGCGCCCGCGAGGCCCAGTTCGACTGGTCCGCCCCCGGCTACCTGCAACTCACCGTGATTGACGCTTCGGGCGCCACCGCCCGGTCCTCCATCCGGGTGCTGGATTGAGAGCATCGGCCAGAAGAGATTTTGGTGGATATTTGAAGCAAGAAAATGAAGCAGGGCGCACTCAGCCTCATTTTCCGGCTACAATGCCTCCACCACCCTGCCCGCAGCTTGCGCGATGCCGGGGCAGGGCGTAGGGAAGGGAAACATCCCTCAGGAGGCTCCCCATGCAGACTGCCACTGCCGATGCACCCCTCGCCCACAACCGCCTGCCCGATGATCGCCTGATCGTTGCGCTCGATGTGCCCAACGCGGTGCAGGGGCTCGAACTGGCCGGGCAGCTGAACGCGGCAGTGAGCTTCTACAAGATCGGGCTAGGCATGCTCTGCGGCGGCGGCATGGCGCTGGCCAACGAGCTGAAGCAAGAGCACGGCAAGCGCATCTTCCTCGACATGAAGCTGTTCGACATCGGCGCCACCGTGGAGGCTGCCGTGCGCGGGATCGCCCAGTTCGAGCTGGATTTTCTCACCGTCCACGGCGACCCGCATGTGGTTAGGGCCGCGCAGGAGGGCAAGGGCGGCACCGATCTGCAAATCCTCGCAGTGACCATCCTCACCTCGCTCGACCGGGCCGATCTGGATGCCGGGCTGATCCGCGCGGGCGACGTGGCCGAGATCGTCACCGAACGCGCTGCCAAGGCCTTCGAGGCCGGGGCCGACGGGGTCATCGCCTCGCCGCACGAGGCCGCCGCCATCCGGGCGTTGCCTCAGGCTGAAGGCAAGCTCATCGTCACCCCCGGCGTCCGCCCCACCGGCAGCGCCAAGGGCGACCAGAAGCGCATCGCCACGCCCGCCTTCGCGGTGGAGCAGGGGGCAGACCACATCGTGGTGGGCCGTCCGGTGTGGCAGGCCGAAAACCCCGATGCCGCGGCGCGCGCTATCGTGGCCGAACTGCCCTGAGCCTGGCCCTTACTGCCCGAAGCAACTGAAGCTCTCCGGGTCGATCCCGCTCTCACCGGGCCGGGTGTAAAAGAGCGTCCAGCTCTGGCCCATGCCGCCTTCAACACCGGCGGCGCCGTAGCTCAACCCGCACACATCCTCACCCCGCTCGCCGCAGGCATGGCGCAGCGCCAGCGGCTGGCCCGAGACCGTGCCGAACAAGGTCATGTCGGCCAGAAAATCGACCACCTGCCAGCCGCCCTCCGGCGGCTCGCTCTCGAGGTAGCAGCCATCGTCCTGCATGGGGGCCGCGGCATGAGCCATCACCGCACGCAGCGCCGCGCGGGTGGCGTCATCATCGTGGCCATCGGCCTGCGCCGCGAGCCACCAGCCCATGCCGCAGACGCCGAGCGCCACCCCCAGCAAGGCCGCCCACTTCGTCATTTGACCTCCCAAAACCAGATCTGCTTGGCCTTGTTGCGGTCGCTCAGGTCGCCGCTGTCCTCGGCATCCTCCCGCAACGCCATCGAGCCGTCACCGGAGCAGTGGGAGCCGTTCCACAGGTCGATATGGTCGCCCGAACGATTGGCGAAGCTCTGCAGCTTCCCACTCGGCAGGCTGCGCTGCCAGTAGTCCTTGAAAAAGATGAACCCGGTGCGCCCGTCGAGGGTCTTCTGATACTCCGCCGGGTCGATCTTTTCGCGGCGCCCCATGCCGCCGTAGGGCACACCGGCAAGCCAGTTGCCCACGTCTTCGGCGCGAATCGCGTGTTTGTGGTTGGTGTCTTTCTTGTCGCCCCAGCATTTCGTGCCGCGGAAGCCCTTGAGCTTCAGCCCCTGTTCCATCAGCGCATGGGTGAACCTGATCGCGCATTGGTTCGTGAAGGGGCCGTCGCATGGGTCTGAAAACGCGGGGTAATTGTCCCACAGGGTTTTGAAGGTCACACCACCGGTGCCAAGGATATTGGGCATCGTACAATCTCCATCTGTTTAAACCGTCTGAAGCCGCTTGAAAAAATTGCGGCGCTGCCTCCTCAAATGACGCGAGGCACAAACCCAGAATACCGCATCATCAACTTTGGCGATACCTGCGGACGCAAAAGTCGCCCCGCCGGGCAGGTTTCAGCGCGGCGGGGCAGGGGCAGATCAATAGGCGATGGTGAACACCTCGCCCCGGTGCTTCGGCGCTTCGAGCTCGTCGACCAGCGCCACAGCGTAATCCTCGGCGCTGATCCGGCTCTCTCCGGCCTCGTCCGAGAGCAGCACCTCGCCGCCGAGGCGGAATGTGCCGGTTCGCTCACCCGGTGCGATCAGGGCGGCGGGGGCAAAAAAGGTCCACGCCACGCCGCTGTCCGGCAGGGTCTCCTTGAAGGCCTTCATGCCGGTCGCCTCGGGGAGGATCTCGGGCGGCAGGTTGGGCAGCAGCGGCGAGCCGTCTGGCAGGTTCAGGGTGCCCGCCCCGCCAACGACCATCAGCGGCACGCCCGCCGCCTTCGCCCCCGCAACCGCACCAGCGCCAATCGCCGCCATCTCGCTCACCGCATCGCCGGTGCTGCGCGGGCTTACGGTGGTGACGATCACATCCACGCCTTTGGCCGCCTCCGCCACCGCCGCGCCATCTGTCACGTCCAGCGCCACGGCTTCCGCGCCGTCCGGCAGGGCGATCTTCCCAGGGCTTCGGCTCGCCGCCCGCACGCTATGTCCGCGCTCTGCTGCCTCTTTCAGGATCCGGCTCCCGATCATGCCGCTTGCACCGATCAAAAGGATGTTCATCTGTCTCACTCCGTAATAGGTTCCTATTGAGAACCTACTTACGCATCAGAACCAGAGGGCGGGAGAGGCATTCTCCCGTCACATGGTTACCCCGGTGTTACCCCCGAAAGGAGCCGCCCGATGAACATGCAGGCCCGCCGCCGCATCTCCTACGCCTGCCCCATGCGCGATGTGCTTGACCGCATCGGCGATGCATGGTCGCTGCTGGTGATGCTCGAGCTGATGAATGGCCCCTGCCGCTTCAACGCGCTGGCGAGGGTGGTTGATGGTATTTCCCGCCGGATGCTCACCGTCACCCTGCGCAACCTCGAGCGTGACGGGCTGGTGAGCCGCGAGGTTCTGCCCACATCGCCGCCCTCGGTGGAATATGCACTCACCCCGCTGGGCCTCTCGCTGCAATCGGCCCTCGTCGCCCTGCGCGACTGGGCGGTGGAGCATCAGCCGGCGATCAACACCAACCGCCGCGCCTTCGACGCCCGCGAAGAGGCCTGATAAACGCAAAAGTGCCGCCCGAAGGCGGCCCCTGCAATTTCGCGGACAGGCCGGTCAGCCCTCGTTGATGTCCTCGTCAAAGGTCTGCACCTGGCGGCCCTTGCCGCCGAAGGTCTTGTAGCAGATCACCCAGGCCACCACCGAGACGACCGCAAAGAACAGCGCGAGCCAAGCCAGGTTGCCGCCAAAGGTGATCCCCACGGCGAGCAGAACCCCGGTGATCGCCGCGCCGATGGCGAAACCGACGAAGATGAAACCGGGCGCGAAAAGCTCGAGGATCGCCAGCACGACAGCCAGAGCAAGCCACGCCCACCATGTGGTAAAAAGCTCGGTCATTTCGCAATACCTCCAAGCATCTTGAAGGCATTGCCGAAGGCTTCCATCGCGTCAGCCGGCACGATGATCGTCTGCTTGCCGTTGCCCTCACCCAGCGCGGTCAGGCTCTCCACCTGCTTCAGCGCAATCTGGTACTGGGCGGCCTCGATGCCGTTGTCCTGAATGGCCGCCGCCACCACGCCCGTTGCATAGGCTTCGGCGTCGGCCTGCACCCGGCGGGCTTTGGCCTTCTGCTCGGCGGCGTAAAGCTCGGCGTCCGATTGCAGCTCGACCGCGCGGCGCTTGCCCTCGGCCTCAGTCACCTGCGCCCGGCGGGCCCGCTCAGCGTTCAGCTGCTGAAGCATCGCGGCGCGGGTCGCCTCATCAAGGTTCACGTCGAGGATCTCGGCCCGGGTCACTTCTATGCCCCAGTCGTCCACCGCGCTCTCGACCAGTTGCTTGATCGAGGAGATCAGCGCCGAGCGGTTCGATTGCACCTCGTCCAGCTCCATCTTGCCGATTTCCGAGCGCACGATACCCGCCACCGTGGTCGCAATCGCGCCATCCACATCGCGGATCCGGTACACCGTCTTTTCCGGCTGGAGAATGCGGTAGAACACGCTCGTTTCCACCTGCACAAGCACGTTGTCGGCCGTGATCGCATCCTGGCTGGAGTTCGGCAGCTGCCGCTCCAGAATGCTCACCTTGTGCCGCACCCGGTCGATGAACGGCACGATCAGGTTGATCCCCGGCCCAAGCACGCTTTTCAGCCGCCCGAACCGTTCAACCACGTATTTCTCCGACTGCGGAACAATCCGCACGCCGAGAAAGATCGAAATGATGACAAACAGCGCCAGCAGGCCGACCACAATGGTGCCGCCGCCGATGCCCGGAAGAAAATCCATCAGGTTCATGACTAAATCCTGTAACTAACTGCCCCTGCCACATCACATATGGGGAGTGATCACGCCGTTTTGAAGGCTTTTCCGAATCACCCACGCCCGTCACGGCGCAAGCGTGGCCAGCCGGACACGGCCCGCGATGCATTGACAATCAAGGCCGCGCGGCCCCTTCTTGCGCCACTTCAACCCGACGGTCGCCCGCCTCCCGCCAGCTCCATTCCCGTCGTCTTTCACGGAGCTGACCCATGCCACACACCACCCTCGCCGCCGCCTTCGCCGAAAAGCCGATGGCCCCGCTTGAAGACATCGCCCGCATGGCTGGCACCTCCGTGGCCGAGGTGCTGCATAACCTGCCGGGCGGCGAGGCCACCTGCATCGCGGGCACCCATTTCATCGAGGTCATGCAGGAGATGCGCAGCTGGGGCGAGGTCACCTTCATCGTCAACACCTGCGACGTGGTGCTCGAGGTCAAAGCGCCTATCCCCGATGGTTCCGAGGGGCGCGGCTATTACAACCTCTCCGGCAAACCCCTGCACGGCCACCTCAAGATCGACGCCTGCGAAACCATCGCCTTCGTCTCCCGCGAGATGATGGGGCGGCTCGGCCACTCGGTGCAGTTCTACAGCTTCGACGGCAACTGCATGTTCAAGGTCTACCTCGGTCGCGACGAAAACCGTGCGTTCCTGCCCGGGCAGGAGGCGGCCTTCGCCAAGCTGCGTGACCGCATGGCAGCAGGCTGATCGCGGCCTCTTGGGCGGAGCGGCCAGCCGCGCTAGATTATGCGCCGAAAGGTGCCCCATGCCCGCCCTCTGCCGCGATTGCCTCACCCCGTTCGAGACCGGCCCCCGCTGCCCTGCCTGCCGCTCGCCCCGCGTTGCGGCCCACCCCGAGCTGTTCTCGCTCTCCATCGCCCACATGGATTGCGACGCCTTCTATGCCTCCGTCGAAAAGCGCGACAACCCGGAGCTGGCCGCCAAGCCTGTGATCATCGGCGGCGGCAAGCGCGGCGTGGTCTCCACCGCCTGCTACATCGCCCGGATCAAGGGCGTGCGCTCGGCGATGCCGATGTTTCAGGCGCTCAAGCTCTGCCCCGAGGCGGTGGTGGTGCGGCCCCGGATGGAGGTCTACGTCGAGGTCTCCCGCCAGATTCGCGCGATGATGGAAGAGTTGACGCCCTCCATCGAGCCCCTCTCGCTGGATGAGGCCTTCATGGACCTCACCGGCACCGCCCGGCTGCACGGTCACCCGCCCGCGATCATGCTGGCCCGGTTGGTGAAACGGATGAAAGCCGAACTGGGCGTCACCGGCTCCATCGGCCTCAGCCACAACAAGTTCCTCGCCAAGATCGCCTCCGACCTCGACAAGCCGCAGGGCTTTTCGGTGATCGGCGAGGCGGAGACCGAGGCGTTCCTGCGCGACAAGCCGGTGCGGATGATCTGGGGCGTCGGGCAGGCCTTCCAATCCTCGCTCGAGGGCGCGGGCATCCGCACCTTCGCCGACCTCCGCCGCTGGGACCAGAAAGACCTCGCCGCCCGCTTCGGCTCCTCCGGCGCCCGCCTCTGGCACCTCGCCCGCGGGCAAGACAAGCGCCGCGTCAGCCGCGACTCCGGCCTGAAATCCATCAGCAACGAGACGACCTTCTTCGAAGACACCGCCAGCGCCGACATTCTCGACGGCCACATCTGGCGCCTCTCCGAGAAGGTCTCCGCTCGCGCCAAGGCCAAGGAGTTGTCTGGCCGCACCGTGACGCTCAAGCTCAAGACCGCCAAGTTCAAGCTGTTGACCCGCCGCACCACCCTGCGCGAGCCAACCCAGATCGCAGACAAGATCTACCGCACCGCCCGCGAACTCTTCGACCATGCCGGGAATGATGGCCCCTTCCGCCTGATCGGCGTGGGCCTGTCCGACCTAGCACCCGAGGCCGCCGCCGACCTCTCCGGCGACCTGCTCGATCCCGGCGCGGGCACCCGCGCCAAGGCTGAACGCGCAACCGACGCGATCCGCGCACGCTTCGGCAAGGACGCGATCCTGAAGGGCAGGGCGCTCCGCTAGGATCCCTTTAAGGACCGCCGAGCGCGCCACGGGGGCTGGACTCACCCCAACGGAACCCGCACCATCCCTTCATGCGCCTTTCAATCGCCCTCTGCCTCCTCACCCTCCCCGCCGCGGCGCAAGACAGGCCTCCGCCCGCGCCGGGCGACCCCGACGACTTCGTGCGCTACATCTTCGAGACAAACGCCTGCGTGATGACAGAGGACCAGTTGCTGAAGGTCTATCAGGAGGCCGGGTATGGGCTGATGGGCGCCAACAACGCCGTCATCGCTGTGTCGGAGCGCGAGGATATCGAGGTGCTTTCGCGCAACCCGTTCCGCTACCGCTACTTCGGGTCCGATTTCTGCGGCTTCTGAGCGCTTAGCTTTCCAGCTTCACGATTGTCCCCTGCGCCGCCGCGCAGAGCTTTTCTTCGCCGTCCACCACCGTGAAGATATCGCAGCGCGTCACCGCCTGCCGCCGCCCGTGGCCCACCACCTCGGCACGAGCCACCAGCCGCTCGCCCACGCCGGGCCGGATGTAATTGATCTTGATCTCCGAGGTGATCACCGGCCCCAGAACCGACCCGCCCACGAAGGTCAGCGCCATGTCGGCCAGCGTGGCGATCACCCCGCCATGGGCGATCCCCATGTGCTGCGTCAGCTCATCCCGCATCGGGGTCGAAAACTCGCAGCGCCCCTCACCGAATTCAACCAACTCCGCCCCGACCATCTTGGAGAATGGCTGCGCATCGAGAATCGCCTGCGCCTGTTCACGTGGAAGCATCGGCTCCTCCTCTGCCTGACTGCAAAGGAGGATGCGCCCGTGGGCGGGGCGGTCAAACCTTACGTCACGTCCCGGTGGGTTACTCGGCTGCCAGCGGCATCGCCGTGTTGCCCCGCCCGATCTCGGTGATCTCGGCCACCACGGCGGACAGCCGGGCGCGGACCTCGTCGAACTGCGGCGCAGGCTCGATCCGCGCCTCGTCCATGTAGAGCGAGCGGTCGATCTCGACCTGCACCGCATGCTGGCCGCGGGCCGGGCGGCCATAGCTCTGCGCCACATAGGCCCCGGCAAAGGGCGCATTGCGCGCCACCCTGAAGCCCGCCCGTGCAAAGGCTGATTCCACAAGGTCCATGATCTCGGCGCTGCAGGCGGCGCCAAAGCGGTCGCCCAGCACGATTTCGGGCAGGCGCCGGTTGCCCTTGCGGCTCCCCGCGGCGTCGATCGCCTCATGCGGCATCGAGTGGCAGTCGATCAGAACCGCCTGTCCAAACTCGGCGCGGGCCTCGTCGATTTCCCGCTGCAAGGCGCGGTGATAGGGCCGCCAGACCTCGGCAATCCGGCCCTGCGCCTCCTCCAGCGTGATCTTGCCCCGGTAAATCGCCCGCCCGCCGGCCACAACGCGCGGAATCACCCCCAGCCCCGAGCTGACCCTCGGATTGTGGGTCACCGTGGCCACACCGCGAATGAGCGCGGGGTCCAGCTCGTCTGCCGAGCGGTTGAGGTCAATGTATGCACGCGGCGCCAATGCCGCGATCAGCGGCGCACCATGCTCTGGCGCAGCGCTGAAAAGCTGGTCTACAAAGGCATCTTCGGAGCTGCGGATGCTGCGCTCGTCGAGGACAGATGCCCGCAGAAAGGCCCATGGGTAGGCCGCGCCCGAGTGCGGCGAGGCAAACACGGCGCCCGTGGTCCGCACCACCGGCCGCTCGATCCGATATGCCTTTTCCGCCGTCGTGCTCATGGCCCAAACTATAGCGGCAAATCACGGCATGCCAAAAGCCCTTGAACCGCGCGCAGCTTCACTTTATACGCACCGCACCGACGCGGACCGCCCCGCGTCTTTTGCTTTGAGAACGGGGCGATTCGAGGAGGGACGGGCGATTAGCTCAGCGGTAGAGCACTTCGTTGACATCGAAGGGGTCACTGGTTCGATCCCAGTATCGCCCACCATATGAGCCGACCCTTCCGGGGTCATTGTTGAACCTGGCACCCAACTGCCGCGTTAGGGGCCGCAAGAGAGGAAAGAGACGATGAAAGTTCGCAACTCGCTCCGCTCGCTGAAAAACCGGCACCGGGATTGCCGTATCGTGCGCCGTAAAGGCCGCGTCTACGTGATCAACAAGACCCAGCGCCGCTTCAAGGCCCGTCAGGGCTAAGCGTTTCAGCGCGTTAAAACGGAAGGGCCGCCCAACTCGGGCGGCCTTTTTGATTGTCATGCCTGCGCACGGCAGCCGCTCAAACCTTGCTCACTGCGTTGCCCCCATCCGCAAACAGCGCCGCCCCGGTCACAAAGCTGGCCTCCTCCGAAAGCAGGAACAGCGCCGCGCGGGCAATCTCTTCCGGTTCGGCCAGCCGCTTCATCGCGTGCAGCCCTTTGGCGAAGTCGATGAACGCCGGGTCGTCACCCGCCATCTCGGTGAGCGTCCCACCCGGCAGCAGCGCGTTCGCCCTGATCCCCTCCGCGCCGTGCTCCGCCGCCAGACCCTTGGCCAGCCCGATCACCCCCGCCTTGGCCGCGCCATAGGCCGCCATGCCCGGCAGGCCCGATGAGGTGCCGACGAAGCTCGCGGTAAACAGCAGCGCCCCGCCCCCTGCACGCCGCAGCGCCGGAACCTGCGCTTTCGCACCATGGAACGCCGCGTCGAGGTTTGTGGCCATGACAGCCCGCCAATTGGCCTCTGTCATCTCCTCCACCGGCCCCATCTCGCCCACCATGCCCGCGTTGTTGAAAGCCCCATGCAGCGCGCCAAACCGTTCTTCCGCCAGCGCCACCAATTCCCCCGCGAACCCCGGGTCGGTCACATCCCCCGCAGCCCAGGCCGCGCGGCCGCCCCCTGCTTCGATCTCCCCCGCCAGCGCCTCCAACCGCTCGGCACGCCGTGCGCCCAGCACCACCGCCGCGCCCTCCGCCGCCGCCAGCCGCGCCGTCGCCGCCCCGATGCCCGAGCTGGCCCCGGTGATCAGTATCGTGTTTCCTGCAAATCGCATGATCCGGTCTCCTTTTCTGGATGACCGGACCTTCCAGCACCGCCCGCGCCGCGCCGACCCGAAGCGTGCGCCTTACCGACCCGTTTCCTGCGCCTCCCGCCCGCTCACGAAGGCTCCCACAGCTCGATCGGGTTGCCTTCGGGGTCGTTCAGCCACGCAAACCGCCCGTTCGGGTAGCTCTCCGGGTCACGCCGCACCTCGATTCCGGCGGCCTCCAGTTGCGCGATCATCGCGTCGAGGTCGCGCACCCGGAAGTTCAGCATGAACGCCTTCTCAGCGTTGCCGAAGTACTCCGTGACCTTCTCGAACGGGGCAAACACCGTGGCGCCCGCCTCCTGCTCCCATGGCGGCGTGTCATAATCACCGGGTACCGGGGCGATGCCCAGATGGGCCTCGTACCACGCTGCCAGCGCCTTCGGGTCCTCGGACCTGAAGAAGAACCCGCCGATACCGCTGACCTTCTCCATGTCCTTCCTCCCTCTGTGTCGCTGTTATTCGCGGATGATCCTGATGCCCGCGTCGGCGAGCATCCGGCTTACCGTCGCCTCGTCCAGAAAGCCCGTCACCTCAAGCTCCCGGTCCCGCTGGAACCGGCGGATCGCGCGGCGGGTCTGCTGGTCAAACTCCCCATCGGTCGGCCCCGGCTCCAGCCCGAGCTGAGCCAGCCGTCGCTCCACCAGCACCTTGGTGAACTGCGGCAGCCTCAGCGCCTCCTCGCGGGCGCGGGCCTCCTGCCGGTCCGGGCTGGCCTCTTCGGTCAACTTGGCAATCTGCGCCCGCGCTTCCTCGGCAAAGGCGCCCTTGGGATAGGCCACGAGGTAGTTGCGATAGCTGGCCACCGTGTTGGCATTCACCGCCACATCCCACGCGGCCCGGTCCTGCGCGGCGGCCTCGCGGCGCTTGTCTTCCTCGATGATCGAGAGCTGCTCTTGCGCGATCTCGCTGTAAATTCCGTCCGGGTATTTCTTCAGGTAAACCCGCAGGCCTGCCTCGTCGCCCGCAGCCCCGGTGACCTCCCAATAGGCCCTGTCGGCACGCTCGGCCTCCAGCCGCCGCCGCTCGGCCTCCGCCTCAAGCTCGGCGCTGCGCCGCTCCGCCTGTTCACCCAGCCGGGCAATCTGCTGGCGGGTCAGGTAGGTCGAGGGCGGAAAGCCGTTCTTCTCCTGAAACGCCTTGATCGCGCCGCGCGTGCCGGGGCCGAAGATCCCGTCAATCCCGCGCGGGCGATAGTCGAGCACCGTCAGGTTGCGCTGGATCTGGCGGCGTTCGTCGCGGCTGAGGTCCAGCGCCTCCTCCGCCTTGCGCTCGGCGCGGTAGGGCTCTGCTTCGATCTCGGCAATCGCCTTGCGGGCCTCGTCGGCGAACTGGCCCAGCGGGTAGCGCGCGAGATAGCCCAGATAGGCCTCCTTGCTGTCTGCATCCACTGCGCTCTCCCACACCGCGCGCTCCACCTCGGCGGCATCGGCCACCGGCGCATCGTCTGCGGGCTGCTCCGGGGTCTCCCCCTCGGGCCGCCAGATCGTCGCCGCCGAAAGGTAGCCCTCGCCGGTCACATCCTCCGACGCGGCCAGCGCAGCAAGGCTCCGGCCCTCCTGCATCAGCGGCCCCACTGCAAAGGCGCCAACCTGCGCCGAGCGGCCCCGGATCACAGTGACACCCTGCGGAATGTCCAGCACCCCGAGCCCGGCCGAAAGCCCCGCGCCCAAGTCCTCGGGCGCCGCGCCGCTGCCGATCAGCACCACCGACTGCCCCGGCACCTCCGCCGCGATCTCCAGCACGGTCGAGAGCGCCAGCCCTTGCCCTGCCACGGTGGCAAGGTTCGGGGCCTTCGCATCATCGGCCAAGAGCCATGTGTCGGAGCCAGAGCGCACAAAGCTGCCCGAAAGGTGGATCACCAGCCGCCGCTCGCCCTCCACGCCTTCCAGAAACCGCGCCAACCCCTCGCGCATCAGCGCTGCCGTGGCCGGGCTGCCGCCGATCACCGTAAAGCCGGCGCCCTCGTAGGCGGCAGCCAGATCCGGCGCGCTCGCGCCAAAAATCCCGCGCCCGCCTTCGGGCTGCCCCAAAATCAAGGCCCGGTCGGCCGTGGCTGGACCGGCGATCATCGCCAACGTCAGAAGGATTACCGATCTCATGCCCACCTCCCGGGCCGTTGGGTCGGCCCTAATCGTAGCTTCTCTGGTCGTCTATAACCTTGCCGTCTTTCGGCAGGCTTCCCAAGGGATGAATGCTGACCTCACCAGAAAGTTTCAGGATCTCGCGCACCGCGCTGGCCAGCGTGTCCTCGCTGCCACCCTCCGATTCAAAGGCCACCGCCATCAGGTCGCGCTCGTCTTCGCGCGTCACCGTCACCCGTGCCCGGGCTGCGCCCACGCGGGAAACCAGCTCCGCCACCTGCTCGGGCCGCACGAACATGCCCTTGATCTTCGCGGTCTGGTCGGCCCGGCCCATCCAGCCCTTGATCCGGCCATTGCTGCGCCCGCAATCGCTCTCGCCCGGCAGCACGGCGCTCAGATCGCCGGTCGCAAAACGGATCAGCGGGTAATCGGGGTTCAGCGTGGTCACCACCACCTCGCCCACCTCGCCTTCAGGCACCGGGTCGCCCGTGCCGGGGGTGACGATCTCCACCACCACCCCCTCGGCCACGATCAGCCCGCTCTCCGGGCTGCTTTCATAGGCGATATTGCCCAGATCGGCGGTGGCATAGCATTGCAGGCAGGTGATCCCGCGCTCGGCGTACCAGTCCCTGAGTGACGGAAACAGTGCCCCGCCTGACACCGCCGCCCGCGTAATCCCCAGTGAAACCGCCATCTCGTCGGCCTTCTCGAGGATCACCTTCAGGTAATCCGGCGTGCCCGCGTAGGCCGTCGCACCAAGGTCGGCAGCGGCCCGAACCTGAAGCTCCGTCTGCCCCGTGCCTGCCGGGATCACCGCCGCGCCCACCGCGCGGGCGCCATTGTCAAACATCATCCCCGCCGGGGTCAGATGGTAGGCAAAGCAGTTCTGCACCACGTCGCCCGCGCCGATGCCGAGCGCGCGGAGAAAGGGGCCAAACCGCCACCAGTCTTCCGCATCGGCCATCCCTGGCTCATAGATCGGGCCGGGAGATTGGAAGAGGTGGGTGAACCCGCTGGCCTCCACCGTGGTCAGCCCGCCCAAGGGCCGCCGCGCCGCCTGCGCCTCCATCAGCGCGCCCTTGCGCAGCACCGGCAGGGCAGCCAGCGCCTCCGCCGCGGTCACCGCACCCGCATCCACGCCCGCCAGCGCGCCATAGCCCGGCAGGCCCTGCGCCCGCGCCACCTGCTTTGGCAGCGCCGTGGCCATGTCCGCCGCCCGCGCCTCCGCGTTCCGCCATTCCGGCCCGCTCTTCACCATTCTGTCCTCCTCAGGTTGCGCTTGAATGGGCGGTTTGCCGCCTCGGTTGCCCCAGCGGCAAGATAGCCGCTTTCTCCCCGCGACGCCCATGGCATAGTGCCAATGCGCGCGAGTGAAATTGTTTGAAGAAAGGCCCCGGCCTATGCCCCAGCTTGCCGCAACCTCCACCCGTCTGTCCGATGACTTTCTCGATGCCCGCATCGCCTTCTTGGAAGACGAGGCCATCATGGAGGCCGACTTCTCCGGCCTGCATTTCACCGGCTCCCGCGCGGTGAATCGCTTCTACGACCGGATCGAGGAGCGGATTGCCGAGACCGGTGAAGACAAGTGGTTCTTTCTCGTCAACTACTCCGACAACCGGATCGACCCCGAAGCCTGGATCGCTTTCGCCCGCCGGGGCAGGGCGCTGAACCTCGCCTACTCCATGGGGACCGTCCGCTTCGATGTGAGCGAGGTGACCCGCGCCCAGATCGAGCGTTCCGCTGGCACCGAGAACTTCGACGCCAACCTCCTGCCCGACCGCGAGAGCGCCCTCGCGCGGCTCAAGACCTTCCAGAGCACCCGCCAGCGCAAGATCGTCCACCAGCCCAGCCACTCGCCTGACGAGATCCGCCGCCGCATCTCCTTCCGGCCCGATGCGGTGGTGATGGAGGTCGATTTCTCCGATTTCACCTTCGCCAATGCCCGCGATGTCGATGATGTCTACGACCACATCGAAGACCGCATCCGAGAGACCGACCGCAAGTGGTTCTTCCTTGTGAACTACGAGAACTGCCGCATCGAGCCCGCCGCATGGGTCCGCTACGCCTCGCGCGGCAAGCGGCTCAACCTCGCGGCCTCGCTCGGCTCGGTCCGCTACGCGCCCGGCAGCGAGACCGAGGCCGACATTCGCTTGCGCTCCGAGAGTCAGGATTTCGAGCCCAACATCCGCAACACGCGGGAAGAGGCCCTTGAGCGGATCGCCGAGATGCGGGCCGAAGCCGAAGCCTAGGGCGGGACTGCTCCCGCCAACCGCTACGCCAGCCACCTCTTGCGCCGCCGATAGCTCCGCACATCGCGGAAAGACTTGCGCCCTTCCTCGCTCATGCCGAGGTAGAACTCCTTCACATCCGGGTTCTCCCGCAGCTCCGCGGCAGGGCCGTCCATCACGATGCGCCCGGATTCCAGAATGTAGCCGTAATGGGCGAACCGCAGGGCGACGTTGGTGTTCTGCTCCGCGAGCAAAAAGGTCACCCCCTGCTCCTCGTTCAGCCGCTTCACGATGCCAAAGATTTGCTCCACCAGCTGCGGTGCCAGCCCCATGCTCGGCTCATCCAGCAAAATCGTCTCGGGTCGGCTCATCAGCGCGCGGCCGATCGCCACCATCTGCTGCTCCCCACCCGAGGTATAGCCAGCCTGGCTCTTCCGCCGCTCCTTCAAGCGCGGGAAATAGTCATAAACCATCTGCAAGTCGGCATCTGTGGCGCCGCGCCCGTCACGCCGGGTATAGGCGCCGGTCAGCAGGTTCTCCTCCACGGTGAGGTGCTCAAAGCAATGCCGGCCCTCCATCACCTGAATCACCCCCGAGGTCACCTGCGCTGCCGGGTCATGACCGGTCAGCCGCTCGCCGCGATAGGTGATGCTCCCCTTGGTGATCTCGCCCCGCTCCGAGCGCAGCAAGCCGCTGATCGCCTTCAGCGTGGTGGTCTTGCCTGCGCCGTTGCCGCCCAGCAGCGCGGTGATCCCGCCCTTGGGCACCTTCAGGCTGACCCCCTTCAGCACGAGGATCACGTGGTTGTAGATCACCTCGATGTTGTTGACCTCAAGCAGCGTCTCGCTCTCGGGTTTCGCGGCATCCAGCATCGCTCAGCTCTCCTCCGGGGCACGACCCGCCCCTTCATCTTGGCGAAAATACTCGAATTCCCCGGCCGCAACCTGCGCTGCGGCCGGGGAGGGTGGGCTTACATGCAGCCCGCTTCGATCCCGGCCTCGGCGGCAAAGGCGGCGCTGTCTTCTTCGACGAGCGGACCGATGACCTCCTGATCCGACTGGTAGTAATCGGTGATCAGGCTCCATGTGCCGGCGGCGGCATCCCACTGGGCCACGGCGCCATAGCCGTCACCGCCGTGGTTCTCGCAGCTCACTTTGAACTCCGGGCCAAAGCCCGGCAGGCCGAGGGCCTCCATCTTCGCTTCGGTGATCTCGAGGTTCTCCATGCCGTCACGCATCTGCGCCGGGGTGATAGCAGTCTCGCCGCTCATCTCCTGCGCGGTCTTGATCGCTTCGGCGGCCAGCATCGCGGCATACATGCCCCGGTTGTAGAGCGCGGTGCCAAGCTGGTCGCCAGCCCCCGCAGCCATGCCCTTGTCGACCACATGGGTCTGCAGGTCGGCATAAACCGGGTAATCCTTGCCGAGGTTGTGGAAGGTCAACGCCTTGTAGCCGTTGGCCCCGTCACCGGCGGGCAGCACGTCATTCTCCGAGCCGGACCACCAGATGCCGATGAACTTGTCCATCGGGAAGCGAATGTTCACCGCCTCCTGAATGGCAACCTGGTTCATCACGCCCCAGCCCCACATGATCACGTAGTCGGGCCGGTCGCGGCGGATCTGCAGCCACTGGCTCTTCTGCTCCTGACCGGGGTGATCCACCGGCAGCAGGCTCAGCTCATAGCCGTGCTTCTCCGCCAGCTTCTCCAGCGTCCGGATCGGCTCCTTGCCGTAGGCCGAGTTGTGATAGACCAGCGCCACCTTCTTGCCGGTCAGGTCGCCGCCTTCCTGCTCCGCGATATGGGTGATCGCGTGGCTGGCGCCGTCCCAGTAGTTGGCCGGGTAATTGAACACCCACGGAAACACCGCGCCGTTCTTGGCCGAGGTCCGGCCATAGCCCATGGAGTGAATCGGGATGCCATCGGCGGTGGCCTTGGGGATCAGCTGATAGGTGATGCCGGTTGAGAGCGGCTGATAAACCAGAACGCCCTCGCCCTTGGTCGACTCGTAGCACTCCACACCCTTCTCGGTGTTGTAGCCGGTCTCGCATTCCACAAGGTTGATCTTCTCGCCGCCAACGCCGCCATCCCGCTCGTTGAGCAGGGTGAAGTAATCGGCATAGCCGTCAGCGAAAGGGATGCCGTTCGCCGCATAGGGGCCGGTGCGATAGCTGAGCGCCGACATGGTGATCTCTGCCATCGCCGGAGCGGCGGCCATCACCGCGCCAAGCGCCAGTGTTGCCAGTGTCTTCTTCATCGGGGTTCTCCTCCCTTGGTTGGTCCGATGTTGCGTTGCGCCGGGGTTCGGCCCCGGTCTCCTCCTCCTCGGCCCGTAGGTGGGCCAATCCGTCCCCCGCTTCCGCGGGTATCCTTGCGGTGGGAGCAACCCACCAATCCCCACCCTAGTGCGGGAAGGGCCAGAGCCTCAGCTTCTCCTTCGCCACCCGCCACAGCTGCGCCAGCCCGTGCGGCTCAGCGATCAGGAAGATGATGATGAGCGCGCCCACGATCATGAACTCCAGATGCGCCGCCAGATCGGTCGGCCAGCCGAGCGTGCCCACCAGAATGTTCTTCAACAGCACTGGCAGCAGCACCAGAAAGGCCGCACCCGCGAACGAGCCGAAGATCGAGCCGAGGCCCCCGATGATCACCATGAAGAGCACGAGGAAGCTCTTGTTGATGCCAAAGACCTCTCCCACCTCGACCGCGCCGAGATAAACGGCAAAGAACAGCGCCCCCGCGATCCCGATAAAGAACGACGAGACGGCAAAGGCACTCAGCTTGGCGGTCAGCGGGTTCACCCCGATGATCTCCGCGGCAATGTCCATGTCCCGGATCGCCATCCACTTCCGCCCCACGGTGCCCCGCGTCAGGTTGCGGGCGAGCCATGCGAGGATCACCACGAAGACAAGGCAGAATAGGTACGAGGCCCAGGCCTCCGTATTCGCCCCCGTCACCTCGATCCCGAAAACGGTGCGCTCAGGCGCGCTGATCTGGCCTGAGGCCGAGTTGTTGTAGAACCACGGCACCCGGTTAAAGAGCCAGACCAGAAAGAACTGCGCCGCCAGCGTCGCCACTGCAAGGTAGAACCCCTTGATCCGCAGGCTCGGCAGCCCGAAGAGAATGCCCACACCCGCCGTCACGCCGCCCGCAAGGATGACATGGAAGAAGATGTTGATGTCCGGAAAAGCGGTCATCAGCTTGTAGCAGGCATAGGCCCCCACCGCCATGAAGCCCCCGGTGCCAAGGCTCACCTGCCCGCAGTAGCCGGTCAGGATGTTCAGCCCGATGGCGGCAATGGCGTAAATCAGGAACGGCAGGAAAACCGCGCTCACCCAGTAGTCGTTGATGATGAACGGCACGATCCCGAAGGCGATCACCAGAACCGCGTAGTACCGCCACCGGTCGAACCTGATCGGAAAGGTCTGGTTGTCGTCGGCATAACTCGTCTTGAAGTCGCCTGCCTCGCGGTAGAGCATCAGCCATTTCCTCCATTTCGGGACATTCCCGCCATCGGGGCGCCCAAGTTGTTTGTCTCCATTGCGGCAACAACCGCAAAAGGCCCCGCCATGACCGAAAGCGCATCGACCACCCGGCAGCCCACCGCCGAGGACAACGCCGCCATCGAGGCCGCCGCCGCCGCGTTCCGGCTGCGCTCCGAGCTGGAGGGCCGCGAGCGTCGGGCGATGCGCCGTGAGGGCTTGCTGTGGGGGCTTTTCGAGGCCGTGGCGACCGGGCTGGCGAATGGCTTCGCCGCCATGCTGCCCTGGCTCTTCGGCGGTGCGGTCGTCGTGGTCGGCGCGGCGTCGGTCTTCGGCATCTCGCTCAAAGCGGCCGCCATTCTGATGGTCGCGCTGGTCATCGGCCTCGCGGTTCTGGCCGTCGCCAGCAACTGAGGCCGTGCACCGCGCGCTGCGCCCGCTCCGACATTTTCTTGCTTTCGAGACAATGCCGCCAACCGGCTGCCGCAATCTTTGTTCAAATTGCCTGCATCACCCGGCCACCCGGCCGCCCCGCAGTTTGTCCAGAGAGCCCGAATGCCGGACGCGAAGAACCGCTTTGTCACCTTGCCGCCGCAGGCCCAGATCCAGCCATTGGACGAGCTGCCGGCGGAAGAGCAGGGCCGTGCGCCGCGCGAGGGCAGGCTGGGACGTTGCATCGATTGCCTGCTCGGCACCTGCTCGGACATCGTCCGCGGGCTGATGCCGTACCTCATCGTTTCGGCGGTGCTGATCGTGGCCATTGCGGTCTTCTTCGGCGTCTCCACGCAGGCCGCCATCATCAGTGCTATGTAGCCAAAGGCCCAGAACCCGCCCCATGCGATCACGTTCAGCACGGCAATCAACTTGGTCATCCGGCTACACCCTCTCGATGATCTTCTCGCCAAACAGCCCCTGCGGCCGGAAGACGAGGAAGACGAGAGCGAGCACATAGGCAAACCAGTTCTCCGTCGCCCCGCCCACCAGCGGCCCGATCAGGAACTCGAAAAGCTTCTCGCCCACCCCGATGATGAGCCCGCCCACGATGGCGCCGGGGATCGAGGTGAAGCCGCCCAGCATCAGCACCGGCAGCGCCTTCAGCGCAATGAGCGAGAGCGAAAACTGCACGCCCGACTTTGTGCCCCACATGATGCCCGCCACCAGCGCAACGAAGCCCGCGATGGCCCAGACCAGCACCCAGATGAACCGCAGGCTGATGCCCACGCTCAGCGCCGCCTGGTGATC
The DNA here is from genome assembly GCA_017792405.1 of Oceanicola sp. Lineage (GTDB taxonomy): Bacteria > Pseudomonadota > Alphaproteobacteria > Rhodobacterales > Rhodobacteraceae > Vannielia. The sequence goes on from CP051231.1 coordinate 4,245,520, forward strand.
ATCAGCCACCGCCCGCAGCGCCCGGCCCTGCTTGGTATATTGCGAAAACAGCACCAGCCCGGTCACAAGCAACGCCGCGATCACCGTCGCCACGATGTCGAGGTTGTCGATGAAGAACCCGTAGCCGAACCAGTTGAACGTGGTCTCGTCGATGCCGAGGTTGATCCCCTGCGGCAGCCCCACGTCGAGCTTCTTGATGTCGGAGCCCCACATCATGTCGCCCAGCCCTTCGAGAAAATAGGCCAGCCCGATGGTCGCCATGAACAGGATTATCGGCTCCTGATTCACCAGATGCTTCAGGATCAGCTGGTTCACCGCCCATGCGAAGGCCACCATCACCAGCACCGTCCCGATGATCGCGACGAAGGCGGGCAGATGCCATCCGAAGTGGTGCACATCGGTCCCGAAGATCGCATTGATCAGGTGGCTGAACGGCACCTGACCGTCCTGCAGGCCCACCAGCGTCATCGCCGCGAACAGCGCCATGACCCCCTGCGCGTAGTTGAAGATGCCGCTCGCCTTGAAGATCAGCACGAACCCCAAGGCGACGAGCGCATACATGACCCCGGCCATCAGCCCGTTCAGGGTGACTTCCATCGCAAACAGCAGCTGGTCAGGCATTTCCGGTCTCTCCTAGCATCTGTTCTGGTCCGAAGCCCGGTCGCTCACGTGGAGACGCACGGCTTCGACCCGTTCGTTGTGGCTGAAGCTGACGTAAAGCGCCTTGCCGAGCAGCGGGCACTTGCGCAGGCGCGGGGCCACCGGGCTGCCGCCGTAGAGCTCGAAGCCCTCCGATGTCAGCGCATTCACCGGCCCCAGCCCCAGCTTCTCCCAGCGCATCGCCTCCGAGCCGCTGGCGGCGGGCAGGTGGAGGTAGCAGTTGAAGGCCTCCTCCGGCGTCTCGCCGCCCCACTCATCCATTCCGGCGCGGATCTCTCCGATCCCGGCCGGGGCTGCAAAGCTCACCGACCACTGCGGCGCGGCCAGCTTGTTTGGCTCCAGCAGCTCCAGCCCCGTCTGTTCCAGTGGCTCCGGGCTCTCGGCCTTGACCACATCGATGCACAGCGCCAGCGCCTCCCCTATCGCGGCGGGGTTGGCCCCCGCCGGCGCGGTCATCACCGCGAAGAGGAACGCCAGAGCCTTCATCCCTCGCAGGCCCCACTCACATCGCCGCCTGAAAACACCGCCGTCCCCATGCTGAGCTCGTCACTGAGCGGCCCGTTCAGGATGAGCGCCACCGCGTTCGGGCCAACGCAGATGGTGGCGGCGATGTAGAGGTTATCGCCAAAGGTCGAGCGATACTTGTCCACGGTGTTCACGCTGCGCAAAAAGTCCTCGGTGGTGCGGCTGAGCACGCTGGCCTGCTTGTCGCCCAGCTCGCACACCCAATCCTCCCGGCTGTCCCGCCGCATCTGAAAGTGCGGCACCTTCGGCTCGCTGAGGATCGCCCCGGTCTCGTTTGCCTGCGCCCCGGTAGGAAGGCTCGGGCCGGTCGGGTCGCCGGTGGCGATGGCATGGGTGCAATAGGTGAGGTAGGCCTCCAGCACGTCCGGTGCCACGGCGCGCGCCGGAGCAGCGTGCAGAGCGGTTAACGCAAGTGTAAATCCGGTGAGTATGGCGCGCGTATGCATGGAATGTGCATCAGTTGTGCATCGGTTGTGCATATATCGTTTTCGCACACGAGCGGCGGTTAATCGGGCGATCTCTCTAATCATGTGCAACTCCCAGGTAAGCGTCGATGACGTCCTGATTGTTGCGCACTTCGTCTGGCGTGCCATCCCCGATCTTCTTGCCGTAATCCATCACGACCACCCGGTCGCTGAGATCCATGACAACGCCCATATCGTGTTCGATAAGCGCAATTGTCGTGCCATATTCGTCGTTTACGTCGAGGATGAAGCGGCTCATGTCCTCCTTCTCCTCCACGTTCATCCCCGCCATCGGCTCGTCGAGCAGCAGCAGCTTGGGCTCCGCCGCGAGCGCGCGGCCCAGCTCGACGCGCTTTTTCAGGCCATAGGGCAGGCGGCCCACCGGGGTCTTGCGGATGTTCTGGATTTCGAGGAAGTCGATAATCTTTTCAACGGCTTCCCTGTTCTCCGTCTCTTCCTTCTGAGCCTTGCCCCACCACAGCGCCTGGCTCATCAGCCCGGCCTTCATGAAGCCAAGTCGCCCGGTCATGATGTTGTCGAGCACTGACATGCCTTCGAAGAGGGCAATGTTCTGAAATGTCCGGGCAATTCCCTGCCGCGCCACCTCGTAGGGCTTCATCGGTGGCCGCTTCGCGCCATGAAACCACACCTCGCCTTCCTGCGGGTTGTAGAACCCGCTGATGACGTTGAGCATGCTGGATTTTCCGGCCCCGTTCGGCCCGATGATCGCCCGGATCTCACCCTCGCGGATATCGAACGAGATGTCCTTGATCGCCACCACCCCGCCAAACCGCAGGGTGATGTTCCTCATCTCCATCATCACCCCACCAATCGTGCGACCGTCTGCGGTGGTGTAGCTGTCCTGCCCGTCAAGCATGGCCCAAGCCCCCGTTCTGATGGAGAAAAATCATTCCGCCGCCACTTTCTGCGCGGTCTCGACAACCTTCGCATCCCGCAGCTGCAGCGTGGCCTTGATCGCACCCTTGCGGCCGTCTTCGTAGGTCACCTCGGTCTCGGTATAAACGCTCTCGGCCCCGCCATAGAGCGCATCCACGAGGTCGGCATATTTCTCGCCGATCACCCCGCGCCGCACCTTCTGGGTGCGCGTCAGCTCGCCATCGTCGGCGTCCAGCTCTTTGTGCAGCACCAGAAACCGGTGAATCTGGCAGCCGGCGAGCATCTCGTCTTCGGCAACCGAGGCGTTAACCTCTTCTACATGGCTCTGGATCATATTGAGCACCTGAGGATGCCCGGCCAGCTCCTGATAGCTCGCATAGGCGATGTTGTTGCGCTCTGCCCAGTTGCCCACGGCGCCAAGGTCGATGTTGATCATGGCGCAGCAGCGGTCCCGGCCCGCGCCGATAACGACGGCTTCAAGAATGTTGGGGAAGAACTTGAGCTTGTTCTCCACGTATTTGGGCGCAAACATCCGGCCGTCGGCCAATTTGCCCACATCCTTGGCGCGGTCGATGATGCGCAGGTGCCCTGTGTCTTCCTCGATGAAGCCCGCATCGCCGGTGGCAACCCAGCCCTCGGCGTCCTTGGTCGAGGCCGTGCTCTCGGCGTTCTTGTAGTATTCGACGAAAACACCGGGAGACCGATAGTAGACCTCGCCATTGTCACCGATTTTCAGCTCCACCCCCGGTGAGGCAACGCCCACCGTATCAGCCCGCACGCCATCGTCGGGCTGCTGGGTGATGAACACGCTGGCCTCGGTCTGACCGTAGAGCTGCTTCAGGTTGATCCCCAAAGAGCGATAGAAATCAAAGATTTCCGGTCCGATCGCCTCGCCTGCGGTGTAGCCCACCCGCACCCGGCTGAACCCGAGCGTGTTCTTCAGCGGCCCGTAGATGAACATCTCCCCGAGCCGGTATTTCAACTTGTCTCCCGCGCTCACCGGCTTGCCGTCCAGCAGGGCAGGGCCGACCTTTCGGGCATGAGCCATGTAGCGGTCGAACAGCCATTTCTTGAAGCGCCCGGCATCCTCCATGCGGATCATCACATTGGTCAACTGGGTCTCGAACACCCGGGGCGGAGCAAAGTAATACGTCGGCCCGATCTCGCGCAGATCGGTCATCATCGTGTCCTGGCTCTCGGGGCAGTTTACGCAGAACCCGCACCACATCGCCTGCCCCACGGAAAAGATGAAATCCCCCACCCATGCCAGCGGCAGATAGGCGAGAATCTCTTCCTTTTCAGTCAGATGGTCGAAGCTGGCGGAGTTCTTTGATGTCTCGATGATGTTGCGGTTCGAGAGCACAACGCCCTTGGGTTTGCCGGTCGTGCCGGAGGTGTAGAGCATCACGCAGGTGTCGTCGTAGCCCCGCGCCGCTTCGCGCTCACGCATAACCGGCTCCAGCCGATGGTGCCCCGCACGCCCCTCCGCCTGCACATCGGCATAGGCGTTCATATGAGTGTGGTCGTATTTCCGCAGGCCGCGCTTGTCGACGTAGATGATCTGGTCGATCCCGGCGACTTTCTCCTGAACCTCGATCACCTTGTCGACCTGCTCCTGGTCGCCGCAGATCACAAACCGCGCGCCGCAGTGCTCGAGCACGTAGGCCATCTCTTCGGCGCTGGCGTCCTGATAGAGCGCCACCGGCACGGCCCCGCATTTCTGCGCCGCCACGAAAGACCAGTAGAGGGCAGGGCGGTTGCGCCCGATGATCGCAAGGTGGTCCCCCGGTTCGAGGCCCAAGGCGATGAGCCCCATCGCCAGTGCGTCGATCTCCTCCGAGGTCTCCGCCCAGGTCCAGCTTTGCCAGATCCCGAATTCCTTTTCACGAAAGGCCGGACGGCCTCCGAACTGGCGCACGTTCCGCGCAAGCAGCGCTGGAATAGTCTTGAGATCGCCCTCAGGCGTTGCCGTCACCGTCAATGTCTCCTCCCAGAAGGTGCCTCTCCCCAGGCACCAGGCCGTTGGCCCGACGTTGATTGGCAGTTACTATGGGCAAGGCATGGGCCATGCGTCAAATTATTTTTTGAACGAGTGTTCAATAGCTGCGAAACACCGTTCCGAAGAAGAGAGGGGGTCAGCGGATGGACGTTGTTTCATTGACCTATTACGCCATCGTCTGCGGATTGCTCGCCGGGTTCGTTCCCGCCACATGGCGGATGCCGCTGCGGTTCGGGCTGGGCGTTTTCATCGGCATCGTGGCCGCAGGCGTCCTGCCGATGCTCCGCGGCGTGTTCTGACCGCCGACTCGATTGCACCCGGCACCGCCACGCTGTTAAGTCGGGCAGAACGAAGCGGGGAAGTCTCATGGTTCATCTCTGGGTCCGTGCCGAAGAGCGCGAGAACGAGCGGCGCGTGGGCCTTGTGCCCGAAGGTGTCGAGGCGCTGCTGGAGCGCGGGTTTCGGGTGACGGTCGAGGAAAGCCCCGACCGTATCCTGCCGCTTGAGCCCTACCGCGCTGCTGGGGCCGAGATCGCCCAGCGCGGCAGCTGGCGTGAGGCTCCGGTCGAGGCTCTGATCTACGGCCTGAAGGAACTGCCCGAAGATGGCACGGCACTGCCCCATCGTCACATCATGTTCGGCCATGCCTACAAGGGCCAGCGCGCCGGGCAGGAGCTTCTGTGCCGGTTCAAGGCCGGGGGCGGGGCGCTCTACGATCTGGAGTACCTGACCGAGGAGAGTGGCCGCCGCGTGGCCGCCTTCGGCTACTGGGCCGGTTTCGTCGGCGCCGCCGTCACGCTCAAGGCCTGGGCTGCGGCACAGAACGGCAAAATCTGCCCTGAGGTCCATGAGTGGGAAGAGCAGACCGACCTCGTTGAGGAAATTCGAGATGATCTGCAGGGCCTCTCGACCCCTCGCGCGCTGATCGTCGGCGCCTTGGGCCGGGTCGGCACCGGCGCGGGCGATATGTGCGAAGAGGTTGGCATCAACCCGACCCGCTGGGACATGGCCGAAACCGCCTCGGGCGGCCCGTTCCCCGAAATCCTCGCCCATGAACTCTTCTTCAACTGCGTCCTCGCAGGCCCGCAAACCCCTGTTTTCGTACCGCAGGAGGCGCTCGGTGCCGAGCGGGCGCTGGCGGCGGTTGGCGACATTGCCTGCGACCCGACGAGCGATTTCAACCCGATCCCGGTCTATGACGAAGCCACCACGTGGGACGAGCCGGTGCATCGTGTGGCCGATGACCCGGTGCTCGACGTGATGGCGATCGACAATCTGCCCTCCCTCCTGCCCAAGGAGTCGAGCGAGGACTTCGCGGCGCAGATGCTGCCGCATCTCCTGCGCCTCGACGAGATCGACAAGGGTGTCTGGGGCCGGGCAGCGATAGTTTTCAAGGAGCATACGGAATGACGATTCACTGGTGCGGCACTGGCCTCTCGGCCATCCCCGGCCTGCGGCGGCTGCTGGCCGAGCGCGATGACGTGACGGTCTGGAACCGAACAGAGGCCAAGGCCCGCGAGGCCGTTGGCGACCTGACCGAAGACATTCGCGCCTTCTCGATGGAGGCGCTGGCCGAGGTTCTCGCCAAGGGTGACCTCGTGGTCTCCATGCTGCCCGGTGACCATCATGTTCCGCTGGCCGAGTTGTGCCTCGAGAAGGGCGCCGACTTCGTGTCGTCTTCCTACATCAGCCCCGAAATGCGGGCGCTGGACGCGGCGGCGAAAGAGCAGGGCCTTCGTTTCGTCAACGAGGTCGGCCTCGACCCGGGCATCGACCACCTGATGGCGCATTGGCTGATGGCCGATTACCGCGCCTCCGAGGGCTTCAGCCCCGACAATGTGCTCAGCTTCATCAGCTACTGCGGCGGCATCCCCAAGGAGCCCAATGCCTTCCGCTACAAGTTCAGCTGGTCGCCGCTCGGGGTGCTGAAGGCGCTCAAGTCTCCCTCGGTCTCGATCCGCAGCCACTCCGAGCTGCGCGTCTCCCGCCCGTGGGACGCGCTCACCCGCTACGATGCACCGCTTTCGACGCCCGAGAGCTTTGAGGTGTACCCCAACCGGGACAGCCTGCCCTTCATGGCAGAATACGGCTTCGAGCCAGGCTGGAAGGTGAAGGACTTCGTGCGCGGCACCCTCCGGCTCAACGGGTGGTTCGACGCGTGGAAGGAAGTGTTTGCCGAGGTTGAAGCGCTCGAAGGCAAGCCCGAACTGGATGCGCGCCTTGCCGAAATGGCGGCCGAGTTCTGGGAAAAGCACGCCTATGACGTGGGCGAACCGGACCGGGTGGTGCTCTGCGTGGCGCTTGAGGCTCTGAAGGATGGCGTGCCGGTCTACCACAAGACCTATGCTATGGATGCCTGGGGCGATGCCCGCGGATCGGCCATGGCGCGTCTGGTAAGTGACACGGTGGCGCTGGCCGTTGAGGCCGTGCTGGCTCGCGAGATCGCGCCGGGCGTCTCCGCCGCCCCGTCCGACCCGCGCCTTGTGGAGCGCTGGCTGGACAGGGTCCACACCACGGCGCAGCACCTCATGGTGGTGGATCACCTTAGCTGAATAAAGAAGGCCCGCCTTCGCCAAATGGGGACATGCGAAGGCGGGCCTTAGTCAGGGACGGGCCAGGCAGCAACCCGTCACCCTATGGCGGACCCGGAGAAAGCTCGCGTCAGGTCCGCTTCTCAATCGTCATCGTGCCTGCAAGGCCCTCTCGCCTGCGGCGACCAGTTCCGACACCATCTTCTGATGGCCCCACTGCACATGGCCGGGGATCGACACATGCACCTTGCGGCGCAGCGGCGTTCCGGTGGTGAAGCTGACATCGGCTTCGAACCGGCGCATCGCCGGGTCGTAGATGACGTGATCGATCTGTGGTCCGGTGAACGGCATCTCTGCCTCCTCATCCTGTGGTTCACACCTTCAACGCAACTAGATGTGGGATTGTTCCCGAGAGTTTTCCACAGGGCGTCACGAAACAGTGATTCGATGGAACAGCGCCCCCTTGAGACCCGCAGCAGCTGTCCCCAAATAGGATGAGAAGGCCCGATACGGGTCTGTGCCGCCGGGCGGGCAGACCTCAAGAAAGGGCGCTTAACAAAGGAGAATGACCGATGAACATGAACGAGTTCACGGAACGGTCTCGCGGTTTCATTCAGGCGGCGCAGACCATCGCGATGCGGGAAGACCATCAGCGGATGGTGCCCGAGCATCTGTTGAAAGCCCTGATGGACGATGAGCAGGGCCTTGCTTCCAACCTCATCAAACGTGCGGGCGGCTCGCCTGAACGCGTGGTCGAGGCACTCGAAGCGGCGCTGGCCAAGCAGCCCAAGGTCTCGGGCGACGCCGGGCAGGTCTATCTTGATAGCCAGACCGGCAAGGTGCTGGATGAAGCCGCCAAGATCGCAAAGAAGGCGGGCGATAGCTTTGTGCCGGTGGAGCGCATCCTGACCGCGCTGGCCGTGGTACGCTCGGGCGCGAAGACGGCGCTGGATGCGGGCGGCGTGTCTGCCCAGAACCTCAATGGCGCGATCAACGACATCCGCAAGGGCCGCACCGCCGATACGGCGAGCGCCGAAGAGGGCTATGATGCGCTGAAGAAATACGCGCTGGACCTCACCGAGCGCGCCCGCGACGGCAAGATCGACCCGATCATCGGGCGCGACGAGGAAATTCGCCGCGCGATGCAGGTGCTGTCCCGCCGGACAAAGAACAACCCGGTGCTGATCGGTGAGCCCGGCGTGGGTAAAACCGCCATCGCCGAGGGCATCGCCATCCGCATCATCAACGGTGACGTGCCGGAGAGCCTGAAGGGCAAGACCCTGATGGCGCTCGACATGGGCGCGCTGATTGCCGGGGCCAAGTATCGCGGCGAGTTCGAGGAGCGGCTGAAGTCGATCCTGAAGGAAATCGAGGCCGCTGCCGGCGACATCGTGCTGTTCATTGATGAGATGCACACGCTGGTCGGTGCCGGCAAGGCCGATGGCGCGATGGATGCGTCGAACCTGCTGAAGCCTGCGCTGGCGCGGGGCGAACTGCACTGTATAGGTGCGACCACGCTCGACGAGTATCGCAAGCATGTAGAGAAGGATGCGGCGCTCGCACGCCGGTTCCAGCCGGTGATGGTGGAGGAGCCGACGGTCGAAGACACCGTGTCGATCCTGCGCGGCATTAAGGAGAAGTACGAGTTGCACCACGGCGTGCGGATCAGCGACTCTGCCCTCGTGGCCGCTGCGACGCTCTCCCACCGATACATCACCGACCGTTTCCTGCCCGACAAGGCGATCGACCTTGTGGACGAGGCCGCGAGCCGTCTGCGCATGGAGGTGGACTCCAAGCCCGAGGAACTGGATGCGCTCGACCGGCAGATCCTGCAAATGCAGATCGAGGCTGAGGCGCTGAAGAAGGAGGATGATCAGGCCTCCAAGGACCGGCTGGAGAAGCTTGAGAAGGAGCTGAGCGAGCTTCAGGAGAAATCCGCCGAGATGACTGCCCAGTGGCAGGCCGAGCGCGACAAGCTCGAGTCGGCCCGCGACATCAAGGAGCAGCTCGACCATGCCCGGGCCCAGCTCGATCAGGCCAAGCGGGAGGGCAACCTCGCCAAGGCGGGCGAGCTTTCTTACGGCGTGATTCCGGGGCTAGAGAAACAACTGGCCGAGGCCGAAGCGAGCGAGAGCGACGTGATGGTCGAGGAGGCCGTGCGGCCGGAGCAGATTGCCGAGGTGGTCGAGCGGTGGACGGGTATCCCTACCGCGCGGATGCTGGAAGGTGAGCGCGAAAAGCTGCTGCGGATGGAAGACGAGATCGGCAAACGGGTGATCGGCCAGCGCCAGGCGGTGCGGGCTGTGTCCAACGCGGTGCGCCGTGCGCGGGCCGGGCTGAACGACGAGGCACGCCCCCTGGGCAGCTTCCTCTTCCTCGGACCGACCGGCGTGGGCAAGACCGAGCTGACCAAGGCGCTCGCCGAGTTCCTCTTCGACGATGACAGCGCGATGGTGCGGATCGACATGAGCGAATTCATGGAGAAACACGCCGTGGCCCGGCTCATCGGCGCTCCTCCGGGCTACGTGGGCTACGACGAAGGCGGCGTGCTGACCGAGGCGGTGCGGCGGCGGCCCTATCAGGTTGTCCTGTTCGACGAGGTCGAGAAGGCGCACCCCGACGTGTTCAACGTGCTCCTGCAGGTGCTCGATGACGGGCAGCTGACGGACGGGCAGGGCCGGACGGTGGATTTCAAGCAGACGCTGATCGTGCTCACCTCCAACCTCGGCGCACAGGCTCTGAGCCAGTTGCCCGACGGCGCCGATGCCGGTCAGGCCAAGCGCGACGTGATGGATGCAGTGCGGGCGCACTTCCGCCCCGAATTCCTGAACCGTCTGGACGAGACCATCATCTTCGACCGGCTCAGCCGGGGCGACATGGATGGTATCGTGCAAATCCAACTCGGCCTGCTGCGCAAGCGACTGGCACGGCGCAACATCGGGCTGGAGTTGGACGAAGGGGCCCAGACTTGGCTGGCCGACGAGGGCTATGACCCGGTGTTCGGTGCGCGGCCCCTCAAGCGGGTGATCCAGCGGGCGTTGCAGGACGAGCTGGCCGAGTTGCTGCTGGCAGGTGACGTGAGCGATGGCGACACGGTGACAGTGAGCGCCGGAGCCGAGGGGCTGATCATCGGTGACAAGGTAACCGGCTCCAACCGTCCGCGCCCCGACGATGCCGTGGTGCACTGAGCGCCGTTGATCCGGGCCGCGCGCCCGCCTAGAGATGCGAAGGCCCCTTCCAACCGGGAGGGGCCTTTTGCATGGGAGGGGTGAAGATGAAGGGCGCAATCATCACGGGCGCGGCACGCGGGATCGGGCTGGCCACGGCGAAGCTGTTGGCGGCGGACGGCTGGAAGGTCGCGCTAGTCGACCGGGACCGTGAGGCGCTGGAGGCTGCCGTGGGCGAGGTGCCCGGCGGCGTCGCGGTCTTTGCCGATGTGTCGGTGCCGGAGGACGTGACCCGCATGGTGGCCGAGGCCATGGCGGCATTGGGCCGGATCGACGGCTTGGTGAACAACGCGGGCGTTGCCCTCTTCGGCCCCGAAGCTGAAACCGATTTCGCCACATGGCGCGAGGTGATGGCGACCAACCTCGATGGCGTATTCCTCTGCTCTCAAGCGGCACGCGAGGCGCTCATCAAAACCAAAGGCGCCGTGGTCAACATCGCCTCTATCTCCGGCCATCGCGCCAGCACATTGCGCGTGGCCTATGGCACCTCGAAGGCCGGGGTGATCCACCTGACCAAGCAGTTCGCGGCGGAGTGGGGCGAGTATGGCGTGCGGGTCAACTGCGTGGCCCCCGGCCCGGTCGATACCAAGCTGGCGCTTGCCGTGCATACGCCCGACATCCGCGCCGCCTACCACGATGCGATTCCGCTAAACCGCTATGGCAAGGAAGAAGAGATCGCGCAGGGCATCGTCTTCCTGCTCTCAGACAAAGCCAGTTACATCACCGGGCAGCTGCTTTCGGTCGATGGCGGATTTGAGAGCACCGGCATCGGCCTGCCCTCCCTTCGGCTCTGAGCTTGCCGCGCCGTGTCGGGGCAGGCTAGCCTCGCTCCAGTCACGGCAGAGGGGAGGCTCCGATGGCACGCAGGATTCACGCATTGCTCGACGAGTATGGCGATAGCCATCAGGACCCGACCAATAAGGCGGTACATTGGCTCTGCGTGCCGGTGATCGTCTGGACGGTGATGGTCTTCGTCTATTCCATCCCTCAGCCCGGCTTCATGGCCCAATTCGGCTGGCTCAATTGGCTCACGGTCGTTCTGGCGCTCTCTCTATTATACTACGTCATCCTCTCGCCCACGCTTGCGGTGGGCTTCGCGCTCTACGCGGGGCTTTGCTACTGGCTGACGGTCACACTCGATGCATCTACCGGCATCCCCGTCTGGCAGATCGGCGCAGTGGTCTTCGTATTGGCATGGCTCGGGCAGTTCTGGGGCCACAAGGTAGAGGGCAAGAAGCCCTCGTTCTTCAAGGATGTGCAGTTTCTGCTGATCGGGCCGGCGTGGCTGCTGTCGTTTCTCTACAAGCGGATGGGCATTCCGGTGTGATCCTGCGCCGCGGCACTTGTCACCCGCGCCACGGCTGCGCATCCTCCGGGCAAGCAACGGAGGGCAGGTGAATGTGGTTCATGGACTGGGCGGGCTGGGCGCTGGAGTTTCTGGCCTTTGCGCTGCTGATCTTCATCGGGCTGGCGATGCTGCTGGCCGTCGTGCTCTTCGTCATCGACAAGACCCAGACGCAGGACGCCATCCGCCGCAACTATCCGGTGATCGGCCGCTTCCGGCACCTCTTTTCCACCTTGGGCGAGTTCTTCCGGCAGTACTTCTTTGCGATGGACCGCGAGGAGCTGCCCTTCAACCGGGCACAGCGGGACTGGGTGAAGCACGCGGCTGCGGGCCATTCCAATACGGTGGCCTTTGGCTCCACTCGCAATATCAGCGTTGTGGGCACGCCGATCTTCGTCAACGCCGCCTTCCCGCCACTCGATGACCAGTTCGCCTCGACCGAGCCGATGCTGATCGGCCCGCACTGCCGCACGCCCTATACGGCGAAATCGATCTTCAACATCTCCGGCATGTCATACGGCGCCCTCTCCAAGCCGGCCGTCCGGGCGCTCAGCCGGGGGGGCAAGCTGGCCGACATCTGGATGAATACGGGCGAGGGCGGGGTGAGCCCCTATCACTTCGAGGGCGGGTGCGACCTCGTCTTCCAGATCGGCACCGCCAAATACGGCGTGCGCGACCATGACGGGAACCTCTCGGACGAAAAGCTCGGCGAACTGGCCGACCATCCGCAAGTGAAGATGATTGAGGTGAAGCTGGCGCAAGGGGCAAAGCCGGGGAAGGGGGGGATTTTGCCCGCCGCCAAGGTGACGCCTGAGATCGCCGAGATCCGGGGCATCCGCGTGGGCGAGGCTTCGATTTCGCCCAACCGCCACCCCGAGATCGACGACTGGGCCGACCTGCTCGACTATATTGCCCATGTGCGCGAGGTCACCGGCAAGCCCGTGGGCTTCAAGACTGTGATCGGCAACATCGAGGTCTGGCGACCGCTCTTCAAACTGATCGAAGAGCGGGGTGAGGCTTCCGCGCCGGACTTCATCACGATCGACGGCGGGGAAGGGGGCACGGGTGCAGCCCCAATGCCATTGATGGACCTCGTCGGCATGCCGATCCGTGAGGCGCTGCCGCTCTTCAACAACCTACGCGACGAATTCGGGCTGAAGGAACGCATCCGCCTCGTGGCCTCCGGCAAGATGGTGAACCCCGGCGACGTGGCCCTCGCGCTGGCGCTGGGCGCCGACTTTGTGACCTCGGCGCGCGGCTTCATGTTCTCGCTTGGCTGCATCCAAGCGCTGAAGTGCAACAAGAACACCTGCCCGACCGGCATCACCACTCACAACCCGCGCTTTCAGAAAGGGCTGGTGGTGGAAGACAAAGACAAGAAGGTGGCCGCCTACGCCAAATCGGTGATCAAAGAGGTTGAGACGATTGCCCATTCGGTCGGTGTGGCCGAGCCTCGGCTGATGCGGCGGCGGCATGTGCGGCTGGTGCAGCCCGATGGCACCTCGATCCCGTTCAACCGCATTCTGCCAAGCTTCAATGCGCCGCCTGAATGAGCGGCGCGTTTTGTTTCAGCCTCTGACGATCCTGTAAGCAAACCGGCTCGTGAGAAATGTTTCAGGTTTCGGCCTCTATATACTGTGTGGGGATAGAAGGAGACGAACATGGCCCACCGCTGGACGAACAAACTGACCAAAGCCGATGTGACGCCTGAGGCGATCTGGCTGAACCGGCGCCAGATCATCGCCGGTCTGACGGCGGCGGGTATGACGGGTGCGCTGGCGGGGCGGGCCGAAGCGGCGGGCGATACGCTTGAACCGAACAGCTTTGACGATATCACCAGCTACAACAATTACTACGAGTTCGGCACCGGCAAGAACGACCCGGCCGCGAATGCGGGCGCACTCGATACTTCCAACTGGTCGATCGAGATTGACGGCATGGTCGACCGCCCCGGCACCTACACGCTTGCCGACCTTACCGAGGGCCTGACCGAGGAAGAGCGGATCTATCGCTTCCGCTGTGTCGAGGCCTGGTCGATGATCGTGCCGTGGAACGGTTTCGAACTGGCTGACCTGCTGGCCAAAGCCGGTGTGCAGGAGGCCGCGCGTTACGTGGCCTTCGAAACGGTAGTGCAGCCCGAGAACATGCCGGGCGTTCGGCGCAAGGTGATTCCATTCCCCTATGTCGAGGGGCTACGGATCGATGAGGCCATGCATCCGCTGACGATGATGGCTACCGGCATCTACGGCAAACCCATGCCCAACCAGAACGGCGCGCCGATCCGGCTGGTGGTGCCGTGGAAGTATGGCTTCAAGTCGATCAAGAGCATCGTGCGCATCAGCCTCGTGGCCGATGAGCCGCCGACGACCTGGAACAACCTGAATGCGCGGGAGTACGGCTTCTATTCCAACGTGAACCCGCAAGTGAGCCACCCGCGCTGGAGCCAGGCTACGGAGCGGGTGATCGGCGGCGGGCTCTTCGCCAAGCGGCAAGAGACCCTCATGTTCAACGGATACGAGGAAGAGGTGGCCGCGCTCTACGACGGTATGGATCTCACCAAGAACTACTGAGCCACCGATGATCGACGCGCTGAATACCTCGCTCCGGAAGCTGCCTGCATGGACACTCTATATAGTGGCCCCGCTGCCGGCCGCCTTTTGGCTGTGGCAGGGCGCGACTGGCGCGAGCGGGCCGGAGCCGATCAAGGCGCTTGAACACAGCTTGGGCGAGTTCGCACTTCAACTGCTCATCGTCGGCCTGGCCGTCACGCCGCTGCGCAAGTGGACAGGTCTGAACCTGCTGAAGTTCCGCCGTGCGATCGGGGTGGTCTCCTTCTTCTATGTACTGCTGCACTTCCTCACTTGGCTGGTGCTCGACATGTCGCTGCTCTGGGGGCAGATCCTTGGCGACATCGTCAAACGCCCCTACATCACCATCGGCTTCATCGGTTTCACTCTGCTGATCCCGCTGGCAGTCACCTCCAACAATGCGTCGGTCCGCAAACTCGGCGCGCGGTGGCGGAAGCTGCATAAGCTCGTCTACCCGGCCGTTCTGCTCGGGGGGCTGCACTGGGTGTGGCTTGCGAAGGGCTGGCAGGTGGAACCGCTCCTCTACATGGGCGCGATTCTGGCGATCCTGGCGCTCCGGGTGATTCCGAAACCCCGGAAAAGAGCGCTCGCCGCCTGAATCACTCCGAGTCAGCCGACTCGCAGAGGTGAATCGGGGGGTGAATCGAAAAAACTTCGACCCCGAGGCAGAAAAATTGGACCTGACTCGCCGATTCACCCGACTCCAGCACCCACGATTCACCAAATCACCCCCTCGATTCCGGCTTCTTGATGCGCTGATTCAAAGCTGACCCTACGTCCGAGTCTGTGGATAAGTCGCAAATCGCCTCGATTCTGACCGGCTAGACAGATCGCCAAGCCCGGAAAGCGCGGCCGCGCAGAAAAAGTTATCGCGCAAACCCCTTGTTTTTATGGCTTTTCTCGAAGGCGCTAAAAAAATGTCATCTTTCTCCAAAAAAGCCCTTGCGGGGTCCGGCCCTGAACCGTAAATACCCCCTCACCGGCGGCGCTGAGGCGCACAACGGAACGCCAGACGGAACAACGGAGCGACGCTCCAGCG
>CP051231.1:4263294-4264957 GCA_017792405.1 Oceanicola sp.
AGCGGGCTCCGCTTGGGCCTTGCTTTTTCTGGGTCAAATCAAGCGCGAGAAGGGCGTTTGGTGGATGCCTTGGCAGTAAGAGGCGATGAAGGACGTGATACTCTGCGATAAGCCACGGTGAGGCGAGAATAGCCTTTGACCCGCGGATCTCCGAATGGGGCAACCCACCTGACAGTTCGTTATAATTTGCTTCGGCAATTTATAATGGGCTGAAACAGGTACTTAATTCCTGAATACATAGGGTTTTAAGAGCAAACCTGGGGAACTGAAACATCTAAGTACCCAGAGGAAAGGAAATCAATATGATACTCCCCTAGTAGCGGCGAGCGAACGGGGACCAGCCAAGCCATGAATGTGACTAGAATGAGATGGAAAGCTCAGCCGCAGCGGGTGACAGCCCCGTATAGGAAGCATGATTGGATGTATTAAGTAGGGCGGGACACGTGAAATCCTGTCTGAAGATCGGGGGACCACCCTCGAAGGCTAAGTACTCCTTACTGACCGATAGCGAACCAGTACCGTGAGGGAAAGGTGAAAAGCACCCCGACGAGGGGAGTGAAACAGTTTCTGAAACCGGACGCCTACAAGCAGTCGGAGGAGCCTCGAGCTCTGACGGCGTACCTTTTGTATAATGGGTCATCGACTTGGTCTAACATGCAAGCTTAAGCCGTTAGGTGTAGGCGCAGCGAAAGCGAGTCTTAATAGGGCGAATGAGTATGTTGGATCAGACCCGAAACCGAGTGATCTAGGCATGGCCAGGTTGAAGGTGAGGTAACACTCACTGGAGGACCGAACCCACATCTGTTGAAAAAGATCGGGATGAGCTGTGCCTAGGGGTGAAAGGCCAATCAAACTCGGAGATAGCTGGTTCTCCGCGAAAACTATTTAGGTAGTGCGTCATCCGAATACCCCGGGGGGTAGAGCACTGGATGGGTAATGGGGCCCCACAGGCTTACTGATCCTAACCAAACTCCGAATACCCGGRAGTACTAGATGGCAGACACACGGCGGRTGCTAACGTCCGTCGTGGAGAGGGAAACAACCCTGACCTMCAGCTAAGGCCCCCAATTCATGGCTAAGTGGGAAAGCAGGTGGGACGACCAAAACAACCAGGAGGTTGGCTTAGAAGCAGCCATCCTTTAAAGATAGCGTAACAGCTCACTGGTCTAGATAAGTTGTCCTGCGGCGAAGATGTAACGGGGCTCAAGCCATGAGCCGAAGCTGAGGATGCACGTAGTGCATGGTAGCGGAGCGTAGTGTGACATAACTCCACGCCTTTCATACATCCTCCGGGGTGTATCGAAGGCAAGGAGTTTTCTGTGAAGCCGGCCTGTGAGGGATCCGGTGGAGAGATCACTAGCGAGAATGATGACATGAGTAGCGACAAACAGGGTGAGAGACCCTGTCGCCGAAAGTCCAAGGGTTCCTGCTTAAAGCTAATCTGAGCAGGGTAAGCCGGCCCCTAAGGCGAGGCAGAAATGCGTAGCCGATGGGAACCACGTTAATATTCGTGGGCCAGGAAGATGTGACGGATCCCGAAGGTAGTTCATCCTTATCGGATTGAATGGGCTGCTTAGGGGTTCCTGGAAATAGCCTTCCATCAGACCGTACCCTAAACCGACACAGGTGGACTGGTAGAGAATACCAAGGCGCTTGAGAGAAC
>CP051231.1:4265142-4309625 GCA_017792405.1 Oceanicola sp.
GACTCAGCGAAATTGAATTGCCTGTCAAGATGCAGGCTTCCCGCGGTTAGACGGAAAGACCCCGTGCACCTTTACTACAGCTTCACACTGGCATCAGGCACAACATGTGCAGGATAGGCGGTAGGCTTTGAACCAGGGACGCCAGTTCCTGGGGAGCCTTCCTTGAGATACCGCCCTTGTTCTGCTTGATGTCTAACCGCGGTCCGTTATCCGGATCCGGGACCCTGTGTGGCGGGTAGTTTGACTGGGGCGGTCGCCTCCCAAAGAGTAACGGAGGCGCGCGAAGGTTGGCTCAGAGCGGTCGGAAATCGCTCGTTGAGTGCAATGGCATAAGCCAGCCTGACTGCGAGACTGACAGGTCGAGCAGAGTCGAAAGACGGCCATAGTGATCCGGTGGTCCCGAGTGGAAGGGCCATCGCTCAACGGATAAAAGGTACGCCGGGGATAACAGGCTGATGGTGCCCAAGAGTCCATATCGACGGCACCGTTTGGCACCTCGATGTCGGCTCATCTCATCCTGGGGCTGGAGCAKGTCCCAAGGGTACGGCTGTTCGCCGTTTAAAGAGGTACGTGAGCTGGGTTTAGAACGTCGTGAGACAGTTCGGTCCCTATCTGCCGTGGGTGTAGGATACTTGAGAGGAGTTGCCCCTAGTACGAGAGGACCGGGGTGAACGATCCACTGGTGGACCWGTTGTCGTGCCAACGGCAGTGCWGGGTAGCTATGATCGGAMAGGATAACCGCTGAAGGCATCTAAGCGGGAAGCCCCCCTCAAAACAAGGTATCCCTGAGGGCCGTGGTAGACCACCACGTCGATAGGCCGGAGATGTAAGTGCAGCAATGCATTCAGTTGACCGGTACTAATTGCCCGATAGGCTTGATTTGATCCAGTAACAGCAAGGCCGTTACTGATCGAAAGCCGTACGACACACACAGTGCTTGACTTGGATGATGGTTTCTTTCTCGGTTTGGTGGTCATAGCGCGAGCAAAACACCCAGCTCCATCCCGAACCTGGCCGTTAAGTGCCGTAGCGCCGATGGTACTGCGTCTTAAGACGTGGGAGAGTAGGTCGCCGCCAAACCTAGTAAGAAATCATCGGCCGTATCTCTCGAAACGATGACCAGCGCGAAAGTTCGGAAGCAGCAATCGCGCACCCAAGTGTCGCGGGGTGGAGCAGCCCGGTAGCTCGTCAGGCTCATAACCTGAAGGTCGTAGGTTCAAATCCTACCCCCGCAACCAATTCCCGATGTGAAGTACATGTTAGCATTCCCGTCTATGCATAGTGCGTGATGTTGATCCTTCGAAGTCTGTTCTTGCGCGAGCGGCCTACAGTCCAGAAACTCGGGTGAAGAGGTTCCTTGAAGGCCTAGTGCGCAATTGCGCTGTCGTGGCACTAGCTGCTGCACCACCTCACGATTTGCGGTTACTACGATACTGAACAGCGCAGACCGTGCAGAGTCGACGGTCTAGCCTCTTTGGCATCGTGTATACCCTGAGACCCCGATACAAACTGTGGTGCCAACTAGCATCCCTCCAAAAGTAAAGGCCCGCCAATTTGGCGGGCCTTTCGCTTCTCGTACTAGCCGTTTCAGAAATGAACGGACAGTGAATCGAGAGGTGTTTGCTTTGGGGGCGCGAACTTGGTCAGATCAATCCCCGTCACCGCTTCTTTGTACTCAGACAGGGTCGGTGTCCGGCCAAGAATGGCCGAAAGCACAACAACCGGAGTGGACGCCAGCAGGGACTCGCCCTTTTTTGTCTCGCTGTCGGCAACCACACGGCCCTGGAACAGGCGGGTCGAGGTGGCCAGCACCGTATCACCCTTGGCGGCTTTTTCCTGATTGCCCATGCAGAGATTACAGCCGGGGCGCTCGAGGTAGAGAATGTTCTCGTACTCGGTGCGCGCCTTGGTTTTCAGATTGAAGTCATCAAACTCGAAGCCGGAGTAACGCTGCAGGATCTCCCAATCGCCCTCTTCCTTGAGCTCGTCGACGATATTGTAGGTCGGTGCGGCGACCACGAGCGGCGCCTTGAACTCGACTTTGCCGGTCGACTCCTCAAGGTTCCGGAGCATCTGAGCGACAATTTTGATGTCACCCTTGTGGACCATGCAGGAGCCCACGAAGCCGAGATCGACCTTCTTCTCTGCCATGTAGTAGGAGATCGGGCGAATGGTGTCGTGGGTATAGCGCTTGGAGACATCGGCGTTGTTCACGTCCGGGTCTGCGATCATCGGCTCGTCGATGGCGTCGAGGTCCACGACAACTTCGGCGTAGTACTTGGCGTTGGCATCCGGCTTCAGCGCCGGCTTCTCGCCGGAGCGGATCTGCGCGATGCGCGCCTCTGCGATATCGATGAGCTTGGCGAGCATGCCGTTGTCATGCTCCATGCCCTTGTCGATCATGATCTGGATCCGGTGTTTGGCCAACTCCAGCGACGCGATGAGCGTGTCATCATTGGAGATGCAGATCGAGGCTTTCGCCTTCATCTCCGCCGTCCAGTCCGTGAAGGTGAAGGCTTGGTCTGCGAGCAGTGTGCCGATGTGCACTTCGATGATCCGACCCTGAAACACGTTGTCACCGTGCTGTTTCAGCATTTGCGCCTGGGTTGCGTGGACGACATCGCGGAAATCCATGTGGTCCGCCATCTCGCCCTTGAAGGTTACCTTCACCGACTCCGGGATCGGCATGGACGCCTCGCCGGTTGCCAGTGCCAGCGCAACGGTGCCCGAGTCGGCCCCGAAGGCCACGCCTTTCGACATCCGGGTATGACTGTCACCGCCGATGATGATGGCCCAGTCGTCCACGGTGATGTCGTTCAGCACTTTGTGGATCACGTCAGTCATCGCGTGATACTCGCCCTTAGGGTCGCGTCCGGTGACGAGGCCGAATTTGTTCATGAATGCCATGAGCTTGGGCGTGTTGGCTTGAGCCTTGGCGTCCCAGACGGAGGCGGTGTGGCAGCCGGACTGATAGGCGCCATCCACCGCGGGCGACAGCACGGTCGCGGCCATGGCTTCGAGTTCCTGAGCAGTCATCGGACCAGTTGTATCTTGGCTGCCAACGATGTTGACCTTGACCCGCACATCCGAGCCGGCGTGCAGGACTTTGCCCGGAGTCGCACCAAGAGCGTTCGCGTTGAAGATTCTCTCAACCGCGGTCAGGCCCTGACCGTCATGGCTCACTTCTTTGGAGGCCGCAAACACCGGTGTCGGCTCGACGCCGAGGATCTCGGCCGCCGTGGTTTGGAGCTTTTTGCCAAAAACGATGGCGTAAGAGCTGCCGGCCTTCATGAATTCGAGCTTCTGAGGCGTGAAGGACGACGACATGTCGACCAGCTCTTCGCCGTCTTCGTCGTAGAGCTTCTTCTTTTTGGTGTTGATTGTCAGCACCTTGCCGGTCTCGACAGAGTATTTCTGTTCGAGGATCGGATTGCCGTCATTGCCGAGGATCGGCTTGCCA
Organism: Oceanicola sp.; assembly: GCA_017792405.1. Taxonomy (GTDB): domain Bacteria; phylum Pseudomonadota; class Alphaproteobacteria; order Rhodobacterales; family Rhodobacteraceae; genus Vannielia. Next base: position 4,268,603 of record CP051231.1, read on the forward strand.
TCGTCGCCAATCTTTTTGACCCAGTTCTTGAGGTCGACACCGATGCCGCCGGTCACGCCAACTGTGGTGAGGAAGATCGGCGAGATCCCGTTCGTCCCGGCCACGACAGGCGCGTAATTGACGAAAGGCACATAGGGGGAGGCCTGCTTGCCGGTCCAGAGCGCCACGTTGTTGACGCCAGACATCCGCGAGGAGCCGACACCCATGGTGCCTTTTTCGGCGATGAGCATCACCTGCTTGTCTGGGTGCTGCAGCTTGAGCGACTCGATGTGCTTTTGCGCAGCCTCGTCGCACATGCACTTGCCGTGCAGCTCACGGTCGGCGCGGGAGTGTGCCTGGTTGCCGGGGGAGAGCAGGTCGGTCGAGATATCGCCTTCGGCGGCGATGAAGGTCACGACCTTGATCTCTTCGTCCACTTCGGGGAGCGTGGTGAAGAACTCGGCCTTCGCGTAGCTTTGCAGGATCTCCGTGGCCACCGTGTTACCGGCCTTGTGGGCGGCTTCGAGCCGGTCGGTATCGGCCTCGTAAAGGAACACTTGAGTCTTCAGCACATCAGCGGCTTGCCGGGCAATCGCCGCATCTTCACCGAGCGCGAGGTCCAGCAGCACCCGTACGGAGGGGCCACCTTTCATGTGAGACAGCAGCTCGAAGGCGAACTCGGAGGTGATCTCGGGTACAACGGAGGCGCCGAGAATGATCTCTTTCAGAAACTCAGCCTTGACCCCTGCGGCAGAGGTCGTGCCAGGCAGGGTGTTGTAAATGAAATGATTGAGCGAGTCCTCGCGATGCGCGTTGCCCGCATCCTTGATCTGGGCGATGATCTCGCCAGTCAGCGCGCCGTCATCGATGGGCTTGGGGCTCAGGCCCAGCTCTTTCCGGGCGGCGATTTCTTCAAGATAACTGACGTAGAGGCTCATCGGCGTTCCTCGTTGCTTGTTGCGAATTGGCGTGCAGCGCTGTCGGTCACGGACGGCCGGACCAATCTGTGTGCAATAGTATACAATGCGGCGTCTACAACCAAGTCGCAGCTACTGCAAGCTTTAGCCAATTGGCGCGAATTGTCATGGTGGCCGGGCGCCGATGACGACCTGACACTCCGGAATTCCGACCGAGATGCCCGAAGGACGGGCAAAACCCGAAGCCATAGCCGAGTTGCTGGGCGGTCCCGCAAAGCTGCCACCAGCTTGCGGACGCAGATTCTAAAGCGCGCCGAGCTTAACCGACGATCAGCTGTTTTATCTGAAGCGCTTCCAGCTCAAGCTGGTTCAGCCGGAAGTTCACGGCGTCGCCAATGGTGATGAGTCCGATCAGCGACGTCCCTTCGACGACCGGCATATGCCGGAAGCGGCCTTTGGTCATCCGGGTCAGAACCGTAACGAGCGGCTCGTCGGCGGTGCAGGTCTCAACGTCGCGGGTCATGACCTCTTCGACCTTCTTGGGCAGGGTGTGCCCGGGCGTGTCTGCCAGCTTCCGCACGATGTCACGCTCCGACAGGATGCCCACGAGCTCGCCATTCGCATCCGTCACTACAAGCGCGCCGATCCGGTGATCGCGCAGCTGGTCGACCGCTTCATGCAAGGTCTGTTGCGGACGAATGGCGTGAACGGTCGCATCCTTGCTGTCGAGCACATCCTGCACCCGCGCATTCGAGACGCTGGTGTTGCTCTCGACTGACTGGCTCGACGTGCGTTTCTCCTCGTCGTCCTTGCGCAAATGAGGGCGGTATGACTCGGGCATGTGATCAGTTCCTCGCTTGTCCTGCCAATGGTGGCCGTGTCAGACAGCCTAGACCGGAACCGGGCAAGGATGCGCGTAAAAAGTGTTTGAAGATCAGATTCTCTCACCCGCGGTGGCGACGACCATCTTTGTGATCGTCTGTCTCGCGGGCTATCGCTACCGCGCAGTGTGGAAGGCCGAGGGGCCGCGTTGGCAGCTTTGGCTTTTCGGGGTAATCGCGGCGGCGGGCCTGCTCACGCTTGCCTTCGTTCCGCTGGCAGTGCCGGGTTAGTTCAGCCTGTGGCGCCAGCCCGTTCGAGCATTTTCCGCGCGCGGGGGCAGTGCCCTAGCCGCTCTTTCAGCGGGCTGTCCGGGTCGATTTCCTTGTGGCAAACGAGACATTGATCGGCATCGCCGATGGCGTTTAACCCGCCGCAGCTTCCTTTGATCCGACGGCCGGAGAAAATCACGCCAACGGCCATGCCCAGCATCACGAGGCCGAGGATGACAAATGTCAGCAGTGCGGTTTCCATGGGCAAGCGCCTTTCGGTCAGGCCTGCAAAGAAGCGTAGTGGCTGCTGGTTGCAGTTGTGAAGCCCTCGCCGGGTTCACGATCGATGAACACAACGGGAAGTCCGCGCTCTTCGGCAATTTCCATGCCGCGTTCGCGCCCCAGCACGAGCATTGCGGTGGACCAAGCATCTGCCATCATCGCACTGTCGGTAAGAACAGTTGCCGACACGGTTTTGTGCAGGATCGGGCGGCCGGTGGCCGGGTCGATGATGTGAGAGTAGCGGTTGCCGCCATCTTCAAAGAAGTTGCGATAATCGCCCGAGGTGGCCATGCCGAGATCAGTTGCATCGGCGACAGCGTGCAGCGCACGGTCACCCGCAACAGGGGACTCGATCCCGATCTGCCAAGGCAGGCCACTTGCATTGCGGCCGGAGGCATAAAGGTCGCCACCGATCTCGACCATGAAGTCGCTGAGCCCAAAGCCACGAACCGCCTCAGCCACACGGTCGACGCCATGGCCCTTGCCGATGGCCGGCAGGTAAATCTCGGCGGCGCCAACGGATTTGGTCAGGGTGTCGCCGGTGAGGGTCAGCATCCGCTCTTGCCCGGTGCGTGCCAGCGCTTCGGCGACATCGGCATCGGCAGGCACGTGAGGTGCGGAGCCAGTGGAGCCGAAGCCCCAAAGCTCAATCAGCGGACCCACGGTTACATCGAACCGTCCAGCGCTTGCGCGGTGCACATCATCAGCGGCGCGGAGCACACCGGCGAGGGCAGGAGAAAGAGCAATCGTCTCGTTCGCCGCCGCAGCATTGATAAGCGACACTTCGGAGCCAGCGTCCCAGTTGGACATCTGCACGTTGACCTCGGCCAGCGCGGCCTTGATCGCGGCATCCAGAGCCTTTTCGTCGACACGGGCACTCCCGGGAATGGCGACGACATTATAGGTCGTCCCCATAGTAGAGCCGCTCAGCTTGAGCACCTCGGCCCCTGTCTTGCACGCTGCCAGAGCGGCTGCGGAGAGAATCAGGAAAGACCTGCGGTTGATCATTGGGATGCCGGACACGAGAAATGCCTCCTCAGAAAGCTTGCGCGCAGAACGCTGTGCCTGCATATGGCGTCGAGTTTGCGGCTGCAAGCGAGGCGCGGGCAAAAAACTTTATAAATATTCGCCCGGTTGGTGTTTCGTTCTCCGCCGCATCGTTGCACAAGGTATGAAAAACGGATGGCGATCCAAGTGCAGAACTACACTTTGAAGCGAGGCCTCGATCTTCCGATAGAAGGTGCGGCAACCAGTGGAGCGGCTGAGGCCGTGACTGTCAGCACCATCGGGCTGCTCGGGGCAGACTATATTGGGCTCAAGCCACGCCTGGCTGTTGCCGAGGGAGACATTGTCGCCCGTGGTGCGCCTGTGCTGGCCCACAAGGACAACCCCGATGCGCAGATCACGTCGCCGGTCTCCGGCCGCGTGAGGGCGATCAACCGCGGTGCACGGCGCAAGCTCATCAGCGTCGAGATCGAGGTTGATGAGGGCGCTGCCGAGCCGCTGGACTTTTCACAAGTTGGTGATGCTTCAACTGCCGATGGTGTCGTAGAGCGGCTTTGTGCTGCCGGTCTCTGGGCCTCCTTCCGGACCCGCCCCTATTCGCATGTTCCACTCGTCAGCGACCGCCCCGCGGCCATTTACGTGACCGCAATGGACACCGAGCCATTGTCTCCCGACCCTGCGCCGATCATCGCAGAAGAGGCCGAAGCCTTCACTCGGGGGCTTGAGGCGGTCGCGCTGCTCACCGAGGGCAAAACCTATCTGTGCCATGCCGCGGGGAGCGATATCCCGGGCGCGGGTGTAGCCGGGGTCACCGCTGCCACGTTCTCCGGCCCTCATCCGGCTGGACTTGCCGGCACCCACATGCACTTTCTCGAGCCGCCGAGGGCGGATCGGTTCGTCTGGACCATCGGCTATGCCGATGTCATCGCCATCGGTCGCCTGTTTCTCACCGGCAAGCTCGACACCACGCGGACGATCGCCATCGTCGGCCCGCTGGCGGCTCAGCCGCGGCTGGTCAAAACCGTCGTCGGCGCTTCGCTGGCCGAACTTTGCGAGAGCGACAACCCGAACGGGCTCCCGGTCCGCATGATCTCGGGCTCGGTGCTCAGTGGCCGGGCCGGCGAGGGTGTGGATGGCTACCTAGGCCGCTACGCCCGGCAGGTCACGCTGATGGAAGAGGATCACAAGCAGATCCCGATGGGTTGGATCCGGCCCATGGCGTCCAAGTTCGCCTTCCAGCCGGTGCTCGGCTCGGCCTTCAGCCGAAAGCTCTACGATCTGACCACCAACCTCAACGGCGGGCGCCGGGCGATGGTGCCCATTGGCACATTCGAAGAACTGATGCCGCAGGACTTCCTGCCGACTCAGCTGCTGCGCTCGCTTCTGGTGATGGACACCGATCAGGCCCAAGCTCTCGGCGCGCTTGAGCTTGACGAGGAAGACCTCGGGCTTTGCGGCTTTGCCTGCCCTGCCAAGTATGAGTACGGCATGGCGCTGCGCGACTGTCTGACCAAGATTGAAAAGGAAGGCTGAGCCATGGGTTTGCGCAGCTTCTTCGACCGCATCGAGCCGCACTTCGTGAAAGGCGGCAAATACGAGAAGTGGTTCCCTGTCTACGAGATGGTGGAGAGCTTCCTCTACACCCCCAAGACGGTGACCACCGCCGCGCCCCACGCGCGCAGCTACATCGATATGAAGCGGATCATGACCTACGTGGTGCTCGCCACGGTGCCATGCATCCTCTTCGGCCTCTACAACACCGGGCTCCAGACCAATCTCGCGATTGCCGAGCATGGCGCATCGGGTTGGCGCGCGGCGATCATCGACGGGCTTGGCATTGGCTTCAACCCGGCCAACCCGATTGCCAATATGCTGCACGGGCTGATGTATTTCCTGCCGATCTACATAGTGACGCTCGCCGCAGGTGGCGCTTGGGAGGTGCTGTTTGCCACGATCCGGCGGCATGAGGTGAACGAGGGCTTTCTCGTGACCTCCATGCTCTACACGCTGATCCTCCCCGCTTCGACGCCGCTCTGGCAGGTCGCGCTGGGCATTTCCTTCGGCGTGGTGATCGGCAAAGAGGTTTTTGGGGGCACCGGCAAGAACTTTCTGAACCCCGCGCTGGTGGGTCGCGCATTCCTATATTTTGCTTATCCCGCTTATATGTCGGGCGATACGATCTGGACCCCGGTTGATGGCTTCTCGGGCGCTACCGCGCTTTCTATCACAGCCTCCGAAGGCCCCGATGCGCTGCCCGAATACGGGATCACCTGGATGGATGCCTTCATTGGCACGATCCAAGGCTGCATTGGCGAGACCTCGACGATCGCCTGCCTGATCGGCCTCGCATTCCTGCTGGTGACCAAGATCGCCAACTACCGGATGGTCGTAGGCTGCTTGCTTGGCATGATTGCCTTCTCCTCGCTCCTCAACTGGATCGGGTCTGACAGTAACCCGGCCTTCGCAACACCGTGGTATTGGCACCTTGTCATCGGCGGCTACGCCTTTGGCCTCGTCTTCATGGTGACGGAGCCGGTCTCGGGCTCGCACACCAACATGGGCCGTTATATCTATGGCGCGCTGATCGGGTTCATGGTCGTGATGATCCGTGTGGTGAACCCGGCCTTCCCCGAAGGCATGATGCTCGCCATCCTGTTCGGCAATGTCTTCGCTCCGCTGATCGACTACTTCGTCGTGCAGGCCAACATCCGCAGGAGGGCCCGCCGTCATGCCTGACAAGGACAACCAGACCAATCAGGGGGAAGCCGACTTCACCCCCGAGATGAACCCGCCAGACCGTGACCTGCCCGCGCCCGAGGGCGAGGTGGTGCAGGGCGGTGGCTTCTTGCGCCGTTTCCTCGATACGCCGGCCGACAACACGGTAAAGACTGTGGTCGTGGCGCTGGGCCTCTGCCTCGTTGCCTCAATGGTGGTTTCAGCCGCCGCTGTGTCGCTGCGCCCCTTGCAGGAACAGAACGCAGCGCTCGACAAGCAGGTGAACATCCTTCAGGTCGCCGGCCTATTCGAAGACGGCACCGATGTGGCCGAAGCGTTTGAGCAGTTCGAGCCCCATGTGCTTGAGCTCGAAACCGGCGAATTCGCCGATGGCGCCGATGTGGAAGGCCAGCTGCTGGACCCGCTCACTTTCGATGATCGCGCCGCAGCCGAGGATCTGACCCTTTCGGCCCCGCTGGATGATGACCCGGCCAGCATTGGACGGCAGGCGAATTACGTCACCGTTTATGTGCTGCGCAACGCCGACGGCAGCCTCGATAAAGTCGTGCTGCCCGTCTACGGCTACGGCCTCTGGTCGACCCTCTATGGCTTCATGGCCATCGAAGAGGACGGCAACACCATCTACGGCCTCCAGTTCTACGAACACGCCGAGACCCCAGGCCTCGGCGCCGAGGTCGACAACCCCCGCTGGAAGGCGCTTTGGCGCGGCAAGGAGCTGCGCACGGAGGATGGTGACGGCGAGCTGGCCATTACCGTGGCCAAGACCCCGCCGCCGCAGGGGCAGGAATACTTCGTTGATGCGCTCTCGGGCGCGACGCTCACCTCGCGCGGGGTCGACAACCTCGTGCGCTTCTGGATGAGCGAGCGCGGTTTCGAGCCGTTTCTGGAACGCGTGAGGGCAGGAGACATCTGATGGCACAGACCTACCGGACCATGCTCGTCGACCCGATGGTCGACAACAACCCGATCACCCTTCAGGTGCTGGGCATCTGCTCGGCACTGGCGGTGACATCCTCGTTGCAGGTGGCACTGGTGATGACCATCGCCGTTACTCTGGTGACGGGCTTCGCATCGATGTTCATCTCGGTGCTCCGCAGTCAGATCCCCTCGTCGATCCGGATCATCGTGCAAATGATCATCATCGCGTCGCTCGTGATCGTGGTCGATCAGGTGCTCAAGGCCTACGCCTACGAGATCTCCAAGACGCTCTCGGTCTTCGTAGGCCTGATCATCACCAACTGCATCGTGATGGGCCGGGCCGAAGCCTTCGCCATGAAGAACCCGCCGATCGCCTCCTTCATCGACGGTGTGGGCAACGGCCTGGGCTACGGGCTGATCCTGATGCTGGTGGGCTTCATCCGCGAGCTCTTCGGCTCCGGCTCCCTCTTCGGCATCACCATTCTGCAAACCACCAACAACGGCGGCTGGTACGTGCCCAATGGCCTGCTGCTCCTGCCGCCCTCGGCGTTCTTCGTGATCGGCCTGCTGATCTGGGCCTTCCGCAGCTGGAAGCCCGAGCAGGTGGAAGAACGTGAGTACCGCATCCAGAGCGTGGAGGCGCACTGATGGAAGAGCTTCTCTCTCTCGCTGTAAAGGCCATCTTCGTCGAGAACATGGCGCTGGCCTTCTTCCTCGGCATGTGCACCTTCCTCGCCGTCTCCAAAAAGGTCGCCACGGCTATGGGCCTTGGCATCTCGGTGATCGTCGTGCAGTCGATCACCGTGCCGGCCAACAACCTGATCCTGACATACCTGCTGGCGCCCGGTGCGCTGGCGTGGGCTGGCTTTCCGGATGTCGATCTCACCTTCCTTGGCCTCATCTCCTACATCGGAGTGATCGCCGCGATGGTGCAGATTCTCGAGATGATCCTCGATAAGTACTTCCCGCCGCTCTACAACGCGCTGGGTGTCTTCCTGCCGCTGATCACCGTGAACTGCGCCATCCTCGGCGGTTCGCTCTTCATGGTAGAACGTGACTATGACCTCGCCCAGTCCACGGTCTATGGCGTCTCGTCCGGCTTCGGCTGGGCGCTGGCGATCACCGCAATGGCCGGCGTGCGCGAAAAGCTGAAGTACTCCGACATTCCCGACGGGCTACAGGGCCTCGGGATCACCTTCATCAGCGCCGGACTGATGGCCATGGCCTTCATGTCCTTCTCCGGCGTAAACCTCTGAGGGCGGCGCGATGGAAACCTTTACTCTCGGCGTAGCCCTCTTCTCGGTCATCGTCATCGCGCTGGTGACGATCATCCTCGCCGCCCGCTCGCGGCTGGTCTCTTCGGGCAACGTCAACATCACCATCAACGGTGAAAAGACCATCAGCGTCCCCGCCGGTGGCAAGCTGCTACAGACCCTCGCGGCCGAAAAACTGTTTGTCCCGTCAGCCTGCGGCGGCGGCGGCACCTGTGCACAGTGCCGCGTGCGGATTCACTCCGGGGGCGGCTCGATCCTGCCCACCGAAGAGAGCCACATCACCAAGCGTGAGGCCTCTTGCGGTGACCGTCTCTCATGCCAGGTCGCGGTCAAGCAAGACATGGAGGTTGAAGTCCCAGAAGAGGTCTTTGGCGTCAAGAAGTGGGAGTGCACCGTGCGCTCCAACGAGAACGTGGCCACCTTCATCAAGAACCTCGTGCTGGAACTGCCCGAGGGAGAAGATGTGAACTTCCGCGCGGGCGGCTACATCCAGATCGAGGCCCCAGCGCACCGCGTCAAGTACACCGACTTCGCCGTCGAGGAGGAGTATCGGGAGGACTGGGACAAGTTCAACATTTGGCAGTACGAGTCGGTGCTCGACGAGCCGATCGAGCGCGCCTACTCGATGGCCAATTACCCGGACGAGAAGGGCCTGATCATGCTCAACGTCCGGATCGCCACGCCGCCGCCGCGCACCGAGGGCATCCCGCCGGGCAAGATGTCGAGCTACATCTTCAACCTCAAGCCGGGCGACAAGGTCACTATCTCCGGCCCGTTCGGCGAGTTCTTTGCCCGCGACACGCCCAAGGAGATGGTCTTCATCGGCGGCGGTGCGGGTATGGCCCCGATGCGGAGCCACATCTTCGACCAACTCAAGCGGCTGGAAAACCGGGATCGCAAGATCACCTTCTGGTATGGCGCCCGCTCCAAGCGCGAGATGTTCTTTGTCGAGGACTTCGACCAACTGGCCGAGGAGTTCGACAATTTCGAGTGGCACGTGGCGCTCTCGGATGCTCTGCCGGAGGATGATTGGAAGGGCTACACCGGCTTCATCCACAACGTACTCTACGAGGAGTACCTCAAGGATCACCCGAACCCCGAAGACTGCGAATACTACATGTGCGGTCCGCCCATCATGAACCAGTCGGTCATCAACATGCTTCTTGAGCTTGGCGTCGACCGCGAAGACATCATGCTGGACGACTTCGGCGGTTGATCTGCCACAGCAATCAAGACAATGCGGGGATGTGGGCAAAGGCCTGCGTCCCCGGTTTGCTTTCCGGGCTGTCCCTTGGGCCCGTGCTGCAAGTGAAGTTCTTCTAACAGGATCATTAAGTTTTCGAATTTGTCGTGCCCCGGCGAAGTCGCTACCAACGGGCGCGGGTTGTGTGCCCGCCCTGTAGGGAGGAGCCACGCCATGAACGTTCAGACCGAAACCAAAATCGACCTGCGCCGCATGGCCCATGCGATCCGCTTTCTGTCGATGGATGCCATTGTCCGTGCAGCCGATGGGCACCCGGGTACCCCGCTTGGCGGCGCTGACATCGCGACCGCGCTCTTCACCCGCCACCTTAAGTTTGACGCCGCACATCCCACCTGGCCGGACCGTGACCGCTTCGTTCATTCCGCCGGCCACGGGTCGATGCTGCTCTACTCGCTGCTTTGCCTCTGCGGGTATGAAAAAATCGATATGGAGCAGGTGAAGAACTTTCGCGTTCTCGGCTCCCATACCGCCGGCCACCCCGAGTTTGATCCCGAAGCCGGGATCGAAACCACGACCGGCCCGCTAGGGCAGGGGATCGCCAATGCCGTCGGCATGGCCGTGGCCGAGCGCATCCTAAACGCCAAGTTCGGTGATGGCATCGTGGACCACTACACCTACGCCTACACCGGCGATGGCTGCCTGATGGAGGGCATCGCCGCCGAGGTCATTGCGCTGGCCGGGCACCTTAAGCTCGGGAAGCTGATCTTCCTGTGGGACGACAACCGCATGACCGACGATGGCCCGACCGATCAGGCTGTTTCTGAAGATCAGGTCAAGCGGTTCGAAAACAACGGCTGGCACGTGCAGGAGGTCAACGGCCACGACCCAGACGCAGTGGCGGAGGCGATTGCCGCTGCCAAAACCGATGATCGCCCCAGCATGATAGCCTGTCGCACCTTCATCGGCTTCGGCATCCCGCGCATCCAGAACGACCGTGCCGCGCATGGCGGCAAGATCACTACCGAAGACACTGACGCCGCCCGTGAGAGCCTCAACTGGCCCCACGCTCCGTTTGAGCTGCCCTCCGAGATCCATGCCGCTTGGCGCGAAGTTGGCGCACGCGCCGCCTCCGAACGGGAGGCTTGGGAGGCTAGGCTGAATGCGCTGGACGCTGAGACCCGCGCGGAGTGGGACAGGTTGATGGCGGGCGATCTACCGGCCGGTTGGGAAGACGCGCTTCATGCGAAGAAAGCCGAGCTTGCCAGCGCCGGTCCACTGCCCGGAATTCGTGCATCGGGAGAGATGGTCGCAACGGCTGCCAAGGCCATCCCCGAATTGATCTCGGGCGCCCCCGATCTTGAGGCCGCCACCCAGCACAAACGCCAACTTACACCGTTCACAGCCAATGACCGAGCGGGCCGTTACATCCACTACGGCGTGCGCGAGCACGCGATGGGCGCGATGATGAACGGGATGACCGTGCATGGCGGCATCGTCGCGATGGGCACGACTTTCCTCGTGTTCTCCGATTACATGCGCCACACACTCCGCATGGCCGCGCTGATGCGGATTCCGGGTCTGTTCGTCTTCAGTCACGACAGCATCGGCATCGGCAAGAACGGCCCGACCCACCAGCCGGTTGAATACCTCGCCTCGCTCCGCGCCTACCCGAACATGTGGACAATCCGGCCCGCCGATGCCGTCGAGATGGCAGAGGCTTGGGAGCTTGGTCTGAAGCACAAGACAGGGCCTACTTCCATCATCTGCTCGCGTCAGCCTCTCGACGTTGTGCGCGCCGATGCAGGCCCCGAGAACCGCTCCGCCAAAGGTGCCTACGTGCTGGCAGAGGCCGAAGGCCAACGCCAAGCGACGATTCTGGCAACCGGCAGCGAGGTCGCCGTAGCCCTAGCAGCCCGCGAGCGATTGGCGGGCGAGGGCATTCAGGCTGCCGTCGTCTCCATGCCCTGCTGGGAGATCTTCGAGGCGCAGCCCAAGGCCTACCGCGACGAGGTTCTGGGCAACGCGCCACGCGTGGCTGTCGAGGCCGCCGTGCGCTTTGGGTGGGACCGCTACATCGGCGCCGACGGCGTCTTCATCGGGATGGAAGGGTTCGGCGCGTCGGGCGATTACCCCGACTTGTTCGAGCATTTCGACATCACGCCTGAGGCTGTTGCAGAGGCCGTCAAACGCAGCCTCTGACGCTACATGCCGATCACGAGGATGTGCGCGTCGACCCCTCTGGCGCTTGCCAGAAATTCTGCCAATGTCCGCGCCGCGGCGGCCAATGGGGCCGCTGCTTGCAGCTATGGAGATGCACATGAGACGAGTGGCATTTGGCGCTCTTCTCGCCGCTTTCGCGGCCCTTCCCGCCCTTGCCGAAGTCGAGATGATCGACACCGACGGCGACAGCATGGCCTCGTTCGACGAGATGGCCGCTGTCTATGAGGGCTTCACCGAAGAGCAGTACGGCGCTCTGGATACCGACGGCGATGGCCTTCTCAGCGATGAAGAGCTGGTTGCCGCCATTGAAGCCGGCACTCTGGAGACCCTCGGCGACTGAGCCGTGCAGGCAACAAAAAGGGCCGCGACGCTTGCGCCGCGGCCCTGATCATTTCTGACGTTTCAGATCACTCTGTGTATTCGGCAATCTTGGCGCGGGCCTCGTCGATCAGCGCCTGACCGTCGATCCCTTTCGCGTCCATGTCCTTCACCCAGGCCTCATAGATCGGCTCGGACAGCTCACGCCATTCGGCGGTGGCTTCCTCGTCGAGGGTGATGATGTTGTTGCCGAGATCCACTGCGATCTGCCGCGAAGGCGCATCGGAAGCTTCCATCGTGTCTCCGGCAAACATCGAGAACTCAAGGCCGGAGTTGTCGTCGATCACCTTCTTGAGGTCATCGGGCAGGCTCTCATACTTGTCCTTGTTCATGGCCAGCACGAAGGTCAGCGTGTAGAGCGACACATCCTTGAACTCGGTGTGGTTGGGCACAAGCTCGGCCACCTTGAGCGCGGCGGTCACCTCCCAAGGAATGGTCGTGCCATCGATCACACCCTTGGACAGCGCCTCCGACACGGCCGGAACCGGCAAGCCGACCGGCGTAGCACCGAGGCTCTCCAGCAACATGTTCACGGTGCGCGAGCCGCCACGAATCTTCATGCCCTCAAGGTCGCCCGGCTCTTCGATCGGGTCTTGAGTGTGGAACATGCCCGGCCCGTGCACCCACGTGCCGAGGATGTGGACATCCTTGAACTCGGTGTCCCGCATATGCTCTTCGAACATCTCCCAATAGGCGCGGCTGGCGGCCTTGGCGGTGGTCACCATGAAAGGCAGCTCGAACACCTCGGTGCGCGGGTATCGACCGGGGGTGTAACCGACCACGGTCCAGACGATATCCGCCGAGCCGTCGATGGCTTGGTCCATCAGCTCGGGCGGCGTGCCGCCAAGCTGCATAGAGGGATAGTGCTCCACCTTGATGCGCCCTTCGGACTGCTCCATCACATCGGCGGCCCACTTGTCGAGAACCAGCTTCGGCACATTGGCCTGTGGCGGCAGGAACTGGTGCATCCGCAGCGTCACCTCCTGTGCCAAGGCACTCGTGGCGCCCATGGTGGCCAGGGCAATGCCACCCAGTGCTCCCAAAATCTGTCTGCGATCCATCCTCTCACTCCTCCCGTTGGTGATGGTTTTGCATTATAGTGCCGAGATTGCCTTATATCGCATCTTCGATCCAGCTAAATTATCGATAATTTTGCCGCGCACCACAAACGAAAACGCCCCGCACGAGGCGGGGCGTTCTGCAAATATGGTGGCCGCTTACTTGGTGTACTCGGCAATCTTCGCGCGGGCCTCGTCGATCAGGGCCTGCCCGTCGATTCCCTTGCTCTCCATGTCGGCGATCCACTCAGCGTAGATCGGCTCGGAAAGTTCCTTCCACTCTTCGGTGCCTTCGGCGTCGATGGTGATGATGTTGTTGCCAAGGTCCTCGGCGATTTTCAGGCCGGGGGCGTCCAGCTCATCCATCATCTTGCCCGCCCAAGCGGAGAACTCCGCGCCGGAGTTGGCGTCGAGCGCGGCCTTGGCGTCATCCGGCAGGCTCTCGTACTTGTCCTTGTTCATGGCAAGCACGAAGCCCAGCACGTAAAGCGCGTTGCCTGTGAACTCGGTGTGGTTGGTCACCAGTTCCGAACTTTTCACGGCGGTGGTCACCTCCCACGGAATGGTGGTGCCGTCGATTACGCCTTTGGAAAGCGCCTCCGACACGGCGGGCACCGGCATGCCAACAGGGGTGGCGCCGAGCTTTTCGAGCAGTTGGGTCACAAGCCGCGAGCCGCCGCGGATTTTCATGCCCTCAAGGTCTTCGGGCACTTCGACCGCATCTTTGGTGTGGAACAGGCCAGGCCCGTGCACCCATGTGCCGATGATGTGCAGGTCGGCAAACTCGGTGTCCTTCATGTGGGTCTCGAACATGTCCCAAAAGGCCATCGAGGTCGCCTCGGCATTGGTCGCCATGAACGGCAGCTCGAACACTTCGGTCCGGGGGAAGCGGCCAGGCGTGTAGCCGATCACGGTCCAGACGATATCGGCCACGCCGTCCTTGGCCTGGTCCATCAGCTCCGGCGGGGTGCCGCCAAGCTGCATTGAGGGGAAGTGCTTGATGCTCAGCGTGCCATTCGATTCTTCGGCGACCTTGGCCATCCACGGCTCGAGAATCTGCGAAGGCACGGCAGCCTGAGGTGGCAGCATCTGATGCAGATTCAGCGTTTCCTGTGCCTGAGCCTGAGCGGTGAAGCCAGCGGCCGCGAGCGCAGCGGCCCCGGCCATGTTGAGAAAGGTGCGACGGGTTTTCATTTGATCCTCCCAGAAACATGAAAACTTGGTTCGGCCCGGATCGTCGCATAGAGGCCCTGCGCGGACCATGCGATTATGCGCTGTGTTAATAAAATTTTTCTTGAGCTCTCAAAGCAAAACGCCCCGCCGAGTGGGCGGGGCGCTGCATGATTTCTATTGCGACGGCGTCAGCTGGCCGCTGCAACGGCCCGCTTGGTCAGCACGCCGATCAGGTGCGCACGGTACTCCGCGGTGCCGTGCAGATCGCTGATCAGCCCGTCCGCAGAGTGGCTCAACCCGGCCACGGCGTCGGGCGAGAAGTTGCCCGCAAGCGCCTCCTCGGCTTCCGCCCAGCGGAACACGCCATCCTCGCCAGCGCCGGTCACGCCCACGCCGACGCGGTCGCCGTATTTGGCAACGAAGACGCCCACGAGCGGGAAGCGCGAGGCAGGCTGTTCGAACTTCTGGTAGTCCGAGGCCTGCGGCACCGGGAAGTCGACGCCAACGATAATCTCGCCTTCTTCCAGCGCCGTGGTGAACAGCCCGTCGAAGAAGTCACCCGCTGCAATCTCACGGGTGTTGGTGCGGATCGTCGCGCCGGTGGCCATGCAGGCCGAGGGGTAGCAGGCCGCCGGATCGTTGTTGGCAAGGCTGCCGCCAATGGTCCCACGGTTGCGCACTGCCGGGTCGCCGATGAGCGAGGCCAGCTTGGCGAGACCGGCAAAGCTGCCTTTCGCCTCCTTGGCCACGGTCCCGTGGGTGGTGCCACCGCCGATCTTCATCGTGCCGCCATCCGACGACACGCCTTTCATCTCGGCGATGCCGGTGAGCGACACCAGCTTTTCCGGTGCGTTCAGGCGCTGCTTGAGTGTAGGGATGAGCGTTTGCCCGCCCCCGAGTGCCTGCGCCCCTTCGCTCGACAAGGCCGCAACGGCCTCGTCGATGGTGGAGGGTTTTTCGAAATCGAAGCTATACATGATCGTTTCTCCTCAGCCGTTCATCGCAGCCCAGACCCGGGAGGGCGAGAGCGGCATATCGATATGTTTCACATCCTTGCCGGCGCGCTGCAATGCATCGCAGACAGCGTTGACCAGAGCAGGCGGGGAACCGATGGCCCCGGCCTCGCCGCAGCCCTTCACCCCAAGCGGGTTGTGGGTGCAGGGAGTCTGGCAGGAGTGATCCACGACAAAGTTGGGCAGGTCGGCGGCCCGGGGCATGGCGTAATCCATGTAGGAGCCCGAGAGCAGCTGCCCGTCATCGTCATAGGCGCAGTTTTCCAGCATGGCTTGACCGATGCCTTGAGCGATGCCGCCGTGCACCTGGCCCTCCACGATCATCGGGTTGACCACGTTACCGAAGTCATCCGCCGCTGCGAAGGCCAGCACTTCCACCTTGCCGGTGTCCGGGTCCACCTCGACCTCGCAGCTGTAGGCGCCAGAGGGGTAGGTAAAGTTGGACGGATCGTAGAATGCGGTCTCCTCCAGCCCCGGCTCGATTTCTTCGAGCGGGTAGTTGTGAGGCACGTAGGCCGCGAGGGTCACATCGCCCCAAGCCACCGACTTGTCCGTGCCGGCAACGGTGAAGGCACCGTCTTTCAACTCGATGTCGCCTTCGGAGGCTTCCATCAGGTGCGCCGCGATCTTCTTCGCCTTGGCGATGATCTTCTCGGTCGCACGCACCATGGCGGAGCCACCCACTGCGAGCGAGCGTGAGCCGTAGGTGCCCATGCCCATCGGCGTGTTGGCGGTGTCGCCGTGAACGATCTCAACCTGGCTGGCGTCGATGCCGATCATGTCGGCCACCACCTGCGGGAAGGCTGTTTCGTGGCCCTGACCGTGGGAGTGGGAGCCGGTCATCACCGAGATCGAGCCGGTGGCGTTCACCCGCACCGTCGCGCTCTCGTAAAGCCCGGCCCGTGCGCCGAGTTGACCTACGAGGTTCGACGGCGCGATGCCGCAAGCCTCGATGTAGCAGTTCACGCCCAGCCCACGCAGCTTGCCGCGCGCCTTGCTCTCGGCGGCACGCGCCTCGAACCCGGCGAAATCGGCCACCTCGATGAGCTTGTCCATCGTGGCGTTGTAGTTGCCGGTGTCATATTCCACCGCAACCGGCGTGGCATAGGGGAACTCGGTGATAAAGTTCTTCCGGCGCAGCTCGATCGGGTCCATCCCGATCTCGCGGGCGGCCTTGTCGATCACCCGCTCCAGCTGGAAGGTCGCCTCCGGGCGGCCTGCACCGCGATAGGCATCCACAGGCACTGTATTGGTGAACACGGCTTTGACGTTCACGTAGATCAACGGCGTCTTGTAGTTGCCGGCCATCAGCGTGCCGTGCAGCCAAGTCGGCACCGAAGGCGCGAAGGTGGAGAGGTAAGCCCCCATATTCGCGTAGGTCTCGGTGCGCAGGGCGGTGAAGTTGCCCTCGGCATCCATCGCCAGCTCGATCTTGGTCACGTGGTCACGGCCATGGGCGTCGGAGATGAAAGCCTCCGAACGCGAGCAGGTCCACTTGACCGGGCGCCGGATCTCCTTGGCGGCGAAGGTGCAAAAGGCCTCTTCAGCGTAGTGGAAGATTTTGGTGCCAAAACCGCCGCCTACATCAGGGGCAACGACCCGCAGCTTGTGCTCGGGAATGCCCAGCACGAAAGCGCCCATCAGCAGACGGATCACATGCGGGTTCTGTGATGTGGTGTAGAGCGTGTGGTCGCCGGTCGCATCGTTGAAGTCGCCCACGGCCACGCGGGGCTCCATCGGGTTGGCGACGAGGCGGTTGTTCTTGAGCTCCAGCGTGGTGACGTGGTGGGCCGACTTGATGGCATCATCCACCGCCTGACGGTTGTCTTCCACGAAGCCCCAGTCGTAGCAGAGGTTGCTGGTCAGATCGTCATGCACCTTGGGTGCGCCGTCCTGAACTGCGGCCTTCATGTCGATCACCGCCGGAAGGTCGGTGATGTCCACGTCGATCGCTTCGGCCGCATCGCGCGCCTGTTCGAGGCTCTCGGCGACGACAGCGGCAATCGGGTCGCCCACGTGGCGCACCTTGCCCTGTGCCAGTACCGGGTGCGGCGGCTCCTGCATCGGCTCACCGTGGCGGTCGGTCACCTGCCAGCCACAGGGGAGGCCGCCGATGCCTTCAAAGTCCTTGCCGGTGAAAACGCGGATCACGCCGGGCATGCCCTCGGCTGCGCTGGTGTCCACATTGTTCAGCGTGCCATGCGCCACGTCGGAGCGCAGAAAGTACACGTAGGTCTGGTTATTGATGTTGATGTCGTCGGTATACTTGCCTTTGCCGGTCAAGAACCGCACGTCTTCGCGCCGCTTGGTGCTGGCGCCAATGCCACCGTCTTTGGGCATCTCATATCCTCCCTTGGGGATGGTGGGCCGGGCCCACCCTAAAGCTGATCCGGCCCGCAGAGCGGGGGCCGGGATGGCTCACTCGGCGGCGATCGCGCTCACGTCCTGTCCGCTGGCTGCCATGATCGCCTTGACGATGTTGTGGTAGCCGGTGCAGCGGCAGATGTTGCCCTGCAGGTAGTTGCGCACTTCCTGTTCGGTGGGCTTGGGGTTGTCCTTGAGGAGCGCCGCCGCCGACATCACCATGCCGGGAGTGCAGAACCCGCACTGAAGACCGTGGTGATCCTGAAATGCCTGCTGGATCGTGTTGAGCGAGCCGTCGGCGTTGGCCTGGCCCTCGATGGTGCTCACCTCGGCGCCATCGGCTTCCTGAGCGAACATGGTGCAAGCCTTCACGGCCTCGCCGTTCACATGCACCACGCAGGCGCCGCACTGGCTGGTGTCGCAGCCCACGTGGGTGCCGGTGAGGCCCAGCTCTTCTCGCAAGAACGAAACAAGGAGGGTGCGCCCCTCCGCTTCGCCGGTCCGGGACTTCCCGTTGACCGTCATTGTTACCGTTGCCATTGCAATCCTCCCTGTGTGGTTATCCTGGCTTGAAATTCGCTTGGGTCGGGGAGGGTCAGCTGCCGGTCAGGCGCTTGAGCCACCCTTTCTTTTCTGTCGGCGCATCTTCCGCCGGGTCGGCCTCACCTTCGGGCGGGCCTTCGATGGCAGTCTGGAAGTTCTCGAAGAACTGATCGGCCATCTTTTTGGCGAAACCGTCGATGATGCGGCTGCCCAGCTGTGCCAGCTTGCCGCCCACCTTGGCCTCGACCTTGTAGGTCAGCTCGGTGCCCTCGGGCACTTCCTTGAGCTCCACGTCGGCGCCGCCCTTGGCAAAGCCTGCGGCGCCCCCCTTGCCTTCACCGGAGATGGTAAGGCTGTTCGGCTCGTTCATCTCGGAGAGGGTCACAGCCCCCTTGAAGGTGGCCTTCACCGGCCCGACCTTCTGCACCACGGTCGCCTCGAAGCCCTCTTCCGGTGAGCCGGACATTTCCGTGCAGCCCGGCACACAGGCCTTGAGCACATCTGCATCGAGCAGGCCGTTCCATACGGTCTGCGGGTCCGCCTTGATCACGCGGCTGTCGCTGAGTTCCATGAATCACCTCCCTCGCTTGAAACAGACCCTAGGAAGCGCACGGGCTTGCGCCTATTCGACCAAAGGCTTGGGTCCGAAGTATGTCGGCGCTTTGGCCGGTCCAGTGCCCGCGCTGAAATACTCACCCGCCCCCGACCAATTGGCAAGTGACCACCCGCGCCCGCGCCGTTATTCTGGGGATATGGACAGGATCGAACGTGATATACCCAAGGGCGCACTCACCGGATGGGCGCTGGTGGTCGATGACCACCCGCTGTTTTGCGACGCGCTGGAGCTGACCCTCACGAGCGTGGCCTCTTTCAAGGAGGTCCGCACCTGCGACCGGCTTGAGGCAGCCATCGACATGCTCGATGGCGATCTGCCCGATCTCGTGGTACTCGACCTGAACCTGCCCGACGTGTCCGGCCTCGACGGTCTGATCCGGCTCAAGGCCACCGCGCGCGGAGTGCCGGTGATCGTCGTCTCTTCGATGGCCGAAAATCAGGTGATCTCGGCGGCGCTCAAGGCCGGGGCCTCCGGCTTCGTTCCCAAGCACAGCCCGCGCAGCACCTTTCGCGATGCGCTTGCCGCCGTCTCGCGCGGCAAAAGCTACGTGCCGGAGGGCTTTGTGGCCACCGAGGCCAACGGCGACAGCGAGGCCAGCGATGCGGTCGAGCGCCTGTCGACCCTGACCGCCCAGCAGTCTCGGATTCTGCAGCTCATCTGTCAGGGCAAGCTCAACAAGCAAATCGCTTTCGACCTCGCAATCGCCGAAACCACCGTGAAGGCGCATGTGACCGCCATCATGCGCAAGCTTGGGGTCCAGAGCCGCACGCAGGCGGTTCTCGTTGCAAGCCAAGCGCGATTTTCCTCCGTATTGCCAAGCGCGCCGGTCTCCTCCTAACTTGTCCTGCCGCGGAGGGAGGACTACCCGCGACATGCTGGAGGAGAGCATTTGACCCCCGAAACCGACGCCACGAGGCCGCCCGACCCTCAGGAGCTCGGCCCGCAAATGGCCGAGGTTTTTGCATCCGATCCTGATGTGATCGGCGTCCTCGCCGAAGAGCTGGGGCCCGGCCCATTTGCCCTCGTCTGCCTGTTTGCCAGCCCGGAGTGTCAGTTCGATGAGCTGATGAAGGCCGCTGCCAAACGGTTTGGCTCGGCCCAAGTGATGGGGTGCACCACCGCCGGAGAGATTGGTCGGGCCGGCTATGCAGAGGGCCGGGTCGTGGCTGTGGCCTTCCCCGCGGCGGCTTTTTCCGCCACGGCGCTGCTCATCAGTGAGTTGGATGGACAGGATGCTCAGGCCTTCGGCGACCAACTCGCGAGGGAAAGGCTGACCTTGGCCGAGCAAAACCCTGACCGGCCAAACGCCTTTGCTTTCCTGCTGGTCGATGGCCTCTCTCTCAAGGAAGATATCCTCGCCGCCTCGCTCTCGCCCGCGTTGGGCGGCATTCCTCTCTTTGGCGGCTCCGCTGGCGACGGTGTTGATTTCGCCCGCACCCGGGTCGGGCTGAACGGGGTCGTGGCGCAAGATGCCGCCGTTCTGGCGCTTGTCCGCACCACCCTTCCGGCGCGCGTGTTCTCTCTCGACCACCTGCAACCCACCGATGACAGGATGGTCGTGACCGAGGCCGACCCGAAGGCGCGCATCGTGAAGTCGATCAATGCAGAGCCTGCGGCTCGCGAATATGCCCGGATCGTCGGCAAGGATCCCAACCAGCTCGATACCTTCACCTTCGCCGCCCATCCGGTGGTTGTCCGGATCGGTGCCGAGCACCATGTGCGTGCAATCCAACGGGTGACCGAGGAGGGGGACCTCCAGTTCTTCTCCGCCATCGACGAAGGCATGGTTCTGACCGTGGCCCACAAGCAGGATATCGTTGCCCATCTCGATGCCGAGCTGACCGCTTTGGCCGAGCCCGTCGCGCCGCTTTCGATCCTTGGGTGCGATTGCGTTCTGCGGCGGATCGAAGCCGAGCAGGCCCAATCCGTCCGCGCGCTCTCCGACACGCTGGTGCGCCACAAGGTCGTGGGCTTCAATACCTACGGCGAGCAGATCGGGCCGCTACATGTGAACCAGACCATCACGGGCGTCGCCTTCTACCCGCCGCGCGAGGTGAGCTAGATGATGCTCATCAACCCTGAAGACAGTCTCGAGCGGCAGAACGAGAAACTCCTCCAGATCGTCCAGTCGCTGATGCGCCGTGTGGAGCAGAAGAGCGAAGAGAGCGGCGTCGCCTACGCGCAGTTCGAGCGGGCCGCTCTGCTGGAAGGGCAGGTGCGTGACCGCACCATGCAGCTCGAGCGCGCCCTTGATCTCTTACAGGACTCCAACGCCCGGTTGGCCCGCGCCAACAGCTCGGCTGAGGCCGCTCGCTCCAACCTCGCCGATGCCATCGAGACCGTGGCCGAGGGCTTCGCGCTCTTCGATGCCTCCGAAAGCCTCGTGCTCGCCAACAGCCGCTTCTGCAAGGCGCTGACGGATATAAAGCCGCGCCTTATCGAGGGGTTGGCCTTTGCCCATTACGTGCAACTGGTGGCCAACAGCCGCGACCTCTCGCTGCCCGAAGGCGAGTCGCCGAAGGATTGGGCGGCGCGGCGGATGCGCCGCCACGGTGATGCCCACTCCGTTTTCAACGTCTCCCTCAACCGTGACCGCTGGCTTCAGGTCTCCGAGCACCGAACGGCTTCCGGCGGCACAGTTATCCTGCAGACCGATGTCACCTCGATCTTCCGGGCCGAGCGGCGCGAGCGCGAAAAGCTACAACACGGCCATGTGCAGATGCTTCAGGCGACGCTGGATCACCTCACTCAAGGCGTCGCGATTTTCGACGCACAGGCGCGGCTGGCCGGGTGGAATGACCGTCTGGGCGAGCTGTTTGACATTACGTTGCCCGAACGCACTCTGGGGTCGTCGTTTGCAGAGCTGGCTCGACAAATTGCCGAAACCGCCTTGTTCATCGAGGGCCGCAGCCAAGAAACGTTGGTTGAATGGGCCGCGCAACGGGGTCGCCGCCAGCCGTTGACCTTCGAGCTGCAAACCGAAGCCAACCGCTTCTTGCAGGGGTTCGCGCAG
Source organism: Oceanicola sp. (assembly GCA_017792405.1). Taxonomy (GTDB): domain Bacteria; phylum Pseudomonadota; class Alphaproteobacteria; order Rhodobacterales; family Rhodobacteraceae; genus Vannielia. The sequence continues at coordinate 4,290,387 of CP051231.1, forward strand.
GAGATGCCCGATCGCGGTTTCGTGGTGTCCTTCACCGATGTCACCTCAGAGCGACAAGCCTCGCTGGCCCTGCAGCAGATCAACGAGCTGCTCGAGCACCGGGTCGAGGAGCGCACGCTGGAGCTGGAGGAAGCGCTGGAAGAGGCCGAGCGGGCCAACACCTCCAAGTCCCGCTTCGTTGCCGCCGCCAGCCATGACCTCATGCAGCCGCTCTCCGCCGCCAAGCTCTTCCTGTCATCCCTGACCGAGGCCGCTGGCCCGGGCCGCCCCGGTGAGCTGGCTGACAAGGCAACTCAGGCGCTGGGCAATGTCGAAGACATCATCACCGCCCTGCTTGATATCTCCAAACTCGATCTGGGGCGTGCCAGCTTTGATGTGCAATCGGTCCCGCTCAAGGCCATCTTCGAGCCTCTGCGGCATCAACTCGAGCCCACCGCCCGTGCCAAGGGCATTGGCCTGCGGATTATCGACACCAATCTCACTGTGCGGAGCGACCCGGCCTTCCTGCGGCGGATCGTGCAAAACCTCGTGTCGAACGCTGTGAACTACACCGACACCGGCAAGGTCATCCTTGGCGTGAGGCGCAACGGCAGCGCAGCTCGCATCGAAGTATGGGACAGCGGCCGCGGGATTGCGCCCGAAGATCAGGCCCTCGTCTTTCAGGAGTTCAAACGCCTTGAAACGCGCGGCGATGGGCTCGGGCTTGGGCTGGCCATCGTGGAGCGGGCCTGCAAGGGGCTTGGCCATCCGCTGTCACTCTGGTCTGAAAAGGGCGTAGGCAGTTGCTTTTCCCTCAACGTGCCGGTGGCCGAAAGCACCACGGTGCCCTCGGTGAAGGCACCCGCCGCGCAACCTGATCTGCGCGACAAGGGCCCTCTGGTTTTGCTCGTCGAGAATGACACGGCCCTTGCCCGTGCCCTGACCCAGATGATCGAGGGCTGGGGCGCGCATGTGCTCCACGCCCATAACGCCCCCGAAGCGCTCGAACTTCTGGCCGAGGTGCAACTCAAGCCCGATGCCATGCTGCTTGACGAACAATTGGGCCACGGCATGACCGGCACCGAACTTTATAGCCTGCTCACGGGCCGGTTCGGCAGCATCCCGGCCCGTATTCTCTCGGCGGACCGCTCTCGGCGCCTCCGTGAGGCCTGCGCCGCACTCGGGCTGGAGCTGCTCGGCAAGCCGGTGGACCGCGACCGCATCGGAGCATTTCTCGTAGGTGTGTGACCTGCCTCTTGTCAAATGCAATAATTTGAATATATAGGCATCAACGAACAGGAACGGTCGCAGCCCTCAGGTGCATTGGCGGCCAGAATGGAGATGTCCCGCGCATGGAAACAGAGTTTACACCCTATGCATCTCTCGGCGGTGGCCTACTGATCGGCTTGGCCGCGGTGATGCTCATGGCCACCCTTGGCCGCATCTTCGGCGCGACAGGCATCCTCGCCGGGTTCATCCAACCTGACAGCTCTTCCGAGTTCTCATGGCGCGCCGCCCTGCTGGCCGGCATGGTCTCCGGACCCGTACTCTACCTCGCGATCACCGGTAATTGGCCCGCGATAGAGGTGCCCGTCTCGACGCCGATGTTGGCGCTGGGCGGTTTGATCGTAGGGGCCGGTGTCACCTACGGCGCGGGCTGCACATCAGGCCACGGCGTCTGCGGCATGGCCCGCCTCTCCCCGCGCTCCATCGTGGCCACGCTCACCTTCATGGCGGGCACGGCAGCGACCGTCTACATCATTCGCCACGTGATCGGAGGCTGAGCAGATGACAAAACACGTCCTCATCTACCTGATCGGCCTCACCTTCGGCCTCGGCATCTCGATCTCCGGCATGGCCAACCCGGCCAAGGTGATCAACTTCTTTGATTTCGCGGGCACCTGGGACCCCTCCCTTGCCTTCGTGATGGGGGGCGCTGTGACCGTGGCCTTCATCGGCTACCGGCTGGTCTTCCGCCGCGCTGCGCCAATCTGGGGCAAGGGCTTCAGCCTTCCCGGCACCCGCCAGATCGACGCGCGCCTGATCGGCGGCAGCCTTGTCTTCGGCATCGGCTGGGGCATCGCGGGCTTCTGCCCGGGTGGCGCCCTTCCCGCGCTCGGCACGGGCCGCAGCGAGGTCTTCATCTTCGTCGTGGCGCTGGTCGCAGGCATCCTGCTTGCCAAGGCGCTGCAAAGAGTTTCCGCGCGAAAGAAACCCAAAGCGGCACAGGCCTAAGCACCCCGTCTGAAATGGAGGTTCACATGAGCGACTACCCGATCGACATCACCGTCACCCCCGAAGTGAAAGCCTTCTTCGACGAGGCGACAAACACCATCTCCTACGTGGTCAAAGACCCGGACAGCCGCCATTGCGCCGTGATCGACAGCGTCATGGATATCGACTACGCCGCAGGCCGTATCACCTATGACAACGCCGACGAGATCATCGCCTACGTTCGCGAAAACGGCCTCATCGTCGACTGGCTGATCGAAACCCACGTGCACGCCGACCACCTCTCAGCCGCGCCCTATATCCAGCAAAAGCTGGGCGGCAAAATCGGGATCGGCGAACAGATCACCACCGTGCAGGACACCTTTGGCAAGGTCTTCAACGAGGGCACCGAGTTTCAGCGCGATGGCTCGCAGTTCGATGCGCTCTTCGTGGATGGCGACACCTACAGAATCGGCAATCTCGAGGCCGTCGCGCTCTATACGCCCGGCCACACGCCTGCCTGCATGACTCATGTCATCGGCAACGCGGCCTTCGTCGGCGATACGCTTTTCATGCCCGATGGCGGCTCGGCCCGGGCCGACTTTCCGGGCGGCGATGCGGGCGTGCTCTACGACAGCATCATGAAGGTGCTGTCGCTGCCCGAGGAGATGCGCCTCTTCATGTGCCACGACTACGCCCCGGGCGGCCGCGAGATCCAATGGGAGACGACCGTGGCCGAGGAAAAGGCGAACAACATCCACGTCGGTGCAGGCAAGTCGAAGCAAGACTTCATCAAGTTCCGCACCGAGCGGGATGCCACGCTCGACATGCCCAAGCTCATCATCCCTTCGCTGCAAGTGAACATGCGCGCGGGTGAGATCCCGACCGACAAGGATGGCAAGCCGATGCTCAAAGTCCCTCTGAACGGGCTCTGAGAAATGACCACGCCTGTCCAGCTCGATGGCAGCTACTTCGTCGCCCCCCAGATCACGCCGGATGAAATCGGTGGTCTTGCTGCCGCGGGCTTCCGGGTGATCATCAACAACCGGCCCGACGGCGAGGTGCCGGGCCAGCCGAGCAGCGCCGAGATCAGGGCCGAGGCGCAGCGCCACGGCCTGGCCTACCACCACATCCCGCTCTCCGGGCGCGAGGTGTCCGAGGCTGACACCGACGCGCTGGAGGCTGTGCTTTCCTCCGCGGCAGGCACAACACTGGCCTTCTGTCGCTCCGGTATGCGCTCTGCGATGATCTGGGCCGCCCGTGAGTGCCGCCTCCGCCCGGCGGCGGATGTCGCCCGACAAGCCGCCGCCGCAGGGTATGATCTTTCCGCCTTCCTCGGCACCACGGGAGCCTGAGGTGAAGTCCGCACTCCGTCGCGTCCTGCCTGTCTTCGACTGGGGCCGCACCTACAACCGTGATGCCCTCTCGAACGACCTGATCGCGGCGGTGATCGTGACGATCATGCTGATCCCGCAGTCGCTGGCCTACGCACTCCTCGCAGGCCTGCCGCCCGAGGCCGGCATCTACGCCTCCATCGTGCCGATCATTCTATACGCCATCTTCGGCACTTCCCGCGCGCTGGCGGTGGGGCCGGTTGCCGTGGTCTCGCTGATGACCGCCGCCGCCGTGGGGCAGGTGGCCGAGCAAGGCACTATGGGCTACGCCGCCGCAGCACTCACGCTGGCGCTGCTGTCTGGCGGCATGCTGTTGATGCTCGGTGTGTTCAAGTTGGGCTTTCTCGCCAACTTCCTTTCGCACCCTGTCATCGCGGGCTTCATCACCGCCTCAGGCATCCTGATCGCGACCTCGCAGGTCAAGCATGTGCTCGGTGTGCCGGGCGGTGGCCACAACCTGCCGGAAATGCTCGGCAAGCTCACCGCGCAGCTCGGCCAAATCAACCTGATCACCCTCGTCATTGGCGTTTCGGCCACGGCCTTCCTTTTCTGGGTCCGCAAGGGGCTGAAGCCGCTCCTGCTCAACGCAGGCCTCAAACCACGACTGGCGGACATCGCGACAAAGGCCGGCCCCGTGGCCGCCGTCGTCGCCACCACCCTGGTCACCTGGGCCTTCAACCTGTCGGACCATGGCGTGCAGATCGTCGGCTCCGTCCCGCAAGCCCTGCCGCCGCTCACCATGCCCGATCTCTCGATCGACCTGCTGACCGCGCTTTTCGTGCCCGCGCTGCTGATCTCGATCATCGGTTTCGTTGAGTCAATTTCGGTCGCCCAGACCCTTGCCGCGAAAAAGCGCCAGCGGATCGACCCCGATAAGGAGCTTATCGGCCTCGGGGCCGCCAACATCGGCGCGGCATTCACCGGCGGCTACCCGGTGACCGGCGGCTTTGCCCGCTCGGTTGTCAACTTCGACGCGGGTGCCGAAACCCCGGCAGCCGGGGCCTACACCGCCCTCGGCCTTGCCATCGCCGCCATCGCCCTCACCCCTCTGGTCTACTTCCTGCCCAAGGCCACACTGGCCGCCACCATCATTGTGGCCGTGCTTTCGCTGGTGGATTTCACAATCCTCAAGAACAGCTGGACGTATAATCGCGCCGACTTTGCCGCCGTGCTCGTGACCATCCTGCTCACCCTCGGCTTCGGCGTCGAAAGCGGGGTGACGGCAGGGGTAGTCATCTCCATCGGCCTTTTTCTCTATCGCACCTCCAAGCCCCACATCGCCGAGGTCGGGCTGGTGCCGGGTACCCAACATTTTCGCAACGTGCTGCGCCACATGGTCGAAACCTCGCCAACCCTCCTGACCATCCGCATCGACGAGAGCCTCTATTTCGCCAACGCGCGCTACCTAGAGGACTACGTGCTCGACCGCGTGGTGAAAAATCCCGAGCTGCGTGACGTGGTGCTCATGTGCTCCGCCGTGAATGAGATCGACCTTTCCGCGCTGGAATCGCTCGAGGCACTCAACAAACGGCTGGCCGACCTGAACGTGCGGCTCCACATGTCGGAGGTCAAAGGCCCGGTGACCGACCGTCTTGGCCGCACCCATTTTTTCGAGGCGCTCTCGGGCGAGCTGTTTCTGGCGCAGTATGATGCCTACCAGGCACTTGCCGGAAACAGGCCAGCCTGACCCGTCACCACAGCCGGATCATCTCAACAGGATCAACGGGGCCGGGCCAATCGGCGCCGGGCCGATCCGTGTTTGCCCATTCTTGAAGTTGAGCGGAATATCCAGCGTTTTCGGGCTGCCCGCCAACTGGCTGGCAATCTCAAGCGCTGCGGTGATCGGCGTTTCGAAGTCCGCCGGGACGACGCCTGAGGCAACGCCCACGGCAAGAATTTCACGCCAGTTCGTCGCCTTCACCAGCACCGACCCTTCCGGCACACCCGCCTCGTTCACCTCAAAACTGCCGGCCAGCTTCAGCTCCATCCGCCCCCACTTCGCTTCCGCCAGCTTGATCTCCACATGCCGGGGCTGGGGGCGGGCCTGCTCAATCGCGCGCCGGTCCCAAGGGGCTGAAAAGCGGATCGTTAGATCTGCTGTCACCGAGTCCAGCGTGTCGGGCACAAGATCCGCAGCGTTCAACTCCGCCAGCAGCTTCGACGGCACCTGCCAAGCCTCTGCGGAGAAGCTGATCTGATGCAGCGCAGGGTCCGGAAAGTCCTCCGGCAGGGTCCGTGTGGCCAGCCGCCCCTTGGTGAGACGGCTCGTCCAGCCTGCATCCGAGACCAGCTCCATCCCGTCCAGCTCAAAGCTCGACCGTTTCAGCGCCAGCGAGGTCGGCGTGAGCATCAGGCTGCCCCGCAGCCGTTCGGATGTGATCTCAAGCCGCTCGAAGGGGGTTTGCAGGCTCTGCCGGTCCGGCCACACGGCGATGACGTGGTAGGGCTTGTAGCTGAGGGCAAGGCTCTGAAAGAACGGTGCGGACCATGCCCACCCCGTGCGCGGATCGGCGAGTCGCACCTCGTCCAGCTCAAGGTCGAACCGGTTGGGAAAGCCCCGCACCACGACCCGCTCGGCCTCCGCCTGCCAGCCATCGGCCCGGCGGTCCTCCAGCCAGAGGGTCACCGCCTTCTCCAGCCCCCAGGCCCCCACGGCCCAGTATCCGCCCCAGGCGAGAGCGGCGACCAAGACCACAACGATCATCCGGCGCAGCATGCACGCCCCTTTCGATTTTCAACGCGATCTGGTTTACCGGGCCGCAGATGGAAAGGCGAGGCGGATGATCCCCGACAATGACTTGCCCAGCCCGCTCTGGGTATTTGGCTATGGCAGCCTGCTTTGGAACCCCGGTTTCGCGGTCGCTGAAGAGCGGCTGGCCCGGCTCGACGGCTACCACCGGGCCTTTTGTATGTCATCCATCCACCACAGGGGTACGGAGGAGAGCCCGGGGCTCGTTCTGGCGCTGGACGCAGAAAAGGACGCGTCGTGCCAAGGGGTTGCCCTGCGGGTCATGCCCGGGCAAGAGCCCGAGGTTCTGGCGGCGCTGCGTGAGCGCGAGTTGATCTCTTCGGCTTATTTCGAGGCGGTCGTCACTTTGCACGCCGAAGGGCACGCCCCGTTTCAGGCGCTGGCCTATGTCATCGACCGCGATCATGTGCAGTACTGCGGCGGTCTCACGCTGGAGCGGCAGGCCGAGATCATCGCCCATGCCCATGGCGGGCGCGGGCCGAACACCGAGTACCTCTTCAACACCGCCGATCACCTCGCCGAACTCGGCATCGCCGACCCCGATCTGGCCTGGCTCGCGGCCCGGTTGCGCAACGAGGCGTGAGGCCTTTGTGATTGGCAACGCCGGGCCGCCCCCCTAAGCTGCCGCCAAGAAACAAAGGGCGTTAACCCCGCATGAGCATGACTGAGGCCGAGGCCGAGCCGCATTTTTCACAACCCGTGCGCCAAGTGGCGCAAATGCTGATTGTCCTCGGGCTGGTGGCCGTGGGGAGCTACCTGCTTTTGCCCACGGTGATGCCCGTGGTCCGCGCCAACCTCTGGCTCAACGGGACCATCGGCCTCGTCTTCGTGGTTGGGGTCTTCACCTGTTTCTGGCAGGTCTACCAGCTCGTGCGGTCGGTGGCATGGCTGGAGGACTTTGCCCTTGAGCGCGAAGTTGGGGCCAAGGTGCCGCGCCTGCTCGCGCCCTTGGCGGCGCTGCTGCGGTCCCGGCGCGGGCGGATGCAGATTTCGGCGACATCCTCGCGCTCCATTCTGGAGTCCGTGGCAACCCGGATCGAAGAGTTGCGGGATATCACCCGCTACCTCGTCAACCTCCTGATTTTCCTTGGCCTTCTCGGCACATTCTACGGTCTGGCCACCACCGTTCCGGCCGTGGTGGAGACCATCCGCTCGCTTGCTCCGCAGGAGGGCGAGGGCGGCGTCGAGGTGTTTTCGCGGCTCATGGGCGGGCTCGAGGCTCAGCTGGGTGGCATGGGCACGGCCTTCGGCTCTTCGCTGCTGGGGCTTGCCGGGTCGTTGATCGTGGGGCTGCTCGAACTTTTTGCCTCGCATGGTCAGAACCGCTTTTACCGCGAACTGGAGGAGTGGCTATCGTCGATCACCCGCGTGGCGTTCGCGGGTGCAGAAGGCGAAGGTGCCGAACCTTCTGCGGCGGCTGGCATCCTCGACCACATGGCCGAGCAGATGGAGGCGATGCGGGAGATGTTCACGCAATCGGATGTGTCGCGCGCGATCCTTGAAGACAAAATCGGCGGCGTGGCCGACGCGGTCGACAAGTTGACTGAGACACTCGCCGCAGAGCGAGCGCCTGACCCATTGCTGCTGCGGATCGCGGAGGCCAACGAAGCGCTGCTCAACAAGCTCGACGGTGTGACCTCTGGCGACGGCGGCGTGGACGCCGAAAGCCGGATGCGCTTGCGGTCGATCGACACGCAACTGCTTGCGATCCATGAAGATATCGCCGCCGGACGGCAGGAGAGTGTGGCTGGCCTTAGGGCCGATATCTCGGCGCTGACACGGGTCATCCGCGAGGCCACCCGGAGGCCCGGCTGATGGCTCTCGCGCGCCGCAACGGACAACGCTTCTCGGCCTCGATCTGGCCGGGCTTCGTGGATGCGATGACGGCGCTCCTGCTGGTTCTGATGTTCGTTTTGTCGATCTTCATGATCGTGCAATTCATGCTCCGTGAGACCATCACGGGGCAGGAGAGTGAGCTGAATGAACTGGGCGCTGAACTGGCCTCCTTGGCGGATGCATTGGGGCTGGAGAGGGCGCGGGTAGAAGCGTTGCAGGGGGATGTGGCGGGGCGGGATGCGGCGCTTTCTGCGGCGCAGGAAGATGCCGCCCGGCAGGCCGCTCTGATCGCCTCGCTGCGGGGGCAGATCGCCTCGGGGCAGGAGGCTCTGCAGGACGCCCAGCGGCAGATCACTGGCTTCGAAGAACAGGTTGCGGCCTTGATTTCAGAGAGAAATTCGGCGCAGGCGCGGGGGGCGGAACTCTCGGAAAGCCTCGCAGCGGTTGAGGCGGCGAGGGCGGCGGTGGAGGCGGAGAAGGCCTCGCTGGAGCAGGCTTTGGCCTCGGCGCGGACGGAGATTGACGGGCAGGTGGAGGCGGCGCGGCTTGCTGCGGCTCGGCGAGAGGCGCTGGAGGCGCTGGTTGCGGACCTGCAGAAAGGCGCCGAGGAGAGCGCCGCGAAGGTGGCGGCGCTGGAGGAGGAATTGACGGAGGAGGAGAAGGCGCGGTTGGCAGAAACTGCGGCAGCTCAAGCCCTTAGGGAGCGGCTGAAGGGGGCGGAAACAGAGCTGACGGCGATGACCTTGGCGCTTGAGGCCCAGCGGAAGAAGGCGGAGGAGACCCTCACCTTGCTGGCTGCGGCGCAGGATGCGGAGGAGGATTTGAATGCCAAGCTGGCGGCGGCGCTGGCCTCGGTGTCGCAACTGGAAAGCCAAGTGGAATCAGGAGCTTCGAGCGCCGAGGAGGCGGCGCGGCTGTCCAGTGAACTGGCGGCGGCGGAGGCGGAGATCGCGGCACTGGGCAGCGCCAGGAGTGAGGCGGAAACCGCGCGGGATGCGCTGGCGGCAAGGGCCGAGGCGGCGGAAGCGGAGCGGGATGCGCTTAGGGCCGAAGTAGCTGAGAACGCGAAGGAAATTGCCGAACTCAAGGCCGTTAGAGAAGCGCTTGAGGCGGATGTGGGTGACAGTGCTGCGGTGCGCGAAAAGCTGGCGGCTGCACTTGCAGAAAAGCTGGTGGCGGAGCGGCGGGCGGAGGCGGCGCTGAGCGAGGTTGAGCGCAAGGACATATTGCTCGCTCGGGCCAATAAAGAGCTTGAAAACAAAGAGGTAGCCTCGGCCGAAGGGCAGCGGAAACTGGCGCTTTTGAACGAGCAGGTGGCGGCTCTGCGCTCGCAACTCGGGGCGTTGCAAGGTGTCATCGATGCGGCGGCGCAGCGGGACGAGGATTCGAAGGTTCAGATTGAGGCGCTGGGCGCACAGCTCAACGCCGCGCTGGCCCGTGCGGCGGCGGAAGAGAGGCGGCGGGCGGAGCTGGAAGCGGCGGAGCGCAAGCGGCTGGAAGAGGCGCAGAAAGACCTCGAACAGTATCGTTCGGAGTTCTTTGGCCGGATGAAGGAAGTGATCGGCAACACCGAGGGTGTGCGGATCGAGGGGGACAGGTTCGTGTTCTCGTCAGAGGTGCTCTTCCCGCCTGCGCAGGCCGCGCTTTCGGAGGCAGGAAAGACGGAAATTCAGAAGGTTACGGAGATTCTGCGCCGCCTCGCCGGAGAGATTCCACCCGAGATCGACTGGGTGATTCAGGTCGACGGGCACACCGACAATACCCAGCTTTCGGGCTTCGGGGAGTTTGCCGACAATTGGGAACTGAGCCAGGCGCGGGCGCTTTCGGTGGTGCGGTTCATGGCGGATGATCTGGGGATTCCGCCGCAGCGGCTCAGCGCAAACGGCTTTGGCGAGTACCAACCCATCGACCCGGATGACACGCCCGAAGCGCTGGCGCGGAATCGGCGGATCGAGCTGAAACTGACGGAACGCTAAGCCTGCGTTCGCAGGTGTTGCGCCGCAGCGCGGCAGGCCGTTAACCCTGCCAAATGGGCGATGCACAACTGATACACAACCGATGCACATTCCATACATACGCGATATTCGCACAATGGAGGGCGTAAACGGGCCGAACGGTGCGCGCGGCGCGGTGTCGCACCTCAAGCCCGGAGGTCAGCCGCGGATGTATCGGAAGACGGTGGAGGCGCCCCAGCCCGCCGCAATTGCGATGGCGAGGGAGAGCAGGCCGTAGATCAGCGGGCTTTCATGGGCGAGCGCGTGGAGGAACCGCTCCAGCCCCACCTTGGAGACGTGGATCGTGGTGGTGTGACGCGAGACCACATCGCCGTTCCGGGTGAGGAAGATGCGGGTGGTGTAGTTGCCCTCGGTCAGATTGGCGGGCAGGGCCACGTTGGCGCGGAAGAGCGTGTCTTTCTGGATCGTCACGCCGCCCTCCTGCACCGCGTAGGCACCATCGTTGGTGCGGATGCGGATAAGGGCCTCGGTGAAGTCGGCGGCATTGCCCACGGTCACCGGCGCGCCGACGGAGCGAATGGCCCTGTCGATGGTGATGCCGTGGCGGAGATCTTCGGTGGCCGAGACCAACTCGTTCAGCGGACCGGTGGTGACGATCTGGTAGAAACTGGGCGCACGGTCGACCTCGACGGCCTCGGTGTTGACCCAGATCCCTGCGGTGCGGTCCTTCTTGCGAACGACGACCGGGGTGGAGGGGCCGGCGACGGTGATGACCACGCCAAGCTCGCCAGCGGGCGAGACCGGGTAATTGCGGCGGACAGCGCCGAAGACGAGGATTTCGGAGCCGTTGAAGGTGGCGTTGATGCCGACGCGGCTTTGGCTCAGGTCGGCGACGACCTCTTCGGCTGCCTCGGCGGGCAGAGCCATGAGGAAGAGGGCGGCGAGCCAGCGGCGCATCAGACCGGCCTCAGCGGGGTGAGAGAGTAAAGCTCGGAGGGTTGCAGCAGCAGGTCGAGCGCCAGCTTGCCGCAGACCAGCAATACGAGGGCGGCGAGCGCGATGCGCAGTTGCTCGGCCTTCAGCATGGTGCCGAGCCGGGTGCCGAATTGCGCGCCTACAACGCCGCCGACCAGCAGCAGGACGGCGAGCACCATGTCGACCGTCTGGTTGGTGGTGGCGTGCAGCAGGGTGGTGAAGGCGGTGACGAAGATGATTTGCAGCAGCGAGGTGCCGATCACGACCTTGGTGGGCATGCCGAGCAGGTAGATCATGGCCGGGACCATGATGAAGCCGCCGCCCACGCCCATGACGGCGGCCAGCACGCCGACGCAGAGGCCGACCATCACCGGCGGGATCACCGAGATGTAGAGGCCGGAGGTGCGGAACTTCATCTTGAAGGGCAGGTTGTGGACCCAGTTGTGCTTGCGCCGGGGCGGCAGTGCGCCGCCGCGGGTGCGGCGCAGGGCGCGCAGGCTCTCGACGAACATAAGCGCGCCGATGATGCCGAGGAAGACGACGTAGCAGAGGGTGACCAGCAGATCGACCTGGCCCAGCTGGCGCAGGATGTTGAAGACCCATACGCCGAGCGCCGCGCCGATGAGGCCGCCCGCGAGCAGCACCAGCCCCATTCGGATATCAACCGTCTTTCGCCTGAGGTGGGCGAGGACACCCGAGATGGAGGAGGCGACGATCTGGTTGGCGGAGGTGGCCACGGCCACCGCGGGCGGGATGCCGACGAAGAACAGCAGCGGCGTGATCAGGAAGCCGCCGCCCACGCCGAACATGCCCGACAGAATCCCCACCAGCCCGCCAATGCCGAGAAGGACGAAGGCGTTGACCGATACCTCAGCGATGGGGAGGTAGAACTGCATGGTCTTCGTAGTGCGCCAAAGGCGCGTGCGTGTCCAGTGCCGCGGTGCGGCGTTCAGAGCGCCTTGAGGAAGGCGCGGAGGATCTTTTCGAGCTTGGCGGCGCCGAGCGGGGCCATGGCCTTGGTGTGCTCGTGGGAGATGTTCTCATCCGACATGCCGGCGGCCATGTTGGTAATGGTGGAGATTGCGGCGACGCGCATCCGCAGGAAGCGGGCGAGGATGACCTCGGGCACGGTGGACATGCCCACCGCATCGGCTCCCAGCGTGCGGATGGCGCGGATCTCGGCCGGGGTCTCGAAGGAGGGGCCGGAGTACCAGGCGTAGGTACCCTCTTCGAGCGGGATGTTCTGGGCCGAGGCGGCGGATTTGAGGGCTGTGCGGAGGGCCGGGTCGTAGGCCTCGGTCATGGGGACGAAGCGGGCGTCGGAGGGCTCACCGATCAGTGGGTTGAGGCCGGAGAAGTTGATGTGATCGGAGAGCAGCATCAGGTCGCCCGGCGGGATATCGGGGCGCATGGAGCCGGCTGCGTTGGTCAGCAGAAGGGTGTCGCAGCCAAGGGCCTTGATCGTCTCCAGCGGGAGGCGCATGGCGGCGGGGTTACCGGCCTCGTAGTAATGCGCCCGGCCGCCGAGCACGGCGACGCGGACGCCTTCGAGCGTGCCGATGACCAGCTTGGGGTTGTGCCCCGAGACGCCCGCATGGGGGAAGCCCTCGAGCGCGGCGTAGTCGATGGAAACGCCCTTCACCTCTTCGGCGAGGTGGCCGAGGCCGGAGCCGAGGATCAGCGCCAGCTTGGGCGGGTTGGACCCGGCGTCGAGTTTGATCTTCTCGGCGAGTTCAGCGCTCTTTGACATAGGGTTCGCCTCCGGCGCGGGGTGGGATCGCCTTGCCGACGAAGCCGGCGAGGATGACCACGGTGAGGATGTAGGGGAGCGACTGCATGAACTGCACCGGAAGCTGGAAGCCCAGCAGGGTGATGTTCTGGAAGCGGTTGTCGATGGCGAAGAAGAGGCCGAAGAGCAGGCAGGCGTAGAGCGCGTACCACGGCCGCCATTTGGCGAAGATCAGGGCGGCGAGGGCGATATAGCCGCGATCGGCTGTCATGCCTTTGGTGAAGCCCGCTTGGATGGCGGTGGAGAGGTAGGCCCCGGCGATGCCGCAGAGCAGGCCGCAGATGGCGACGGCGGCAAAGCGCAGGCCGACGACGGAGACGCCCGCGGTATCCACCGCCTCGGGGTTCTCGCCCACGGCGCGCAGGCGCAGGCCGAAGCGGGTGCGGAACAGCACCCACCATGTGATCGGCACGGTGAGGAAGCCGAGGTAGACAAGGATCGAGTGGCCCGAGATCAGCTCGGAGTAGAACTGCATCAGCGGCCCGGCATCGCGCATGTCGCGAATGCGGGTGATGGCGCCGGGCAGGTCGATGCTATCAAACCGGGCGGCGCCGGAGAGCGACGGCGTGCGCCCGCCCTGCCCGAACCAGTCCTGCGCGATGAGCACGGTGAGGCCGAGCGCCAGGAAGTTGATCGCCACGCCCGAGATCAGCTGGTTGCCGCGGAAGGTGATAGAGGCCAGCCCGTGAACGGCGGAGAGCACCATCGACGAGGCGATGCCCGCCAGCAGGCCGACCCATGCGTTGCCGGAGGTATAGGCCACCGCCGCCGAGAAGAAGGCGGCCATGAGCATCTTGCCCTCCAGCCCGATGTCAAAGATCCCGGCGCGCTCGGAGAACAGCCCGGCGAGGCAGGCGAGCAGCAGGGGGATGGCGAGGCGGACCGTGCCGTCGAGAACCTGGATGATCGTGAGAAAGTCCATGGGTTACCTCGATGTGGCGAGCTTGAAGGCGAAGACGGAGAAGAGCACGCCCAGCGTGGCCTCTACCGAGCGGCGGGCGCGGGTGTAGGCAGCGCGGACGGGAGCGGAGCTGAGAAGCAGCGCCCATGCGGCGTGGCAGCCAAAGGAGATCAGCCAGCAGGCGGTGAAGAACGCGGCATAGACCAGCGCGCCGCCGCCCGTGGTCGCCCCGAGGGCGGCGATGGCGAGCCAGAAGACGATGGCCTTGGGGTTGGTCACCTGCAGCGCGAAACCGGCGGCGAAGAGCCGTGCCGCCGAGCGGGCGGGAACGGGGCCGGTTGCCAGTGCGGGCGGGTTCGCGGCCTTGCGGAAGGCGCCATAGGCCAGCCATGCGAGATAGGCCGCGCCGATGAGCCGGAGCAGTTGCATGGCCCATGCCGCCTTGGAGAGCAGCAGGCCGACGCCGAGCATGGTGGCGAGGTTGATCAGCGAGGAGCCGCAGGCGATGCCGAGGCAGGTGACCAGCGCCGCCGTGCGGCCCCGGCTCATGGAGATGCCGAGCAGCATGGCCACGGCAGGGCCGGGCGAGGAGGCGGCGACCAGCAGGATCGAGAAGGCGGCGAGGAAGCCGGGGAGAAAGGGGAGAAGCTCGCTCATGCCTCTTTCACCGTGCCTTCGGGTTCATGATCAGGGCGCTTGGGGCCGGGCGGGGGCGGCGCGGTCTCTGGCGGTTCCTTGCCCTTGCGCAGATGCAGGAAGAGGTTGGCCAGCGGGGTGCGCACCATGTTGTCGAGCGCGCCGGTGAAGAGGATCACGAGCGCCTGGATCACGGTGATCAGCTCGCGGGGGATGCTTGTCCAGAGGGCCAGCTCGGCGCCGCCTTGGTAGAGGAAGCCGAAGAGCAGGGCCGCGAGGAACACACCGAAGGGGTGGTTGCGGCCCATCAGCGCCACCGCGATGCCGATGAAGCCCGCGCCCTCGACCGAGTTCAGCACCAGCCGCTCCTGCTCGCCCATCGCGGTGTTCACGGCCATGAGGCCCGCCAGCCCGCCGGAGATGAGCATGGCGATCACGGTGATCTTCAGTGGGGAGATGCCGGCGTATTTGGCGGCGGTCTCCGACTGGCCGAAGGAGCGGATCTGAAAGCCGAGCCGGGTGCGCCAGAGCAGGAACCAGACGGCGAAACAGGCGGCGATGGCCAGCAGGAAGGTGACGTTGACCGAATCGTCCCGCGCGGCCTGAAAGCCGAGGTCGGTCAGGATGCTGTTGAGCGTGGGCAGGTCATAGGCGGCGTCGAACTTGGCGGAGGCCGGGTCGGACTGGCCCGCCGGTTTGAGGGTGTTGGACAGCAGGTAGTTGAGCAGCCCGGCGGCCATGAAGTTGAACATGATCGTGGTGATCACGATATGGCTGCCCCGCGCGGCCTGAAGCCAGGCCGGGATCAGCGCCCAGAGCGCGCCGAAGAGCGCCGCGCCGATGGAGGCGGCAACGAGCGCGAGAGACCAGTGCGGAAAGGGGATGTAGAGCAGCACCAGCGCCACCCCGAGCCCGCCCAGCATGGCCTGACCCTCACCGCCGATGTTGAACAGCCGGGCATGGAAGGCGACCGAGACGCAGAGGCCGGTGAAAATGAAGTTGGTGGCGTAATAGAGCGTATAGCCCCAGCCCCGCACCCCGCCGATGGAGCCATCGACCATGATGGAGACGGCCTTGATCGGGTTCTCCCCGATGGCGAGGATCACCACCGCCGAGAGCAGCGCGGCAAGGATGAGAGAGATGAGCGGGACGAGGATGACCTCGGCCCATTTGGGCATCACGTCCATATCAAGCGGCCTCCCCCTGCATGCCGGCCATCAGCAGGCCCAGTTCTTTTTCGTCGGTTTCGGCGGGCAGGCGCTCGCCCATGATCTGCCCGTCGAACATGACGGCGATCCGGTCGGAGAGCGACATGATTTCGTCCAGTTCGACCGAGACCAAAAGGATGGCCTTGCCCTCGTCGCGCAGCCGCACGATCTGCTGGTGGATGAACTCGATGGCGCCAATGTCGACGCCGCGGGTGGGCTGGCCCACCAGAAGCAGGTCGGGGTTGCGCTCGATTTCGCGAGCCAGAACGATCTTTTGCTGGTTGCCGCCGGAGAAGTTCTTGGCCGCCAGCAGCGGATTGGGTGGGCGCACGTCGAAGCGGGCCATCTTCTCTTCGGTGTCGGCGCGGATGGCGGCGTTGTCCATTGTCAGCCGGTTCTTCTGGTATTTCGGGTCGTTGTGGTAGCCGAAGGCGACATTTTCCCAGGCGTGGAATTCGAGGATCAGGCCCTCGCGGTGGCGGTCTTCGGGCACGTGGGCGATGCCACGACGGCGGCGGGACTGGCCATCGGAATGGCTGCCGGTCAGATCGATCTCTTCGCCGTTCATGCGGATGGTACCCTTGGCCGCGCAGTAGCCGCCCAGCACCTCAAGCAGTTCGGACTGGCCGTTGCCTGCGACCCCGGCGATGCCGAGGATCTCGCCTGCGCGGATGTCGAGCGAGATGCCGCGCAGCTTTTGCACGCCCTTGGAGTCGGTCACCTTGAGGTCGCGGACTTCGAGCACGGTCTCGCCGGGGGTGGCGGGCTTCTTGTCGACGCGGAGCAGCACCTTGCGGCCTACCATCAGCTCGGCCAGCTCCTCGGGGGAGGTGCCCGAGGTTTGCACTGTGGCGGTCATCTCGCCGCGGCGCATGACCGAGACGGTATCGGTTATCTCCATGATTTCACGCAGTTTATGCGTGATCAGGATCACCGTCTTGCCCTCGGCCTTCAGCCGCTCGAGGATGCGGAAGAGCTGGTCGGCCTCTGCCGGTGTGAGCACGCCGGTGGGCTCGTCGAGGATGAGGATGTCGGCCTGACGGTAGAGCGCCTTGAGGATCTCGACACGCTGCTGCATGCCGACGCCGATATCCTGAATGACCGCGTCCGGGTCGATCTTGAGGCCGTATTCGGAGGAGAGCGCCAGAAGCTCCTTGCGGGCCTTGGTGAGCGATGGGCCGAGCAGGGCGCCATCTTCGGCGCCGAGCACGACGTTTTCGAGCACCGTGAAATTCTGCACCAGCTTGAAGTGCTGGAAGACCATGCCGATGCCCGCCGCGATGGCGGCCTGGCTATCGGGGATCTGGGTGAGTTTGCCGCCGATGAAGACCTCACCGGCATCGGCCTTGTAGAAGCCGTAGAGGATGGACATGAGGGTGGACTTGCCCGCGCCGTTCTCGCCGATGATGCCGTGGATCGCCCCGCGCTTCACCGAAAGCGAGATGTCCTTGTTGGCCTGCACCGGCCCGAAGGCCTTGGAGATGCCTTTGAGTTCGATGGCGGGCGCCTGTTCTGCGGCCATGATGTTCCCCCGGTCCCTCTTTGCGAAAGGGCCGCTGCCGGTTTCCCGGAGCGGCCCTCCCTTTGTCTCGTTCAGCGTTGCACGCGGCTTACATCGCCGGGCAGGTGCTGTCGGTCTCGTAGTTGTGGACCTCGATCTCGCCAGCGATGATCTTCTCTTTCGCGGCATCGACGGCGGTCATCATCTCTTCGGTGATGAGTTCGGCGTTGTTGTCGTCCACGGCGTAATCCACGCCGCCTTCGGCGAGGCCGAGGGCCACGATGCCGGGCTCGATGCCGTCGGCACCAGCGGTGAAGGCGTTATAGACGGCCACGTCGACGCGCTTGAGCATCGAGGTGAGCACGGAGCCGGGGTGCAGGTGGTTCTGGTTGCTGTCGACGCCGATGGAGAAGATGCCCTCATCCGCAGCGGTTTGCAGCACGCCCACGCCGGTGCCACCCGCGGCGGCATAGACCACGTCGGAGCCTTGGCTGATCTGCGCTTTGGTCAGCTCGGAGCCTTTCACCGGGTCGTTCCAGGCGGCCGGGGTGGTGCCGGTCATGTTCTGGATGATGGTGGCGTCGGGGTTGGCGGCCTTCACGCCCTGGGCGTAGCCGCAGGCGAACTTGTGGATCAGCGGAATGTCCATGCCGCCGACGAAGGACACGGTGCCGGATTCGGAGGCCATGCCGGCGAGCATGCCGACGAGGTAGGAGCCTTCCTGCTCCTTGAACACCACGGAGCGCACGTTGGGCGCATCGACCACGCCGTCGATGATGACGAACTTGGTGTCGGCGTAGTCGGGAGCGACCTCACCCAGAACGGTGGCGAAGGCGAAGCCGGTCATGACGATCGGGTTGGCGCCATCTTCGGCGAGGCGGCGCAGGGCCTGCTCGCGCTGGGCTTCGGACTGCATCTCGATCTCGGCGAAGCTGCCGCCGGTCTCTTCGGCCCATTTGGTCGCGCCGTTGAAGGCGCTTTCGTTGAAGGATTTGTCGAACTTGCCGCCGAGGTCGAAGATGATGGCCGGGTCGGCCAGCGCTGCACCGGCCATGAGGGCGGTAGCGGCGGCGGAGGCCAGAAGGCTGCGCGCGAAGGTCATGGGTAGGTCTCCCGTTGGTTATGTCCCGCATCCTCGCCGCAATTGCGGGCGGGGTGCCGGGTTATGGATTACCCATGAATAAGGCCGCAGCGGTGAAGGGTGGTCAACCGCTTTTTCTGCACCGCAACGTCACTTGGCGGTGTTTCGTGGGGGGAAGTTGCCCGCCGGGGGAGCGGTGGGCAGAGTGCCCGGCCTAGAGGGCGCGACTCATCACGAGGGCATCGACGCGGGTGCCGCCGGGGGCGCGGTAATAGGCGCGGCGGCGGCCGATCTCGTTGTAACCGGCGGCGGTGTAGAGCGCGATGGCAGGGGCGTTCTGCGCGGAGACTTCGAGCAGGGTGGTTGCCCCGCCCCGGCTGGCGGCCTCGGTGTGGAAGCGCTCCAGCAGCGCCCGGCCCAGCCCCTGCCGCCGGGCCTCGGGCGCGACGGCGAGGGTCAGCAGCTCGGCCTCGGCCCCGGCGCATTGGCCGAGGGCGAAGCCGGACTCGTCACCCAGAAGGAACACGCTTTGCTGCGCCAGAAGTGCCTCGAACTCGGCGGCGCGCCACGGGCGCGGCACCTCGAAACAGGCGGCGTGGAGGGTGGCCAGTGCCTCGGGTGTCATCCGATGATCTCGGGCGGCGCATCGCGCGCGGGCGCGGCATCGGGCGCTTTGACGTAGAGCGGCGCGGGGCGGGGGATGGGCGGCGTGGCGCGAGCCAGCAGCGCGGCGGCGCGGGTGGCGAGGCGCGCGGGCAGATCGGGGATCTCGTCGGCCAGCGCAGCCGGGCGCGGCTCCAGCCGGGGCGGGCCGGAGGGTACACCGGCGGTGAAGTCTTGCGCATAGGCCATCTCGCGCGGTGCGGGGAGATGCACGGTGCCGCTCTCCGCCGCGCGGGCCAGTTCGAAGCTGGAGACGCCCACGGCGGGGATGCCGGTGAAGTTGCCGGGGCCGATGCCGACGCCGAGCGCGGTGAGGTCGGCCCATGCAAGACCGGCCTCGCCCAGCAGCCCCTCCAGGATC